>CAZOAG010000001.1:0-239164 GCA_964577805.1 uncultured Opitutales bacterium
CACACGTTCCCATTCCGAACACGCTCGTTAAGGCTCTAGCCGTCGATGGTAGTGCGACCACGCTGTTGTGCGAGAGTAGATTGTTGCCGGGTTTTGGTTTTTGGTTCTACTATTTTACAATGTAAAATTCTCGCCTAAATAGAATTTTTTGCTATTTTCGTCGTTTAATAACTTATCACTGCTGCCTTCGCACAAAATATTGCCATTGTACATCAAATATGCTCTGTCGACGATTTTTAATGTTTCTCTTACATTATGGTCGGTGATTAGCACCCCGATGCCTTTGTTTTTCAATGATAAAATGATTTGTTGCAGATCAGCTACACTGATAGGATCGACACCACTAAATGGTTCGTCCATTAATAAAAATTTAGGGTCTGTGATCAATGTCCGTGCGATCTCTAACCTGCGACGTTCGCCTCCACTAAGAGTATATGCCATTTGATCGCGCAGAAATGAAATCTTCATTTCTTCCAAGATATTATTTACACGATTGATCCGTTCATTTTTCGACATTGGCAGATATTCTGCTACTCCCATTAAATTTTCCCATACTGTCAATTTTCTGAAGACAGATGCTTCTTGTGGCAAATATCCTATTCCTATTCTGGCACGTTTATACATTGGATAGTTGCTAATTACTGTATCATTACATGTTATTGTTCCACTATCGGCAGGGATCATCCCAATGATCATATAGAATGTTGTTGTTTTTCCTGCACCGTTTGGACCGAGCAATCCGATGATTTCACCACTGTTAATCTTTACTGATACATTTTTTACTACTTCACGTTTGTTGTATTTTTTCTGTAGTGATGTAGCTAATAATTGATGTTGTGCCATGATTACTATATTATTGGTTGTTTTCAGAACGTTGTTGTACTGTTTCTAATGTTATGGATGAACGTTTGGTTCCAGTTGGTGTGTTTGACATTATTTTCCCATTTGTGTTGTCAAATGATAGCTTTTCAGAATGTATTATTCCTTGTGTAGGATCACAGATAGTAGCATTCCCTTCTAGAATAATTATATTTTTTGCAGGAATCATAGTTATGCAGTCAGCATTGCCATCATGAGTATTAGTTTTAAATCGAGCATGTCCATTGGCAACAACTTCTTTTATCGATTGTATATCATTATTGTCGGACATTAAATTGTCGTCATTGTACAGCGAGACACAGATACTATCGCTAAATAGATCAAGGTTGTCGTTATACATTCGTGCAGAATCAGAAAAGTTCATGATTACACACTCGCCATCATCTTGTACTGTCAAATGATCGCTGGTGATTGATATTTCATTTGCATGCAAACATGACATGATAATTGCAAAACATACTGATAAATATTTTTTTATGGCTGAAGCTCCTTATTATTAGTATTGTTGATTTTTACGTGTACATTGCTGTGTGTGACCAACGTTCGTGTTTTTCCAAAAAACTCCCATTGATTAGCATCTGCTATAAAATTGCTTCCAGTGATTTTAATTGGTGTGTCACTATATGCATATTGTTCTGATGGTTCAATCAAAGCATATTCACTTCTTGCAGAAATCATATGTTCTGACGTTGTCGTATTTGGGAGAATTATCTCTGCATTCTGCACTGAGAATTTAGAATTTTCATCCATTATTGCTGATGTTCCAATAGTTTTGAATGACAAATGTCCTGATTGGTCAAAAATTGGTAATGAGAAGTCATAAATTGGAGTGTCTACCAACGCTTGAGAGCTTGTACGTGCTTCTGATAATGGAGATATCAGTATTGCGATAATAGCTACTGCTAAAAGTTTAAAGCATGTGCGATGACGATTTATAACATTCATACCATTAATAAATAGTTATTAGCAGCAATTAAAATAGTTCAATATAAAAACTATTCTAAGAGAATTTTTTCCAGAATGATGGCATGAATAATGTAATAATTGCGAAAATTTCTACACGACCAATTATCATCAATCCACTATGAACTAATTTGGCGAGTGTTCCAATTTCAGAATAATTTGTAAACGGCCCGAATTCATAAAGCCCTAATCCTATATTAAAAAAGCTAGATATTGATGACAAAATAATCCCTTGAAAACTTATGTCATTCATTGTCATTGATAGGATGGTTGTCCCAATAATAAGGAAAAACAACGCGAATAATATATATGATTTAGCAATGTTTTCTTCATGGTTAGAAATTTCTTGTTTATTAAAAAATAATCGTGATACGACATGTGGACGGAATGATTGAATCAATGTTTTTCTGATAGATTTTATTGCAATAGCAAGTCGTGAGATCTTTATGCCGCCAGCGGTGGATCCACTACAACTACCACATAACATCAATAATACGAATATTAAATGAGATGGAATTGGCCAATTATTGAGGTCTTGTGTCGCAATCCCTGTTGTTGTAGCAATAGATACTACATGGAATATTGATGATGATATTTTTTCTGACACTGTTGCTGCATTAGAAGACAACAATTGAATTGCGATTATTATAATACTGGTAGTGCATAATAATATAATATACCATAATGACTCTTCATCATGTATAAATCGTTTATATTTTCTGCGGATCAATTGTATTATTATTATAAAATTTGTACCACCTATTAACATCATGATGATTAATAATGCTTGTATGATGCTGGAATTTACAATGAGTGCTTGTGCTTGTCGTGATATGAATCCGCCGGTTGATATTGTTGTCAATGATGTGCATATTGCATCGAATACTGGCATTCCAGAATAATATAATCCAACACTGCTGACAATCGTCAAAATTGCGTAAAGTAGGATTATTGATGTTATTATTGTGCGCGCGGTAGTTTCAGCTGAATCCCTATCATTGATAGATAATCCGCTCAAACATAATGATTTTGTTTTAGCGCCTAATAATGGTAATAGGACGGCGAAGAATGTGAGAGTGCCAAATCCGCCTATCCATTGTGTCATGCTACGAAATAATAACAAACTTGCAGGGAATTTGTCAGTAAAATTAAACACCGATGTTCCGGTTGTCGTAAATCCTGATGTTGATTCGAATATTGCATCTTGAAATGTGCAATTTGGTAAGATGAATAAGTATGGTAATGTCCCAATGAGTATAGCTAGTAGCCATCCTGTCCCGATTATTGCTAATATTTCTCGCTGGAATACATTATCGCCGTGGTTGCGTGATATTATCCAGAAAAATATGGCGATTGCAATGCTCGCAAAACAACAAAATGTCCACTTTGACAATAATGCACTATTTTTGTCGATGGAATATTGTGTGATCAATGATGTAAAGAACATGCATGATATGATTGTTGCGACAACAGATAATGCGCGTAGGACAATTTTATTGTTCATTGTGTTATTGTGATATGTGTAAATAAAAATGAATTATGCGGCCAGTAAAAATGTGAAAATCTGAGCAATAGAATGATTTTAAAGATTAATATTTCACATTGTTGACTTTTTAATCTTAGATTTTCTGTGTCGCAAATATGTGGCCGATGAGTGTTGCGAACGAACACCCAATTGTGCGCCTTACAATTGAAAAGCAGGCAATTTGCCGCTGATGTTTTCAAAAAAAATATGGCACCCCCACGGGGAATCGAACCCCGGTTTCTGGAATGAGAATCCAACGTCCTAGCCGCTAGACGATGGGGGCATAAACTTCTAAAACCTGAGAACAAACAATCATCAATTGATACATTGTCAATACACAAAGTGATAAAACATCAGTGTTTTCGGTAGTAAACTTTGTGATACAGTAGGGGGGGGGAGATTGCTTGTTTATGCTGGATAGTGCCTTGCTTGAAAAATTTTTTCAGAGTTATCGATTCTATTAAAATTTATTATTAATCTATGTTAGTGAAAAATGTACATGTCGAATGTGGAAGGCGTTTTGTTGTGTTTGATTTTTATTTTTGTTTACGTTTGATTTCAAAAAATGTTTGTAATAGTTGTAAACATTCTTGTTCCATTATTCCTGAACGTATGATTGGTCGATGATTGACATATGGTAGGTTTTGTAATGAAAATGCACTGCCCAAACATCCCATTTTGGTATCTTTTACACTGAATATGACTTCTCCGACTCTGCTCATGATCGTCGCTCCAGAGCACATAGGGCATGGTTCTTTTGTGACGTATAATTTTATATCGTTCAATCTCCAATCACCGATGATGGATGCTGCTTTTGTCATTACAATCACTTCAGCATGTGCAGTGGGATCATTTAATGAAATTACTGCGTTATGGCCAGATGCGATGACCTCATCTCCTAATACTGCTATGGCGCCGATAGGAGTTTCTCCATTACTCCATGCCTCTAATGCTTGATTATATGCCAATGACATGAAAAAAACGTCATCCTTCTTTAATACAGATGGAAATTTTTTTTCAAATGGGCAGTTTGCTATCATAGTAATTGGATGATGTATTTCTTTTTAATATGGCAATGGATACTGCGAGCACAGATCGATTACTTCTGATTTTACCTTTTCAATAGTTGTTGTGTTTGATATGTCGTGTAATATTTGCGTTATCCAATCTGCTATCATTATCATTTCTTGTGTTTTCATACCACGAGTTGTGACAGCAGGTGTTCCTAATCGCAACCCACTTGCTAAGAAAGGAGATCGTGTTTCATTAGGTACAGTATTACGATTTGTTGTGATATTAGCACTTTCTAGTGCATTTTGTGCATCTTTCCCAGTTATATTTTTATTTACTGTCCTCAGGTCGACTAACAACAAATGATTATCTGTCCCTCCTGTTACAATATGATATCCATTGACTATTAATCTTTGTGCGAGCGTATGAGCATTTGTTATTACTTGTTGTTGGTATTCCTTGAATGATGGCATTAATGCCTCTTTAAAACATACTGCCTTTCCTGCGATAACATGCATTAATGGACCACCTTGTGTGCCTGGAAAAACAGCAGAGTCGATCGATTGTGCATATTCAGATTTGCACATTATGATACCACCACGTGGGCCGCGTAATGTTTTATGTGTAGTGCTTGTTACGAAATCACAATATGGCACTGGGCTAGGGTGTAGTCCTGTAGCTACTAATCCTGCAATATGTGCAATATCAGCCAACACGAGAGCACCATTTTTATGTGCTATTTCAGATACTAGTTTGAAGTCGATTGTTCTTGAATATGCTGATGCTCCTATTGTTATCAATTTTGGGTGTTCTTTTTTTGCAACATCTGCCATTTCTTGATAGTCAATATACCCTGTTTCATGAGATACATTATAATGGACGACATTGTACAAAATTCCACTAAAATTTTTAGGATGTCCATGTGTTAAATGTCCGCCATTTTCTAATGACATTGTCAATATTTTATCGCCTGGTTTTAAGCATGATAAATAGACTGCAGCATTTGCTTGGCTGCCAGAATGTGGCTGTACGTTGACATGTTCTGCTCCGAATAATTCTTTTGCGCGGTCAATTGCTAATTGTTCGATATTGTCGACATTATTGCAACCGCCATAATAACGTTTTCCAGGATATCCCTCTGCATATTTATTTGTCAGAACACTTCCGACAGCTTCCATGACTGCTTGTGATGTAAAATTTTCAGATGCTATTAATTCGATGTGTTGGTTTTGTCGTTTGCGTTCATTTTCGATACAGTTAAAAACGTCATTATCTGAAAACATTAACGATGATTTTTTCATGGAAATTTTCTCCGAATTGCTTTTCGATCAACTATATAAAAATTTTTCAAATTGCAACATGCATACGATCATTTCCAAATATTAAGGAATGATCAATTGTTGTCCGACTTTCAATGTTGTGCTATCATGCAATGTTTCTTGGTTTGCTTGCATGATATTTTTCCAATATTGTGGATTTCCGTAATAAATTGTGCTTATGGACGATAATGTTTCGCCTGGTTGAACAGTATGTTTAATTGGTGTATGTTGTCGCAACATTTGACATTGTTTTGCTAGGACGTTTAATTTGTTAGTAAGGTCAGATATTTGCGATTTGTAGGAGGCAATCTCCTGTTGATGCGATATGTTTTGTTGTTGGAGGGTAGCATTTTGGTTTTTTAACACTCTTGCGATTTCAACCATTTCTGATTCTGAATGCATGTTATCATTGTGTACAGGCAATGATTTCAAAAAATTCTTTTTTGCTGTGTTTATCAAATTATTCGCTATTCTAATATCTGACGCATTGTCTGATTGTTCAGAATAACATTTTAAAAAGTACATTGCAGCTATTGGATCATTACGTTGATCTATGCACAATGTTCCTAATAGTAAATACGATTCAGGGGATTTGTCGTATTTTCGTGTTACTGATAACAGATGAGAATATGCACCATCATAATCGCCAGTGCGAATGCAACGTGTTGCTGTGACAAAATCACGATCGTTTTGTTCTTGATTTTTGCTGATCGATGGGAGTTTACTACACGCTGTCAACAACAAGAACAGAAAGACCGTCATGACAGTGACCGTCTTCGAGCTAGGATGTTTCATTCCTGTCGGAAAAAACAATTAATCTTCCGGTTTTGTTTTTGGCATACCGACGACAGAACTGTTCTCTGTCCACAAACCACGTTTTTTCAACAGATCGACACGCTCATGACGTTTTAATACACTACGTTTATTTGCTGCTCCACCACTACTTCTTGTAAAACTTGGATGTTGTGTCATATTTGATTCCTTGTCGATTTTAGGGCACACTAAAACATGGAAGTTGTGAAAATCAAGTTTTTTCCAAACCTGCCTATAGTTTTTGTATATATTGCCAGTGATGTTTTGCGCAAAACTATTTCATATTAATCGATATATTTGCTTCATTTGTATGTTATGTTTGTCCCAATTTTACAAATTGACAAACGCATATGACATTGTACACTTGTTACGATTGTGGGAGAATTTGGATCAAAACTATCGCGAATTATTTCTTTGTGTGTTGTTGTTGGTATGATGTCTTCAGTCGCTTATGGTGAGAATAATTGTTCGATATCAAGCAAAGAAACCGCAGCGAAAAATATAGACATTAGCGATGATGCTTCGTTGACGTTTGCCGACGCTGGTTGTTTAAACATTGGAAGCAATACAAGTCGTTCGCTTAAAGCAATATCTTTTGGAACAAGTGAAACAGATACTGGCGCTGGCAAAGCATTCACAATAAATAATAATTCGTCTGCTGATCAATTGATTGATGTAAAAAATACTTATTTAAATTCATCAGGTTATTGCAAAGCATCAGCGATTGATTTGACAGGCGTTAGTGGTGAAGCAAGCAATCTATTTAAGATAGCACTACCAACGACTGACGAAACTTATTCTTTTAGCTCAACTGCTAATTCAGATTCGGCAGGGACTTATGCTGCAGTGATAGGATTGCCGAGCGCGAGTGACAATTCAGTAGAATACATTGCAGTAGATACAAAAAACACGGCAAAACTTAACTTCAATGCAACTGCAACTGGCGGCACTACTTATTCTGGTGCTGCAGTTTTTGGTACAGGGCATGCGAATAATAGTGGTACTTTGACAAACTGGACGATAGAAGATATAGGTACTGGCAGTAAATTGACGGCAAATGCAACAGGTCTTAAAGATGCATATAGTGCAATCTTTGGTGCTGGACGTGCAAATGGGAGTGTTGATTTCAGAGATTGGAAAATTGGAACAATAGAAGGTGGTACAGGCAATGATAGAGCAACAACATTGACATCAACAGCAGAAAAAGGATATAGTTCTGTTTTTGGAGTAGGATATGCGTACCTTAATTCAAACAGTAAAACGATCAATTTTTCTGGCTGGAAAATCGGTAGTCTTGAGTCCGGCAGCGAAAAAAATAGCATTGGCAATAATGTCACGATAACGTCAGAAGGAAAATATGCTACCGTTTTTGGAGTAGGGTGTGCAGAATTTAAAAACGGCGAAAATATAACTTTCAGCAATTGGACGATTGGAAATATAGGAGAAAATGCTAATTTGACATCGACTTCTTCTTCTAGTGCCGCTGATATTTCCGATTATTCTGTTTCTAGTATTTTTGGAGCAGGGCATGCGATTTGGTCTGCCAATTTCAGTGAATGGAAGATAGGGAATTTCGGAGAAAATGTGGTGTTAGAATCAATTTCTGGAAGTTGGACAAAAGACAAGACAAAAGAGTTTGCCTATTCTAGGTCTAGTATTTTTGGAGCTGGCAAGGCGGAATTAAAAAACGGCGAAGAGATGACTTTCAGCAGTTGGAAAGTGGGCGATATTGGTGCAGGCGTGCAATTGATGTCTACTGCAACTGCTATTGCTTATAATCAAGCGTATTCTCAATCTAGTATTTTTGGAGCAGGGTATGCGTCTGGTGCGGAGTTTCAAAATTGGAAAATCGGATCTATATTTGAAAATGCTGAATTAACATCGGTTGCGACATCTTCTTTCTTTCTTGACTCGTACACTAGCAAAACGTCAAAGATGGCTTACTCAAGTATCTTTGGTGCAGGGTATACAACTGGAAAAACTTATTTCGATAGTTGGGAGATAAAAATTATAGATGGTGGAGTTAAACTAATATCTGTATCTTATGCTGATCCTGGCAATTTTAATTGTGAAGGTTGTGAATACGCTGATTTTGCATATTCTTATTCCAATATATTCGGAGTAGGACATGTTTGGAACGGTAGTAGTTTTAAAAACTGGAGTATTGGTAATATAGGACCTGAATCAGTACTGACCTCGATATCTGCTAGTAGGGCATCAACTGCGCAGTCAGCTGCATATGGAGATGGCGATAATTCAATCCCTTCTCCTTACTCTAGCATTTTTGGAGCAGGACGTGTGTATAATGGGAAAGATTGCAGTGATTCGACGAGCTTTTGTAATTGGACAGTCGGTAACATAGGAGAGAATGCCACATTGACATCAACAGCCAATGTTATGCCAGCGCCAAAAAAGAAAAATCAAGAAGAGTTGAAATCTTCTCCTTATGCTAGTATTTTTGGAGCAGGTGAGGTGAAAATAAATAATAAGGAAGAAACTTCTATTGATTTTAGCAACTGGACGATCGGTAATGTTGGTGACAACGTAACATTTACAAGCAATGCAAATAATGGAGCGATTTATGATGAAGTGACTAATGCAACTTTTTCTTATTCTTCTGTTGTTGGAGTAGGATGTGCATCAGGAAGCGATGTTGAGGTAAAAAACTGGACAATGGAATACAATGGTAACTCTGTTATCGCTAGTACAGCGTCAGGAAACGGTGCATACATTTCAACACTTGGAGGATATGTTAATGGAGGATCTTTAGAGTCTGATGGCATGCGGTTTTATTTTAATGGGGAGCAAGCTTCTGACGAACCTGTTATTACGATAGGAGCGTTGAAGTTGTCTGAGCCGTGGAAGGTTGATGGTAATAAAACAGCAGCCGCTACGATAGGAGGTGATCAGGAAGGCGTACGAGCATTTGGGATTGGTCAGAATTTCCAGATCAATGTCGGCCGTAAGCGTACGTTAAAGGTAGATGGATCAGGCGAGACAGATGGAACAGGTGGAACGTTCGATTCTATTAAAAATGGCGGATCTTCATCGAGTGGAATTAAACTAAACATATTGGGAGAGATTAGAGCGGCGGAAGGTAATGGTGGTGGTGTGCAGGGCGGCTCTATCATGCGTATTGATGGTGGTAGTACAGTAAATTGCTTCCGACCTGTCAGCAATTTATCGAAAATTGAAATAATAAATGGATCGATGCATTTGATGGATTCTAGTAATGAGACAGAGCTAGACGATGCCTTGCAACATTTGCAGGCGAATATTTCGTATTCACGCGCAGTTACAGAAGACGTAACGGAGGACGGACCAACAATAAAGAAGACAAAAACAGAATTATATCAAAATAACGGTGCGAAAACAGCAATCGGATCTGCTGGGGCGAAACGCGCAGGTCGCGATGGAAATGTAAAACTGGCAAATGGCGGTTATCCTATTGATGGAAAGTTGACAATAGGCAGTGGTCAGACATTGGTGTTTGGAGTTGATTTAAGCAAAAATGAGGAAGGTGATCTTTCAGCTTTCAAAAAGACAAATGGTGTGTTATATTTGCCAAATACAGGAAATTGTCTTGTGTTGGATTGTGGAATGTTGGCGATCGAAGACTGTAACAGTGAAAAATTGGACGAGCTTGGTGAAATTCCATCAAATGCAAATTTCTATGTTGTAAGAACTAAATATGAAGATGGAATCGGACCTAAAAACCAAGAGTTTTTTAGTGGTTGTGATGTTGCAGAAGATCCAGTTGATGCCAATAACAATGTGAAATTGTATAAAATAACCAAAAACGGATCTTCTATTGTATCAACAGGGAATGCCGAATAT
Organism: uncultured Opitutales bacterium; assembly: GCA_964577805.1. Classification (GTDB taxonomy): domain Bacteria; phylum Verrucomicrobiota; class Verrucomicrobiia; order Opitutales; family JAIRKQ01; genus CAZPRW01. The sequence goes on from CAZOAG010000001.1 coordinate 10,348, forward strand.
ACGTATTGGGAAGGACTGCATGCATATTTGATGAATGATAAACACTTAGGTGGAGGTATTGTAATTGGAACTGGAGACGCTATAATAGATCCAGCAGTTAAATTGACAACCGACTACACAAAAGACTTTGCAAGTGAAGAACTGTCAGCAATCGATGCAGAAATAATGTCTGACATTCAGAAACAAGTAATATTTGCTGAAATGTGTTCTTATAAGCAGGACCCATTCATAATGGTGCTAGGCGGGCATGGCCATCAGGACGAAATTTTGGGATATGGATATGATTATGACAAGTATGGGATCGTTATTGGTCATGATTTTGTCAAAGAATTGTCAAATGGAGGGAATTTGAAGTTTGGTGGTTCGATAGGATATTGCCATGCTAATATTGACTTCTTTGGAAATGCGACATCAAGGAGCAAACATGCTGGAAAAGATATGTACAATGTCGGAATTTTCTGTATGTACAAAAATGATAATTCCAAACATATGCATACACGATTCCATGTATTCGGTGGGTTTGCATATGTAGAGAATGAAATGTCGCGTGTTGATGGCACTAATGCACGTTTCAATACCAAGTTCGACAGCAATGATATCAATGTCAGTGCAGAGTTTACAAAGGGAATGATAAAATTATGTGGACTTGAAGTAGGCCCATGGGCAGGAGTGACATATAACCGTATTCATCAAAAATCATATCATGAAAATGGTGGTCGCAATGCAGCATCATTGGATGCAGTAAATTTCGACATGCTGGATACAATATTGGGACTTCATGCTGAAAAGATATTTCTACATAAAAAGAATGACAAAAGATATTTGCATTTGGTCTTGCGAGCAGGGTGGAAATGCCAAGCAATACGGTCGCATAGCCATTGTTTAGCACAGTTGGACGATGCAGGGATTGATCCATTTGTCCCAGTGTTCGGATATGCCGATAAACATTCTGGAATAGTATATGGTGGATTGAAGAATAAAATCTCTGACAACTTATCAATAAGTGGAGGTATAGGATCAGTTATCGGTCATGATCATTGGAATATTGGCGGTCATATCGCATTGAACTATTATTATTAATTGTAACTAAATCTTGCAAACGTTCATCACGACATGATTCTTGTCCTGAATCATGTCATCGTTTTTATTGAATGAACAATTGTCACATTATAAAAATATTATAGAATTACCATTGAGTACGGCGTTGTTGAATTCTACAGAATTGCCATGGGTATTTCTTGTTCCTCGAAGAATGAACATTGTTCAAATGAACGAATTGGAGCATAATGATCAATTACAGTTGATGAAAGAAATATCGTGGATGAGCAATATTATGGAATATTGTTTCCCATGTGATCGATTAAATGTTGCAGCGATAGGGAATAAAACACCGCAATTGCATATTCACATTATTTGCCGGTCAGAAGGCGATAGCTATTGGCCAGAGACAGTATGGCAGTATAAATGTAAAAAAATGTCAGATGAAGAATATATTCAACGTCATGGACAATTGCAGATATTATGTAATTCACGTTTAACAGAGATTGTTTCTATTTGATGTGACCGTTTCCTAGCATCGCAGAAAATTATATCATGTATTGAATTTACTAATTGTTTATACTCTGCAGTGTTTATTAAAAATGATAGGCCATGTTTGCCATATTCCGAACGAACAATGGCATGATCCTTCATAATATCAAATATGACAGGCAAATGTTGATTGCATTGAATGTTTGTCCCGACAATGTCAATTCGTGATAAATCGTGGTATATATTATGCGAAATTATATTGTCGGAAAATATATCGAAAAAGGTTGATTGCGATGAAAGGAAGTCTTCTGATTGCAAACACAACTCATCGACGTAATTATCTATCGATATCTTCCTATGTTTAATAAAACTAATGGGAATATTGCGCGATTGAAAAAACGATAGCATCATATTTACGCAATCGTTATTGCAATTGCATGTTAATAATGACAGCCCTGTCTTGCTGGTGATTCCAATTATTTCGTCTTCATATCGTGTCAATTTATTGGTCACGAATGTTCCTTTGCAATCATGTTTAGAATGTGATATCGAAAATGAAATATTATGTTTTTGTGCAAATGCGATCGATCTATCCTGCATAATTTTATTATCAAAGAATGACAGCCTTAATAAGGATTCGAAATCAATATTTGGGATTAATCGTGCATGCTGTATCGTATTAGGATCTCCTGTAAACACACCATCAACGTCAGTGAAAATTTCACAGTGATCAGCATGGAATCGATGTGCTAATGCTAATGCTGTAAGGTCAGATCCACCACGACCGAGCGTTGTCAATCGTCCAATGTCGGAAATTCCTTGAAAGCCAGCAACGACAACAACGGTACGATTATTCAATAATTCTTCTATATCGCCGCCGTCAATATAATGAATGCGTGCATTTCCATGTGTGTCACATGTATGTATACCGATTTGATATCCTAGTCTTGCTGTCGCTTTTATACCAATACTTTGCAATGCGATTGCTAATAACGCAGCAGTCTCTTGTTCTCCGATACATAGTAACATGTCCAACTCTTCAGATGATGGGGTAGAGGAGATGCTGGTTGCCATTTTTAAAAGATTATTTGTCATTCCAGCACGTGCTGATACAACAACAATCATATCATTCCCAGCACTGTATGATTGCTTTACTCTGTCAGCAACATGTTGAATATGTTCAATGTCCTTAACAGAAGTACCGCCATATTTCTGAACAATTATTGCCATTATCCCTTTTTAGTAAATTTATATTCTGTACCTTTGGCCAATCTGACAATATTGTCCTTGTGTCGCCAAAAAATAATTATGTTTAATATTGTTGCTAATGCTATGCATTCAATGGGATATCCGAATAAATATGTCGTAAGGAGGATAGTAAATGCAAAACATAATGATGCAAATGACACTATTCTTGTGGCATGAAAAATTACAAGCCATACCATTATTCCTATGATAAACGTTCTTGGCATAATTGCCAAAATACCACCCATTGATGACGCTACGCCTTTTCCGCCACGAAAATGATGAAATATAGAAAAGCTATGGCCGATCAATATTCCGATGAGAGAATATATTGCTAATTTTAGATTAAAATGATGTTCTGTTGAAAAAAAATGTGTCATTATCCAACATGGAATAAATCCTTTTAAAAAATCTAGAACGAACACTAAATTCCCAGCAGATGCACCTATTGTACGTTTGACATTTGTTGCTCCTGGGCTGCAACTTCCAATTTCAAAAATATTTTTATTATAACGCCGTGCGACTATGGCACCGAATGAAATTGATCCAATAAAATACGCTACGATACAACATGCTAAATATGATACCATACGAACAAATACAAAAAATAGACGCTGCTGACTTTTTTGGCAATAAAATTTATATGCAAGGTAAGTAATCCAATAATAAATTCATGATTGTTACGTCATAATTGCCAGATTTCGTAAGCATTGTAAGTTGTATTTTTTGTTTTGGCATTTTGAATGATGCATCTATGTTTGTTTAGAACATGCAATTACAGGATTATGATGCTCGACAACGGTTTATTACAGAAATTGATGAAAATTTTTCTGTAATTGCGCCAGCTGGGGTAGGGAAAACAACAGCGATTACTAATCGTATAGCGAATTTTATAATCAATGATGTTCAGACGAATGACAAAGAACATTCTTTGACAAAAACATTGGTAGCTGTTACATATACAGAAAAAGCAGCATGCGAAATAAAGGAACGCACTATTATTGCGATAGACGATAAATGCAAAGATAATGAGCTGTTGCAGCGTGCATGTCATGAACGAATAAATAATGCATTTTTTGGGACAATACATTCATTTGCGTTGAATTTTATCCGTACATATGGACATTTGATAGGAGTTCTATCAGAGATAGAAGTATTGCAAAATGATGATGATGTATGGATGTCATTTTTAGAAGAGTTGGACGATCCATTAACATGTGTTCCGCAATATTTGCATGATGATTTTAAACGTTTTGTTGATGTTGATAAATTTATTAATGATGCTCGGTCATGTATAAGTTATAAGCAGTCAAATAATGTTTTTAGATATGCTCCTAATGTTGCTTTTGATAAAATTTTAAAGTTTTCTCCAAAACCAACGATGACAGCTGTTATAAAATATCAAAGTTCTATTATTGAATGGTTGGATTTTTGTAAGCATGGAATGCCATATGTTATGCCTGATTACAAATCGTCATGTACAACACGGTCGTTTTTAGATGTTTGTGATGATGTATTTTCTGAGCTCAATAAATGGAAATCTTCAGTGGTAGAAAATTTTATCACAGAAATTGCATGTCGTTATCGCAAACACCGTATAAAACATGGGAATTTACGATATGATGATTTAATCACATGTGCTGTAGAATTATTGTCTAATGCGACAGTGATCCAGGAAGTCGAAAAACTGCCATATCGCGTGCTTCTTGATGAAGCGCAGGATACAGATGAACAACAATTTCGGTTATTATTGGGAGTATCACAGAATATTTTGCATGAAGGGATTTGCGTAGATATTGAAAAGAATTTTCCTAAAAGTGGTTGTTTTTCAATGGTTGGCGATATTCAACAAGCAATTTATTGTGAACGTGCTGATGTACGGTTTTATCAATTTTTGCATGAACAATTATTGAAAAATTGTTGTGTAAAAGATCTTGTTTTTTGTGTTACGATGCGATGTCCTATCGCTGTTGTAAATTTTGTAAATCAACGATTTAAAACTATTTTTCGTGATATAAATTTTGTTCCATTATTGGCCAGGCCAGACGCTATAGAAGGTTCTGTTGAGGTTGAAAAGATATCACGAAAACCAGACATGGAAGATGCTGCTAAAATTGTTTGTGACCATATTTTAAATATGTTTTTAAGGAAAACATGTGATGATTTTTATGTAACAAAATGGTCGGATATTGCAATTTTAGCACCACGAAAAGATTGGTTAAACGAACTTTATGACGATTGTGTAAAAAATCATTTGCCAGTGCAAATTCATGATGGAAATGTACGAGAAAATACTGTATCGCCATTGCAATGGTTGGCATCTTGTGTGCGTTATATCAATAATCCGATGGATCGGTTTGAGTTTGCCGGTATTTTACGTGAAATTTTTGGTATCTCTAGCAAAGAGATTATTAACTATTTTACATACAATAATAGCTTTCAGTGTAAGAAGATCGACGATCAATTTGATCATTTTCGACGCCAGAAAGCTTATATGACGTTATCTCAATTGTTGTTTTATGTGATAGAAAATATAAATTTATTTGAGAGAATACAATGTTTATCATTATATAGTGATTTTGAGTGGATGCATGAAAAAAATCGTGTGTTGGAATTGTGTTATTTTGCAGAATCTCAAAACATGACACTATGGGATGCTGAAGAATTATTTGTTGCGCATTTATCAATGCCAGCAAATGATGGATTGGTCGATGACAATGCTATACAAATGATGACATATCATAAGAGCAAGGGGTTAGAATGGCCTATAGTAATTTTACCATTTTTGTCACGTGGTCGGCAATTAAAATCTGGAATGAAATGCGATGAAAACGGTCGGTTATATGACGTTATATACAATAATGAATGTCGATTATTATATGTTGCATGCACACGTGCAAAACAACGATTGGTATTATATGATGATAGTGATGTTTTTGATAAAAATTTGCGTGCTGGCATGGTATCATCATTACAAATCTTATCATCATTTAAATAGAACATCCGATATTTTCTTTTACAGAATGCTCGTAATGTAGTATTCTGCAAACCCAGTTTGTGTTTTCGTGAAAATAAATATCATTAATATAAATCTGTTGTTGCTAATGGAACGTCTTTAATGACGTATTGACGGAATTGTTTACCAAATATTTGTTTTGGAATCATTCCTGTCGTTAGTATGCTCTCAATGATTTGCATCGTATTATCACACTTTTGCAAAATATAATCAAGATTAATAGGTTGTAAATTGTTAGCACTATCATGCCGCAAGAGCATTAAATTAATATTTTTTATTCCTAATTCACTAAGTGCCATTCCGTAAAGTACTAATTGTAAGCTGTTATATTTTTTTATCAATGTTACGATATTGCGCTCTGTCAGTTCAATATCATTTCCTGTTTTGAAGTCTATGATAATAACATTGTTGTCGTTGGCAGTTGAGCGTATATCGTAACAATTTGTTGCTATAAAATCAATTATTCCGGACACTGATAATTTTGTCGATCCTATTGTGATATATGACGTTGCTGGCAGTTTATATTCACTAAAAAAATATAGCCATTCAGTGTGTGATAATAACCGAAGTGATAATTTGTGTGCAATTACTGATGATCGTTGTATTGCATCTATTATTGCATATGGAATATGTTTATCGCATGCTTCGCATGTTTGTTCGATCTGTGTCAATAATTGTTGTGTGCGTTGATGAATATTAGATGAAAATACATCGTATGATATTCGTTTTGTGCATGTGGTTTGAGCATTATGTATTTGTAAAAAATTATGAACCAGAGATCCGATAGTAATTTTTTTATTTAAAGACTCTTTTATCCATGGGCTTTGTTGTAAACCTAATACTGATGTGTAGAATCCAACATGTGGGTTTTTGAATAAATATTCTAAAGATTTACATGCTGTTGGCGTGGTTTTATCAATGTCTAAAGCAAAACAATATTCATTCAAATGGTTATTTGTATCATGCCGTAATTTATATGATTCGCAGAATGTTTTAAATCGATCATCTGATTGGTCTTCATGCGCATTTTGAGAAACATCATTTGTTGGTATCTTTTTGATGATGTTTTTTGTTAAATATTTGACATATTGCGATAATGAATGACCATTGGTATGGTCGACGTAAGATTGTCTATGGTATGAAATGTGCAAGTTACGGCATTGATGCGATAATTTGTGTAAAGATTGAGTTATTACGTCATTGTAATGTTTTTGCAGATAGAATGTTGTTTCTGATAGAATGTTATTTATTTGTTGTGGAATGTGGATGTCAGATATTACATGAGATGTTTCATAAACATTATCTTGCCCTAAAACAAATACATCAGAAAATTCTTGATCAGTAATTGTATATGAGTCAAGTAGGATGACATTTGTTTCATCTTGAAATTTGTTCATTTCATTGATGTCAGAAACGATGTTTTCAATGTATTCCATCAAAACATTACATGGAATGGTTTGATGAGATTTGTTGTTGCATAATTTTGTTTGAATGAGATCGACTATGTTTTGTGGTAAAAATTTTTGAAATAAATTTAAAAAACATTGTCCGAATGATGATAATGTGTACGAACGATAACAGATATCATATTCATCAAGAGCATTAAAGGAATGCATATTTTTTATGTTTCCGAATTCTAATATGCGGTCGTAATCACGGAATAATGATATTGTCTGTAATGTTTTTATTTGTCGAAATATTATGTCGCAAATTGTGTGTGATAACATATTCTGCGATACCATTTCAGAACAGAATTTGCAGCAATCAGTGATTAGTCGTGTTTTCTGCCATTTTATCCATAATTTTATGATTGCTGGATATTGATAATTGCGTGCGAAAGTAGAAAAATATTCAATGCTATTAAATTTTAATTCATTTTGAATAATTGGTAGATATTGTGACAATCGAGGCACTCGTACAGCAATTGATGTATTGGAGTTTTGTTTTAAGATTGTTTTTATATTGTTAGTTACAGATTTTATTTCGTCAAAAATATTGCTGTATTCTACTGTTTCGACAGTTGGTTCTTGGCTTGATGTGTTGATGAATTCAATGTTGCCGAAAATGTCTTCTAATGTTTCCAGCCATGCAAAAAATATATCGTTATCTCCAAAATCGTGAACAATAATATCGGCTGTTTTGTAACATAATGATGCTGCTTTTATCATTGCTAAATGCTGTGTGAATGGCAGAAATCCAAAGAATAAAATATGATTATTTGTCGTTATATTATCATTTTTGGAGAAAGATTGTTGGCGTTCAACGATTGTATTGGCAATGTCTTGTTCGAATGAGATATTGTGGTCTGCGAATGCCTGCAATATGGCATTTAGGAGTGCCGCTGGTATGTTGTGTGTGTTGGTTATAGATGAAATATCTATAGATTGTATGTTCCAAATATTATCTATTAAATCATGTTCGATTGAATTAAAATTTTCTGATATTGCTTTTGTTTTAGACCAATTTGTAACGCATGAATCTACTATTAATTGTATATCAACTTTTGTACAAATTGATGTGTCAATATTGTATTTAGCTATCAAACTATTGTTTAGATCGTTGATCGTTAACAGCGATTGTGTTTCCACATGATTTTTTTTGAATAAATACTGCAAATATGCCAATTGCTGATCGTTTGGAACAATTACATCTATATTAGATGCTTTGTTTTTGTGAATGTATTCATTCGTAAAGGCAGAATTACTATTAATGACATATATTGTCATGGTGGGTTATTGATGATGAATGTTAAGTTTGTGTGAAAGGTTTGTTATTCCTGGTTCTGAAGAACGGGAACGTCGATATTGGTATTTATTGATGGATTGCATGCTGATAGATTTATGATTTGACGGTGTGAGAATAGAATACGAAGAGTTTTTGATAGGTGTTGAGTTGTAGAAGCTTGTTTCTAGTTTTTGGAACTGTTTGCTTTTGGTAGTGCTATGAAGTTTGTATGGTTGTTTGTTTTGAATGTTGTTTTTGTAATTGTGTTGTTTGATATGGCCATGTGCATTTAAACAAATAGGGCAGGCTATAATTAATAGTAATGGCAATGCGGATCTCATGAACACATGAGTGAACGAAAGAATCCTACATTGCCAAGAATTTCTATGAATAAAAAGCAATGTGAATTTTTGTCGTGAACACAGTGACTATAGTTGTCCTATTGATTTTAAAAGAGCGGCACATTCATCGTTTTTATTAATATCGTACGGCTTGCCGCCTTTGATTCTAGTAAAATCGATACATCTCAATTTGTTATCATGATCTTCATCGAGTCCAATTACTCCTGAATCTCCTTGCATAGCACATTTTACTGCCATTGCTGCACTATCATTGATCAATGTGATATCGTAAATGTTAGATGATGCGGATCTTGCAAAATAACCGCTCTTTTGGATTAATACTTTTTCTGCACCAATTTTTTTGCTGAATTGAGATCCGAACCATTGCCCAGGGTTGACTCTGTCTAATTTAATATGTCCAAATGCATCGCGCTGTACTTGTTCGCCGCGTGTTTCCATCTCCTTTACAATAGCATCGACGCACGCCCCCTCGCTGACGAAAATATTTACACAGCCTACTGTTTCCATAATATTTTGCAATCTGGATGCTTCTTTTTGTAAATCAATGTTCATTTCGGGGATGTAAATTCCGTGAATGGAGTATTTTTCTTTCGACATTCCTAATGATGTGATAAAGGTTTTTTCGTTTAGACGTTTCATGTAACAAATTGCAGAAGCAGCCGTAAGCCATCCGCATTTGCGGCCCATGACTTCATGTACAATTAACATTTTTGGGTTTGCTGTTGTTTCTGCTACAATGTTTTCAAAGAACATTGCTGTTTGTTCTGCCGCTGTATTGGCTCCTAAACTTTGCGCGATAGGGTATATATCGTTGTCTATTGTTTTTGGCAGCCCGATTACTTGTAAATTGTATTGATTCTCTTTGAGGTATTTTGCTAAATCTGCTGCTGTTGTATTTGTGTCATCTCCACCGATAGTATGCAAAATATCAACTTTATCTTTTGTCAATTGATGCGCTGCTACTTTCAACGGATCTTCACCTTCTTTAACAAACCCACGACCTACACAATCTTCTATGTTTGTTAATTTGATACGACTATTTCCAATAGGACTACCGCCAAATTTGTACAATGATTGTATTGCTTCCATTGTTCCATGTGTAACAGTATAATGTTCGCCAGTTAATAGTCCTTTATATCCATCCTTATAACAAATTATCTCAATGTCGGAAGATATAGCATTATATTCTTTAATAAGTGCTGCAATTGCTGATGATAAACAAGGTGCTATTCCTCCTGCTGTCAATATTGCCACTTTTTTCATAACTAGTAAAATGATAGTTATTTATGATTATTGTGCAATGAAAAATGTTTTGTGTAGTGTTATTATTCAATGCTCCAATTTGGTCGAATGAAATGTTTGCCACAATTACAGCATTGCAATGATCAGCATAAATACACCAATAAGATAAGTCGTTGTTCGTTGTGTTTATAACTATCATTTCGGATTTTTTACTTTTAAAAGTGATCATTGAGATTATGCTATCGCGCATAAATGAATGATATAGAACAAATTGTTGTGATTGGCAGTGGGTGCGCAGGCTCTACGGCAGCGATTTATGCGGCTCGTGCAGGATTATTTCCTGTCGTTATTAATGGTGGACAGCCTGGTGGGCAATTGACAACGACTAGTGATATTGAAAATTTTCCTGGTTTTCAAGACGGTATTAATGGGTTCGATCTGACATATCGTATGCGTCAGCAAGCAGAAAAATTTGGTGCTCGATATATTGATGATGTTGTTTGCAGTGTGGATTTTTCGCGTGATATCAAGCAAGTACGTTGTGAAAATACTACATTCAATTGTCGTGCGGTGATTATCGCAACTGGTGCATCTCCTAAGTTGCTTGGTGTAGCAGGAGAACAAAAGTTTTATGGCGGTCGTGGGGTTAGTGTTTGTGCTACATGCGATGGCGCGTTTTACAAGAATAAAGATGTTGTTGTGATAGGAGGAGGGGATACTGCCTGTGAAGAAGCATTGTTTTTGACGCATTTCTGTTCGCATGTTTATTTGATTCATCGACGGGATCAATTGCGAGCATCTCCTGTTATGAAAGGTCGTGTGTTGTCAAATGACAAGATTACCAAAGTATGGAATAGTGTTGTCGATGAGATTGTAGGAGATGACAATGTTACAGGAGTGTATATTCGTGATGTTGTTACGGGGAATGTTGCTGAATTGTCATGTTCAGGAGTATTTGTTGCAATAGGGCACATTCCGAATACACGTCCATTTATTAATATTTTAAATTTGGATACAGAAGGGTATATCATTCCAAAATCTGGTTCTTTTGTGAATACCGATATTGATGGAGTGTTTGTTGCTGGTGACTGTGCTGATAGAGTATATCGCCAAGCGATAACATCTGCCGGAACTGGTGCAATGGCAGCGATATCAGCAGAACGTTATCTTTGTGAACATGCGGAGGTAAAATGAGTGGTGAAAAATGTCAGTTTTGCGGAAAGCCTGCAACTGTCCATATGACACAAATTATTAATAATAAAACGACAGCAATGCATATGTGTGCTGAATGTGCTGCAAAACAGGGGTTGTTCGATCAAGAAGGATTGCCATTTGCGATGTTATCGCATTTGGGAGAATCATTATTCTCTGGGATTAAACAGCAGACCCCAATTAATAGTTTAATATGCTCAGAATGTGGGTGTACTCCGATGTCATTTCGTGAAACAGGAAGATTGGGATGTGCAAATTGTTATAAAGATTTGAAGCTTCTGATTAATGGCATAATAGAATCTTCTCAAAAGGGAACCGTGCATACTGGTAAACGTCCACGATGTGAATCGTCTTTAACAAATGCCAAAGAAGAAATAACAGTGTCTTCGAGCAATGTAAAATCGAAGGTCGATGTTAAAGCCAAACGATTGTCAGATTTGCAAGAACAGTTGACTATTGCAGTGAAAGAAGAACGGTATGAAGATGCAGCGAAATTACGTGATAAGATCAACCAATTGAGCACAAAGAATCGAAAAAAGAGGGCGAAGGATGAATAATTTTAGTGATGTTCTGTTTCAAGATGAACATTTGATGCGCGATACAATGCCGATAGTTATTCGTTCACGAATTCGATTGGCAAGAAATTTATCCGATGTAAAGTTTGTAAAATATGCTTGTCGTAATGATTTGCGCGATGTTTCTGATCGGTGTGAAAATGTTCTGAAAAAGCTCCCGTTGTTTAAAGATTGTTCAACATTTAACATTAATGATTTATCGGAGTATGAACGTACAGCATTGGTTGAACACCATTTATGCAGTCAAGAATTTTTACAAGATGTCAATGAACCACGTTTGGTAATGACACGTGACCATTTGGTTTCCATTATGATCAATGAAGAAGATCACCTGCGTGTACAAGTATTTGGATCAGATTTGAATTTCCGTGAAATGTTTGATCGTGCTAATGAAATCGATGATGTTTTGAACGATGGATTAAATATAGCATTCGATGATCAATATGGATATTTGACATCATGTCCGACGAATGTAGGTACTGGGATGCGAGCATCTGTAATGGTACATTTACCAGCATTGGTGTTGACCAAACAGATTTATAATTTGATACATTCTGTTCAGAAGCTTGGATTTGTTGTTCGTGGGATATATGGTGAAGGATCGGAAGCCCATGGTAATTTTTTTCAAATTTCTAATCAGCAGACATTAGGGCTATCTGAAGCAGATATATTATCTCGATTATGCCAGATTATACGTTCTGTCATGGATTATGAGACGAATGCGCGTGAGATGTTGAAGAAAGAGCGTTGGGTTGCGTTGTGCGATAATATTGGCCGTTCTATTGGAATTTTGCGTGGTTGTTATTGTATTAATACAGTTGATGCAATGAATTATATATCATTCGTGTTGTTGGCTGTTGATATGGGATATTTGCCAGAAGAATGGCGAAGTTCATTGCATTTGATTGTTATGCGTATACAAAATGCACATATACAAGTATTGTTGCAAAAACAATTAAAGCAAATCGACATTGATACTCGCCGTGCCGAAATTTTACGGAAATTCTTCTCTGGCATGCCAGATGTGAAATTTTGAATATGCCAGATGTTAGATATAAAGCCTTGAGTATATCAAGATTTATATCAATACTCTAGCGATTAACTCGCGTGCTGTGAAGAATTTCCGCTTTTGAATAGATTTAGATATTTTCTGCGATCTGCATTTGTTCAAGTTTTATATGCAGATCGCAGTTTTTCGTTGCAGCGGCCCAGGATAAAACGTATGTTTTTTATTCGTACGACCGCGATTTTTGTATTATGTTCTGTATTTCTTGTTAATATTTCATTTTGTAATTGTAGCACAGATCGCATCAATCTGCTTTTTGTGTAGGAAGTTGTGCGTTAGAGTCTTCACTTGACACTGGATATTTTTTTGCATTGATTGTGTGCTATTGCTTTAATTTTTTTTCGGTATTATTGGTTGTGGCAAGCATTTTTCGATAAAAAGTTGTAGTGGTATTGAGCAGACAAACATTCTTAACGCAGAATTCAATATTTTTATAAAGACCTTTCCAATGCGGTGAAAAATGGATTGATTTTCTAGATTCTTCTGGGTTTTTCAGATTTTCTCGATCTAATAGTGTTGTCAATTTGCTTGAGCCGTGTTACTTGGCCCTCATTCAAAGTTACGCCGCTTCCGACAATACTTATTGCATCGGAAATTTCTTTTTTGTTTTTTTCGCTTTCAATCTCAAAGTCGCGACCAAGATTGTATATGAGTACTTCTCTTGTTTCTTTTTCTTTTGGTGTTAATTCTGCCTTTTTATTCAATTCATTTAAGTCTGAGATTAATTGTATTGCTTGTAACGTTGTTCCGACGACCATTGGTTTAATTTTTCCTGTTGTGTCGTTGCATATTGCATCATGATTGCACAATGCAAGATCATTTAAAACAGCCAGACAATATTGTGCGCTAGGACGATCGTTTGGCTCAATTGCACACATGCGAACGATTAAATCTTCTATTGCATTGTAAATTGCAGGTGGATATAAATTTTCCACATCGGACAGTCGGTTGGCTTCTTGCAATAGATTGCGAAGGTATGTTTCTGGTTGTTCTTGGTCTGGATAATATCCAGTATCCAGTTTTTTTGTTATTACTGTTGGAATACGCCGTTGGACAGCTACTTGCATATATTGTATCGCGTTGACGAGTTGTCCTAGTTCTTGTATGTAGTATTGCCCAACTAACACGGGAACAGTTTGTGTTGTGTTTACGATTTGATACACGGCTTGCATGTTTTGTATATTATTGGGTTTGAAAAAATCTGAGTCCATTTTTTATTGTTTTTGTCGAATAGTAATTCACATAAAACTGTTCCTGTAGCGTAAATGTCTTCAGATGATGTAGCTAAGCGATTATACATTTGCCAGGCAATTTGTGTTTCTGGAGCGGCGTTTTTAGATATTATTGTTGTTTGTTGTCCAAATTTTGCAGCTCCTCCTAAGTCAATTATTGTTAGTTTTGGATTATTGTCAGTCATTTCTAGCATAATATTTCTTGGTTTTATGTCACAATGAGCCACTCCCTGTTCGTGTAATGCGTGAATGGCATTTAAGAGCTGTTGAGCTAGCATTAATGATTGTTTGATGTTTTTTGGATGTCCTGTTTGTGTATTGTAAAGATCAAGTTTTTTGTTGTGAATTGCATCAAATCCGTTTTGGCCATGTATATATTTTTGGATGTGTCGATTGTAAGTTGCTTTTTGCTGCAATGAAATATTTGCCAATCCTTCTTGGCTGCTGATTAAATTATTATTAATGTCGAAGTTTTGTTTTGCTGTTTTAATGATATTTGATGAGATATCTGTCTCAGATTCTAATGCTTGTTTTGTTTGTTCTTTTGTTCTTTTATCTGCGCCTTGTAATTTTGGTTTTTTTATGACAATATTAATTGGCTTGTGGTGTTTAGGTTGTAATGTCCCTTTTACTATTATGCCAAATCCACCTTCCCCGATTTTTTTGTCATATTCAATTTTTCCTTTTGGTAATTGCTCTAGTCCGCAGTATCTTTCCAGGAGTTCTTGTTCAGCATTGGGTTCTAGTTTGGGCTCTGTTATGGACTGTTTGGCTGAGGAATCGGTTATTTGATATTCAGAACCTTTAGCTGGCTGCTTGCTCTGTGTTTGATTAATCTGACCTGGTTGTGTGAAAATATTTGTACTCTCACTCATGTCAATACGGAATTATTGCCGTTTTTTTTGCAAAGGATTTTTTGTTGGATTTTTAAGAAAGGCACTAAATTATTTTTCTCGCCAAAAGAACAGGTGTGTGTTAGTTATGTGAGCATATGTGTAGTATCATCGGGTATATTGGCGATAAAGATGCGGCACAGGTCATTATTGATGGCCTGGAGCGCATGGAATACCGTGGTTATGATTCAGCAGGAATAGCAGGGTTGGACAATGGTGATTTCGTCATTGAACGTCAACTGGGCCGTGTGAAAAATTTATCTAATGCGATCACTGATTACCAACGGTTTGGACATGTCGGAATTGGGCATACTCGGTGGGCTACTCATGGTGGGGTATCAGTAGAAAATGCACATCCTCATAGAAGTTCTGATGGGTTATTTGCTATAGTTCATAATGGAGTCATTGAAAATTATGAATCAATAAAAAAGTTTTTAACACAGCAAGGATATTCGTTTTATTCAGATACTGATACAGAAGTATTAGCGAATTTAATATCGTATCATTTTAAAAAAGAGAAAGAATCGCAAAATATATTTTTAACAAGTGTGCAGAAAGCATTGTTGCACGTTAGAGGGACGTATGGTATTGCTGTGATTTGTAAATTGTTCCCAGGCGAAATAGTAGCTGCAAGAAAAAGTTCACCGTTAATTGTCGGTGTGGGGGATAATGAAATGTTCGTCGCTAGTGATGCTTGTGCTATCATTGCTCATACTAAAAATGTTGTGTATTTGAATGATGGGGAATTAGCGCATATGACTAAAGACAGGCTCTCTGTTGTCACTATGAAAAATGAGAATATTGAAGCAGTGACATGTGCTCTCGATTGGCAAATAGAAGATGCTACCAAGGGATCTTATGATCACTATATGTTAAAAGAGATTTGTGAGCAGCCAATGTCATTAGAAAATGCCATGCGTGGGCGGTTTTCAGACGACATGAGCACATCGAAGTTTGGTGGTCTTCAGTTGAGTGCTGTTGATCTGCGACAAATCGACCGTTTGTTGTTTTGTGCGTGTGGGACAGCATGGCATGCTTGTTTAATTGCTGAATATTTGATAGAAAAATATGCACGGATTCCTGTCGACGTTGAATATGCATCAGAGTTTCGATATCGCAATGCTCCATTAGATAAAAATACATTGGTATTTATTGTTAGTCAATCAGGGGAAACATTAGATTCTTTGGCAGCGTTACAGGAAGCGAAGAGGAAAGGATATCGCACGTTAGCAATAACAAATGTTGTTGGTTCTACTATCGCTCGTGAAGCTGATGGTGGAATCTATCAGCATTCCGGGCCGGAAATTGGAGTGGCGTCAACGAAAGCATTTACTGCGCAATTGTGTATATCTGCTATGTTGGCACTTTATTTCGGAAGATTGAGAAGCATGAGTTTCAATGAAGGAACGTCTCTGTCAAATGCATTGATTGAACTGCCAAACAAAGTGCGAGATGTTATTCAAATGAAAGACATTGTGCATGGTATTGCTAAAAAATATTTTCAGTATGAAAATATGTTATTTCTTGGGCGGCAAGCGATGTTCCCACTGGCATTGGAAGGAGCATTGAAATTGAAGGAAATTTCATATGTTCATGCGGAAGGATATCCTGCTGCGGAGATGAAACACGGGCCGATTGCATTGATTTCTGAAGAATGTCCATGTGTTTTTATTGAAACGAATAAGGATATGCTATCGAAGACGGTATCGAATATTCAAGAGGTTAGAGCGCGCGGGGCGAAAGTAATAGCGATTGTATCGCAATCTTGTATGTTATCGTCGGATTGTGTCGATGATCTGATCGTTATTCAAGATTCACATGAAGCAGTAATGCCGATATTAGCAAGTATTCCATTGCAATTGTTTGCGTATTATATTGCATTGCTGCGTGGATGTGACGTTGATAAACCACGTAATTTGGCAAAATCAGTAACGGTTGAATAAATGTTCAGATGGTTGATGATAGTCATTATATGCTGTCTGTCTTGGCGGCAAGTCTCAGCGTTTGAAAATGTTACCTTAGTGCCGTTTGTTGAGGCAGAAGATCGCCTTTTGACAAAATGTGATGACTATATAAAGAATGGAAAATTGGCGTATCGTATTGGTCTGTTTTCATTGTCGCAAACATTGTTTCAACAGGCCTTGAATTGTGATTCCATTACTGAAGAAGAACATTGTTCGGCTTTACTTGGACTGTCTAGTGCTTATTTAGGAAATGGTGATTGGAGCAGGTTGGCAGTTCTTAGTCATGATTTGATCGATGTTACAGAAAAATGTCATGATGATGTAATAAAAAATCGTCTGCGACTACATGCAGTTATTACGAGTGCGTTTTCTGGTGACTGGAAAAAATGTATTAAAATATTTTCACAGATCGATGATTTTCAGTTGTTATCATCGGAACGATGCTGGATGTTGGCAATGAAGAGCATTATTGCCATGATAAATGGTGATATAAATAACATGTTAATGATGCAAGAAGAAGCATTGATGGCAGCATCTTCTAGTAGACAATCTGCACAGATACAAGCATTCATCATGCAATTTGTTATGCAGTTGTCGTCAAAATATGATACAAGCGCATTGATCGATCAAAGCATGTCATTATGCAAAGTATATAGGTTGCAAAGAAATGGATATCCATTTGTTCGAATATGTGCTTTATTATTAAAACAAGCAGGTAGGGCTGATGAAGCAGAATATCTTTTAAAACAACAGTTAGAAGTTTTGCCAGAAGATGATGTTCAATCATTGCTATCATTTAAATTATACCATGCTATTGTGCATGGTATGCATACAAGTGATGGTTATGCATTATTGTCGGAAATATTGCGTGCCAATATAAAGAATGAAACGAAATTTTTAGCACTAAAAATGTTTTTATCGACGGCTGAAAATAATGTACAGCGAATGGCAGCGTATGAATGTCTTTCAAAAGAAACAGTTGAGACAACGTCACGTTCTGTTTTTCATCATGTTTTATTAGCGATGTTCAAATTGGCTGTTGATTCTGATGATTTAGTCGCTGCGGAACGTGTTATTCATAATATGGAAAATACTTTTTCTGATAAACCATTACAGAAAGACATGTATAAAATTTTAGCATATTGTGTATGGATGCGTGATGTTAAAGATTATCGATTGATAGTGCATTATCTTGATCAAGCTAGGCAATATGCGTGTAGTATTGATGGCGAAGAAGCATGTTTGATGTCGCAAATTGGGAATGCTTTTTATCTATCATGGGCTTATGAGCTAGCTAAACATGCGTATATTGATGTTTTGCATACAAAAGTTCATGCGATCGATTATGAAAAAATATTGTTCCAGTTGATACAGTGTGATATCAAATTGTTAGATCTTGACAGTGCAGAGGAGCATTTGTCGTTTTTTGAAAAAAAGCACGAGTCATATGGTGATTATCGTTGGCAGGCAGAATTATTATATATTAATACTAGATTAAATAACGGGCAACAGGATGTCGCGATGCGCCATTTAGATAAGTTGTTGGAGAAATATTATGGCAAGATTTCTGTGTTCTATACAATGAGATTTTATCTGTTGCAAGCATCATCATTGTTTTTAGCACATGACTATAACAATGCATATATTGTTGCTTCTAATATTTGTGAAATTCTGCCGGATAATAATGGTATTGATGAAATGTCATTGATAGTAAGTCAGGCATTATTTATAAAGGGAGCTTGTGAGTTGTTTAATGACAAAGAACATGTCGCTCGGTTGACGTATAATAAATTACGTAGCTTGTATGAAAATTCTGAATCTGCCATGTTGTCATATTTTACTGAAGCAGATTATTATTATAATCATGACGACTTTGTTCTTGTTCATGATTTGTTGATGGAATGTGCTAAGAGCGGGAGTAAATACTCTCCGTTTGCTTATTATCAATTGGCGAGTTATTGCCGTACGAAAGGTGTTTCATATTCAGAACAAGCAATAAGTAGTTTGTCAGATTTGATATCGCAGTATGATGGGCATGAAATAGTTTTTGCGGCAAAATTGTTGTTGGCAGACATATTGAGAGAGAATGGCCGTTTTAGTGATGCTGAAGTTATATATGATTCATTATTGAAAGATTATCCCATGGATGTTCGGTCGAATTGCGTTGCTCTTTGTCTAGCAAAATCTGTTTTTGCACAACGTGATAATGGTGAAATTTTTATTGAACGTGCTAGAATGATACTTGAACGTTTGCATTCTACTAATGGACTGTCTCGTGATCTGAAAATCGAAATTGATGCAATGTATTGTTTTGTCCTGTACAATATCAGATGTTATGATCAAATGAAAAATATTGCATGGGGAACGTTATTGGAATCACTTGCTGATTTTGAATCATTGACAGATAATAATATTTATTGGTTGTTGCAGATTACCAATTTATTGAGAAAAACAAATGTTTCTGTAGAAGAAAATCGTGTAGAAGACGACGCACTGAATGAAATTGTTGAAAAATTATTGTCAGTGAAAGCTGATGGCTCAATATGAAAAAATATATTGTTTGGTTAATATTGTGTTTATCTGTTGTTGGTCATGCAGAACATGATGCGATGACGATAACAGAGGCTGTGTCATTGGGTGTTGTTCAGGGGATAACAGAATATCTTCCAGTATCATCAACAGGACATTTGATTTTATTCGATGAATTGTATTCTGCCAAAGATGGGTTGTCTTGTGACAATTGTAGCGTCATAACTGATAGAGTTACGAAATCCGCAAAGGATGCTTATTTTGTGGTCATTCAATTTGGATCGATTTTGGCAGTGTTGTTATTGTATCGCCAACGATGCTATTCGATAGTAACTGGAGTATTTGGACGCAGTAGATGTGGTCGTTCTTTGTGTTGTAATTTGTTGTTGTCATTTTTCCCATCAGCAGTTGTTGGATTATGTGTAGACGGATGGTTGCAATCACGATTATATAATAAATATACTATAGCATGTGCATTGTTTGTTGGTGCTATCATGATGTTGTTGGCAGAAAGGCACTATACTCGTAACAGTAGAAAACGTAAGCAGATGACGAGTATATCAACAATGACACCGTATAAAAGTATTACTATTGGTCTGTTACAATGTTTAGCATTAATTCCTGGGATGAGTCGTTCTATGACGACTATTTTAGGAGGATATTATGTTGGGTTAAAACGTACAGATGCTGCAGAATATAGTTTTTTATTGGGGTTGGCAACATTGTCTGCGGCCACAGTTTATAAACTAATTTTCAATTTTAATGATTTGTTTGCGGTGATCAATGTGTCGCAATTTTTTATTGGAATTATTGTTGCATTTGTTTTCTCTGTTATTGCCATACGGTTTTTAATAAGGTTTTTGTCAAAAAACGGTATGTCATTGTTTGCGTATTATCGCGTGGTATTAGCTGTAATAATATTATTGTTTTTGTGAGTATATTTGTTGTTTATATATCTTTTCTATAGAAAATAATCTTGCTTTTTGGTTTTGTTATATTAACCCGTTTCTCGTAAATAGAGTGTATTATGGCTAGAGTTTGCATAGTAACTGGTAAGAAACGGTCTGTTGGACGTCGTATCATTCGTAAGGGACAATCCAAAAAGAGTGGCGGTATCGGTACACACGTAGTAAAACGCACAAAGCGTTTGTTTAAGCCAAATTTGCAACGTATTCGTGTCATGTTGCCTAGTGGGCAGGTTAAGCGCGTATGGGTGTGTGTAAAGGCAATAAAAGCAGGTTTAGTTGAGAAGGTTGTTTCGTAATTGTTTGGTAAGGTTTTTGCGTCCGACGGCATCAAGTATGCATTTACTTGTTGTTCGTCGTTTTTTATTTGTTTAACTTGGAGATGATTATATGTTGTCATTGGAGCAAATTAGAAAGAATCCAGAATTAATAAAGTCTGGTGTGGCGAAAAAGAAATTTTCGTGCGATATTGATCGTTTTTTACAGGTTGATTCTGAACGTAGGACATTGATTTCAGAATTTGAATATTTGCGTGCAGAACAAAATGCGTCAAATGCACGTATAGCTTCCATGAAAAAGGGATCTTCTGAGTTTGCTGCTGCTATTGCTGATATGAAGACAATAGCTGCAAAAGTTAAGTTTGCTGATCAAAAAATAAAGGACGTTGAGGAAGAATGGAGGTCATTGTATCTGTCAATTCCTAATGTTCCTCATGAGTCTGTTCCTGTAGGGAAGTCGGATAAAGACAATGTTGAGGTTATGAAATGTGGTGATTTTGATAAGATTTCATCATGCGCTATCCCTCATTATGATATACCGTGGTTTCCCCGTGCGATAGATTTTCAACGTGGCGTCAAAGTGTCTGGGGCTGGGTTTCCATTTTACGTCGGTGATATGGCACGTTTGGTTCGTTCGTTATTATCGTTCTTTCTGGATGAAGCACGCGCAAATGGATATATTGAATTGATGTGCCCAATATTGGTCAATCCTTCTAGTGCGACTGCAACAGGACAATTGCCGGATAAAGAAGGCATGATGTATCACGACAATCAAGATGATTTATATTGTATTCCGACGGCTGAGGTCCCGGTGACTAACTTTTATCGTGATGAAATTTTTGAAGAAGATGACTTGCCGATTTTTCGGTGTGGATATACTCCATGCTTTCGTAGGGAAGCTGGTAGTTGGGGAAAAGATGTGCGTGGGTTGAATCGTTTGCATCAATTTGATAAGGTAGAATTAGTAAAATGGGTACACCCTGATGTCAGTTTTGATGAATTGGAACGGTTGCGAAGTGATGCAGAATCATTATTACAAAAGTTAGAACTGCCATATCGTGTTCTTTCGATATGTACAGGAGATATCGGATTTGCGCATGCCAAACAATATGATTTAGAAGTGTTTGCAGGTGGTCAAAAACGATGGCTAGAAGTGTCCAGTTGTAGTAATTTTACTGATTTTCAAGCACGTCGTGGTGGGATACGATATCGCTCGAAGACAGATGGTAAGTTGCATTTTGTGCATACTTTGAATGGCTCTGGATTGGCCATTCCTCGTGTTCTCGCTGCAATATTGGAAAATAATTTGCAACCAGATGGCTCTGTAAGAATACCAGATGTTATTGTTCCTTATATGGGAAAAGAATTTTTAACATTTTAAACATTGTAGATATTATGTGTGACTCGAAGGCATGTTCAAGATGTGCGATTTCGCCGACCCGTTCAGAAAACTTTCCTGGCTGGTATCAACAAGTTATAAAAGCTGCTGATTTGGCGGAAAATAGTCCTGTTCGTGGTTGTATGGTAATTAAGCCATGGGGATATGCTATATGGGAGCGCATACAAAATATTTTAGATGGCATGTTAAAAGCATCCGGTCATAAGAATGTATATTTTCCATTATTTATTCCATTGAAATATTTTGAAAAAGAAGCGGAACATGTCGATGGATTTGCTAAAGAATGTGCAATTGTCACGCATACACGTTTGCAGTCAGATGGGAAGGGCGGTCTAGAGCCAACATCGAAATTGGAAGAACCATTAATTGTGCGGCCAACTTCTGAGACGATTATTGGAGAAACATTTGCTAAATGGATACATTCTTATCGTGATCTTCCAATCAAAATAAATCAATGGGCGAATGTTGTTCGTTGGGAGATGCGTGCCAGAATGTTTTTGCGTACGACAGAGTTTTTATGGCAAGAAGGACATACTGCCCATTCAACATCTGTTGAGGCAGAGTTAGAAACGAGCAACATGTTGTCATGTTATATTGATTTTGCAGAGAATTATTTGGCGATACCTGTGATTGCTGGCATGAAGACAGAGTCTGAAAAATTTCCAGGTGCGGTTGCCACATATAGTATAGAAGCAATGATGCAGGATGGCAAAGCATTGCAAGCTGGCACATCGCATTTCTTAGGACAAAATTTTTCACGTTCAGCAAATATTAAATTTGTCAATGAAGATGGTGCTCAAGATTTTGCATGGACGACATCTTGGGGTGTCAGTACCAGATTGATTGGTGGTGTTATTATGACTCATTCTGATGATAACGGATTAGTGTTGCCGCCTAACATTGCTCCTGCTCAAATAGTGATTTGCCCGATTTACAAGGATGATACACGTTCATGTGTCATGGAATATTGTGAATCATTAAAAAAGGAATTATCGTCATTGTCATATAATAATGAGCTATTGCGTGTTGAAATTGATGATCGTGATATTCGTGGTGGAGAGAAGTCATGGGAGTTGATAAAACGTGGTGTTCCGATTCGTGTTGAGGTAGGAATGCGAGATATTGACGCTGGTTCAATTTGTTTCTTTAGACGTGATAATGGTCCAAAAGAAAGAAGTAATCTTGCGCACGATGTTTTTGTTCGAGAAGCACATGAAATATTGAATGATATTCATAATGCATTGTTTGCTCGTGCGAAACAATATCGAGACGATCGTACATGTATCGTTAATTCTAATGATGAATTATATGATTATTTTCAGCAGGATGATGCAGGGTTTGCATATTCTCATTGGTGCGGAGACCCTGATATTGAAACTCAATTGAAGAATGATCTTGGTGTGACGATACGTTGTTTGCCATTATCAGAACAAGAACCTGGTGTTTGTGCATTTACCGGTCGACCGAGCAAACAACGTGCGGTTTTTGCGCGTAGTTACTAATGTTTTAGCGTAAACATTGTGATTTGAATATTATATGACGTTATTTATGGGTCGTGCTGAGCGATAACAAAATATTTTGTAATTTCGATAAAAATGATTGTTGCTGTGTGGATTTTATCTGTTGTTCGATTATTTCTTCTTTTGAAATGGTGTATGCAGTTTGAATTGCATTTATCTGAAAATTTGTGGTTTTGATAGTGATGTTTTTGTGTTGGACTGAATTTTATTGCACAGAATATTCTTTTAATTAAGTGTTCGCGTATGCAGTATGAGGCGGTTATTGGGCTAGAGGTTCATGTTCAGATAAAAACGAACACAAAATTGTTTACTGGATGTCCTTATGAATATGGACAAGAACCAAATGTTCTGACTGATCCAGTTGTTATGGGATTGCCAGGGACATTGCCAGTAATCAATAAAGATGCTGTTATGAAGACAATCAAGGCAGGGTTAATGTTTGGATGTGACATTGCTGAAATTGCCAAATGGGATAGAAAAAATTATTTTTATCCAGATTGTCCGAAAAATTATCAAATTTCGCAGAATACAGATCCGATATGCCGCAATGGGCATGTTGAAATCGAACTAGATGGTCCGTCACGGAATATCATGGGTGAGCATAAAAAAATAGCATTAGACCGTATTCATCTTGAAGAAGATGTTGGTAAGCTTACTCACTTCAATGATGATTCTGGTGTTGATTTTAATCGTGCTGGTGTGCCATTGATGGAAATTGTTACAAAACCAGATATACGTTCTGCAGAAGAAGCATTTGCTTATTTGACATCGTTGCGTATGCATATGATATATGCTGGAATCTCTAATTGTGACATGGAAAAGGGTGAGATGCGGTGTGATGCGAATGTCAGTGTTCGACCAGTTGGACAGTCTGAATTTGGTACAAAAGTAGAAATTAAAAATTTGAATTCGATATCTGGTGTTCGCAATGGCATAGATTATGAAATTCATCGCCAAATCGAAGAATTGAAAAATGGTGGAGCAATACATCAAGAAACCCGTCGTTGGGACGCGAATGCTAATACTACTACTGTTATGCGGTCGAAAGAGACAGCATTTGATTATCGATATTTTTTAGATCCTGATTTGATGCCAGTAAAAATATCAGAATCAACAAAGAAAGAAATATTGGATGAATTGCCGGAATTGCCATTTAAAAAACAAGAACGGTTCTTTTCCGAATATGATCTGCCGTATACTATTACTTCAGTAATCTGTCCGAAATTATCACTGAGTACGTTGTTTGAAGATACAGTAAAGATTTGTAATAATCCAAGGGCAATAGCCAATATCATTTCTAATGATTTATTGCGAGAATTAGCAACATTAAAAAGGCCAGAGAATGGTGATCAAGTTTCGGAAGATGATGATATGAATGACCTTCGTATTTCTCCTGAGCAATTGGCAGAATTGGTAAAAATGATAGACGATGGTATTATTTCAAAATCGATTGCGCAGACAGTATTTGTTGACATGTTCCATTCTGGAAAATTTGCCAAACAAATTGTTAATGAAAAAGGATTGAGCAGTAACCTCGCTGATGATGTATTGAAAGAGGCGTGTAAAGTCGCTATAGAAAATAATCCGCGAGCAGTGAATGAATTTCTTGGTGGTAAGGATGTTGCTATCAATGCGATCAAAGGTGCTGTCATGAAAGCTACCAAGGGAAAAGGAAATCCTGTAGCTATTGATAAATTATTGCGCGAATTACTGGTACAATGATATTTCCAATATTATAAAATGTTTACAGGCGAGAAATAGCGATAGGATGTATTGGTCATTATTTCTCGTTTTTTCATTTTGTTAGAAGTTGTTTGAATGTTTCCGTGGATGGTGTTTAGTGTGAAAACGACTATTGAGAAACGTATGTTGATCAAATTGTGGCAAGAAGTAGATTTTTGAAATCCTTAACATATTTAACATGTTTTAGAAGACATTGATCGATGTTTGTATGATCTAGCAATATCAACGTTCTGAAGTTTAGAATTTCAACTGTGTTTTAAAGTGCCTTGTTGGAAAACTTTGCGCATGGCTAACAAAAAATATGGCGCCCCCACCCAGACTCGAACTGAGATTAACGGTTTAGGAAACCGCGGTTCTATCCTTTGAACTATGAGGACATTGCCGATGAATGGAACGATTGAAATTTATAATTTGTTGTAAAGCATGAAAGCGAAAAATTTGTTGTTATAAAATTTTGTTTTCACTTTGTGTTACTTTTTGCATAGTGCGCTGAAGTGTTAAAAATAGCATTGCCATTGTTTTTGTTTGTGTCGTGTGTTTGTGCACATGGAGCGTTTGATATTAGTTCGAATGATCCAATAGAATATCGTGAGCTAGAGGATGAATTGGTTGCAAAGGGCGATGCTAGATTGGTATTTGGTGATTTTATTGTACAAGCAGATGAAATAAAACTTCGGAAGTGCGATGGAATTGCCGATGCTGTAGGACATGTAAAAATAGATAATGGTCATATTTTTGCCATAGCTGATGATGTTTCTTATGATATAGCAAATAATATTATCATTTCTGATAATGCACATGCGAAGGTCGGGAATAATTTTTTATCGGCTGATGTTTTAAATATAAAGGAAGAGAGGCAATCTGGTAAGAATATTACTGCGTATTGCGCTGATCCTGAAGGGAAATTAGTCCCTTCGATATCAGCGTCAACGGCAGATGTTCAAAACGGTGTTTTAAAAATAAAACATGCAAAGTTCCGGTTGGGTGAAATCCCGGTATTTTATTGGCCGACTGTGAATGTAGGATTGCAAGATCGGCCGATATATTGT
Source organism: uncultured Opitutales bacterium (assembly GCA_964577805.1). Classification (GTDB taxonomy): domain Bacteria; phylum Verrucomicrobiota; class Verrucomicrobiia; order Opitutales; family JAIRKQ01; genus CAZPRW01. The sequence goes on from CAZOAG010000001.1 coordinate 36,892, forward strand.
GAATCATCGTTTGGTGCAAATCATAACAATGGTGCTTTTTTACGAAACAATGCATATTTCGGAATACAAAAAGGATTAAAAATCGGAGGTTTATTTGATGTATATACCAGACGTGGTATTCTTTTTGGACCTGCTTTTAAATTAGAACACCATGGAGATATTCATGATGTTTTTTCAGAATTTAAATCAGGATTTATTCGAGATTGTGCAAGTGCAAGTGTTCGTGGTAAAGATGTCAATAATGAGACAATAGGTCATGATCGTTATTTTGTCGAGTGGAAACATAAACATCATTATAATGACAATGTTGATGTTACATCGAATTTGTCATGGTTGAGTGATTCTGAAGTTGAACGAGATTTTCGTGAATCATGGTATGAAAAAGATCAACGGCCAGATACTTTTGTTGAAGTAGATTATCGTGGGGATAATTATATTGCTTCTGTATTTTCTCGTACTGAGTTAAACAATTTTTATCCAACGACACAGAGATTGCCAGAATTGCGATTTGATTATTTGCCGACACCATTATTGAATACATCGTTGATTCAAGAGGGACATATTGATGCTGTTCGTTTACACGGAATAGATGGTGATGGAGTTAAAAATAGCAGCTATCGTGGTGATATTTATTATGGTCTTAGCTGGCCGATACAATATCAAGATGTTATGTCATTCCGTCCGAATATTGGTGTTATGGGAATAGGGTATGACCATAATGTTCAAGGAGGGAATTATGGAAAGGGCCTTGTTCAGTGCGGGTTTGATTTGGACGGTTATGGAACAGGATATTCTGACTATGCTAATAATAGGTTAGGTATCGACGGTTTGAAGCATGTCGTACATCCAGTAGTGCAATATCGTATAATGCCGAATAAAAATGTTAATGATTCTATCCCTGTCTTTGATCATAATTTTTTCAATACAGAAATGCCGAGTATAGATCTTGGGACTATGCGGAATTTGGACAGAATGTATCAACAAAATATGTTCCGTGTAGGTGTAGAGAATAGTGTTTATACTAGGTCGAAAGGATATGTTCCTAGAAAATTATTTCGGTTCGATCTTTTTCAAGATATTATCCTTGATAGAAGTTATGATATAGATAATGAGCGCTGGCAGAAGACATTCCCTGACACCTACCTTATGGCAGGGGTATATCCTGTTGATTTGATAAGTTTTGATGTATATTCACGAATTGATCCTGAAAAACTTACATTGCATGAATTGAAAACAAGGGCATCGGTTCACGAAGGAGATATTTGGAGAATATCTTTTACGACAAAATATGTCAAATATCATAAAAAAATTGCCGAGCAATATGGATTGGCGTTTACTTTTCAATTATCATCACAGGCATCATTGACATTAGAAGAAATATATGATGCCAAAATTCATAAATTCTCGAAACAGAGAATAGCATTACAAAGTATTTTTTGCAATTCTTGGATGGCAGATGTTGGTGTTACGATCAGAGAGAATACCAGTAGAGAAAATCGGTTCCAATTCGATTGGTATATTAGAATGTTAGATTTTTAATTCCTATCATGGATAAAAAATGTTCTTTATATGTTATTACTGGTTGTACAGCGAGTGGGAAATCATCGTATGCTATAGAGCTTGCTAAAAAAGTTGATGCTGAAATTATTTCATGTGATTCATTACTGGTGTATCGTGATATGAATATTGGTACAGCCAAGCCATCGTATGATATGCTGAATGATGTGCGGCATCATTGTGTCGATATTATATCTCCTGTTGAACGGTTTGATGTTGCTCAGTACATTTCATGTGCAAGAGATGCAATTAATGACATTTTATCGCGTAAAAAAAACATTATTGTTTGTGGTGGTTCTGGGTTTTATTTAAAATCATTTTTTCATCCTGTTGTTGATTCTGTCGCTGTATCAAATGATATTGCAAGAGAGGTTGATGAGATGTTCGAAGAAAAAGGGTTGAGCGGAATTGTCGATAAATTGATATCACTAAATCATGGTGCTCTTCCTGAAATCGATATGAATAATCCACGACGTGTAATGTCGGCATTAAAACGTTGTCTGGCATCAGGAAAAACATTGATGGAGATGCAAGATGATTTTCAGCGACAACAATGTGTGTTTGAAAATTATGATAAATTTACAGTAATGATGGATGTTTCGTATGATATTCTTGAACAACGAGTAAGAAATAGAGTTCATCAAATGATAAATGATGGGTTGATAGAGGAAGTGGAAGGATTGTGTGATCGTTATGGTAAATTGTCATCTAGTGCTACAATGGCGATAGGATATCGTGAAACTTTGGCATGGTTAAAAAATAAAACGACAGAACAGGACCTTTGTGATAAAATATCATTGCATACTATGTGGTTAGTAAAAAAACAAAAAACATGGTTGAAAAAACAGGTGCCAATAGATGCTGTTCGGTTGGTTAAATAAAATCGTTGCTGTTGATAGTGGTAATTGCATATTGAGTTTTGGTATAGATGAATGTTGCAACGATAGATTTTGAAGGGAAACAATTGATATCAGTAGTGGTTGAGCCGTCTCGTTATTTTTTTGATGCTAATACGGGTGGTTTATTGAGTTGGCAAATAATGATGGCTGATGGAAATGTTCGTGACATGTTATTTTGTCAAGAGATGTGCAATAGAAATTATATTTCACATGCATCTTTTAATATAAAAACGGCGTCCAATTATGGAATACTTGATGTGGCCGATGAAACGTTGTCATTAAAAAATATCACTACAGATTCTGACAATATAATTTTTTCATTATGCAGACATGACGTGCAATCATGCTGTTTGAATGTTAAATATAGGTTATCGGATTTGTTTTTTCGAACGGAATTAACGCTTGAAAACAATGGCTTAGCCCCTGTTTATTGGCAGCCATTATATCATGTTTTTCTTGAAGTGCCATGGTGTGATAATGCTGCATTTGATCGATATTTTGTAAAATTTTCTGGAAAGAAGATTTGGGCATTGTCTGATTCTTTGATTGGTATAGTTTCAAAAAAATCGAATGATAAAGTTTCATTATCTGAGCTAAGTGTTTCGCCGATTGGTGTTGGAGATCTTAGGGATAGTAGAATTTGTGTATGTTCTCCAAATGAAGAAGAATGTGTTTCTTTGATTTTTGGTGAACAAGCATCGCTATCTGTAATGGCATTTAGAAAACATATAGGACATAACTGTTTGGAAGGAATATTTTGTTCTGACATACAACATGATACAGCGTCAAAATTAAAAAACAAAGAACTTGTTAGCCATCGTGTTGTTCATTCTGAGATGAGTGATATTTTTGCAGTAGAAGTTTCTGCGTATTGAATTATTCAAATACTTTGAAATGTTTTTCTGTTTGATCTGTTTTTTTTGTAAAAATTGTTAAATAAACAATTTATCACTTGCCAGAATTGTGTATTGTGTTACTCATTGAATAGTTAATGAGCATGTGGTCGCATCGTATATATAGGTCTCTGATTTTTGTATGTATATCGATGTTTGCATCTAATGGTATGATTTTTGGGCATGAAGATGGCGTAAGCGCATCTGCCACTACTGTTTTTTCAATAGGAAATTTTCCTATTACTGATTCCGTAATCGCTACTTGGGTTGTATCGTTGTTTCTTATTATTGTCATGAAACTACTGTTACGTGGTGGTGTTAACATTATCCCAAGTACAGGACAGGCGGTAATTGAATCATTGATTTCTGGTTTGGGTGGTGTTATTGAAGGTATTGTTGGCCGAAAAGCAATTAGGGTTGTTCTGCCATTATTGTTAGGGTATTTTTTCTTTATTATAGTACATAATTGGAGCGGGTTATTCCCTGGTATTGGTAGTATCGGTGTTTATGTTGATGGTGTTTTTCGGCCATTTTTGAGGCCAGCTAATGCAGATTTGAACACAACACTTGCTATGGCATTAATAGCGTTTTTTGCATGGGGATACTATTGTATAAAATGTGCCGGTGCTAAAGCATTATATTTTGAAGTATTTGGAAATAAGGCAGAGAAGTCTGGAATGGCACCTTTAATGTACAAAATGCTGTTCGTAGTATTTTTTGCTGTCGGATTTATAGAATGCCTTTCTATTTTATGCCGTATAATATCATTATCGTTTAGATTATTTGGTAATACGTTTGGTGGTGAGAATTTGTTACATAATATGTACGGATTTTCAGATGTGTTAAAAAACATTCCTGTAGTAAATTACATATCGTATTTGATTCCGTTGCCATTTTATTTTCTAGAATTTTTGATCGCGATTATACAGGCGTTTGTGTTTACATTATTGGTGTCGGTGTATATCGGGCTGGTATGCAATCATGACGATCATGAACAACATGATGAATTTTTACAAAAGGAAAAATTATGTGGGCTATAGCTGAATTGACAGGTAATATTGCAAAAGGATTGGTACAGGCATTCGGATGTGCGGCAGCAGCTTTTGGTGTTATGTCCATTGGGGCAAAGGCAGTTGAAGCAGTTGGTCGCAATCCAGGTGCATCAGGAAAAGTATTGGTACAATCGATTTTGGGAATGGCATTGGCTGAAGCGGTTGCGTTTTATGCACTATTCTTTGCTAATTGTTAATGTTACAGCGTAGATAAGATTATGATAATATCTCCTGTCATTGGTGCTTTGGACCTGCGGGCAATGTTTGGTGGTTTTGGAATAGATTGGCATTTGCTGATTATTCAAACATTGAATTTTGTGCTGGTTGCATTTGTGTTATATAGATTTGGTATTCGAAATGTAATATCAATGATGGATGCCAGGCGAGAGAAAATCGAAGCTGGCATCAAATATGCCGACAAGATGCAGGCCGAGTTGGCGGCATTTGAGCGTTCTCGTTCGGAGCGTGAAGAGATTGCGCGGCAGGAAGCTGCTAATATTGTACAACAAGCAAAAAATGGCGCGAGGGAGATATTGTCAAGTGGTCGTGCTGAGGCTCAAATTGTTGCTGATAATATGTTGGTCAATGCGCGACAGGAAATTGTTCGAGAAAAAGAACGAACATTACGTGATGTCAAACAAGAGTTTGGTACGTTGGTTGCTGATGTTGCGTATCAATTGCTTATGAAAAACATGACAGATAAGCAGAAAAGTAAATATGTGGCGTTGGCGGAAAAAATGATGGTTTCTTCGGATGATATGTTGTGAAGGTTTTATCTGAAAAAGTTAATAAAAAATTGTTGTCGTTGTCGTTAGGCGACGATGGTTTGTTGGATGATTGTAGAATATCATATGTATTATCATCTTTATCGATGAAGTTTTCAGGAGATGAATTACGAAGATTGTTGATAGACTATTTAAATGTTCTTGAGCGATTTCGTGCATCTCATACTTTATTTATAGAACATAGCGGTGAATTATCTGATGATTGTGTTCAGAGATTGCGTGAGAGGTATCAAATAATGTTTGGGCGCTCATTATTGGTGTTGAAAAAAGAGTCAGAAGAATTGATAGCAGGTCTCAGGATACAATTAGATGATTTTGTTTTCGAGTGCTCTATAGCAAATGCTTTAGATGCGTATCGCAAGTCATTGAGCATATAAATTGAGGATTTTTTTGTATTTTTAGTTCTTTTTTGGGAAAATTTCAGTTTTAGTAGCAGTTGGCGCCTAATTCTTTTGATGTGTGTTAGTGCTTGTTGTCTTTATTAATTAAAGACGGAATTTGTTTTTCAGGAAAACAACGATTTTATCGCTATAGATGCTATCTTATTATTTTACATGCTTTTGCCTATTTTAGATTCCTAATTTGTTAAATCTGAATGGATTCCGTGCGGATTTGTTGTGATCTTGAATTTGGTTGGTCTTTGGCGCTGGCCCGGCGTTATGAACTGGCATTCCTGTTTTTATTTAGATCGTATGTAAATAAATTGATTGTTTTAATTGCTCATTTAAATTTTTTCAGTAAAATACAGCGTGTTGAGATGAAGAGTCATTTTTGTTGTGGAAAAATCAAACAGGCAGTGAGGCCTAAGTTGACGGGAAAACTATTGATAGCACATCCAATGATTGACGAGCAAGCATTGTCCAAAACAATAATTTTTGTTGAAGATAGTGATGAACGACAAATGCACGGTGTTATTTTGAATCGGCCTTTGCATGTGTTAATGAAGGATATCGGTCGTCAGTTTGATGTTCCAATTGTGAGGACTGTTCCTGTTTATTGGGGCGGCGAAAAATGTTCCAATGAAGTGATGTTAACTGCATGGGTGGTAAACAAACAGAATAATTGTTATGAAATATATCATTCTTTGAACGGTGATAGTGCTATTGAAATTGTAAAACGATGTAAAAATGCACAGTTGCGTGCTTATTTGGGCATGTGTTCGTTTGAAAGTTCTATTTACAATGATATTGAAAATGGACTTTGGATTGTAAGTAGCGCAGAACAAATAATCGGAGCGAATGAACATGAGGAAGCTCTTTGGGAACGATTATTATTGCAAACCAACCCACATGCATTGCTGATATAGATAAGACTTTTTTATTTTTCTAATTTATCTATATATAAAATGCCGTGCAAATGATCTATTTCATGTTGCAAACACCGTGCTAAAATGCCGCTTGCTTGTAATTTATGATGTTTTCCATTAATATTACAAAACGTCACTGTTATGTCTTCTGCCCGTTTTACTTTGCCATGTCTATTTGGAACAGACAAACACCCTTCTTCCATTACTGCTGTTTTTGTTGATGATTTTGTAATTACTGGATTGATAATAGTTAATGGAGATATGTCAGCTATATGTACAATCTTATTGTCTAGTTTGCATTGTTCATTTTCTTCTAAACATGGACTGACATCAATCACGCACATTCTTATAGATCTACCAATTTGAGGTGCCGCAAGTCCAATGCCATTAGCATGATACATTGTTGCTACCATATTATTTTTTAACGTCATTAACTCTGATGAAAAATCAGTGATTAATGATGCTTTTTGTCGCAGTACTTCATTGCCTTCTATAACTATAGGTAATATTACTGGTGGTAAAGACTTATTGTTCTTTGCTTGTGAAAACACAGAAGGAATACTGCTCATGTCAAAATTAGTTATTGACGGATGTTGTTTTTTTTTTCTTTTACAAGAAAAATGTATGATGCCTGTCGCATATTTTGTAAATCCGTGATAAAAGTGTTCCGTAGAATGGCGCTGCAAAAGCACATTACGAGTAAGCAAATTTCTCGTATGCCGCTTGGGTCATATCGTGGAGATATTGTGTATGTAAAGGATGATGCATCTGCTAAAATGGCAGTAGATGAGCTGTTGTCAGAGTCGATATTAGGGTTTGATACAGAGAGTAAACCAGCATTTAAGAAGGGAGAATATTTTCCTCCATCATTGATTCAAATAGCTGGTGCGAAAAAAGTATTTTTATTTCACATTGTCCATATTAGTGGTTTGGAAGTTATAAGGCCAATCCTGGAAAATGGAAAGATCATGAAGGTCGGTTCCGCTATTCAAAACGATGTAAAACATTTACAACGAATGATGCCATTTGACGCTAGAGGTTTTTTTGACCTTGGTTTATTTAGTGGGAAATTGGGTATTGTATATACAGGGTTGCGGAATTTAGCGGCAATATTTTTGCGCATACGAATTTCCAAAAGTTCCCAATTGACAGATTGGAGCCGTCCACAATTGACTCAACAACAAGTGTTATACGCAGCAACAGATGCATGGGTAAGTCGTGAAATCTTTTTAAAAATGGCGCGATTGCTATAAAAGTATTTCACGTGATAAAAACCAAAAGCAAAATTTTTTCCTGCTATGTGTTTTACAAGTATGGTGTTCTTGGATCGATTGTTTGTTTTTTTGAATGCATAGATTGAATGCTATAGACTCTGAGTGCAGGATTTTATTTTATCAATTGCTTGATTTTTTTTGAAAGCATGTCATCATATTACAGCATGTGTTTTGGTTTTTGTGATGATGCGTTTATTTTGCCGGAGGTCAGGCAAAATGATGTCATATTCGATAATTTTTTTGCACAAGGCCAAAGTACTTTGTCATTCTTCCATGATGATGATCAATTTGAATTATTTCTTAAGCATGATGCTTATAAATTTAGTGAATGTATAGTGCTATGTTTAAAATGTGATGGCAGTGATGTTGAGTTGGTTCTTCCTGGAACAACACGATTGGAACATCTGGATGATCGATTTGAAGATATAGACTTAAATTTGTTGCAAGGGGATATTCGACAACAGTTGGTTATGTGTTTGTTTGAAAAATATCTTGAGTCGTTGCAACAAATGTTGAGCATGCCGGTAGAGATTGTTTCCATAAGGCTTGATGGAGATGTAGATGATATATTCGAACGTGAATGTGGTGTTGAAATTAAACGAGGGGAAGAGATTGTTTCATTGATAAATATACGATGTAGTGATGCATTTTTTCAGCGTGTTATGCCGTTGTGTTCGAAATGTTTACAGAATGCTGTTGTGGTCGATTGCGAATTGCCATTTTCATGGCATATACAATTGGGTAGCACACAATTGTTGCAGGAGGATTATAAGGGACTGGAAGAACAAGATATTGTTTTCTTAGATGATTTTTCGTGTATAAATAATAATTGTTACAAGTTGTCCGGAATAGATGGTATGGCAATAGATTGTGCGTTTATAGATGGTTCATTGGTTGTTAACAAAGTTGTTGTTTGATAAATAGTGGATCGATGTAAGTTTGCATGTGTCGGTATGGGAGAATATAATGAGTTCAAAACATGATAATGATGGTGTGACTGGTATGAGTAAATCGGCAGAAAATTATATCAATGAAGCAAAACATGCTGCGGAAAATGAGTTAAATGGTGATGAGGTAGTAGAAGCTATTGATTTGAATGTTGAAGATGGCGAGTCAGATAATGGCGAGTTTGCAGATGATTCGGTAGACGATGATGACTCCGATGGAGAAACCGATGAAGAAGACAATTCGGACTATGAAGACGACGAATTAGATGATTTAGATTTCGATGAAGAAGATTCTGAAGATGATGATGATACGGATAATGTTTCTGATGACGATGATAATTTTGACGAAGAAGATAGTGATGCGGATGATTTAGATGCAGGTGATGACGAAGAGTCTGATGATCTTGATAATGACGACTCCGACGAGGAATTTAAAGAAGACGATGATGAAGATACAGAAATCAATTCTTCTGAAGAAAATGTTCCAGATGGTGAGGAGCATGAAGGCTCGCATGTAAAAGAAGATATCGATGAAATTGAGACTGAAACGTATGATGCACAAGAAGAAATTTCTGGTGAAATGACTGATGTTATGACTGGTGACGATTCCCATGATGATTCTGACAAAACTGTTTCGATTGCAATTTCCGAAGAAGGGGATGTTAATAGAAAATCTGGTGTTGAAAATAATATGCGTGATATTATTGACGTTGCTGGTAATATGGCAGGACCAGTTAAACGGCAACGTGCAATTAAGAAAAAATCTGTTCCGAAAGATATTATCAAAGGAATTAATGTTGATTTGACGTTTGAAACAGCACGACAGTCGATTTCTTTAGGCGAACTTAGCGCAATCAAAGAAGGGTATACATTCGTTTCGCCAAATCCTGTAACGTCGTTGATAGATGTCAGAGCTAATGGAAAATTGATTGGTCATGGTAGATTGGTCAATGTTGATGGCCGAATTGGAGTACAAATCACTGAAATTTTATAAACATGACAGATGTAGCATTAAATCCAGTAACAATAGTGGTGTTGCTTGTTGCATTATCACTTGCTCCATTTTTGATATTGCTCGTGTCATCATTTGTAAAAATGGTGATTGTGATGAATCTTGTTCGCAATGCTCTTGGTGTGCAGCAAGTGCCACCTAACATGGTATTGAACGGATTGGCGATCATGTTGAGTATATACGTAATGTTTCCTGTTGTGAAAGAGATTGGATTACGTGCAGGTACAGTAAAACTGGAATTCGACTCTTTTGAACAGATAAAAAAGGTTGTGAATACATTACAAGAGCCACTTCAAGGATTTTTAAATAAACATACCAATGATAAACATAAATCGTTTTTTGTACGTACAGCACATAAATTATGGCCAAAAGAGGATGCTGAACAATTGAAAGAAGATGATTTGATGGTATTAGTCCCAGCATTTACAGTAACTGAATTGACAGAAGCATTCCAAATAGGATTTCTATTATACTTGCCATTTATTGCGATTGATTTGATCGTATCAAATATATTACTAGCATTGGGTATGATGATGGTATCTCCTATGACGATATCGTTGCCATTCAAACTAATGCTGTTTGTTATTGTTAACGGTTGGTCGAAGTTAATACATGGTCTTGTGTTGACGTATAAATAAAGAAATTCAGCTGGCTTCTAATAAGCATTGACCAATTTATTAATTTGTTATACTGCGTCGGTTTGCAGCAGCTCGACATGCTATATTTTTAATAAACACTTGTTTTAACAGCATTTCATCTCTTGCCAATTAAATGCGAAATGATTATGTGATGATTGGTGATGTTGTGTGAGCAGTGTTTGTTGATTGATGCGGCGACGCCATTGATACAGGTAGCACATGTTGTTGACGGAAAAATATCAATGGTGCATTCGCGTATTGGACATTGTGTCGATGTTTTATTCAATTTAGTCCGTGATGTTATGAATGATTGCGGACTATCGTTGGATGATATCGATGGGATGATATATTGTAGTGGTCCTGGTTCTACAATGGGTTTGCGAACAGCACTCATGTCGATTTCAACATTGGAAATCTTTAATAGCAAGAAATTACAGATTTTTTCATATTGTAGCTTAGACATGTGCCGATTGTTATATCCGAATGCAAAAACATTTATAACCTGTGGGACAGGTAATAGTGTAGTGAAATTGGATGTTGGCAGTCAGTCTCCTGTTGTTATCACTATCGATGATTTGCAAAATGAAAGTGATATAAAATTTTTGAATACTAGGCACGTTATTCCTGCAAAGTTTGCTGGTTTTGATCAGGTTATATATGATTTGAATAATGTATCATGCGATATTCATCGGATTTGTCATCCGTCAGATGGTACTATTCATGATTTTGGATATAACAATTATGTCAAGTGGGCTGCTGGAGTGCATGTAAAACAATGAATATACTAATTATTATTACGGTATTAATTTTTATGTTGGTCGTAAGGTATATTTTCAAAAAGAAACGTAATATTGTCATTGTTTGTAAAAGGTCTCGTATTACAGTCTTTTTGCCAAAATTAAGACTTGCTCGCAAAGAAATTTGTGATGATGGTGGCAATGTATTTATTATAAATGTATCACGAGTATTACGTGAATATTTGTCTGACGTTTATCATATCGATGCGTTGTCAATAACAACAGAAGAATTGATAAAATGTTTATTGGCGGATGCAAAAAATGAACTCCATGTTATCAGTAGCATTAGTGAAGTATTGAGATTATCAGATACAGTGAAATTTTCACAGCGCAAACTATCAGTTATTCAGCAACGTGGAATATATAAAAAAGTGTTGCGGTTCGTATTGTCGATGGAACGTAAATTAAAACATTGATAGATGTTTGTAATTTTTATTTTCAAAAAGGCTTAAATTTTTAAAAAAAAGATTTGTGCATAGCTGTATTGCAATAGTTAGCAACCAACCAGACAAAAACAAAGAATATCTTTATTTGCAAAATAAGAAAAAACATCATGAGCTTTTTTATTGATATAATAATTGTTGTTAAGCTTTGAATATAGCCCCGAAATTTTTTCCCATAAAAACTGATGCTCCGATTATTGTAATCGATAAAAACGTCATTGCCCATACTCCGAGAGAGCATGCCAAAAATGGTCCTTCTCCCAATAAATTCATTAACTCGTATATTGCTTTGGTTATAGGATAATACTGTTGTTTTTGTGCCAATATTAAGGAATCTGATACTTCGAGCATTGTTTGCGAAAATACCAATAATCCGCCAGCCAGTAGGTTGGAGATGATTAATGGAAATGTAATTTTTATTCCTGCTTTGATAGGAGAACATCCCAAGCATTGTGCTGCTTCTTCGTACGAATAACTCATTTGTTGTAATCCTGACACAGCTGATCGCACCATGAATGGCAATTTTCTTATGGCATACGCTATTATCAGAAGTATTGTTGGGTTTTCTACAGGGTTTAATCGTTCAAAAAATCTTCCTTTCTGACTCATTGCTAGATAACCAAAAGCCATCACTAGTCCTGGAACAGCAAGTGGTAGCATCGTCATAGTATCAAGTGCATGTCTTAATTTTATTTTGGATCGTACGACAACGAACGCTATCATTATCCCGAAAATTATAGCGAATAGTGTAGCAAATCCGGAGTATAGTACGCTGTTTTCAATGGCTGGAATAGTCAATGGATGGCTCAATGTTGTTTCGTAGTTGCTGAATGTCCATACATTTGGAAGAACAGATTTGTACCAGTCTCCTGCAAATGATGTCAGAATTACTGCGATGTGTGGCATTAATGCAATAAATGTAATTCCTCCAAACAAAGAACAGCACATGATCCTTTTATAAATGCTGATTTTTCTTGTTGAAGAGACATGAGATGCTTTTGCCATCATTGTATAGTTGTTTCTGCCAGTCAACAATTTCCCGATGACGTAGAACATTAATGATAACATCAAGACGACACTGACAAGTGCAAATGGCATTTGATTGTCACCGATTTCTTTCAGCCCATTATAAATTTGTACAGAAACAACATTATTGTAGTCGAAAATTAATGGCACACCTAATTCCGTGAATGACCAAATGAACACCAATGTTACTCCAGCGAAAATGCCAGATCGCATCAATGGAAATGTGATTTTAAAAAACCTGCGTAAGCCATGATATCCCATGCATTCAGCTGCTTCGTCCAAAGAAGGATCGATGTTAGCCAACGTTGATACTAGGTTTAAATACAGAATAGGGTATAGGCTTATGGCGTTTAATACACACATTCCTATTAGTTTGTATTCACCTAGCCAGTCGATCAATCTTGTTGAGTCGATGATCCCAAATTTTAATAATATAGCATTGAGCATGCCACGGACTCCAAAGATATGATTGATTCCTATGGCGCCGACAAATGGTGGTAACATTATTGGTAGCAACACTATGTTTGTAAAAATTTTTTTCCCTGGAAATTCATAACGGTCAGAAAAATATGCCAACGGAAGTGCTATTATAAATGCTAATGTTGTTGTTACTGTTGCTAGTATTACTGAATTCCGTATGCTGATTAAATACAATCTATTTTCAAATACTGCTTTGATGTAATCTAAAGTAAATGTGCCATCTGTTCCTGTAAACCCACCACGCAATACTTGAGAAATTGGCCAAACAAAAAATGCTGCGAATAACAAACATGCAACACAGAAAACGGCTATAGAACACTTTCTCACCTGTAGAGAATGCAACTAGTTAAAAAAATCTCATTGGCAAGGCATAATGAGATTTTTTTATTAGAATGAGATATAGTTCTTTATTACCAGGATGTGTCTTCATTGATTTCGATTGATTCATCGACTTCATCATCGAAGTCTGACAGATCAAGTTCTTCGTCATTCTTCATTTCATCATCGTCATCATCGAGACTATAACCGGTCGGTACGTAGTCTAATATTGACATGATTTCATCAAAGACATGCATTTTTATTCCAGAAATGTACCGTTCTTGTTGTTCAGCATGAAGAATATCTTCTATTTCTTCTATGTTAAGAGGTTGTTGAAAATCTAAAGTTGCATTTAGCAATTTCACTCGCAGTGCAATAACATGGTCCAAAAATTCAACAAACGGCCCTTCTTGTTCTCCTAATACATTTGGCAGTCCAAAGATCGATTCACGTGGATTGAAGATATTATCCTTCGTTTCAGTAATTCGCAACATCTCTTTAGGAGTTTCCTTATCGATTGAGAACAATACAAGAGCATTATTAACTACTTCATCTTTCAATCCATATGGTCGCAACGCTGATAATAAATCCGCAACACGTTCCAATTGTTTTGGATCAAGAATGCCAGCATATTCTGTATCGCAATGCACATCATCGCTTGATTCGTGTACCCACCAGTTATAATCTTCCCCTAATCGAATTATGCACCAGCTATTCTTGTCAGTTGTCATCTTATTACCTATATATAAAAATCTCCTCTGTAAGTAAAAAAAGTTATCCGTAAAGAAAAATATAAGTATCTATTAATTTATGAAACATTTAATATGCAACATTTGCTGCTTTGTACCTTAACAACCAACATTTAAAACGTAAAGATTTAATGCTGCATATTAGTTGAAGCCAAATTTTGGATAATGATGTATTTTAATGCATTTTGCTGTGTGTGGTGTGATTTAATAATGCTTGATGTTTTTATTGATTAAATAAAAATAACGTTGACATTATTGCCGTCTTTAGCTCAGATGGTGGTATGGTCCGTTGATTGTAATTGTTTTTCTTGAAGAACGGATACGTGTATGCGCTTTATAGATTTAAATAGAAAACGAGAAGTTGGGGCTTCTTGTATATTTATTACAGTGGGTGATTTTAATATTGTTATTGATTGCGGAACTAGCCCGAAGTACATGGGATATGATGCATTGCCTGATTTTGAAAAGATCGGAACGTCTGTAATTGACTTAGTATTGATATCGCATTGTCATTTAGACCATGTTGGTGCATTGCCGTACTTTATGAAGCAACAGCCACAGGCACGTGTTCTTATATCGCAAGCTTCGCATATGGTTTTACCACGTATTTTGAACAATTCCATAACTGTAATGAAGTTACAAAAGGATGAGTTTGGGATAAAAGAATATCCACTTTACACACAATCTGATATAGAAGCATTAGAAGAGTCTATTTTGCCGATGCAATTTGGAAAAACACGTACATTGGTAAAGGATAATGATGAAATAAAAATAACATTTTATAATGCAGGACATGTTGTTGGAGCGAGTTCAATTTTGATAGAACATAAACATCGCAAGATTTTTTATACTGGTGATGTTTTGTTTCGCGATATGTATACATTGAATGGTGCAAAGTGGCCAGAAGAACATATTGATACTGTTATTACAGAAACAACGCGTGGTAGCACTAAGCGAACAAAGGATAATAGTGTCGATAAAGAAATTGATAGATTTTTAACTGTTGTGCACGATACCATTGATAATGGAGGGTCTGTATTGATTCCTGCATTTGCATTTGGAAGAATGCAAGAGATTGTAAAGATTATCAGCCATGCACGCAAATGTAATAAACTGCAATCGAATGTTCCGATTTTCTGTTCTGGATTGGGTTATGGATTGATGGATGATTTTGATGTAATAGCGAAAAAATTATCAGCTGTGAACTTTAGAAAAAAGATTGTCAAAGAATTGAGTATAAGGATGTTCCATGGCAACCAGCCAGAAGCGATAAAACAGCAAATACAAGAACCATCGATTTTTCTTTTGAGCAGTGGGATGTTGGTAGAAAATACATCTGCATATAATGTTGCAGCAGCATTGATCGATGATCCTAAAAATGCGATTTGTTTTGTTGGTTTTTGCGATGAATCTACTCCTGGCGGACAGTTGCAGACAAAATCTCGCGGTGATTCATTTTTGTTCAAATCACACCATTATCAGCCAAAGATCGCAGCATATGTAGAAAAATTTGATATGAGCGGACATGCTGATCGTGAAGAGATTTTGCAAGGAGTATTAAATTTTTCACCACGTGCTGTAGTTTTAGTACATGGTGAAGAAGACTCTCGGAATTGGTTCATGGATTCCTTTATCGACATGTCACCAAAAACACAAATTATCGACCCAACACCGTCTGAAGAGATTTTTGTGTGATTCAATTCTTATTATTTGCCTTACATATTGTTATGTGCTAATATTGAAAGGTTAGTGAAGTGATGTTGTAGTCATTAAAAATATCGACTGCTAAATAAGTTTTTTTGAATGGTGTGATTTAGTTTGTGCTCAAGCTCGTGGATGGCAGCCATTATATACAGATTTCATATGAGATGAGTCGATATGCGTATAAATTTGTGTTGTTGAGAGATTTTCATGGCCAAGCAATTCTTGAAGAAGCCGTAAATCAGCCCCTGCATTTAATAAATGTGTAGCGTATGAATGTCGAATTTTATGGGGAGATAAATCATTTGGCAGGCCTGTTTTTTTTAGGTAAAATTTTAATCGATATTGTATGTCACGCGCTGTCAATAATTTGCCATCATGTTCGAATAATTTATTCGATGTAATCTTTGTTAATGCAAGATAGTTTTTTATAGCATTGTGTGCAGCGATTGAAAATGGACATAAACGTTCTTTATTACGTTTACCGACTACTTTTAATATATTGTTATCGAAATCGATATCATTAATATTGATGTTGCGCAGTTCGCTAATCCGAATTCCAGCGCCGTAAAATAGTTCCAATATCATAGTGTCGCGAATGGCAATCTCATGTGATACTTCATTACGATGGAATGCTTGTATTGGCGCTGATAGAACGTTTTTGATTTGCGATATAGTAAATATTTTTGGTAATGTTTTTTCTAATTTTGGTGTGATCAAATCGATTGAAGGATCGTTTGAAATGATATTATTGCTCGATAGAAACTGAAAAAATGATCGTATAGCAGATGAATAGGTATGCAACGATGTTCGCCTGTGATTATTCTGTTGTTCTATGATAAAATCTTGTAGATCGCGATGTGTTATTGCTGTCAAATCGATTTCATGTTCGTGAAATTTCCAACGCAGTAATAATGTCAATGCATTGCGGTATGTTGCTATTGTTTGGTAAGAATGACGGCGTTCATTCTGTAAATAATTGAAATATTTATCGAGAATATCGTTATAATCATTCATGCCATATCATGATGTAATGTTTATTATTGTGATGCAAGGGATTTGTTTTTAAATACAATGATATTGTGGGCATTTGTTGGTCTGTGAGAACAAAATATCGTTTGTGTCGATTTCGGAAAGTTGCACATGAAATTTACAAGCAATATGATTTTTTCGAGCTCGATGATGATGAGTTTTTGAAACGCTGTTATGTGCTCCAACGATGCGGTGCTGGTATTGTTTTGGGACATCCGAAAAATGGATATGATGTTCGTATTGTTGAATTAGAACATTCGCAATGTGGTATTTACGAAAATGTTCCATTGGGGCGTTTTGGAGAGATTTGTTATAAAAGCGGCAGTAACGTAAAGTTTACGCATACAAAATTATATGGTTTTTGTGATCAACGTGGAAGGATATGGTGTTGTGGCCCCATTAGTATGACAGCAATAGTAGACGGGAAGCGATATTTCCCTTATTGCATTGAACCATTGTTTGAACGTATATGGTGGGTGGTTCGTTGTGAGTTTTATCCTGATATGTCATCTTTTGGACATGATGGGCGAGGGGTAGTAATTACAACTATTCCGGGGTTATTTTGCACGATTCCGTTTTTTAAAAAATATTTCATGCGGCGGTTACAACGATTCGCTGATAGATTTCCAATTGCGCATGATTTATCGATAGTTATCAATAACAAACAGAGTTGTGGATAAAAGACGAAGAATAATTTTTTGATTGTTTTTGACGAAATTTTTTAGTGATTTTGACTTCACTGTAGTTTATGGATAAATTCGAATGAGTCATTCTTGCGTCTTTGTGGAATAATTGTACACGGAAGACTATTTTTAAATGACAAAATTTTTACGAGAATAAATGTTCCCAACAGATTTTACAGTACAAGCATGAACAAATGATTCCACTATAATTCGAAACATGTGGAAATTATACGCGATAAGATCGTTTTATTGCGAAATTATTTGGTCAGATGTTGTTTGTTGAGATTGTTCTTCATCAACACTTTCAGCCAATACTGTTCCGCCTGATACATGAACGATCTTTTTGATTTCATCTTCTAATGCTTTTTCTACATCAGGATTATTTTTTAAATATTGTTTTGCGGCTTCTCGCCCTTGTCCGATCAATTTGCCGTTATGTGCTATCCACGCACCTTTTTTTTCTAGTATTTTATGCTCAAGTCCGATGTCGATAATTGATCCTGTGCGAGATATTCCCTCATTAAACATAATATCGAATTCGCATTCAGTAAATGGAGCAGCCACTTTGTTTTTTACAATCTTTACTCGTGTGCGGTTACCACTTACTCTGCCAGAATTTTCTTTGATTTGGTTGATTCGTCGAATGTCCATTCTTACAGACGAAAAGAACTTCAGTGCACGTCCACCAGGTGTAGTTTCAGGATTTCCGAACATTACACCGATTTTTTCTCTTATTTGATTAGTAAAAATACATATACATTTGGATTTGCTGATGGCGGATGTCAACCTGCGCATGGCCTGGCTCATCATTCGTGCTTGTGCGCCGACAGTAACATCTCCTACCTGTCCATCGAGTTCCGCTTTTGAAACAAGCGCTGCAACAGAATCCACAACAATGACATCGATTGCGCCTGATCGTATTAATGTTTCTGTAATGTTTAACGCATCTTCCCCATTTTCCGGTTGTGCCACGATTAAACTGTTTAAATCAACACCGACTACTTTAGCATATCGTGGATCAAGGGCATGTTCAACATCGATAAAAACAGCATTGCCTCCTTGCCTTTGTGCCTCTGCAATAACACTAAGACAGAATGTAGTTTTTCCAGATGATTCTGGGCCAAAGATTTCACATATTCTTCCGCGAGGAAGACCGCCAACACCGAGTGCAAGGTCCAGTGCTAGTGAGCCAGTTGAAATGACAGAAATATCCATTTTCTTGGTATCTCCGAGTTTCATAATAGATCCTTCACCAAATTGTTTATTTATGGCTGCCATTGCTAGATCTATTGTTTGAGCGTCTTTTTGCGAGCTGGCTTCTTGCTTCATGACTGACAACACATAATAGAGGTTGTTTAATAATCAAGCATGATTTTTTCTGGAGATTTTTTGTAAAATGACCTATATGTGATAGGTAATAATGAAATGTTCATGCAATAAAGATGCAATAGGTAAGTTGATTATTCGCGCTGTTTTAGGAGTATTATTTGCTGCGAAGGGTATAAAGTTTTTTGTTGGAGGAAAGACTGCATTAATCGCTTTTGGAAAAATTTTAAGCACAATAGGAATCACATTTTGGCCATTGTATTTTGGATGGGTATTGGCGTGTGTTTGCGTGGTTTGCGGAATGACATTATTGTTGGGTGTGTTTTTTAAAACAACAACATTTTTATTAGGGACGATATTGTTGTTAGATACGATATGCAAATATTATATGGGATATCGTGTGTTCGACGCTGTTGCGTATTCTGCAATGATTGTTGCTGTGATGTATGGAATGATGTTCGTTGGGGCTGGGGAATACGCTGTTCAAAAATGAATATTGGTCTTGATTGTAAAATAAATCAGATAGGATAGGTAGCATGGCTGAAATGATTGTCCGGATTGTGATGTTTCTTTTGGTATTGTCTGTCTGTGGTGGCATTATTGTTATGCTATCTCGTCGCGGACGGTTTTCTTTTGGAAATATTGTGCCCGATAAAGATAATATTCGCGTTGTTTCTACACGTAATTTGGGCGGAGGAAAAATGTTGGTAGCAGTTGAGCATATGGGGACGCATTTTTTATTAGTTGTCACGCCAGAAGATATTAAAAAATTGTCGGAATGGCCAGTTGTTGCTGTAGAAGAGTAGAGTTGTTTTTGCATATTTTTGATATATGCAATTTAGAGTTAGCTTGTGACATCTGTTGATTGTTATTGTTTAATATGCCATTTAATTGACAAGATGATGTCTTGATTTGTCAGTTGACATTGTTTTGTAAAATCTTCATGGTGAGACATATGGACATCATAGATAGTCATTGCCATTTGGATGATTTTTATGCTGATGGTACGATATCGGATGTTATGTCGCGTGCGCGTGCTGCACAAGTAAGGAGATTTATTGCTGTTGGAACGTGTTATGCAGATTGGCAGTTTTATTCGAAGTTTGTCAAAGAGAATAATGATATATATTACACAGTAGGATTACATCCATTATATGTTGAGCATAGTAGTGATCTTGAGCATATTGTGGATTTTTTGAAGGATGATAAATTAGTTGCTATTGGTGAAATTGGACTAGATTATCATAGGTTGCCAGGTGATGTTGATGAAAAAGAACGTGAAATTGAAGCACAAAAAGCGATGTTTATGCAACAATTAATGATTGCAAAAGAACATGATTTGCCAGTTGTGATTCATTCTCGTGATGCATTTGATGATACAATAGATTTATTGAAATTTTCAGGCATTTCTTCTGATAAAATTAATATTCATTGTTATGATTATGGCCTGCAAGAAATGAGGCAATTAATGGATTTTGGTTGTTATGTATCATTTTCAGGGATATTAACATATAAAGGATCATTGGCAGAGCCGTTTAAAATTGTTCGTAACGATAGATTAATGATAGAAACAGACTGTCCATTTTTAACGCCTGTTCCGTATAGAAAAAAACGTAATGAACCTGCATTCCTTCGAGAAACTGCTATCTTTGGTGCAAATTTATTGAATTGTCGCGAGCAAGATTTTTGTCGCTTGACTTATGATAACACGGGACGATTCTTCGGATTGAACAATGTTTAGTAGTGGAAAATAAATTAGTACACGAGCAAAAACAAATACAGAAATTGTCTCAATCTATGAGGCAATCGTTGGATGTTTTGCAGATGTCGACAAAGGACCTTTATGCATGGGTATCACGAGAATGTGTAAAAAATCCAACTATTGAAATGCAGGATGTTGCGCGTAAGGTGTGTTTCAAAAATGATTCTGATGACCATCAGGCAATGATGGAAAATATAGCCGAACGTCGGTCATTACAGGATCATTTGTTGAGTCAAGTTCCAGATTGGACGCAGGAAAGAAAGGATTCGTTACTATTATTGTTATCATGTTTAAATGATCGTGGATTTCTTGATCGCGATATGGTT
This sequence comes from uncultured Opitutales bacterium, assembly GCA_964577805.1. GTDB lineage: Bacteria > Verrucomicrobiota > Verrucomicrobiia > Opitutales > JAIRKQ01 > CAZPRW01. The sequence continues at coordinate 57,898 of CAZOAG010000001.1, forward strand.
GATGTGTCGAAAATATTAAATATGTCATTAGACGATGCTATGTTATTGCGAAATGATTTGATGTACCTTGATCCATGTGGGATAGGGGCAATGTCATTAAAGGAATGTTTGTGTGTGCAACTATGTGATATGGATGATGGTGGAGATGAAATCGCATTAGCAAAAAAGATATTAGAGAAATACTTTGATGTTTTGCAGTCAGGTAATATCGATGTGTTGGTCAGTAAATTAGGAGTGTCTCGTGACGATATTTTGCAGTCAGGAAGGCGTATTATGCGCATGCGATTTTCGCCTATTTCAGGGTTTGTTAACGATGCAATTGTTGTTGCTGCTGATATTCGTATTTGCAAACGTGATGGAGAATGGGAGATAATATTTAACGATGATTCATTGCCGAATATTCGTTATACTCAATTATATCGTGAAGCGGCTGTTCATGGTAATGGCTATACTTCCGCTGATTGGAAATATATAAAACAACAGGCAAACAATGGTCGTAAGTTGGGCGAGTCATTGGTGAAACGCCGTGAAACGTTATTGGAGATCAGTAAAATAATTCTTGATCGTCAAATCGATTTTTTTGAACACGGAAAAACTTTTTTACATTCTTTGCGATTAAAAGATGTAGCCAAGGTGCTTGGTTTGAATATTTCTACGATATGTCGTGCTGTACAAAATAAATATGTAAATACTCCACATGGAACATATCCAATGTCATATTTTTTTGATTATGGAAACGATAACATGGGGACATTTTCACAATCTGCTATAATGCAACGCATTCGTGATATTATCGATGGAAAAGGCGATCGGTTGTCAGATCGAGGAATTTCTGAGGCTCTAAAATGCGATGGTATTATAATTTCACGTCGTACTGTAGCAAAATATCGGCAAAGCATGGGTGTCCCGTCATTGCGTAGGCGAATAAAATGATTGATTAAGTTATTTTTAATATAAATGTACCTGTATTTACATTTTTTATCTCGACATTTTTTTTTATAAATTGAGTATGTGGAAACTGTCTGGAGAGATGGCAGAGTGGTTGATTGCGTCGGTCTTGAAAACCGAAGTGCCGGTGACGGTACCGTGGGTTCGAATCCCTCTCTCTCCGCCATATAAAATTTCTTGATTTTCTGCGCTGTCTTTATCATTATTGCCATTTAATGGCAGGTTCTCATTATGTTACTTCGGATTGGTTGGCGAAAGAGTTGTGCGATATTCATTTTTTGTTAGGCAGGTTGTTCGATGTTGACATTGAGGTCTCTGATGAATTTTACGTGTTGTGTGATGATGAGAATGTTGCTCTGAGTCGAGTCATTGAGTGCTCGCGTAGTGGTGAAATTACAGCGGATGACATTGTATCTATTGCCAATATTTTTTGTGAAAATGGGTGCCGGTTTGAGAAATATCGTTTGGAGCCAGATATTATCTATGATAAATCCAGTGGCGATATTTTGTATATGTCACCGTTGCCAGATGAGTTATCAGTATTAATGGATAGATTTGTTAATGAATTGCATAATTGTGATCCTTCTGTAGTACGAGCGGCAGACTGTTGTTGTCAATTAATGACATATTGGGCGTTTGGAGAGTATACATTTTCTGTAGGAGTTTGTGTGGCTTTGATGATATTGTCTAAGACAGGATTTAAAGATTTGATGTTGCGTGCCATTTTTGGGCGATTGATTGCTAATAAAGAGCGGTTGTTATCGTGTTTTTTTGAATTGGGTTCGGAAAATTACTATGATGGACGATGTGATGTTGATATTTCAAAATTTATCATATTGTTTTGCGAAATTATTCATGATGCGTTGAGTAACGATATAAAATTGGCAAATAACAGTGATATTCAAGTTATTTCTGATGAGAAACAGTTGTTAATGATGGAGTTGCCAGAGGAACAATGTAAGATTATCGATAGATTTCGTAAAAAACGTACAATAACTTCTTCCGACATAGAAGAAATTTTAAATGTGTCTAATCGGCAGGCGCGTTCATTATGTTCTCGATGGATGGCATCAGGATTTTTATCGATACAAGATTCTTCTAAACGAGCGCGCAGGTATGCAATAGGGAGGGCATTCATAAAGTATTTATAGTGATGACATATCGAGCGATGTGTTAAAAAATGTATTAAAATTTTGTGTCATAAAATTTTTGTACTGTTATTTTTTGTTGAAAACTGATTATTGAAACAATATAAGGTCGACGATATTGTGTTTTATGTTTAATTCTCGAAAATAGATAGAGATAAAAAGATGATAGGTAGGTTTTTTAAGTTGTTTGCTGGGCATAATCATAGGAAGTTTATAAAACAATGTTCTCCGATTGTTGCAGAAATTAATCGTCGTGAAATCGAATTACAGGCATTGTCAGATGATGATGTTTCAAAAAAATCGGATGACCTGAAGCGACGGGTTGCGAACGGCGAATCGTTAAACAGCGTGTTGCCAGAAGCGTTTGCTCTTGTAAAAAATGTTGCTCGTAGATTGTGTGGCAAGGAAATAGAAGTATGTGGCAATAAGTTACAATGGAACATGGTGCATTATGATGTGCAATTGATCGGCGGTATTGCATTGCATCAAGGAAAAATTTGTGAAATGGCAACTGGTGAAGGAAAAACATTGGTCGCCACATTGCCGTTGTATTTAAACGCATTGACTGGTAAAAATTGTCAGTTGGTAACGGTCAATGATTATCTTGCTCGTCGAGATGCTGAGTGGATGGGGTATTTGTATCGGTTCTTGGGGATCACTGTTGGATGTCTTCAGAATCAAATGGGAAATGAAGAGCGAAAAGCAGCATACAATTGTAATATTACATATGGTACAGCATCAGAGTTTGGTTTTGATTATCTACGCGATAATGGCATGGCAATGTCTTCTGATGAGCAAGTGCAACGTGATCATTATTTTTGTATCGTTGATGAGGTCGATTCTGTTCTTATAGATGAAGCGCGTACACCATTGATCATTTCTGGTGCTGCTCCGAAGACAGACGAAGTAATTCCGTATGTTGAAATGCGGCCTATGGTCGAACGATTGGTTGAATTGCAACAAAAGTTATGTAATCGGCTGGCATCAGAAGCGAAAGTATTATTAGAGAATAGTAATGAAGAATATAACCGTGATGCTTATAAGAAATTATGGCAAGTGAAATTAGGAATGCCAAAGAACCGGCAATTTTTTCGGTTGATGGAGGATGGTACGTTTAGGAAAAATTTTGATAAATTTGACCTTGAAATGAGTTCTGAATTATTTCGTTCAGAAAAACAGCAAACAAAAGAAGAATTGTTTTATTGTGTTGATGAGAAAGATCAGCAATCTGATCTGACAGAATTAGGTCGCAGGACGATATCTAATGATGAATATGCATTCGTTTTGCCAGATTTGCCGACTGTTTTTTCAGAAATTGAAGCAAATGCAGAATTGACTGAATCAGGGAAAGCAGATGCTAAACAGGCAGCCGAAAGGGAATATTCTGATAAAAGCATGCGAATACATTGTCTTAATCAATTGTTGCGTGCTTATTCATTATACAATCGCGATGAACAATATGCGATTTTAGAAGGGAAAGTAGTAATCATCGATGAGAATACTGGTCGTGCTATGCCTGGTCGTCGTTGGAGCGATGGGTTGCATCAAGCGATAGAGGCCAAAGAAGGCATTACTGTTGAGAGGGAATCGTGTACGTATGCTACAATTACTTTGCAAAATTATTTCCGTATGTACGACAAGCTAGCAGGGATGACAGGTACGGCAGAGACTGAAGCGCAGGAGTTCAATGATATTTATAGACTTCCAGTAGTTGTCATTCCTCCAAATCGTCCATGTTTGCGAAAAGATCTGGATGACGAAATTTATAAAACACGACGTGAAAAATATAATGCTGTATTGGCAGAAATAAAATCAGCACATAAAAAAGGACAACCAGTTCTAGTAGGCACTACGTCGGTTGAATCATCAGAGGTGTTGAGCAAGATGCTAAAAAGTGATAATATTCCGCATAATGTTTTGAATGCAAAGTATCATCAACAGGAAGCAGAAATCGTCGCACAAGCTGGTCAAAAAGGAGCAGTCACAATAGCTACTAATATGGCTGGTCGTGGGACAGATATTCGATTGGGAGATGGAGTTGCTGAGCTTGGTGGTTTGTATGTCATTGGAACAGAGCGTCATGAATCCCGACGGGTTGATAGGCAGTTACGTGGTCGTTGTTCTCGACAAGGCGATCCTGGGATGGCGAAATTCTTTGTATCATTGGAAGATAATTTGATGCGTATTTTTGCGTCAGCAGGCCCGATTGCACGATTGTTGCAAAAAACATTCAAAGAGGGTGAAGTATTAGCACATCCATTATTAAATCGTTCTATAGAGACTGCGCAGAAAAAAGTAGAACAATATTATTATTCGATACGAAAACGCTTATTGCAATATGATGACGTGTTAAATCGGCAAAGGGAAATAATTTACGCATTGCGTAGTGATGCTTTGTCAGAGGATAATGTTCGAAATGTTATTTTTGAGATTATCAGTAATGAAATTGACATGCGGGTGGATAAATTGCCTTTTGCACAGAAAGTATCAATTGACGTCGAGCAAGTATCGCAATTATTATCATGGACGAATATAAATTTCCCTATCAATCTGAAATTATCAGAGATTGATGGTCTTTCATCAGAGGAAGTAAAGAGTACGATTTTTTCAAAAGTAAAAAATGTTTATGACATCAAGGAGTCAAGTGATGATAGTACCGCATTACGTGCCGTTGAACGATATTTGTTGATTAGTGCAATTGACCGTAATTGGCAGAATCATTTGACGGAAATGGATGCCTTGCGTAGTAGTGTTGGATTACGTGGTTACGGTCAGAGAGATCCAATTAATGAATATAGGACAGAAGCATTTGAGTATTTTGAGTCAATGTTGAGACAGATCAATGCTGATGTTTGTGCAAAAGTATTTCGGTCAGCTGGTAGTGTTGAAGCATTTGAGAGGATGTTGCATAGCATTCGTAATAATATTACATTATCTGGTGGGGATGGTGCTAATAATTCTGTTGAACAGCAACATCGGCAGGAAAAAAATAAGAAAATGATGAATGCTGTTGTTGCAAATCATTCGACAGAACCAAAGGTCAATCGGAATGATTTATGTCCATGTGGAAGCGGGAAGAAATATAAGAAATGTTGCGGGGCAAAATAGCAGTTGCGATGTCAGGTGGCGTTGATAGTGCAGTTGCTGCATTATTATTAAAACGTGCTGGATATTATGTCCATGGAATATTCATGCGTACATGGAATGCGGACGATGATTCCAATCCGATATCTGATTGTCCATGGAGAAAGGATATGGAAGACGCTCGTTTAGCATGTGAAAGTATTGGGATGTCGTTTGAAGTGCTCAATATGATATCTCATTACCGCGAACATGTCGTCAAAGAATTGGTTGATGGTTATCGCAATGGAATCACGCCAAATCCAGATGTGTTATGTAATGCTCGCATAAAGTTTGGACTATTGAAGCAATATGCACTAGACAGCGGATATGATTATTTTGCAACAGGGCATTATTGTCGTCGTGTTGATCGAAAAGATGGTACAGTTGATATTTTTGAAGGGATCGATAAGAACAAGGATCAATCATATTTTTTAGCGATGTTATCGCAAGAACAGGTGGATCATTGTTTATTTCCTATTGGTGGGTTTGCCAAGCCGGATGTTCGACAAATTGCAGAAGATGCACAATTGCCAAACGCACAGAAAAAGGACAGTCAAGGAATTTGTTTTTTGGGAAAAGTTAAGGTTCAAGATTTTTTATCAGCATATATTCAAGATAGTGATGGTGATATTGTTGATATTGATGGTCGTGTTCTTGGTCGACATCATGGATTATTCAGATTTACTCTAGGTCAGAGGCATGGAATAAATATTCCATCGAATAAAGATTTTGCACATTATGTTGTTATTGGAAAAAATTTAGAAAAAAATCATTTGATTGTAGCATTGGAAGGTATTGATTGTCCTTGGTTATATCAACAAGAATTCTTTGTTCATGGGATTTCAACTATTAACGGCAAATTAGACGATGTTAAAGTGTTATTTGCTCGTCCGAGGTATCGTGATTCAGCATGCAGAATATCATTTGATAGGATTGATGATAATCGTGCGAAGATAGTATTCGATGTTCCGCAACGTGCGGTTGCAAGCGGTCAAATAATAGCATTTTATGACGGCGAATGCTTGTTGGGCGGTGCTGTTTTCGATTAAAGTTTTATTGATGCGTAATTTGTAGTGCTTTTAATTGATATTTATGACTATCTAATATTTTTGACGATATGATCTCGTTTGGATATTAGCAGTAATATAAAACCGCCTATTATTAAAAAAATCGAATAAAATTGTCCACGTGACATGTTATAAATCAATGGTGCATCTGGCTCTCTAAAACATTCTGTTAATATTCGTAATATGCCATATGCTATTAAAAATTTACTGGTTATGATGCCCGGGATTTTAGATTTTCTATTCCATAATTGATGTTGTAAATAAACGAATAATAAAGCGCCTTCTAATAAACATTCATATAATTGTGATGGATGTCGTGCTGGAATCATTGTTATGTCAGATGCACATTGTGCGCTATTAGGGAAAATTACTCCCCATGGAACAGTTGTAATATTTCCAAAAAGTTCTCCATTGATAAAATTTGCTATTCTGCCGATAAAAAATCCAATAGGTGCGATTGTTGAAATCAGATCTCCGATTTCTAATACTTTAAATTTATTACGTTTACAAAATATAAAAATTCCAAGTGCAACACCTATGAATCCGCCGTGACTGGACATTCCTCCATGCCAAATTGCAAAAATCTCTATAGGTGATGTTAGAAATACGTGAGGAGTGTATAATAAAATATATCCCAATCGTCCACCGGCAAGAACACCAATTATTATAAGAAACATCAATGATGAGTTTTCATCACATGACATTGGTGATATATTTTTTTTTGTGTAAAGATTAAGTAAAAATGATGCCAATATAAATGATAAAATGTAACAAACACCATACCACTTGATACCTTCTACAAAACAGTCGCTTCCAAAGCGTATAATAAATGGGTCGATATTATGAATATAGTATCCTAATGATATCATTCTGACTCCATGGAAAATCGTTTATGTTTGCGCAATGATATAAATCCTACAGTTGATATTAGAATCAACAACGATGCTAATATGCTGATTTGACTCAAAGTAAAGTAATGCAACAGGCTGTATCCTATAAATGGGGATACAAATCCTCGCAATCCGGCAATAGCGACATTAGCACTCATATATGCACTAAATTGATCCTTCGGTGCGATTTTAGTCACCCATAAACACCATACGATCTCACTGCCACCATAAGCAATCCCAATTAAAATTGATGCTAGCGATATTATTCCATGAGATCGTGAATTGAAAAATAACAATAGTCCGAGCACCATGAAACAATTTACCATTATTTTTACTGTGATGATCTTGGTGTTGTCGAATAATTTTCCCCAGGCACATGAGCTCAATATGCGACATCCGAAAGGAATTGTTATGCATGCTAGTGTTTCAAAAAAATTCGATGCATTAATCCCGTATGATGGATTTACCAAATATTCTGTTCGCAGTGGTTTTGTCATTTGATTAGCGATGCCAGCGAATGTCCACCACATGATCATTGTTCCAAATAACTTATCTTTGGCGACTAGTTTGAAGTTAGAAAATATTGAATGGTCCGTTCTTGCAGGCAATATTCGTGATGGTATTTTTGAAAATGAAAAGGCAGATCCTATAGCAGCTATAGCAACGACTAACAATATTAACCGATAATTTTGTAAGTTTATATCCATTAATTTCCCGCCAATTGGAGAAAATAATAATGTTGGTATTGGCAGTATCATTAGAACAAGCGATAGCCGCCCACCACGTTCTTTTGATGAATAATTCTGTCCATAAACATCTGCCATCAATGGTGCAGGTTGTTTAAAAAATATCATTCCTAACATTATAAACAATAGGAACCCTGAAAATGTATTTGATAGCATGGCTATAAATGTAGCAATTGATACTGATAACATGTAATATTTGCAAAAGTCTGTTACTTTTAGTTTTGATGATTTCGATACTAATAATTGTGTAAATGGGGTTATGAAATACCCAATGAACCATGCAGAAGTTAGAAGAGATTTTGTCAATTTTGAAGCGTGGAATACTCTTATTGCGACCAATAGAGCAAAGGCATTAAATCCTGCTTCTATTAATCCTGCGCAAAAACAACGACAGCTATCAAATAAGAATGTTTTTTTTGCGATGTCAGTTTTTGAGAAATTCTCAAACATAAACAGTCACCAACAATGGCATATCTTTTGAAAATGCAAGCTTTCCTGCGTTGTTTGTGGTATTTTATTGATATATATAATTAAGATATATGCAAAATATTACGATTCGTCAAATTGTGCAGATATGTTCAACGAGAATGTCGTACAGCAGACGCTATTGCCCTTTGAGCTTCACGTAATGCCTCGTTTTTTTTCAGTGCTTCACGTTTGTCAAAAAGTTTTTTACCCTTGCAAATGGCAATTTCTAACTTTATCAATCGATGTTTTAAGTACATCCTTATTGGAAGGATTGACATTTTATCACGTTCGATTGCATTGAGAATTTTTCTTATCTCTTGTTTGTGTAAAAGAATACGACGTTGTCGTGTCGTGTTTTGTTCTGAACTGTCAGTAAATTTATATTCTGATATATGTGCGTTCAATAAAAACAAATTATGATGTTTATCTGGCATGATAAATGCGTCATTGATTTGACAATGCCCAAGCCGTATAGATTTTACTTCTGCTCCTGTTAAAACAACGCCACATTCGAATTTTTCACCGATAAAATAATCATGCGATGCTTTTTTATTACGGATCTCTGTTGTTCGAATATTTTGTTTGTTATTTGCCATTCCTTATTACATCGATGTTATAGCTTCAGTATTGTTGCGAAGATCATACGTAATTTTTCCTTCTATGATTTCACGCAATGCAATATCTTCGTTGTCCAATTTCTCAAGGGAGTCGATCAACGGACGGGCACCGGCTTTTAATTGTTTTACACGACGAGAAACAACATTAATGAGGATATTCGGTTCTCTTATGATAGCAGATGCAGCTTTTAAGTAATCACTTCTCATGACGAAAATCTAACAAATACGAAGGAAGTTGACGATTTTTATGATGTCAATCTTTAATATTGCTTTTTTGATGAAATTGCGCGTTGTTTGTCATGGCATGTTAACAGACAGACGAAATAAGGTGATTGTTTTTATTATGGCGTGCTTCTTGTCGGTGTTTGGGTTTGCTGGTCAATCCGCTGGCATAGCGGGGATTACCAGTGCTATTTTAGCAACAACAGGAATATCTCGTAATGTCTTTAGCATGATTTATATGATATCAATGTTGGTCGGTGGATGCCTAGTATTATTTGGTGGATCTATTGTCGATAGAATAGGGATACGTCGTTCTGCGATATATGTTTTGGTTTTGTGGACGATGGTATTATCGTTTATGGCATGTAGCTTTGTATTATTTCGGAATATATTTTCAGGATTTGTTGATCAGCAGTCATATTTTATTGTAGTTCTGTTTATAGGTCTGTCAACATTGCGATTTTTAGGAAAAAATATGATGCCATTGATCGGTCGTATGCAGGTAGTATCAACATTCGACACTAATAAAGGAATTGCAGTTGCAGTGAGTGGAATATGTGTGTCGATTACGACTGGTCTTGCTCCAAGCGTGATGTATGGACTATCTGGTGGTTCCCAATGGCAAGTATCTTATGGTGTTCTGAGTATTGTTAGTGTTGTCGCTGTATTATTATTTATTCGATATTTTTATCCAATTAATTGTGGGAAAAAACATCATACTGATAACAGCACAACAAATATAAGTGAGAATTTCGAAAAGGTATTTTCTAGACGATATTTATTATGCCAATTGAAGTTTTGGTGTGTAGCTAGTGTTATTATTATGAATTCATTTATTGGAGGAGGATTGGCTGTTCATATCGTTGATATTTTTGCAGAGAAAGGGGTGGCATGTGAGGTAGCAATACGTAGTTATTTTTATTTGAGCATTGCTACTATAATATCGCATATGGTTTTTGGCCGTATTTTTGATAAACGCGGTGTAAAGAATTGTATCATCATTATGTTGTGTTTACAGTTTTTTGGACTTACTGGCCTTGATAATGGCAATTATTTTTGTGGGCTGGCATTATATGTTATTTGTATAGGTGCAACATGGGGAGCATATAATGCGTTACTGACAGCAGCATGGCATAAATTATTTGGAGCACAAAATATGGGGACTATTTTGGGATTAGTATGCTTTATGTCGACGATAGTCAGTTCATTTAGTGTTCCATTGATGAGTTTTTCTAAAAGTATTTTTGGTTCGTATTTTGTACTCATGCGATGTATTATGATAGTAATAGCATGTTTAATAATGTTCACAGTATGGCGGTTTCCTAGTGATATTAAAAAATGTTGATGTTTCGATATATGATAATTTTTTATTGCCAATATTTGTAATTGTTAGTTGTCCTGATTTGTTGTTTGTTTGATCTTGATTTTATGTGGTATTTTGATAAAGTTTGCTATTCGAGTTTTAAAGAAGTACGTATGAGCAAATCGGTTTATGGTAGGCTAAGTAATTTGTTGGTTGTGTTAGCGATGTCATTGTTGGCAGGATGTGGCAAAGTAGATTTGTTGTCGAATTTGCCAGAGAAGGAAGCAAATGAGATCCTGTCTGTCATGCAGCAGCATAGTATAAGTGTGTCCAAAAAAGCAGGTACTGAAATGACATGGACAGTAACACTCAATGATAAGAGTAATTTTTCTAAAGCAGTGGAGATTTTAAATGCTAAGGGATATCCCAATACTCCATATGTTACAATTGGACAAGTGTTCCAAAAGAGTGGATTAGTATCATCTCCATTGGAAGAGCGTGCGCGTTATATGTATGCATTGTCAGAAGATATTTCTCAAACATTGAGCCAAATTCCTGGTGTGTTGCAATCACGTGTACATATTGTCTTGCCTGAAAAAGATGCATATACTGATGCAGAAACACCGGCATCTGCTGCTGTTTTCATTACATATAAATCAGGTGGTACATTGGATGAATCTGTGCGCGAAATTAAATATCTCGTAGCTAATAGTGTGCAGGGGCTAGATTACGACCGTGTATCAATAGCTTTGTTTCCTGTATCATTTGATGATAGTGCGACAGAAAATATTCTTATTGATGAAAATGTTAATGTCATGGGACTTAGCATGGCACATGATTCTGCATCGAAATTTTTGGCGATAATTTTAGTAATGTCTGTTGTATTGTTGGGTGCGATTGGTGTTGCTATTTATTTATTTATCAGGCATAGAAAGCCGAATGTTAGCAATTCTAATGTTTCTGCAAATTCGCCAGTTGTTGTTCAGAAAAATAATGATAACATGTCGATTAATGAATTAGATGAAATGCCAGATAATGATACTACAAAATAGTATCATATAATTGAAAGATGTTTTATGGACGGAAAAATTAACAATGTCCAAGAAATATTAAACAGTGATTTTGATTACTTCAAGAGATGGTATGACTTTAATTTCAATATTGAAAAATATTTATCTGAACAGCAGAGAGAATCTCTTATTTTGAACGATTTGTCGAATGTTCAGAAGATATTATTATCTGATCGGTGTCATAGTACCATTGTGCGAAAAGAATTATTGGAAAAATTACAATTGAGCACAGTGATTGATTATGATATACGGTTGCCTATCGTTCGATTTGTCATCGATAATCTTGAATTGTTGAAAAAGGCCATGCTAATAGCTGGTGCAATGTTTTGTCATCAAGACATTTTAAAAATCATTAGTAAAAAGTCATTGATAGCGGTAATAGAGCAAATTGGGCAGGATGTATATGAATTCATTGTCAAGCGGAGCATGATGTTAAGGAAGATTCTTCCTGATGTTAGTTTCAATGTTCATACAAGTGATATGTCAGAAAAAATAAAATCCATCGGTGAAAAAATATTATGCATGTCATTAATTGGATTGCCATGTGAAATAAAAAAACGGTTATATTTGGTAATTGGGAAAGATTTGAATATTCCTGAGCAAGGTGATGTAGAAGTGAGTAAAAAATGTTTGGAGTTGATGACGTTCGCTAGGGATAAAATATAGAAAGAGAATGGTCTATGGCGGGACATAATGATATTTACGAGATCAATTTGAACGGGTTTGATGTAGCTACAGGAGGTAAGGTATTAAAAGCAAGTTCTTATGCTACGTTTAATAACTGTAGGGAAATGATATCGTCAGTAAAAGGAAAATGCGATGCTCTTGTACAAGAAGCACAAAAGGAAAGTGATAATATCATTCATCGTGCACATGAACAAGCTGCTAAAATTCTAGAAGATGCAAATGTTTCAAAAAAAGAACAAGAGAAACGTGGATATGAAGATGGAATGGAGCAGGGCAAACAAGAGATTGCTAATACAATGATGGATTTTGTAACAAAAAGTTCTAGTAGTTTTTCGAAATTGGAATCTGATGTTACTGATGTTGTCAAAATGGCACTTCGTAAAATAATAGGAAAAATCGACAAACAAGAATTGATCGTAAGTGTAGTAAAAAATTCTTTGCAAAAGATAAAAATGCAAAAACATGCAACATTAAAAGTTGCTCCTGTTGATGCTCCATTATTACGTGATAAGATTACAGAGCTTACACAAGATACTCCGATGATAGAATTTTTAGATGTTTGTGCTGATGCTCATTTGGAACAGGGTGCATGTATTTTGGAGACAGAATTAGGAGTGGTAGATGCAAGTATTCCTGTTCAATTGGAAGCGATAGAAAATGCATTAGTTAATGTGAAATCTTGATGGAGAAAAATATATATGAGCGATGTTAATGATAATAGCAATCCATTTGGATATATTACCGATCAATTGGAACAATCCATAGAAGATTCTACTTTAGTACAAGTAAAGGGAAAAGTTTTACAGGTTATTGGTACAATTATCAAAGCATCTGTTCCAGGTGTAAAAATTGGTGAATTGTGTATATTAAAAAATCCATGGGAAGATACTGAATTGATGGCAGAAGTTGTTGGATTTTCCAATGATGCATCTGTATTGAGTCCTATTGGAGATTTGCGTGGTGTTTCGGCATCCACAGAAGTAATTCCTACAGGGAAGGTACATATGGTTCCTGTAGGAGATTGTTTGTTGGGTCGTGTTGTTGATGGACTTGGTAGACCATTGGATTTATCAACGAAGGGTCCATTGACGACAGATGAATTTTATCCTGTTTATAATGATCCACCGAATGCTATGTTACGTAATCCTATTGATAAGCCATTAGCATTGGGTGTTCGTGCGTTGGATGGGTTATTGACATGCGGAGAAGGACAACGTTTTGGTATTTTTGCTGCTGCCGGTGGTGGTAAAAGTACGTTATTAGCCCAGATCATTCGTAATACTGCTGCTGAAGTAAATGTATTGGCATTGGTAGGGGAACGTGGACGTGAGGTACGAGAGTTTGTAGAAAAGGATCTTGGAGAAGAAGGATTGAAACGGTCCGTATTGGTTATCGCAACGTCTGACCGTTCATCAATGGAACGTTTGAAAGCAGCATATGCAGCAACTGCTATTGCAGAGTATTTTCGTGATAAAGGACGTAAGGTTCTTTTAATGATGGACTCTGTCACTCGTTTTGCGCGTGCTAAACGTGAAATCGGACTTGCTGCTGGTGAGCCGCCTACTCGTCGAGGATTTCCTCCGTCTGTATTTGAAGAGTTGCCGAAATTGATGGAACGTGCAGGACAGTCAGAAAAAGGTTCCATTACAGCGCTTTATACAGTGCTTGTAGAAGGTGATGATATGACTGAGCCTATAGCTGATGAAACGCGATCAATTACTGATGGTCATATTGTATTGTCACGAAAATTAGCAGGTATGAACCATTATCCCGCTATAGATATTTTGGCCAGTGTTAGTCGTGTATTTAATCAAGTAACTGATGAGCGGCATAAAAAAGTGGCATCGAAATTACGTACAATTCTATCAAAATATCAAGAAGTAGAGTTGTTAGTAAGAATTGGTGAATATAAGCGAGGAGCAGATAAGGTTACAGATGAAGCGATTGACAGAATTGAAGGTGTTAATAATTTTTTAAAACAGGGATTGAGTGAAAAAGATGATTTTAATGTAACAATTGATAAAATGGCAAAAGCTGTTGGTTTGTAATGGCTAAATATATTTTGGAGGAAATGTTACGTGTTCGCAAGTTCCGAAAGGATGTTGCTGAGAAAAATTTAAAACAGGCGCAAGTATTAGTCGTTGAGGCAGAAAATAATGTAGCAAAAGCAGAAAAAGCACTTGAAGATTTTAAAGCATTCATGGAAAAAGAGTCAGAAAGATTGTATCAAAAAATCATGATGCAAAAAGTAAAGAAGGGAGCGGTGGATGAGCTACATTATGCCATAAAGATCCTCAAGAATAAATTGATTACTCATGAACAAGCATTGGAGACGGAAAAATCAAATTTAGAAAAGGCTAAAAAAAATCTTGAGGAGAAAAAGATAGAGTTACAGGATGCTAGTAAGAATGTAGAAAAAATAGAATCACATAAAGAAGAATGGATAAAAGAGGCTAATAAGATTGATGAAATGGTAGCTGATAAAGAACTTGAAGAATTTGCAAAAAAAAGAAAATTGGATTAACCTGTTACGGGAGATAGACGATGGCAACAAATCAAGTAAAGGACAGTAAAAACAGTAATGCACAATATGCTTCTAGTTTTGATAACGAGAAAGTAGATGCTAAAACAATATCAGAGATTAGCAAAAAAGCAGATGCTGGTGATGCTTTGTTATTTGCTAATAAGATGAAGGGCAATGGAAGTTCCGACAATGGTGCTTCTGGTGGGCGTAGCAATGAATTATCGTTGTTTCCAAATCCGGACGGAGGTAAAGTTAGCTCAGAAGGACTGAAGGGGACGATGACTGGCAATTCTGGATTTGTGATGTCTGGCACAAGTTCTGAAGGCAACAAGGGAATGTTTTCTAGCTCAGAAGGACTGAAGGGGACGATGACTGGCAATTCTGGATTTGTGATGTCTGGCATAGGTTCTGAAGGCAACAAAGGAGCATTTTCTAGTAATGTTGGAATGAGTGTGTTCAATCCTGATATGTCTAGTTATAAATCAGTTCCTGAAAACACAGCAATTTCGCGTAATAATGATTATGATGTTAAGAATGACGAGAATAAACAACCTGGTGCAATGGCATATGGAAATGTCATTTTGGATACCATTGCTGCGCAAAGGACATATGTAGAACCAACAGAAGCAGCATCGACAATACGTGATATTGGTGTACAAGTAGCGAATGAGATCCTTGCAACCCGTGAGGCCTTAAATGCCAGACAGGAAGTGCGTATAATGTTGAAAGATAGTGTCTTAAAGGACACGGAGGTTTTTGTTATCAAAGATGGAAAGTCATTAAGCGTAAGTTTTGTAACAGGAGCTAGTGAATCAGCTGACATTCTCAATCAACGCAGTGGTGATTTACGTACACAGTTGATGGAAAGATTGGATGATGTTGATTTTGTTGATATTCAAGTAGAGGACAATAGTCAATCGAATGCAGACAATCAAAATCAAGATGGGCGTTCTCAAAATAGGTTTGGGAATGGTGATCAATCACAAGATGATGATCAATAAGCTTGTGAAAGTTGCAGCAATTTATTGATTTGTTGAGTATTTTTAGAAGCGCTTATGAGTTGTGTGCTCATAGACGCTTTTTTATGGATGTTTGGTATTTGTGTGATAGATATTGGTCGATTTTAGGATTTGTACGAGCCATACAATTCTATAATTGATACAATTTCTTTTGTTATTTACAAATCAATATCTGCTCCGGCTGGAGCATGGTCGGAGCCATGTATGTCAGAGAAAATAAATGCATTAGATAATAAGTGTTCTAGTATCTTGTCTACTATAACGTAATCTATGCGCCATCCAATATTGCGTTCACGGGATTTTGCGCGATATGACCACCAAGAATAACAGTTCGGTTTGTCTGGATAAAACTTTCGGAAGCTATCGATGCCAAATGTTTCGAAACAACGAGATATTCCAAAACGTTCTTCATCTGTAAAACCAGCAGAAAAATGATTGCTGTCAGGGTTTGACAGGTCTATTTCTTTATGTGCGACGTTCATATCGCCACACAGAATTACTGGTTTTTGTTTCCTTAATTTTGTGATAAAATTCAACATTTCAACATCCCATACATGATGTCGGAATTGCAATCTTGTGAGCTCGCTGCCAGAATTAGGTGTGTATACATTGATCAGGAAAAATGATTCGTATTCTAATAAAATTACACGGCCCTCACTGACACCTGTCAGTGAGTCCATATATGTGTTGCAATCGATGGTTAATGGTTGCTTTCTGAAAAAAACGGCGGTGCCGGAATATCCTTTCCGGACAGCATGATTATAAATAACATCATATCCTTCAAGAGTGACCGACGGAATGACAGATTTGTCAGCCTTTATTTCTTGCAAACACAAAATGTCAGGGTTCATGTCTTCAATAGAAGAACAAAAACCCTTCTTCAAAACAGCACGTATGCCATTGACATTCCACGAAACTATTCTCATGACACAAATCGAACTACATTATTGTTGGTAATGTACGTTCTGATATTGCTTTTTCTAAAAATGATATTGCGTCATTGATCGAATGTGCGCCATTAAATTCTGGATGTATGCGCGAGCGGACAGAGACTGTGCCATTATCGCATTCTTTCTGTCCAATGATGAATAAATGCGGGACCTTATCGATTTCTGCATGTCTGATTTTTGCATTAAGCTTATCTGACCGAGAATCGATTGTCGTGCGAATATGGTGTGATTTCAAATTATCACAAATGTTTTCTGCATTGGAAATCAATGAATCATTTATTGGAAGAATACGGACTTGCTCCGGTGCTAACCATGTTGGGAAATCACCACCAAAATGTTCTATTAATAATCCGGTAAATCGTTCCAATGATCCAAATGGAGCTCGATGAATCATGATAGGGCGGTGTTCTTTGTTATCAGCGCCAACATATGACATCTCAAATCGTTCTGGCAAATTGTAATCTACTTGAACAGTGCCTAATTGCCATTCCCGTCCGATTACATCTTGCACAACAAAATCGATCTTAGGGCCATAGAAAGCAGCTTCTCCTTCACATTCTTCGAATGGAACACCAAGCCCACGCGCAGCGATTCTTAATGCATCTTCTGCCACATGCCAATGTTCATCATTACCAATATATTTTGATGAATCTTTAGCACGAAGTCCAATGCGCACTCTGAATTTTTCCATATTCAAAGTTTTGAAGATGATTTTTACAATATGCAAACACGCATCGATTTCATCTTGTAGTTGTTCTGGTGTACAAAAAATATGAGCATCATCTTGTGTAAAACTTCTTACACGTGTCATGCCATTCAATTCACCTGACTGTTCCCAGCGGTATACCGTTCCAAATTCTGCAAGTTTTATTGGTAATTCACGGTAAGAACGTGGTTCTGACTTGTAGATTACAATATGGCCAGGACAGTTCATTGGCTTTAAAAGAAAACCATCATCCTTGCCTTCTTCCATATTACTGAACAATGATTTACATGATATATCTTCCTCGATAGCATTGTCTAATGTGACTCTATCCGGCAATGGAGGAAATTGAGATTCTTTATAATATGGAAAATGTCCAGATGTCCTAAACAACCCTAGCTTGGCGATATGTGGCGTGAATACCTGTTGATATCCTTGCCTTTCTAATTCTTCAAGAATAAAGTCTTGAAGCTCCTTCCTGATTATTGCGCCACGTGGCAGCCATAAGATCATTCCTTGACCGACAGAATCATCGATCATAAACAATCGTAACTCTTTCCCCAACTTTCTATGATCGCGTTTCTTGGCTTCTTCCAATGTGATCAAATATTGGTCAAGCTCCTGTTGCGTCAAAAACGCAATGCCAGATATTCTTTGCAATTGTTTGTTCTTTTCATTGCCTCGATAATATGCACCAGCAACACCTATCAATTTAAATGCCTTTATGTTCTTAGTAGAATTAACATGTCCACCACGGCATAGATCAGTAAATTCACCATTGGTATAAAAAGAAATTTCTTCTCCTTCAGGAATATCATCCAGTCGTGATAATTTATACGGCTGGCCAATATCATTAATGATTTTTTTTGCTTCTTCTCGTGATACTACTTTTCGTATAAATTTTTGATCTTCTGATATGATACGATGCATTTCTTCTTCGATCCGTACCAAATCATCTTGTTCGAACTTATGATCGAGATCGAAATCATAGTAAAATCCTGTTCGTGTTGATGGGCCGATATCAGTTTTCGCATCTGGGAATAGTCGCAATACTGCTGTCGCTAGAATATGGGCAGCAGAGTGACGCATATTTTCTATATCAACACTGTTATTCATGAGTAACCAATATAGTTATATAACTTATAGATAAAATGAAATAAAAAATGTTATGTTAGTTCTTGTTTTTGTATTTTTTTAAGAAATTATTGACATGGCTTGTTTGTAAAAACACAATGGACAGGTTATGAGTATATCTACTGTTGCTGGACCGATTGCTTTAAACGGTGGTCAGATGATTGTTTTTACAAAATCTGATGAAAAAATCATTTCTACGATGAATGGTCGTGGTTTTTTGCAAAAGACAGAGGTTGATGATGTCTTTAAACAAATTAGTCCATTGTCGCCTGATAAATTTCCAGCATTAAATCAACGATCTGTTGAGGAAGTTCAGATGGTAAGATGCGTCAGGCTACTTTTGCCAGAAGAAGAGAATGAAACAATTTTTTTAGATGATATATTGTCTGGAAAGTCGAAAGAAGTAGCTCCTTGGTCTGATGATTATATCAAATTTATCCAAGAACAAATTATGGAACCATCTGCACAGCCATGCGTGGCTGCTCTTATAGATGAAAGTCAGACATTCGTTGCATATTGTCATCTGTTTGAAAATACAATGACACAAGAACGAGCACGAGAATATGGCATGATTTTACCAAGCACAATTAATGAGTGGCAGAGTGTACGGCCATTATTTATACGATGTTTTGGTGTGACATCAGGAGATACATCTGAGCAGATTTTGGAAGCGGCACGTGTATTGCTTAGTTTAAAACCAAAAACATTGGATATCGCAGACGGATTGGTATTGGAAGCAATAGAACGTATACAACAGGAGAATCAAGATGATATGGTATGTGTAGTTCCGTTTATTATCGGGCATTCATTGGGAGGAATGTTTGGAAATTCTATAGCAGTAAAAAATCATATAGGGTCGATGTGTTTTAATCAACTTGGATTGGGTAGTGGTGCTCTTGATTGGGTAGGTCATGAGAATTGGGAATGTGCACGGCAAGAAGATATGTGTCGCCATGTGTCGATGAGTGTAGAATATGATTTTGTATCATCAGAATTGAGTATATTGCGTCAGATGGTAATTACTCCTGGTTTGCGTGTGTCTGTTGATAACATGTTTGAAGGGGTTGATCCTGTGCGCACACATTGTAATTACGAAGAAAATTTTAAGTTAGCTGTCGATAACATACGTGATCGCGAACAACATAATGAAGGTGTTGAGTCAACATGGTCTTTCTTTAACTGCACATTATTGTAATTTTATTAAAGAAAATTTTTGCCAAAAATTAATGTGTTAATCTTGTTGGCGATATTAATTAGAATTTTTGTCTGCTAGATGAATTGATTTTTTAAAGTATATGTTTTTGTAGCTGAGAAAAAAAATTGGAAGTTGTTGTTGATTGATTTTGGGATTATATTATTGCTATTGCTTCCGATATAATCCAGTCAGTCGCTGCGCGCGCTCTTTGTTGTTGACAGCAATGGAGTATGCAGTTGGGTCACCGACGATGAATACCTTATTCTTTCCGCGTGTAATAGCAGTGTATATCAAATTACGTTGTAACATGATATAATGTTGCCGTAAAATTGCAATAATTACGACAGGAAATTCACTGCCTTGCGATTTATGAATACTTATCGCATATGCTAAATTTATATCAGCCATATTTGATTTGTTCAATGTTACGCAATCATCATTAAATCGAATGGTGGTAGTATTGTCTGTGTCGTTGATATATTGAATACGTCCCAGATCGCCATTGAAAATATTTTTATCATAATTATTTTTGCTCTGAATCACTTTATCGCCTATGCGATAAGTTGTCCATGAAGAACAGAAAGCATTATCGATAAAAGTATTTTGTATGGCTGTATTAATATTTTCAGTGCCGATAGTGCCTTTATGAACAGGGACTAATATTTGTACGTCATCGATAGGATCTATATTATACCATTTTGGCAAATGATCTTTGCATAATGCAATTATTTTTTCTAAACAATCTTCTGGTGTTGTAGATTCTATAAAATGAAAATCATGTAATGGATCTATTTCATTGATAGATTGTACTGTCGTTGGTCGTGAGTCGACAGAATTAATAATATTATGTGCTGCTGATACAATTTCACTACAAGCATCTTGACGAAATATTTTATTTAGACGTGTGACTGGAAATTTTTGAGAACGTATAATATCTCCGAGGACATTCCCTGGCCCGACAGATGGTAATTGATCAATATCTCCTACGATTACAACGTGTGCTGTTGTTGGTATGGCACGAAATAATGCACATGCAAGATATGTGTCAACCATGCTTGCTTCATCAATGATAATGAAGTCCAGTTTTAATGGATTTTCTTCATTGTGAGAAAATTGATTTTCTGATGGTGTGTATTGCAATAATCGATGTATTGTTTGTGCTTGCTGTCCTGTTGTTTCGGATAATTTTTGTGCAGCACGACCAGTAGGGGCACATAGCACAACTTTTACCCGCTTTGCTGTCAATATTGATACAAGAGCACGCAATATTGTAGTCTTCCCTGTTCCTGGGCCGCCTGTCAATATTGATATTTTATTTGTCAAAGCTGATGTAATTGCAGAAATTTGTTCATTTGCAAATGACATGCTTTCACGAGATTGAACCCAGTCGATTGCACGTTCGGTCCATATACCAGGCAATGTTGATGTTTTATCATGAATAATATTGTATAAACATTTTTCTATGCTCTCTTCTGTTCTTCGCATGGATGTTTTTTGAATAATATCATCAGCTAGCATGCATAGTTTGCCAAATGTTATCATGTTTTGGATACGTTTTTCTATGCGTTCAGGTGATAATTCTAATAATATTTGTGATGATTTTATCAATTGTGTAAGCGGAATACATGTATGGCCATCTTCTTCACAGTTTGAAATCACATGTAGTAATCCAGCATCGATACGTGATGGATGAGTTGTTGGGATGCCAATGTTCTTGGCAATTTTATCTGCTGTTTTGAATCCTACTCCATGGACCTCTTGTGAAACACGATATGGGTCTGTTTCTAGAATATGGCGTGCTTCATCACCATATTTTTCATATAATTTTAAGCACAATGCATTGCTTACGCCATATGTTTGCAAAAATATCATTACATCACGAATAGCAAATTGTGACCGCCATGCTTCTTTTATTTTTTTTGCACGGCATTCTCCTATGCCTTCGATCTCCAATAACCGTGATGATTCATTTGATAATACATGGAAAGTTTCTGTTCCGAAATGATCGACGATTTTCTTGGCATAGATTTTTCCAATACCATCTATTAGTCCACTTCCTAAATATCGTCGTATTCCATGTATATCAGATGGTAGTTTTGATTCAAATTTTTCTATACTGAATTGTAGCCCATGTTTGTCGTGAGTAGTCCATGTTCCTGTCAATTCCAATGTTTCTCCGCATTGTACACCAGGTAGCATTCCGCATGCAGTAAACTTATCGCCTGTTTTTGTTGTTTTGATTTCAACAACGCAGTATCCATTATTGTCGTTTCTAAAAACAACACGTTCTAGTTGCCCTGTGATGGTTATAGTCTGCTCCTTATTATCACTCACTTTAATCTTCCTTAAAGCTGGATATTATGCTCGACAATGTTTTCTTAGCATCACCATATGCCATGCTAACATTTGGCATTACGAACAATAAATTTTCTAACCCAGAAAATCCGGTACCAGAACCACGTTTTAATATTATTACCGATTTTGCTTGATGAACATTGATTATTGGCATCCCGTATAATGGGGAACTGGCATCTTGAGCTGCTGCTGGATTGACAACATCATTTGCTCCGATGACAATAGCGAGATCGATGTTTGGTATTTCTCGATTAGCAGTGTCCATATCGATCAATTGATCATATGACACATCTGCTTCCGCTAATAGTACATTCATATGTCCTGGCATACGACCGGCTACTGGATGTATTGCGAATGTTACAGTCGCTCCATTTTGTTCTAAAATATCACTCAATTCTTTGACGACATGTTGCGCTTGCGCAACAGCCATTCCATATCCTGGTACAAACATTATATTGCGTGCTGCTTCAATTGCATAATAAGCATCTTCTGGTGATATTGATTTTGGTTTGGCATCACTTGTGCCAGTAATTGATTTTTTTTGTCCAAAACCGCTAAATAGTACACTTTGCAAGTTTCTATTCATTGCTTTGCACATAATCATAGTTAATATTAACCCGCTTGTTCCTACAAGACATCCGGCTATTACCAACACAAGATTCGATACAATAAGTCCTGTTGCCGATGCTGCCATTCCTGACAGACTATTTAATAGCGATATTATTACTGGCATATCACCACCACCGATAGGTAATATTATTGATATTCCAAAAATCAGGGATGCTACGGTAATAGCCCACAATATTGATTCTTGATAATTTGTTGTCGAAATTGTAAATGCGATACCGAGAGCAATAATTATGGATAATGCAATAGCATTGAATGCTTTAATAAACGGAAATGCTGAAATTTTCATTTTTCCTGACAACTTTGCATATGCTAATGAACTGCCAGAGAATGTTATTGCGCCAATGACAACAGCAGCAAAGGTGGCTATCATTGTTGCAATGACAGTGATGTCGGAATACACGGTGCCAGATGTTGCAAAATATGATGCAGCTCCAATGTTCATTAATTTATGAAATTCTGCTAGTCCAACGAGCAGGCTAGCCAATCCACCGAATCCATTTAACAATGCTACCATTTCTGGCATTTTTATCATTGGTGTACGATACGCTATAGGAATTCCTATGATTGTTCCGATTGCAATCGCGAATATTATCAATGAATACGACAGTATTTGTGAATGTAATAATGTTGCGCTTACAGCAACTAGCATAGCAATTCCAGATATTATGTTCCCTTTTCGAGCAGTTTGTTGTTTCCCTAACATTTTTATGCCAAAAATGAACAAAATAGCCGAAAAAATATATGCTATATTGAGAGAATTTTGCATAGGTCTGTAGAAAAGTTAGGCGAGTTACAATTGCAAGCGTTTTAAATGATATGCGGTATGATAAGTTGTTACGATCGTAAAAATATGTCTTTGATATAAAAGTATTGATGTCAGTTACGTTTGTTTGGTGGTTGGATTTTTGTTAGAGCGAATGTTTTTGAGTTGCGATGATGTTCAGCTAATGGGCTCTAGAACTTTGCTGTTCATGTATAGAAATGTTGAACTGATATCAATAATTTCTTGAGAATATAAAAATTTTATCTTGCTAACTGTGTCTAAACCGTTTCTGTGGACTGTATCTTGTTCGTTCGCATGAACGTCTGGGCCCTTAGCTCAGCGGTTAGAGCAGGGGACTCATAATCCCTTGGTCGCTGGTTCGAATCCAGCAGGGCCCACCATATGTCGCATTCGTGTCTTTGACTCAGTTTTTTATTTAGCTTTCGTTTGTTGTTTGTGGAGTTTTGGAAACATCAGGTTCTAACTCGTGTAAGTTTTATGTGATTTTTATTTTTGATGGCATTCAGTTTGTATTCAGTGATATGAAATGACAACAGTCATTTTGTCATTGCAATAATGTTGTCAATTTATGTCAAAAGATTACATCCAAGACATGGAAAGGGTTGGTGAATTTTGTGATGATTTTGACATTTGTCAAGTCGTTGGTGATAGAAATTGTGATCTTATAGATGGTATTAGTCAGGTTGTTCAACGAGTTTGTCAGGCAGACGGAGCAAGGCACATTGTATGTGACATTGAATGTATGTTAGATGATACTACATCTTTGATTGAAAGAGATGTAGCGCAGGTGGTAATGTCAGAAACTTCCAAGATCATAGATGATGTTTTATGGAATTTGTGCAGATGTTTTGATGAAAATAATTTATCAATATACGTGGTGGCTATTTTCGTAAATAAAATGCTTCGTAATCTTTGCTCTAGTGACGAAAATACAAAACTTAAATTGTGCAAAAAAGTTTATAAGTTTATATTTATGCCACAAAACCATATTGCTGAAGATTCAATTCTTGGTGGAGTAAGATCAATTGATTGTTCAAGAAATAAAATTGTGCTAACAAAATCCTTGCTAGCATCATTTAGGGACAAAGAAGGTTTTGATTTTTCTCTGTTTGCTAAGCTCAATAAAATTTCGTTTGATTCTGATTGTGTGCCACATGCAGATGCTGATCGATATAATTTTTGCCGTATGCATAAAATCGTCACGCAATTATTAGGCGAAGGTATTTATGTTGAAGAATTAGAACAGTTTATAAGGCTGGCAGATGAAGATCCGATAAGAGCATACGATAATATTGGAGTTGTCTCGGATGATGCGGAAATGTCGTATAAATTTTTTGGAGAGCTCGGGAAAATCATATACGAAAAATTGTTGTCAGTTGTAACTCTCTTGAAAGATCGCGATATCGGTCTCCATATAGAGACTGGTTCATGGTTGGTTCATGATATTATTGCTGATATTTTTATATTGCCATTGGTAAATGTTTCTGAAGGTATTGATTTGGGAGTAAAAATTTTTCAATCTTTGAAGGAAGGAGGGATTGTTGCTTTTAATGACAATCATTTTCGGGTTTTGATGCCGTCAAATGTCGAAGGGAGTTTACATGATGAATTATTTGCCAAGTTTCAACAATTTGGCATTTTTTTTATATTTCAATCAGAAGAGTTAGCAGAGCAAACACTGGTATCTGCCAAATTTTTAGCATCGATTGGTATGCAATTGCCAGCATTTATTGTAGAATTTGAACATGATGGAGAGAAGCAAATAGGAGGTCTTTCAAACACGATATGTGGTATCGAATTGAATAAAAAATTAAAAGATGAAATATACGAGATTAAGGACCTTAAAACTGGTATGGTTGCCTTTGAAGTGCCACGTTCTCAAAAAACATTTTATCATGAAAATATACATCATGTGCGTCAAGTTGCTGGTGCTTTCCAGCAGGTAAGGCCTTGGATGCCAAGATGGAAAATATGGCCTGGAGTTGAAGATGGTGTAAAGCGTTCAATTGCTAATCAAATTAGTGAGTATGCATTGACAGAACACGAAGAATATCTTGCAGAGTTTGGTGCTAAAATATTGTGCTGTTTGCAGATGGATGAAAATCCATTAAACTATATTACTGATAAAAAGTTATGGCGATTATATTACGAGCTTGGTGGTCCTGATTTTTCACAAGTCATCAATGATAAATTTTATAAAGATGATTATGATATTTTGAATGACGAAAATCGATATTATGGGTATTTGTCAGGATATCCAAAAAAGTTTGAAATAGATTTAAGTATGTTGGAGGACAAAGAAGTCGTTGTTAGTGGGTTGAGAGGTTTTAATGTTTTGAATAAAGAGAAATTGACAGATACTACAATATTGCCTACACCGCCATTGGGATATTGTTACACGACGGACAATGGAAAATTGCAATTAAAAATAGATGAAGATGTTTTGCGATCTCATGATTATGAATACTATGATCCAATATTCTGCAGATTGACAAATGGAACGCTGACATTGATGAAAACTGAGCCGCAGTTTAAACGGCATCTTGAATTGATCAATAATATAAAATAATGAATTGCTTTAAGCAAGTTCTACGAATGTTATTGTTTGGTCATTTTTGTAATAAAATTTATCCAGTTAGTTTTGATTGTTAAAAACGTCATTAATTGTTATTAATTTTGTGAATTATTTTGTTTTTCAACATATAGCTTGTGCGATGTGATCTAAATTTGTGCTGTACATTTAAACATATATTGAGTTTGAATATCCTTGCGTCGTGGCGTCTTTAGGTTTTATTGACTGACCCATGGGAGCAAATTGCAAACACTATGATTTTAATTCGATAGAACAGTTTTGGCAGGACTATTGGGATGTTAATGGTGTTTTTCTGGCGAAGGAGGATAGTTCAAAAGAAAAGTTTTATATTTTAGATATGTTCCCTTATCCTTCAGGTGCTGGATTGCATATTGGGCATCCTGAAGGATATACTGCATCTGATATTTTAGGGCGATATAAGCGAGCGTGTGGGTATAATGTATTACATCCAATGGGGTGGGATGCATTTGGTTTGCCAGCAGAGCAACATGCTATTCAAACAGGTATCAATCCTGCTGATAATACTGAACAGAATATTGCTGTGTTTAAGCGGCAAATAAAACGTATTGGGTTTGCGATAGATTGGTCTAGAGAAATAAATACAACAGATCCGAAATATTTTAAATGGACACAATGGATATTTTTGCAGTTGTTTAAACATGGATTGGCATTTGTCGATGAACGGCCAGTATGGTGGTGTGAAGATTTGAAGGCAGTGCTTGCGAATGAAGAGGTGATCAATGGGCGGTCAGAGCGTGGAAATTTTCCAGTACAAAGAAAAAATCTTAGACAATGGGTATTACGCATAACGCAATATGCCGATAAATTGATTGAGGGATTAGAAGATATTGATTGGCCGGAGTCGACAAAACGGCAGCAAATGGCATGGATAGGGAAGTCAGAAGGTGCAGAAATAAGATTTTCTATAGATGGTTTTGATGAAGAAGTGACTGTTTATACAACGCGGCCAGATACAATATTTGGTGCGACGTTTTTAGTGTTAGCTCCAGAACATCCATTATTGAAGAAAATTGTAGCACCATCATATTGTGATGACGTTAAAAAATATATTGAAAAATCCCAAAGCAAGAGTGATCTAGAACGTACTGATCTGGCAAAAACAAAGACAGGTGTTCCGACTGGTGCTTACGCTGTTAATCCGGCGACAGGAAGAAAAATAGAAATTTGGGTGGCGGATTATGTTCTTATGAGTTATGGCAGTGGTGCTATAATGGCAGTCCCTGCGCATGACAATAGGGATTATGATTTTGCAAAAGTATATGATATTCCAATAATTCAAGTAATAAGCGATTGTTCTGGAAATAATATATTGCCGTATACTGGCGATGGTATACTGATAAACTCTGGTGAGTTTAGTGGCCTTGGTGTTAATGATGCTAAACAAAAAATCATTAAAAAATTGCATAGTGCATGGAAAGCAGACCATAAAACAAATTATAAGTTAAGAGATTGGTTGTTTTCACGTCAACGGTACTGGGGAGAGCCTATTCCTATAGTGTGGGTAGAGGAATGTGACTATAATAAAATATTATCGTTGGAGAATTCTGTCTTTAAAGGTTTGTTGCCATCAAAGCCAGTATCTTATGAAAAAGAGGGTGTGCGGTTTTGTGCACTTCCATTAGTACCAGAACAATTGCCGTTAAAATTACCATCGACGAATAATTATTTGCCATCATCTGATGGAGAAAGTCCTCTGGCGAATCTTCCAGAATGGTTGAATGTAAAAATTAATATTGTTGATGGAAATATTGTACAATCGAATATTTTTGCCAAATCCCAATATGACGGTGAATGGATATCTGGCCGGCGGGAGACAAATACCATGCCACAATGGGCAGGATCTTGTTGGTATTATTTGAGATATTTATCTCCAAATTGTCAGCATGCATTGGTATCCGAAGAAGCAGAACGATATTGGGGATCGCCAGATTTTTATATTGGTGGTGCGGAACATGCTGTCCTTCATTTACTATATGCACGATTCTGGCATCGGTTTCTATATGACATTGGGATTGTTCATACAAAAGAACCATTTTCTAAACTATTTCATCAAGGGATTATTCTTGGTGAAGATGGGTCGAAAATGTCGAAGAGCCGTGGTAATGTAATCAATCCAGATGATATTATCAAAGAATATGGCGCTGATGCATTACGAATGTATGAAATGTTCTTGGGGCCATTAGATATGATGAAGCCATGGAGTGAACGTGGTATCGAAGGTATGGCTCGTTTTTTAAGGAAGATTTGGCGTGCTTACATCGATGATGATGGGAAATTGCGCAATATATCATTAGAGGCTACTGTTGATGATGAACGTGGCATGCATGATATGATAAAGAAAGTGACAGAGGATATTGAGTCATTAAAGTTCAATACCGCAATATCACACCTTATGGTCGGGTTAGGTGTCATGAATAAAGATAATGGCATGAATCGTATGTTTGCAGAAAATTTTTTAAAATTATTAGCCCCATTTGCCCCTCATATTGCAGAAGAATTGTGGTCGCGTTTAGGATATAGTGGCAGCATAGTGGATGCAGGATGGCCACAATATGATGACAGTAAATTGGTCAATAATAATGTAAAAGTTATGATTCAGGTAAATGGCAAGTTGCGATCTGAATGCATGGTTGACATCAATTGTTCTGAAGACGCCGTCCGAGACATTGCAATCGAAGATCCTGTTGTGCAAAATTTTATTACCGGGAAAAATATTGTAAAAACTATTTATGTTCCAGGAAAAATTTTTAACATTGTCACTCGTTAGTACAAACTTGTGAAATTATATCGCAAATATATCTTTTTTGAAGCATTGATTGCTTGTGGTGTGTCGATATTGTTATTTGTTGCAGTATTGCTCATAGGTAATGCCATGCGTGATATTGTTGACTGGATGGCTGCTGGCAGATTGACATTTTGGGATACATGCAAAATTCTTGCAATACTTGTTCCATCAGTGGTTTCATATGCATTGCCATTAGGAATAATGACAGGAACATTGATTGTTATTGGCAGGATGTCATCACAAAATGAAATTGTTGCAATGAAAAGTGTGGGGATTAGTTTGCATGATATTGCGCTCCCAATTTTCAGTTTGGCTGGCGTGGCGGTATTCGCTGCTATGTATATCAATCTATATTATGCGCCGGATTCTATAACAAAATATCGGATGTCATTTCGAAAAATTGTACAAGAAAAACCAATGAGTTTTATTGTGCCAAAAACATTCAATGATTATTTTAAGGGATATGTTGTTTATGTTGACATGTTAATCAATGATGAATTCAGAGATATGAAAGTTTGGCAGTTTGATGATGTGGGACATATTGATACATATTTGACTGCTAAGAGCGGTACAATTCATTATGATAATGATGAAGGTATGTTTGTATTAAATCTTCATGACGGAAATGCAGAACATTTTAATGCAAAAAGTAGTGTTAATAATGATGGTCAGAAGGTGCCTCACATGATGTCATTTCAAAATATTGCAATTAATTTGCCGGCAAAAGATATTATTGGGGAACAGGCAGTTGCTAAAAAGAAATATCGACATATGACGTTGAGTGAATTACTTCTGTCGAAGGATCAATTGAATAAAAATGTTTCAAATCTTGAATATCAAGAAATACGACATCAAAAAACATTAATCAATATGCAAATCAGCAGCAGTGTAGCGAGTGCTGTTGGTATTGTTTTGATGGCATTATTAGCAGTGCCATTGGGGTTGAAATCTAACCGAGCTGACAAAGCATTTAATGTTGGCATTGCTATGTTTTTATGTTTTAGTTACTATTTTGTCATGGTGATGTTTTCTTGGTTGGGTGATACTACTAGATTGCGACCAGATTTAATGATTTGGATGCCGAATATTGTATTAGGTGTAACTGGTATATGTTTATTCCGTCGAGCATTGCAAAATTGATATGAGTTCATTATCACAAATATTGGCATTAAAACATGCAGTTGTAGGGTTCGATGGTTTTGTAGATACATTAATGCGTGCGGTAGATAAGCGTATCGGGAAAGATGTCATAACGATAGATACAATTCATGATTTTGGAAATCGAATATTGTCTGCTACTGGAAAAAGTACTAACATCGAACTAATCCGTCAAAGTACAAGGATAGGAGGGAACGGGCCGTTGTTGTCGCAGGGACTATTAACCCTTGGTTTAAGTGTTGATTATATTGGTACATTGGGAGATTATAGAAATAATATTTTTAATAATTTTGGGCAGGCAACACATGCAATATCCATTGGTGATTATAGCGAAACACGAGCAATAGAATTCCATGATGGGAAATTATTATTGGGGGAAATGGAACCGTTGATATACACTGATGTAGAGCGGTTAAAAAATGCTATATCTGCACACGATATAATATCATTGATCGATAAATCTGATATTTTTGCTGCTACCAATTGGACAATGATGCCGCATATGACGGATATAATATCGTTTTTCGTGTCAGATGTTTTGCCATATTGTACGTCGTCGGACAGAGTTATATTTTTTGATTTGGCAGATCCACAAAAACGACGACGTGAAGAATTGTTAGACTTTTTGAAAATTATTACACGGTGTGATCAATTTGGTCGTGTAGTTTTAGGGTTAAATGTAAGAGAAGCTGAACAAGTATTGCGAGCATTACGGATAGATATTGCTATGTCAGAATCAAAGAATGCCATGTTAAACGCTTGTTCAATGATCCGTGAAGCTTTGTCATTGAGTGTGGTATTTATTCATGGTGTAAAAATGTCAGTTGCGGCGGATAAGAATAATCGATGTTCTGCATCAGGATATTATGTTGAATGTCCCAAATTATCAACAGGGGCAGGAGATCATTATAATGCTGGATTTTTAGCAGCTTATGTAGCGGATCGATGTTTAGACGATGTTGTTCATTTTGCATCTGCTACTGCTGCATTATATGTAAGCACAGGACAATCACCTGATGTATTAGCTGTAGAACATAGGATGTTATGAGTGGTATTTTTATTACATTTGAAGGGATAGAAGGTTGTGGGAAAAGCACTCAAATTGCTTTACTTCATGATTGGTTGGTGTCATATGGATGTTCTGTTGTGATAACTCGTGAACCGGGTGGCACTGAGATAGGTGAGAGTATACGTGAATTGTTGCGAAGAGGCAATAAGAATGATATTTTTTCATCACGTGCAGAATTGTTATTGTTTGAGGCTAGTCGTGCACAGCATATGGAAGAAATAATATTGCCATCATTGAATGCAAATATGGTAGTATTATGTGATAGATTTTTTGATTCTACTGTTGTATATCAAGGTGTTGCTCGAGAAATACATCCTGATGCTGTTGAATTTTTAAATAAATTTGCTACTTTCGATAAAGTTCCTGATTGGACGGTATTGTTGGACATTACTGTTGGGGAAAGTGAAAAACGGTTATCATTGCGGAATACTGTAAAGGATCGTATAGAACAAGAAAATGGTATGTTTTTTGAAAAGGTTCGCAGTGGTTATCTAAAAATTGCTAATTGTAATGATCGATTTAGTATTATGAACGGTCAACATGACAGCAATATGATACATGAGGAGATATGCAATGAGTTTAAACGACGTTTCATGTGAAAATATCTCGAAATGTGATGTCATTGGTAATATTCTTAGCAGACCAATATTTGGTTCGTATTTGTTGGTCGGCAATGATGTTGATACATTGCAACATTCTGCCGAGCGTATTGCATGTTCTGTCTTAAACTTTAATAATTTAGAAAATTGCGTAGATTTATTTACGGTAATGCCATCTGGTGCTATGCGGCAAATTTCAGTTGATGACATACGTAATTTATGTCGATCGATTGCACTGTCTCCTAAAATGTCAGATAAGAAATGTGCTATTATTTGTGATGTTGATAGAATGAATACTGCTGCTGCAAATGCATTTTTAAAAACATTAGAAGAACCGCCATTGGATACAGTTATCATATTGACTACAACAAAATCTAATAATGTTTTGCCGACGATAGTTAGTCGATGTTTGATGGTGCGTATTCCTTCTTTTTTGACATATTCATATGATGCTGTTGTTAAAGATTGGCTTTCTGAGTATACAGCATGGTTAGATGAGAATATTCATAGAGGATGTGATGACAACAATCATCGTGTGATTCGTATGTATAGATTACTGACATCATTGGAGTCCATTTTTTTTAAAAGTGTTGATGAATATGTTAGAAACGGCAATTCAGAGTCTGAAGCGAAAAGAATAGTGTCAGAATGGTTATTTGGTGTGATGATTAACGGCATACGTGATTTTTTCGAAAAAGACATAGAGAATATTGGATGTTTTTATAAAATAGTGGAATGCCTAGATGCGAAATATCGACTATTTTCATTAAATATTGGGTTCATGATATGTGCGGAATCATTTTTGATAGAAGTTTTTTGTATGTTTAATGAACAAAAAAAGGGGGATTAAATAATGGAAGCGATTTTATCACGACATAGTGTCAGGCGATATAGCAATAATGAAATACCAGAGTCGCAACTGATGGAAATTTTACATGCAGGGATGTCAGCACCATCTGCTATGGGATCTCGTCCATGGCATTTTGTTTTAGTGACTGATAGGGCACGTTTGGATGGCGTGTCGGAAATTCATCCGTATGCACAAATGAGTAAACAGGCAACAGCAGGAATATTAGTATGTGGAGAGCCATCAAAAGAACATTATGAAATGTATTTTCAACAAAATTGTTCAGCTGCTGTTGAAAACATTTTAATCGCAATATCATCATTTGGTCTTGGTTCTGTTTGGGTAGGATTATATCCAAACGCTACTCATGTTAAAAACTTCAAAGAATATTTTAAGCTGCCTGAGGGGATAGAGCCATTTGCATGGCTACCAATCGGTCATTTGTTAGAACCAGCGAGCCCTGACAATCGTCTTGACTTAACAATGGTCCATCGCAACATTTGGTAATTAAAATTATAGGAGGTTGATGGTGAAAATGTCAGCGGAATTGGAACAGTTGATGATAGAACAGATTCGTAATGAGATCGAGTCAGGATATTTATATTTAGGCATGTCGTCTGCTATGGGAGCGAGGAGTTTTACTGGCAGTTCGAAGTGGTTGAGGAAGCAAGCGCAAGAGGAAGTCGAGCATGGCATGAAGTTTTACGATTATTTGACATCTCGTGGATCAAAAGTACAGTTGTTGCCGATTGGGGAAGCAACAACTGATTATGATTCTCCATTCTCTGCATTTTCAGCCGCACTAGCACATGAAAAAAAGGTGACTGAAATGATTCATAAGATGTACGACTTAGCTGTCGAGAAGAAGGATTACGAATCACAACAATTTTTGGATTGGTTTATTTCTGAACAGGTTGAAGAAGAAGAGCATGCACAGTATTTTGTTGATCGGTTTATCATTGCCGGTGATGATATTAGTGCAATCTTGCAAATTGATACAGAAGCAGGCGCCCGCGAGTAGTTCTTTGTTTCAAATATATTAAAGAAAAACCAACGAATTGTTTTTTTGCAGTTCGTTGGTTTTTTTGTTGCAAGTTAGGTGTGTTTTGGTACACTTCTCACACAAAAAACGAACGGGGTTGAAGTATGGATATAAGTGGATCTGAATTGCCGAACAATGTGGGTTGTAATTGTGTTGAAGGAAATGGTCAGAAAAAGTCTGTTGGCAGACATGATGTACGGCGGTCTTCTGGTGCTAAACCACCTAAATCGCCAGAAAGTACAAAAAAAAGACAGAAAACAAAGACTCTAGCAAAAGAAAGAGAAGTTGTTAGTTTGGACGAGGTTTTTAAAAAAGAGGAATTTAATGGTCGTGCATACGGAGTTGGGTTTAGAGGAAAATCTATCAGGTTTGTTGATAAAAAATCTGCAGATGCCTGTAGGGAGTTTGCGATGAACAAGCTAAAAGGACGACCAAAAATAGCAACACAAGAAAGACAACTACATCATAGCGATCGATCTGTTATTGCTTTTTCTCAAGCGACACAAGACGATTTAGAAAAAAATGTTTTTTTGTATATGATCGATAAGAACGGAGAAATGGTTCCGTTAAGCCAGGATCAGAAAGAATCTTTGAAGCTGCAATATCAAGCCATGCAGGCATTTCAAGATAATGTACAAACGCAAACAAATGACGTAATGCCACAGCAAGATCCAATTGCAAATGACGAACAGAATATTCAGAATCAACCGATGCAGCCGCAAAATCTGGTTGCAAATGACTGGCAGCAGGTTCAGCAGCAACAAGAAAATATCCAGAAACAAGAAGGCAAGGTGATGTCATCATTAAATCAGCAACCAGGTGATGTAGTGCAATTTGATGAGCAAAGGCAGACAAATGCTGGAGCAATGGCTGTAGGTGCACAATCTAGACAAGCTGTTGTTCATGGTAATGTGTCACGGGCAGATCAGTTGTGTCAGTTCATAGATCAGTCTGTGCAATGTATTCAGAATATGAATGTTCAGAATATGAAGTCGCCGAATGACACTGCTGAATTATGGCAGTGTTTGCACATGATGTTTGGTTATGTTCAATTAATTTATGCATATTGTTCTGAGCTTGAAACTGTTGACAATGATAGAGCATTACAAATCAATGATGCATTATTAGAAATTTTGGGTTTTTTCTCGTCAGGCAATCAACAAGTACAGCAATTGCAAGCAGCTTTACGTCAACAAGGTCCAACTTTGCAGAATATGCAAAGTGTGCTTAATTTGTTGACTGTTGCTCAGAATCAGGGAATTAGTGCATCGCAGATGCAAGGAATGCTAACGTATGTTCCAAATGGAGGTAATGTGTCACAACCACAAAACGATATTCAATCGCGACAGCAAATGACACAAACAGCAAATGCTTTGTCGCTGCGGCCTAATGTTTCACAGAGTCAAATAAAGACTGCAAAACGGCGTCAGGAGTCGAAACCGAAAAGATCAGCGTCTAATCGTAGAATTGCTGGATTGACAGCTGTTGCTGGAGCAGGTGCTGTTGCCGCTGGTGCAGCAGCAGTTAAAGCATCAACAATGTGTTATTCTGCTGGCAGTGCTATTGCAAGTGTGCAAACGGTTTGTTTTCCGTTGTTGGGCATGGGGCCTATCGGTTGGGCAACAGTTGGTTTAGGACTTGGGGCTACAGCAATAGGTGGCGCGATGTATCTTTTGCGTAAGGAACAGTAAATGGAATTGGATTTTGTCCAATGCTTTACTTTATAATTAAATTTTGATTGTTCGATGTTGTTGCGTCGCTTGTAGTGTTTGTTGTAAGTTGCATTTTGACTTGTGTTTCTTTTAAGTACTTCTTAAAATCGGTAGCCGGTAGGGGGGATTGTGGGTCATCATCGTGGATTTACTTTAATTGAGATTCTTGTTGTTTCTGGTATTATGTCAGTGTTGACCGTAATGATTTCTGCCGTTATATGTAATGTTTCAAAAATTGTATCGTTGCAAACGGATTCTAAGGAATTTGAAAAAAGTATCGTATTAAATGACATTCGTGCTTGGATAGATGATACTGATAGCATAGTTTTGAATGATATAGGTGAAAAGTTCAGGAATCGAATTTTGTTTGATGTTGATGAAAAAACAACATCATATTTGTCGTTCGTTTTACACGATGATTGCGAAATAGGTCAAATGTCGGTCGAAAATGGGGTGTTTGGTGTTGCGTGGGATCGTAGGCCACCAAGAAGTGTTTTTTCTCAAGAATACGTTTTTTTGACAAAATATCTTATTCTTGCCGACAATGCAAAGGATTGTTATCTGAGACCATTGTACACTGAGAAGCTTTTTGAAAAAAAATCAAAGACGAATTGGAAAAAAGGTGATTTTAAAAATATCGATAGCTGGAATAATAATAAAAGAATACACCTAAACTATGATAATGTTAAGAAATTGCAAGAAATGAAGAAAAAAGGAGAGATTGCGGGTGTTCAATTGGTGATTGAGAAAAAATAGATATTGTTTGTATTTTAACAATTGCGCGAATTTATTATTGTTACTTTGTGCGGTGCTTATCAAGAGATACCTGTATTAATGCAATGTCGACCGGCGTGATTCCGCTAATGCGGGAGGCTTGTCCTAACGTTAATGGTCGGACTGTTTGTAACTTTTGACAGCTTTCATTGCTCAAGCTTTTGATTAGAGCATAATCAAAATTATGAGGGATTTTAACATTGTCCCATTCTGCTATTTTTTTTGCTTGTCGATATTCTCGTTCTAAATATCCGGAGTATCTTATGCGATATATTACTTCATTTTTTATTGATTGAGTAGCTGTGTTAAATTCATCAGAGAATGGTAACGTATCGTAGTTCTTCCCTTGCATGATCCACTCAGACAATGTTTTTTTGCAAAATTCTTCATGTGACAGCTGCTCCGTCAATTTTTGTATTTTTTCTTTTTTGGCATATGTTTTGGCAATTCTACTACGATCAAGAAGTCCAAATTTATCAGCAAATTCAATTAATCGAATGTCGGAACTGCCATGATTTAATAACAGACGGTGTTCAGCACGGCTAGTAAACATACGGTATGGCTCAGATGTTCCTTTTGTCACCAAATCATCGATTAATACACCGATGTAAGCATCTTGTCTGCCTAAAATAAGCATATCTTGGTTGAGGGCTTTTCGTGCAGCATTGATTCCAGCGATTAATCCTTGTCCGGCAGCTTCTTCATAACCTGATGTTCCATTTATTTGCCCAGCACAGAATAAATTTTCAATTACTTTTGATTGCAATGTTGTGTCTAATTGAGTTGGTATCGCAAAGTCGTATTCGACTGCATATGCTGGTCGTAGGATTTCAGCATTGCGCAATGCTGGCACACTATGAATACATGCTGTTTGTACATCGAATGGCATGCTGGATGACAGTCCGTTGATATACCATTCATCAGAATTGTATCCTTCAGGCTCTAAAAAAATATGATGGACTTCATGAGAAGGAAATTTTACAAATTTATCTTCAATACTTGGACAATATCGCGGGCCAGTTCCTTTGATAATGCCAGAAAACAGAGGTGATTTATCGAGATTATTGTTGATTATGTGCTTGGTCTCTAATGTTGTATGAGTTATCCAACATGATTGTTGGCCTGAGAAACCATGGTTTAGTAGTGCTCCATTTATAATATTGCCAGAATACGGCGTGCGGAACATTTTATTATATATTTCATCATCTCTTGTGTCGTAGAATGCAAATAAACATGGGTTTTGGTCGCCACTTTGTTCTTCGCATATCGAAAAATCAATCGAACTCTTTAAAATACGTGGCGGGGTGCCTGTTTTCATACGCCCGATTTCAATTCCATGTTCTCGCAAACTATCAGATAATGTGCGTGATGAAAAATCTCCAAGCCTACCGCCTTTGATAACATTATTTCCAATATGAATTATGCCATTTAAAAATGTTCCATTGGTCAATACTACTGTTTTTCCAAAAAAGGAAGTTCCTATATCAGTATTTACTCCAATTATTATGCCGTTTTTTGTGATGATTGATGTAACAATGCCTTGTAATATTGTAAGGTTGGACGTTGTTTGTTTTAACAAAACTTGTTTCATCCTTGCAGAGTATAATTCTTTGTCGCATTGTGCTCTTGGTCCTTGTACAGCATCTCCCTTAGAACGGTTTAATACACGAAATTGAATAGCCGTAGCATCTGCATTGATTGCCATTTCACCGCCTAATGCATCAATTTCTCTAACAATATTTCCTTTGGCCAATCCTCCGATTGATGGATTGCAGCTCATTTTTGCAATTGTGTCTAAATTTCCTGTGATTAACAGTGTTTTGGCACCAATACGTGATGCTGCTAATGCTGCTTCACAACCAGCATGTCCAGCACCGCAAACAATCGTATCAAAATGCACAGAATATACCATATGATTTCGGTAATTATGTGTTTAATTGAAAATTTCAACTTAAGTTTTATGTTTTTATAATTGTAAAATGTGTTTTGGCAGGACTATGTAAGCTGATGCAATGTTTGTCCGCAAAGTTTAATAAAATTGTATATATTACGGAAGCATAAATTTATTTTTGTTAGCATATTAATTTATGCAATGTATTTTACAAAATTTTAATTAGTAAATCTGTTGGTTTGGTGACAAAAAACTTGACAAACAGGTTTATTTGGTGTCTAACTGTAAGTGTGTAAAGTTGCGTCGACGCAGAGAGGATTGTTGTGGATAAGCAAAATATTGATAATTTGATTGAGAAAAATGCCTCATTGAGCAGATTTCGTGGTGATTTTGAAAAAATGTCACTTGGGGCATATTGTTATCATCGTACGTTTGGTGTAGGACAAATCAACGGATATGATGCCGAGAAAAATCGTTTGATAATAAATTTCGAGGGCGATGCAATTCGAATGATGGAGCCGGAGTTTTGTTTGCGAAAATTGGACATACTGCCTGATAACGACATGTTAGTACAATTCCACAAGGACCCGGAGATGATTCGTCAAAAACTGAAAAAATCTTCTGTATCGATATTGCTTGAGTATTTAGAGCAAATGCCATCACATCGTGCGTCATTTGGAGACATTGAACGAACATTTAGTAAGATTGTTGAAGAGAAAAATTTTAAACGTTGGTGGAATGTTACCAAAAAGTTAATTGCAAAAGAACCAACATTGCGTTTCGAAGAAGGAGCAGTTAATTATTTAGCGTTGTGTGAAGAACCAATTTCTGAAGAAGAAGAGTTGATGAAGAAGTTGGATGCTGCACGCGATGTTGCTGGGAAAACGGCTGTTGCGGAGCAGTGTTTAGCGCTAGTGAAAGCTAATAATTCTCTGCAGTCGTTTGGTATAGAAGTGATACATGTTTTAGGTAATGCTATGGCGCGTGCCAAAAAAATTACTTTGGCTGAAAAGTTTCAGGCATGTGTAGTGCGTGATGAATTATCGAAGCTTGTTGGATATAATTCTGATGAATTGCAGACAAAATTGGAGTCGATTATTGCAGAATGTAGCAATTTATCGAAAATATGTGACAATCTAAATCATCAATATTATCGAGTGTTTTTCGAGATGGTAACACGTGTGTTCCCGGACGAGTGGGAGAAGTTGTGTTTGTCAATATTGCGCAATTGCAACGATAAATTGACAAATGCATGTATTGTTTACCTGAAGGATAATGGATGTGAAGATGCTGTTCGTGCAGCATTTGCAAAATGGTTAAAAGAAAAAAGTTTACGATCTGCATTGTTGCAATGGATTATCAAAAATAGGCATTCTAAAAAATTTGAGGGCGTCTTTTCTGACGAATTGATGTCATGTGAATTATTACGTGCAATATTATGGGCAATTGATAATGAAGCATTGTTGGGAACAGGGAAGGCCAAAAAAATACAATTGGTAGAGTTGTTATGCAACGATAGAACGTTAATCCATGATCTTTTATTAGGTGCGACAGATGATATTGCAGGGGATCTTGCTCAAACATTATTGATCAATCAAGGAATAGATAGTCTTTCTAAGAAGTCATTACTTGCTAGGTTTATTGCGGCTTTCCCGAATGTTCAAGAACTAGTATTGAGTGCTAATAAATCGAAGATATCACAAGATGTTTCATTGAAAGTATCTTTGGCCAGTATGGAATCAAAGCGCAAAGAGTACGATATTCTTGTAAAGGAGAAAATTCCTGCAAATAAAAAGGCGATTGAGTTGGCACGTGAACATGGTGATCTTAGTGAAAATTCTGAGTATAAGATGGCTCGCCAGGATCAAGATACATTGTTGTCAAGAAAAGCACAGCTAGAAGATGAATTAAGCATGGCTGAGGTAATCGATATGAGCAATGTTGACACATCGATGGTATCAATCGGCTCTGTAGTAAGATTAAAAAACGCAAATACTGGGGATTTTGCAGAATTTACAATCTTGGGTGCTTGGGATAGTGATCCAGCGAAAAATATTATTTCATATAAAACCAACATGGCGCAGTCATTGTTGGGCAGAAAGCCAAATGACCTTGTTGAGGTATGTTCAGATGATCATTCTGAAACTTGGCAGGTAGAGTCCATTCGGGCATATATGTAATTTTTGGCGATTGGTGAATTGGCACATTTTGTGCTTCCTTGTCAGATGACATGTGTTAATCGATTTGTAGTACAGTTGGGGATTTGTACGGCAGTATCTACCAGTTGGTCGTAGTGTTGCCGTCATTGGTTTTTCTAATTTACCAATTTCATTGAAAATGAAATTATCTAGTAAATATTTAAATTCTTTACATCTAGGCTAAAAATTGGTTAGGCTTTAGTTGTGATTTTTTAAGTTCAGAATGGTGTTGCTCGTGCTAAGGCTTTTTGGCTGTACATATTTTTTCTTCAATTTTTTAATTTCAATTTTTAGTGTTTGTGTATTTTTTTCTAATTTGCCAATTTTACCATTGGGCTCGTTTGGAATCTTGTTGAGGTCGTACATTTTTTTAATTTTGAAAAATTTTGTTTGAGCCCATTTTAAATTGCGTTCGAAGTTTTTGGTCGGAATAAATGCTGTTATTTGGTTACATCAATTGAAGAGTGTGCCTATAGAAATTTGTATGACTTAACGACTAACATATTGCGGTTTTCTAGTTGAGATGCCTTGTTGAAGATTCGAGTTTTGGTTTATAATGTGTTTCTACCACTGTCTGAATTTGCATATTTTATGTTTAGTAGCAGCTTTTTTGTTATCTGAAAGGTTTGTTTTGCTTGTTATTTTATTGATGCGCAATACAATTGTACGGCATCATGAACGAGGCAGAGGCGATAGGGGTAGCCGCGGATGGCAAGAATATAACATGTGATAGAGCGATAATCGACCGTATAAAATTGCAATTAAAGTGGCTTGGTTTCGATGTTGAGACCAGCAATGATTATGGCGAAAAAGTATTATTGCCGTTATTGTCGCAGTATGCTCAAGATGCTGATTTCAGCAATAAACAAATGTGTGGTGCAGATATACGTATACAAACATTTTTAGAAAAGTATTTACGTAGTTTCGGAAATTATACCAAAAATGATTTTCTGCCATCATGTGATTTTATTTGTGATCAGTATGGAATGTCACGTGTGTTGTCGTTGCCTGAACACGATGATGTATTTCATTCAGAATATGTTGATTCCTATAGATTAGTTAATGGAATACTAAACAATCCATCGACAGATAAACGTACAACGAAGGAAGTTTTTCATGTTGTTGATGGTGATTTGCCAATTCCTGATGATAAAATTTCTGTTCCGAAAAATGTTTTTGCGAACATGTTATATCGTGCTTTTCATCCGGAAGAAAATATATTAACATTGCCATTTACATCACAACAAAAACATCCTGCACAGTTATTTGTGTCTAACTATATGACGCCAGTAATATGTCCGGCAATACCAGGTATTCAAAAAGAACAGCGGATGGAAATACGATTTTTTGTTCCTGCGAGCTTAGTAAGTATATTAGATTGTACGGAAAGCATATTCGGGAACGCTGGATCGCCGTTATTAAAAGAAAATGATATTGCTTTTGACCCAGAAGTATGGTGTGGATATACTGGATGTATTGTTTTCGCTCCTCAATTGAGAAAATGCACAAAGAAGGAGTTAGGATTGCCACATATTAGTGATGCTACTGATCGACAACGACGTGATGGCATGTGTTGGGAGTATGAAGATGAATTATATCATGATGGGAAACCATTTAAAATAATGGCACGTGATGGTGGTAAAGTAATAGTATCTATTGTGGCAGATAGTTATAATGGATATGGTAAGAAAGAGATAAAGACCCAAATGTCATACGTTGCTAATTTGATGGGGTTGTCAGAAGAAGAACATTCTGGTGGAACATTAGTATATCCACGTTTTGACCTAGGTGATGTATTTAATTATAAATCACGATTTGGTGATGAGTATACATTTGAGAATACTATAAAATGTTGTCGTGATAATATCATCATGCATGATGTATACGCTGTAGATAAAAAATATGATAATATTGTTTATTTGCCAGAGTCTGCAGAGTTTATACTGCCAACATTGCAAATTTCATGGAAATATAATGATGTAATAAATTCATTACCACTAGAAATAGGAAAAATATATGTAATGCCTTCTGGGTACCGTATTCATGTAGAAAAACCTGATGTTCGTGGTGCGCGATGGAAAATGATAGGAACGTCGTCGAATGGTGTATTTTGTTATAAGCCAGCGACTGTGTCTGGTGGTGGAAAGTCTGAAATAGCTAAGTCCATAGATGGATTTATATCATCAGGACCAACATTAGTACACGATTATAAACAGGATTTCGAACACGCTAAGGAGATTTGTAATAAAGACTTTTCTCGGCGGTTTAAATCTAAAGAAAAACATGATGATCGTACATTGTTGGACAAAAATAGAACATTAGGCAGTGTAATAAAATTATTAACACCAAATGATTATTATACTGATGAATATAATGAATGGATAAGGTCTATTCCTCAGCATATTCTGACATTGATTTTTAATATCAAACGATTCAGTCGTGATTTCAATGATGACGATTGGAGAAATTTATTTTCTGTTGATTGTATAAATGGTGCGTATGGTAATGAATTAAAATACAAACAAGAACGTCTATACGAACATTATTTGCGTATTGGGTTTGATGAGAATGACCGATGGAGATTATTTGCATTACGTGATGATTTTATTCCGTCAGAAAAGTTTCAATTGGCTGATGATATCACAGTTTCTACAGTATTTCCATCAAAGAATTTACCATATAGTATTCCAGGATGCGATTATCCTTCTGTAAAAATTGTTCATAATTGTGAATATAGATTATATCAACGACCAGATGAAGCAATATTGCCTGGATATGACGTCGAGACAGAAGAAAATATGACACGTGAAAATCTTTTTACGTGCAATTTCCGGCCGCTTACAAGGAATGCCGTAAAAGAAATGATGAATGATAGTATCCGATTTGAACAGTATTCTGATGCTA
Source organism: uncultured Opitutales bacterium (assembly GCA_964577805.1). Classification (GTDB taxonomy): domain Bacteria; phylum Verrucomicrobiota; class Verrucomicrobiia; order Opitutales; family JAIRKQ01; genus CAZPRW01. The sequence continues at coordinate 101,074 of CAZOAG010000001.1, forward strand.
TGCAAAATATGTTGAAAAACTTTGTTAACGATGAAAATGGGCCGAGCTATGTAGTTTGTCCTTCTGAACTACGAACAATGCCAAATGGCAATATTAGTAAGAATCAACGATATCTCCAAGATCGTGTTGATATGTGTGAACATTTTAAAACATATCTTGTTACATTATCTGCTCGTTTGTACCGTCGACATGATGGCAATATTGATATAAGGAAGTCTCCTGTTCAATCGATTTTGTCAGGGAGAAGAAATAATCCACGTGAGGTTGGTGTTCGTCCATTATGTGTTTATGGTCCGTTGCATTATATGGAAACTCCGGAGTTGTTCATGGAATATTTGTCAAGTATGACAGGGAAATCTCCGTCGACTACTGGTGCTGGGTTAGAAGGTGCGATGACGAAGGGACCATTCAATTGTTTAAACAGTGTATATGATTTAAACAATGCATTGCTTGGGTTTATATTGACAGAATATGCTGGGTTTATGTCGTCTGCGGGATATGTTGGCCCAAAGACGCGAGTTGCTCATGATATAACATATTTATTGCCAGAAATTTGGTGCAGAATGACCAATCAAGAACGGACACCAAGTTTTTTGATAGAACATAAATATCTTGAAAAATGTAATAATTTTGAATACAATGGTGATGTTGTGCAAGCTGAGCGATTAGGATATCGTATTACAAGGAAGTTTGTCAGAGTTTTTGGTGCCCGTGTATTTTCATTGCCAGATACGATATTTACTGATGATATGCTTCGTCCAGAATGTCAAGACATGGATGTTTTTGTTGATAGCATGTCGACGATAATTGATGCACATAAACGAGCGGCGGAATTGGTGATAGGTGATGATGGTGCAAAAGATGCGATTCCTCCACTAAAAGCCCTATTATACGTTACAGCATATGGTGAATATGATGGCATGCGATTGAATGATCAATCATTTCGTGAATTATTCCACCGTGACAATGTAATAAATAGTGATTGGTACAATGAACGACTAGAACGGTATCAATTATCACAGTTAGAACATTTAAATGCAGGTAAATCACGACTATTAGGATTAAAGGGAGTATTGAGATGTGTTCCTGATTGGATAATGTCGCGTATGCGATCATTGGACAATCAAATATCATTTGTATCATCGGAAAAATACATTGATGCGATAACAGGTACAATCGGCCAAAATGTATTTGTAAATCAATTATAAAGCAGGATATAATGACATGGATAAGATTTTTGATTTATTTTCTGAGCTTGCCACGAACAAACATACGAAAGATGATATTCGTAAATTTGTAAATGATGGAAAAAAATACCTAGATAAAGTGATGGAATTGTTAAAGACTGCTGATCCAGAACGTATATGTAATAAATTTTTGGAAGTATTTCCGAAGAGCATCATGAAAGCATATGACGATGGTAAAATTTCCGAAGAGACATTGGAAGAGGTCAGAAAGTTCGGAGTAATATATCCATCCGAATTAAGTGATAATTTTTATAAATTGACAGCTGCTCTTTTGGAGCTCGCAAAATCTGAAAAAGCACGTTCAGGAGAGCCAGCAAGTTGAGAAATATGTGAGTTGTTTTGGTGTGGTTGTGAATTAGTTAATTGATGATTTAAAAACAAATTGGAGATTTATGGATTGGTGATGTAGCTTCAAGACCAAAAGCTTCAATGCCGTAGATTAAGGAATCTAAAAATATATTTTTAAAGTTGTTTAACCTTTTTTCGTTTCAATGAGAAAGGTATGGATTCAAAAACATATGTGATCAAATATGCGAATGTTAAATGTCATTTTGTTGGTGGCAAAAAATTAACATACAGAAGTGCAGACAGGGGCACTTATGCCGTTGTCTGCAGCGGAATGTATAAAAGAGTCATAAAAATAAAGAAGCTGCCATTGTTCTTGAAAATATGAATAAATACGCTGCCGGCAAGATTCTTATCGCGATGAGCAAGAAAGAAGGAGGTCAAGAGCCAGTCGACAAGATTTTAGCTGCTGTGGAGCTTGAATTTGCTAAAACTATCTGTACTGCGATGAAAGAAGTCAAATCTGCCGATACTTTATCTACTACGCAACAACGTACATTGGGCTAAACCTATGAAGTTGGTAGAAGCCACCAAAAGGCCTCATCTTGTTACGAAAGTTGGAAATGGAAATGGAAATGAGGTCGAGGCCAAAAACTCACGTTGATGGACAAACAACAAACAAATTACAAAGCCATAAACTTGGGATGCAACGGCGTATAGTGACTAACATAGCAAATGTTAATAAACATCTTGTTGGTAGGAGATCTTGATTTCTTACCAACACATTCATTGCAGCATTTGGGTACGTGAATAAAATGTTGGTTATGTCCTGAGCCTGTTGACTGATGTTGAGTAGAGAGAAATTATTTCGCGTGTGATAAAGAACATTGATTTTCTTCAATCAATGTTCTTTGTTGTAAATTGCTAAAACTGCATTAATGTCATTTTCTCGTGATGTACTGTTGATTACATGGTCATAAAGATATGATTTTTGAGATTCTTTGCGTGCTGATTCTAGACGTTTTTGCAATGTTGTAGGGTTTTCAGAACTACGACCGATGATTCGTTGTTTCAATTCTTCTAGGTTAGATAAATTGAGAAAAATGCTGACAATTTTATATGGGAAATTTTGTTTGTTATCTAATATTTGTTCGGCACCGTTGACATCAATTATCAATAGAGCATCTTTCCCTGATTCTAAAATTTGCAATATTTTTATGCGAGATGACCCATAATGATTTCCATGGACTATAGCATGTTCCAAAAATTCACCATTTTGAATGTTAAATAAAAACTCTTGTTTCGTCACAAAAAAATAATCAATCCCATGTTGTTCATAGTCTCTCGGTTTACGAGTTGTTGTCGTTATGATGCGCTCTATTCTGTCATTTCCTACAATGTGTAATAATGATTCTCCTACAGTATTTTTACCAACACCGGATGGCCCAGAAAGAATAAATAAAATAGGATGTCGTTCTTGCATGGATATATTTTACTCTAGATTAATGTTTAAAATTATTGTTTTCCCGATTGAAACATTTGAAAAAATGAGAAAATTCGAGTGAGTCAAGTATTGACATGTTCGTCATTTATTTTTCCCTACGGGAAGTATATTAGGAAAAGTATTATGCAACCAACATATCATCCATCCAATTTGAAACGTATTAGAAAGTGTGGATTTCGTGCTCGTATGGCGACTAAGGGGGGACGTGCTGTCTTATCATCTCGCCGTCGAGTAGGAAGAAAAAGGATTTGTGTTTCACTTTGGCACAAGTAGAGGGGGTTCAAAATGACTAGGCTGCTCAAGAGCCAGCATATTTGTACTCGATCAGATTTTGAAAAATTTCGTAAGAAATGCGCATGTTGTGTTTCTTGCGAAATTTTTTTATTGAAAAAAATAGAACGTCATATTTCGAATTCTTTGCATAGTGACTGTTTGCCAAGAATAGGAATGATAGTTTCCAAAAAGATTGGGTGTGCAGTGACAAGAAATCGTGTGCGTAGGGTAGTGAGAGAATTTTTTCGTACACATCAGGATTTGTTTCATCAAAATTGTGATTATTTAGTGATCACGCGCAGTGGAATAGGGGAGCGGGCCGGTCGATTTGTGTGGGCTGAATTGGAGCGTTGTATAGATAGAATTAATAGAAAGTTGTCTAAGAACTGAGCAGTTCGTGGATGGCGGTATGTAAATGATGATTTTTCAATTGTCCGCTTTCATCATTGATTATTCTAGTTGATAAAAGTGAGTCAGACTTGTGGGAGCAGCTATATATTGTATTGTAAATTTATTTAATTTTTTATTATCCTGCTTAACGAGCTCTAATCTTTGTTTGTTGAATTTTGTCAAAAGGCGCTTGACTTTTTTTGGAAATTAGCGTATGCATGACCAAGAAGTCTAAATAGTTAAAATGTAAAAATTTAGTATAACAAAATAATTTCAAGAAAACATGGGAAAATACGATATGAATAGTAACATATGTAGCACGATTAACACAAGTATTGCTGATTCAGTTAACAGGCAGGATGAAGTATTTAAACGGCAGTGGGCCTAATGATTTAGGTTTAGCGTCTAAAATTGGTCAACACGGTATAAATGTACAAAAAAGTGTGTCTCAATTTGCGACAGAACAAAAAAAGGACGAATTTGCTGATGCAGCAATAAAAAAAGCGCGAAGACAAAAAAAGAAAATCCCGTATCAATACGGGATTTTTTGTTACATTAAATTTTGTGTTGGTTTGTGCGCTACGGCAAACCAAAATTAAACTTACCCAAGTAAGCTATGCGAAACAGCAATACTTACAGTAACCAATGATACTATTGTCATTAATTTCATTAAAATATTCAAGCTAGGGCCTGCGGTATCTTTAAATGGATCGCCAACTGTGTCTCCGATAACAGTTGCTTTGTGGGCATCTGAGTGTTTTCCACCAAGGACTCCTGATTCGACATATTTTTTAGCATTATCCCATGCTCCTCCAGCGTTTGATAAAAATAGTGCTAATACGAAGCCTGTTGATAACGCACCTCCCAGCAGTCCCAATGTTCCAGCGACACCAAAAACGAACGAGACAGCGATAGGGGATACAATAGCAATCAATGATGGGATAATCATTTCATGTTGTGCTGCTGTTGTGGCAATGGTTACGCATCGGCCGTAATCTGGTTTGGCCTCTCCAGTCATGATCCCTTTGATTTCTCGGAATTGACGACGTACTTCTGTTACCATTTTGCTTGCTGCACGACCGACAGCAGTAGTTGTCAAACCGCAGAATACAAACGTCAACATTGAGCCGATGAACATTCCCATTATTACTCTAGGGTTTAGCATATGTACTTCATATGCTTGCATGATGTCAGATAATTTGGCGGATATCAATGGAATGTTTTCTGTTCCGATTTTGATAAATTCATGGCCTGCTTGCATCAATCCCAACTTAACCGCTTCAACATAAGAAGCAATCAGTGCCAATGCTGTCAATGCAGCAGAACCAATTGCGAATCCTTTTCCGGTAGCAGCTGTTGTGTTTCCTAATGCATCAAGAGCATCTGTTCGCTGGCGTACTTCAGAAGGCAGCCCACTCATTTCGGCATTACCTCCAGCGTTATCTGCTATAGGGCCATAAGCATCTGTTGCCAATGTAATTCCTAATGTTGATAACATACCAACGGCAGATATTCCTACGCCATACAGTCCCATTAGAATGTCGTGTTTGCCAAATCCTGAAGCACAGTAGTATGAACATACAGTGCCAACAACTATTCCAATTACTGGCAAGAATGTCGATAACATACCCATTCCAAATCCAGAAATCACAACAGTAGCAGATCCTGTTGCAGCGTTTTCTGCAATAGTTTTCGTCGGGCGATATGCTTCTGATGTGAAATACTCTGTTGCTTTTCCAATGAATATGCCTGTCAATAATCCACACATTACAGCACCCCAAATGCCATATGCGTTAGGAAGGCCTAATCCGCGCAAAATTGCCAACGATCCGAATGATATGCAGATGGAGCTGATTTTTACGCCATGTGATAATGATTTTAATAATTGTAAGCTGCTTGCTCCATTTTCTGTTTTTACGAAAAATATTCCAAATATTGAAGCTAAAATGCCAATTGCTCCTATTAAAACTGGGGATAGAACAGCGGTCATTTGTACGGCTGTATCGCACGATGAAAACGCCGCAGCTCCTAATGCAGCAGCTGCCAAAATCGACCCATAGTAAGATTCATACAGATCCGCACCCATACCAGCAACATCTCCAACATTATCTCCAACATTATCAGCAATTGTTGCAGGGTTTCTTGGGTCATCTTCTGGAATTCCAGCTTCTACTTTTCCTACCAAGTCAGCGCCAACATCAGCCGCTTTTGTAAAAATACCACCACCAACACGAGCAAACAATGCTTGTAAAGATGTTCCCATGGCGAACATTAACATAGTGTTAGTGACTAACGTTAGTTTATTTATACCATTGCTGTTGTCGCAAAATTTATTCAATATTAAGAACCAAATAGAGTAGTCTAACAAAGCTAATCCAACAACAATTAGTCCCATTACGGCGCCGCTACGAAATGCTACACGTAATCCAGCATCTAATGATCGTGATGCGGCATATGCTGCGCGTGAAGATGCTGCAGTAGCTGTTTTCATGCCGCAAAATCCAGCGAACCCAGAAAAGAAACCAGCTGTCAAAAATGCAAACGGCACCCATTTGCTCTGCAATTTTAATCCGAATGACATGCAAGCTAGTATGGCACTAATTATCAAAAACACTACAGCTATTACTTTGTATTGCTGTTTTAAATATGCCATAGCACCTTCTGCAACTTTTGACGCTATTTCAACCATTTGTTCTGAGCCAGGGTGTTCATTTTGCATCTGTTTGAAAAAATACCTCGCGAACATTAGTGCGATTATAGCAACTATCGGAACCAGCCAAAATATATTAATCATAATAAATCCATCATCGAAAATTTTTACACAATACCCACAAGTGGGGTTCTAAAGATGCGACAATCCAGATCAAGCAATAAAATTCAATAAAATATATCATTTTTGCGTGAAGCGATCAGATGTGAGAAAAAATCAATTACGTCGATGTTTAATATGATATTTAACTTGACTTTTTTAAATATGGATTATCTATTGGATTTTTTTGGTATATAAATCATCATATTCTGATAGAAAATCATCTGCACTTTCGAAATGTTTATAAACGCTGGCAAATCGCAAATATGCTACTTGATTCTCTTCTTTGAGTACCTGCATGACGACATCACCAATAAATTTGCTGGTGACTTCTTCTTCGCATGAAGAAATTATAATATTAAGGATTTTGTGTAACAATTTATCGATATAATCATTTGTATTAGTGCCGTTTTTTACGGCATGCATAAGTCCTGTACGGATTTTGTCGCGACTGAAGTTTTCTTTTTTGCCATCGCGCTTTATGACAATCGGATATTCAGCGCACGATGTTTCGTTGGTGACAAAACGATATCCACAATTTAAACATTGCCGTCGCCTTTTAATGCAAGAATTGTCAGAGCTTGCACGTGTATCTGTTACTTTTGAGTCTGTACTTCCACATCTTGGGCACTTCATACTTTGCCGAGACGGTATATAAACTTCAATAAATTTTAGCAACAGAAAAATGGTGCGAGCGATGAGACTCGAACTCACGACATCCACCTTGGCAAGGTGGTGCTCTACCAACTAAGCTACGCTCGCAAAACTGATTTACGACAAGCTGCGTGTGTTGTGTGATTTGTCAATAATTTTATTTTATAAAAATTTACTAGAAAAATTTGGTTGAACAGTATTTGAATTGTTTTTAGAATCCGCGAATGGAAGGTTTAGGTTTACATTTACATGAAGAGTTGGGGGGGGTAAGTGACAATTTGGCTGGGGCAATGGCATTTCCAGCAATTATTGCGGCAGGCGCTGGCATAGTTACTGTTGCAGCGCTAATCGCAATAGAGATTAAATCTGACAAGAAAAGAAATGCAGATTTTATTCTCGGTTTAGATCGAAATTTAAGAATTGGACGGAATGGAGATCGTTCTTCGGGAAGGTCTGGCGGTTTAATGAGATGTAATGAAATTAATGAAGATGATACAAATATAAATGTTAATACAAATATAAATGTTAATATGATCAGTTCAACTTTTGATTCTATGAAAACCATGGTGGTAGAATTAGATGCAGTTACGAAAGAAAACAACGAAAGAACAATAAGTAGCGTCAAAAGTCAACTGCAATATGGTGTTCTGGGGGTGGTTAGATGGTTTGCCACATAGTGACATTAGCGAAGAAGGAAGAACTGAATTGAAAAAAGAAGTGCAAAATATTATCTCTAATTTAGACGAACTGATGGAGAATTATTCTGATGACAAAAAGAATGAAATCGTTGCTAGACTGAGAAAATTGATAGATGTTGCAAATTAGCTTGTTGTAACGTTGTATTTTATAGACATAATATATATTATGCGAAATTACAGTGGCGAAATAAAATCATATAAAAATTGATACACAAATTTAGTCGGATAAACACTAGTGGTGATGCGGGAAATATACTTGTGCAAGGAAATGCACAAATTGACTCTAAAAAACTACTAAAAATGAATCAGAACAACCACCACAAGATGCACAAATTAACAATATAATAAATCAGTAACTGCTACTGAAGGGAAATCAGTGCTTAAAAACGTATTGCGCGGTTTTGCTAAAGCGGCAGCTTGAATGTTTATTGTTTTGCGCAGGTGTTGGAACAGGAGTAGCTTTTGCGGCGGGAGGAATCGTATTAGCTGCAGTTATCGCTGGAATAACGGCAATTGCATATGTAAGTATAGGTGTTGCGGTGTCTGCTGTACGAGATGTGCGAAACTCACTGTCGGGAACTGAAGCCGAAAAGAAGACAGTTGAAGAAAACTTGACGAAGTTTATATAGTGATCAATCTAAAGAAGAAGTACGCAAGAATGTAGACTACTACTTCAACAGTGTTTCGACTGGGTTTTAATTAGTGCTCAAATAATCAAAGAAAATGTTCAAATTTTCGCTTACTACGCAAGCATATGAAAGTGCCTATGGCTAAAATCACCATGAGCTTGCAACGAATTTATTCTTCAAATGCTTGTATTTGTGGTAATATTGTATTTTTGTTGAGCGCGAATCTTGATACAAGAATATTGATTTTTTTGAGTTTGCTGATGCCGATTTTTTCTACAATTATTTCGTGTAGCTTTTCGTGTAATTCATGAGAAAATTCTTGTAAATTGTCGTAGTTACTGCCTTTTAAAATCACGTCGATATCGATCCCACTGTGTTTGGAATTTACAATAATATTTATTTTGCCATGACCACCGAGCTCATGTGCAATAAATGTTATTAACTCTCGCAATGCTGATTCTGAAACGGCAATCTTGCCGTTTTCTGTTTTTGTTATGCAGATGTTTTTTTTGCGAAATATTAACGAGAGCACCAAACAGCATATAATAGCAACGATAACGTACCAGATATACGACGGAAGCCAATCTGCGCACTTATGATAAATGTCTTGAACGTACGTATTCATATACGCTTTATTCCTCGGTTTCGCGCTGTGCTGACTCTTCTGGACTCTCAACGCTATCGATGATTACATTGACTTTGCTTATGCCATTTGTTGTCATATGATTGATGTTTTTTGCGATGTTTTGTTGTATTTCCGATGCGACTTTTGCCAACTCACATCCAAATTTCAATGTTACGCAAATGTCAATAATGTAATTGCCAAATTCATCTTCAGAAATGTTAACTCCATTGCTTGTACATTTTTTGTTCGAAAAAAATGACGCAATTCCGTTGGCAATGCCCTGCTTCCCTACCACCAACACACAATCAGTTTGCATGGCGCTCAAAGTGGCGATATTGGCGATGACGGAATGATTGATTTTTATTTCTCCCATGCACGATGCATCATCGGAAACCATTGGGACAGTATACGCATCCGATGGTTTAACTTTTTCAAATTCTTGTTTGGTCATTGTACTTCCTCGTTAGCAATTTTTAAATTCTAATAAATCTTTGGGTATTCTTTCCAAAAAATCATCAACAAATTTTGTCGTATATTTGCCAGTGATGTAACTTTCATCGGTCATAACTGCGCGTGAAAACGGTATAGTTGTTTTTATTCCACGAATCATATACTCACTCAATGCACGATACATCTTTTTTATTGCAAGATCGCGTGTTTTTCCTGAGGCAATTACTTTAGCAACCATGCTGTCGTAATACTGTGGAATACGATATCCTGTGTATACGTGAGAATCTACTCGAATGCCATGTCCGCCAGGTGAATAATATAAATCTATGTTGCCTGGGCATGGTGCAAAATTCCGTATAGGATCTTCAGCATTTATACGGCATTCAATAGCATGTCGATTGATTTTTACATCTTTTTGCTCTATAGATAATTTTTCGCCGCTTGATATTAATATTTGCCACTTTACTATATCAATATCTGTCATTTCTTCAGTAACGCAGTGTTCTACTTGAACACGTGCATTCATTTCTATAAAATAGTAATTGCCATACTTGTCTACAAGAAATTCTACCGTGCCAGCGCTATGGTATCCTGCTTTTTTGGCGATTTTTACTGCAGCATTTCCCATTTCCGTCCGCAATTTCTCTGTAAGAAATGGAGATGGAGCTTCTTCGATCAATTTCTGATATCGTCGTTGTATCGAACAATCCCTGTCAAACAAATGTATTATATTGCCATGTTTATCGGCCAATATTTGAAATTCAATATGATGAGGTTCTTCTATGTACTTTTCTACATAAACAGAACCGTCGCCAAATGCTTTTTCTGCTTCTGACCGTGCCATTTTGTATTCTTTGCAAAACGACATGGAGTTGTTTACCAATCGCATGCCCTTTCCGCCACCACCAGCTGCAGCTTTTATGATGACAGGGTATCCTATTGAATCAGCGATATTTTTTGCTTCTAATTCATTATCAACTACCCCATCGCTACCTGGTACGCATGGTACGTTGACGCTTCTAGCTATGCTTTTGGCAACTGATTTATTTCCCATTTTAGCGATTGTTTCAGGAGATGGCCCGATGAATGTAATGTTGCAATCTTTGCATTGTTGGGCAAATGTTGCGTTTTCTGCTAAAAATCCATATCCTGGGTGGATAGCATCGACATTAGCAATTTCAGCCGCGCTAAATATCCTATCTGCTCGCAAGTAACTTTCCGAACTTGGTGCATGCCCTATGCAAATTGCTTCATCTACCAATTGTACATGTAATGACTGGTCATCGGCATCGGAATACACAGCAACAGATTTTATTCCAAGCTCCCTGCATGCTCTAATTACACGCAATGCAATTTCACCACGATTTGCTATAAGTATTTTTTCGAACATGATAATTATGATTTTTTTATTTTAAACAGAGGTTGTCCAAATTCTACTGCTTGAGCATTTTCGACAAAAATTTCTTCGATAGTTCCTTTGATTTCCGCTTGGATTTCGTTCATTACTTTCATTGCTTCAATTATGCATACAGTTGACGCCGTATCGACAGGCGATCCTACTTCTACGAAATTTGGTGCCTCTGGACTTGGGGCGCTATAAAATGTACCAACGATTGGAGATTTTACGATATGACAGTCTTTGTCGCAAACAGTAGATTTTTGTGGTGTTTTAGATGTTTGATCTACTTGCTTGGCGTTACTAGAAGTCACATATGTGTGGAATGTTTCATCTGTTGCAATAGTTTTTGCTTCAGCAGTCGATGAGTATGTGCATTGATTTACGATCTTTAATCGCATATCACCGCGTTCAATTTCCAATTCGTGAATATTCGATTCTTTTACTAAATTGGTAAGTTCTTGTATCTCGTGCAAATCCACAACTGCCTCCTATGTCCTCTACGGAAATCATTAGAATGATAAGCTGCCTAAATGCAAAACTAAAACATTTGTTTTTTTTAGATTGGTTGGTTTTTTGTGGTTGTTGTGTGTTCTGCACAAGCTCTTTATAATGAGTAAAATTTATTTTAGCAATGTTAAAGACCTTTAAATTTCATGCGTTAATGTTGGTTGATATCGTAATAACACACAAAGGTGAGCATTGTATAAATGCATGTTTTTTGTCTTGATGTTATGTGAGCAATTTTACGGAAAAACAAGCTGTAGCTTGTTTGCTGTTAGTTTTGGACGGCATTAATTTATAAATTCTTATAGTAGTGTGGTGATTGTTGCAGATAACGAGCTGATCATGGTTGCAGCTCCTATGCAAGCAACGGTGATGCCTGCGAAAATTGGCAGTGTTGTGGCAAATGCAACAACAAGTCCGGCAACGATTACACCAAAAGATATAGCAGACAGAGCTGGTAAAATAGCTCCCTTATTGTTTTTTATGCTTTCTATTGCTGATTTTATGGGCATTTTTATGCGCTCTGATAAGCTTCGTTTTGGTTTTTTTAATAAAGTTGTGAAATCACTGTTTTCTTGGTTGGTTTGGCTTGTTTTGCTTCGTCTTTTTTGTATGTCGCTTGTGATGCTTTGGTTAGCTTTATTTTGTTTATCAATCTGTTGTTCGAGTGATTCAATTTGTCGTGAACTCCTTTTGGTTAGTTGTATGTTCGCGTCATAGTTTTTTATTGTGATTTCTGCTAATTGCTGTCCTACAAGTTTCTTTAAATCGATTGACAAAGGTTGTTTAATTAAATGTTCCAAATAATTGATGTCGTCGCATTCGCCAAAAGCCGAGTGCCCTTGTTCGATTAGGTAATCTTCTATAAGATCTTTTCGTTGATCTATTGATAACTCATTTGTTTGTATAATGCCCTTTTTAACAGCGTCTTTGATTGAGGTTCGGCCAGCGTTGTTAATGTCAAAGTCATGGATGTCTTTATTTTGCAAACGGTCAATTTTTGTCATTGATTGTATCAGTTTATAGTTTGGTCCTTTGATTTTGCAATCTTTTGTGAAAAATGAAAATATTTTTGTTGTGTTACGTCGTTATTGGTAGCGAAGTCTTGAGTAATAGAATTCGCATTTGTTTGTGTTTGTTCGCTGTCATAGCATTTTGATGTATCCAAACATTTTTTATTAAATATTGTTTGACAATGCAATGTGGAATATTTTGTTGCGGGTTAGAGGTTTTATGAAAAAGACATCTTCGTTGAGGTCAATAAAAGTGCGACATCCAGATTGCCAGGTTGTTCGTCGCAGAGGTCGCGTTTATGTCATTTGCAAAACGAATCCACGTTATAAGGCCAGGCAGGGCTGAGAGAGGTTTGATTGTTTATGAAACAAGATTTACATCCGAAAGAGCATCCAGTTTGTTTTGTTGACGTTTCAACAGGAAAAAGATTTTTCGCAACATCGTCTGTTAAGTCGAAGCAGAAGGATGTCATTGATGGTGTCGAGCATTATATTGTATATTGCGACGTTACGTCAGATTCTCACCCAGCATATACCGGGGAAAGACGGTTTGTTGATACAGCTGGCCGTGTAGAGAAGTTTAATCAAAAATTTGCGCGCAGAATGCGTTAGTTGTCGTTATGGCCGACTTAGCTCAGTTGGTAGAGCACTCGCCTTGTAAGCGAACGGTCATCAGTTCGAATCTGATAGTCGGCTCCAGTTTTTACTGAGTTCTTTGAAACGTTTTTGTGTTGTCGGTATGCAAATTGCCATATTTTTTGTTGTGCATTGTGTGGTTGGTTTGTACGCTGTCAGGATGCTGTTATCTTATGCGAGAAGTTGTTGGCTTCGTTTTGTTGTGATATTCGTTTGGTTCATATTCAATTTATGGCATGATGAGATTTGGCAAAAATTTGGGAAACCAAGGTAGCGGCAGATTAAGTTCGTTAATTTTGGTTTGTTTAAGTTAAGTATGTGACAGAAAGTTAATGTGCGTTTAAAAGAAATTTATTCTTCATTTTTTGTTCTTTTTACTGTGATGTCTGCGTGAGTAATCTGTGTCGATATCTATTTTTATTTCTGAGTAATGTTTTTACTGCAACTTGTTTTTTTGCTGTAAATTTCGATATTTTTGTTTTCTTTGCTTTGTGTGTTGCAATTTTTTGTTTTTTTGCCGAGGTAGCTCAGCTGGTAGAGCAACGCATTCGTAATGCGTGGGTCGTGAGTTCGAATCTCATCCTCGGCTCCATTTTTTGGCATCTTTTAGTACTTGATGTTAGCAAAAATCAGAAGCAATCCATGTATTTTTTTCTCTTATACCGTGTTGTTGCTTGATAATTTCGTTGTTGCCAGTTGATCTTGTTCTTTAGGTGCCTCACGTTGATATGCCATTCGACGTCGAATTATTTTTTTATTTTGATGTGAGACAAAATGAAAATGTTAAAGGATGTTAAAGCTTGATGAACGTTGTGCAGAATATTTGACCGTTTTTGTATCATGTACCGTGAGTACTTATGTTAATGTTTTCATCTTTTAAGTAATTTTGACTTTAAAGCATATAAAAGCTTACTCTGCAACAAATGTGTAAAAAACTAAACAGTGAAACTGTTACAATGTTTTTTGTACAGATTTGAAGCTGGAATGGACGTGTGCCAATTTTCGTAACATGTTGGAAACTGCGTTTTATCGAATGTTATGTGCAGTTTCACGAAATGCATCGCCTATCATGCGTATTAATTGCGTGGCTGTACCAATAATATTTTGACATTCTTGCACTTTGAGTTGCATGGAGTAGATGTGTTGTTGGTTAAAAGATTGATTGTGTGCACTTGTTTCAATGTCATGACGCAGTTGTCTTTCTTTTATTAGTGCTTTTGACACAAGTTGCATGCATCGCTCATTAATTGATAGCACGTTTTTCTGTCTGGTTACACGTCGCGATGAAAGTTGACGTGAACATGTTGGTGTATTTTGCGGCAGCAGCCATATCCTATTACCGTTTTGGTTAATTGTTTGAAGTTGATGTTGAATTGTGGTGTCTGTATCACAATTCAACGGTGTTTGATTGCTAGTTACTTGATATGTTTGATTGATATTAGACGTGCTTTGAGTATCCATTGATGAGCGATACATGAAATGATAACTTCGTTCTTGCCAAGCAAAAATGTCAAAATTAACATTTGGGTGGTATTTATGTTTGTGAGATTTTCCACAACCCAAACGTTTATTATCAAAAATCGAAGACCAGAAAGCAACAATTAACGATAAAATTAGTGTAGGGCATAAAGTAATTTAAAAAACAAATAAAAAGTTTGGCAAAAATTAGATGGTAGCGCTGTATATAATTTAGTATACAGAATGGATGGTGTGCGAGTGGCGCAATATTCTTTTGCTGAGATATTAAAACTTCACATGATGTTTTTTTGAAAAAGTATGATGGTGCCTTAATGAAAAAGTTGATTTGTTTTTATATGATTGATTTTTTTTGTGAAAAAGCCTACAAGGCGATCACCTGTGCATTGCAGGTGTGCAACAATCATCCCCAAAATTGTATAGAATTCTTCGCTTTATGATGAAAAAATGTTTCTTGCCAATGCATTTTTTTTGCAAATTCATTCCAAAAACTATTCAGATTGTTATGTATGTGCTGCTATTTGTGTTATTGCTAGAGCAAGCTCTAACGTTTTACGTCCGAAATGAATATCGACCTTTGGATTTGTGTGGTTTCGAACGCAGTGTATAAAGGACGATAATTCTGTGCGCAATGGTTCTTCTTTTTCTATAGGAATTTCTTCTCGAACGATGGTTCCATTTTTCATTTTTACGACATGGCCATTCTGCGATGTAAAATCTAATGATAAATACGTTTGAGGTTGGAATATTCTTATTTCTCGTAGTTTTTTTTCACTGACACGACTGACATTTAAGTCAGCAACGCACCCATTTTCAAATTTCAAACGGGCATTTGCGATATCTTCTGTTTTTGAAAGAACGTGAATTCCAACGGCATCAATTGAAGTCACATCAGATTTGGCCAATTGCAAAATGATTCCTATATCGTGTATCATTAAGTCTAATATCACACCCACATCTGTTCCGCGACCATTAAATGGCGCTAATCGTTGAGATGTTATAAATTTTGGTGCGCTTACAGCATCTTCTAAAAATTTCATTACTGGATTATAGTGCTCAATCAGGCCGACTTGTAAGATTTTATCTTTGCCAGCAGCAGCACGTAATATTTTTTCGGCATCTTCTTTTGTTGACGTTAGTGGTTTTTCTATCAACAGGTGGCATCCTTGCTCTATTAATGGTATTGCTGATGCTGCATGCATGTTGGTCGGCGTTACAACGCTGACGCAATCACATGATCGTCCCAATTCTTCGATCGAAGAAAACACATTGCAATGATATTGTGATGCGATTTGTTGTGCACGAGCAAGATTTGTATCGTACACTCCTGCTAATTCACAGCCATCCAGTTCAGAGTATATCCTTGCATGATGTTGCCCCAAATACCCTACTCCCACAACACCACATTTTAATATCTCATGCATATAACATGTCGGTTCTATTCAAAATAAAACATGCTTCAATAATAATCTTACAGTAAGTTTTTGGCGTTTGTGAAAAGTGTTGCAAGTTTTTGTGTGCTTCTCTCTACTTTTTCTATTTGAAAAATCCCGTATGGCTCGATTTTTATCCATACGGGATTTGTTTGTTTACGATGTTCCTCCTATCAAAAACAAACAAACATCTGTTTTTAGGTGTTATTCTAAAACAAGCTTTATTAGTTTCCCTTATTGTTGTATTCCTAGTAATGTTCTAAGATGTTTTGCTAATGTTTGTTGATAGTTTTCATCGGTATCAAATCCATATTCTTTCTTAAATGCAATTTTACGTGGCTCTGGAACCTCTGAAACAAGAGAAGGATCTGTTAAGTTTATAATCAATCCATAAGTCTTTTCATCAATGCCTCCATGTCCATCATCCCAATAACGATTTTCGACGAATGAAGACATGTCTTCGAGAGTTGAATTTTCTTTTAGAGTATTACTAGAAGTATTAGATCGGTCAATTTTTTGTCCAAGATGATTTTTTATAAAGTCTTTTGCTGTTTTAATTCCTTCTGTTTCGCTTCCAATGAATTCCTGCAGGTCAGCGATTGTCATCTTTAACAGATCTTCTGGTTTCGGTGCTGGTGGAAATAGATGCTTTGTATAGTCTCTGCTAGATAATAAGTATGTATCGAATCTTTGATTGTTTTTGTCATTTGAATCTTTCAGCATTGATGCAAAAACAATATTCAATGGCGCAGTCAGCAGTGATTTTTGGTCGTGTCTAAGAATTCTGCCAACATTTTCTTCAATTTTTTCAATTACATCGTGGTATGTGGATGAAAATACAACGCCTTTTTCTGACATCGTAGCAAACTTATCTCGATATTGATCGTTGTCAAGTATGCTTAATGCCGTGTTAATGGGTCTGACAGCACAATTACCGAACGTTATATTGTTTACTATACCGACAACCACATTAATTAGCATTTCTAACTCTAATAATTCGGAAATGTCTTCTTGTTGTGTAAATCGGGATATACTATTAATCGTTGATAACGATCTACGTATTCTTTCGTCAAAGTAGGCTTGAAATATAATATTTAGTTTTTCTTTGATTCCGTCAGCTTCGCTTAGTTTCTTGCCAATCAGCAATGCTGTTCTTACAGAATTTTCCCCTCGTCTGCAAGCATCTATGCAATTTTCTGAGTATGCTTTAAGAGTGTATATGGCATTCAAATAGATCTCGTTCGCTGAAGTTCTTTCTTTGCCTGTCAAAGTAGCGCAATTAATACAATGGTTTTTTAGCATTTCCAAGAAATTAAGATATTCATCTAAGCTCTTATCATCAATGTGTTTTTGTCTGATAGTATTTAACGTTTCTTCTGCCGTTCTAATGTCTTCCTCTTTATCAAGAAGCAGTGCCCATTTTTCTTTAATTATAAACCTTTCGTCATTATGTACATCGTTTGCTAACTTGCAGTCGGCGTTGATTGATATTTTCAGATTATTGTTATTTATGTCATCAACATTAATACTATCTAGTAAATCGCATGTGACAAGATCTAGAGCTTGTAAAGTAGGGACGTTTACCATGTACATACCGTTCAGTCTAGAGCAACCAGCAAGATTGATTGATGTCAGCGATGATAATTCAATCAAACTGATGTTTTGTAAGTTTGTGCATCCAGAAAAATCTATAGACCGCAAATGCGGTAGATTTGCAACATCCAAGCCAGTCAATTTTTTGCAATCAGAAAAATTAATGTTGAGTGATACTGCAAGCAATTTCAGCTTTTGTAGATTTTTGAGAAAATTTTGCGCTTGTTGATCGTTTATGTATTTGTTTGTTATTGTTATATCGACTGTTGAGATTTCTGTTTGAGATTCATTAGAATTTATTTGGCATGCTATAATGTCTTTGTTATTTGCACAGAATTGATTGATGTCGTTGAGAATTGTTGCTGAGTCGGCTCTTAATTTATTGCTGTCAAAGTCATAACGAACATTTTCCATTTTGCTTATCACTGCACTTTCTTCGACAAGAAACATATCGAGGTCTTTGCGTTTTAAAAAATGTTGATTTGTAAGAGAACTATAATTTGAACTAAGTAATATGCGGAAATTGCTATTTGATGTGCCTTTTTCTATGTAAATAGTTCCGCACTCGTTACAACTATTAAGGTCAATCGGATTTAATTTGTTAATGTTTCCGTATATATATAATTCGTACAAATTTTGGCAGCCGTTGACATTGAGGTTTGCCAAATTATGGACATTCTGTAATGTCAAGTTATTTAGGTGGTTAGATCCAGAGCAGTCGATTGATCGAGTACTACAATCCATGACGGTGATATATCGCAAATTATGGAAATTCGATAGATTTAAGTTTGTCAGATTATTGCATTTCTCAATACTAATTTCTAATTCGATGTTGCCTAAATTGGATTGGCGCAAACAGTTGATAATGTTATTTGCCTGTTGATCGTTTATAGACTTATTAGCAACTGTTACTAAGGCTCTAACTATTTCCGTTTTATCTTCGTTGAAAATTGGTTTGAATGTTATGATTCCTTGAACCGATTCAAGATTTAGAAAATTATTGATTTTTTTGAATGTCTCTTTCGACGCAGGGCTTAGTTTGTTATATATTGCTTGTGCATCTGATTTTCGTTTTGCAAGATCAGATTTTGGAGTGCGACTTTCGCTTGCTTGTAATATTTGTTTTATATTTGTTGTTGGTTGTCTGTTGATTGTATGATTGCCTGTCGTCGGTGATAGAACATTGTCAGTAACGTGACTATGAAAAATTGGATGAATTGGCATCGTGTTACTGCCATTCATATTGTGGTTGGTTATTCTTGTGCTCATAATTGTATTACCTTTAGTTTGTTATTCAACAATGGAGCGCATATACAACTCTCTTCAAAAAATCAAGTGTTTTTGACAAAAATGATTATTGTCATTACCATGGGCTAATGTTGTATAAATTACGGAGTTTTTAGCAGAACACGTTATGTTATTATACTTTCTTGAAAATCTTGTAAGACTTAATAGCATACAGTAGTTTTTTTATAAAATGAATATTTTGGTTGTTGGTGCCGCTGGGTTTGTTGGAAGTCATTTGGTGAAGCATGTGCGGAGCGCTGGTCATAATGTTGTTGGATTGGACATTAATGGTGTTCTGCAGGAGAAGATTTTTGAAAAAAACATTCCTTTGTATTGTTGTGATTTTGGATCGCAATCAATGGTGCAATCGATCTTGCAGCGCCATCATATTGATGTTGTTGTTCAATGTGGCGGTCATGCTCCGTACGGTGCTAATGCTATACATCCATCAAAATTGTACACGAATGATGTCATATGTAATTTGTTTTTTTTAGATACATTAATAAAATTTGGTGTTAAAAAATTTATTTTTTTGTCATCGCAGGAAGTATTCGGGTTGCAACCTGTTATGCCGATTGCTCCAAATGCTTGTCCTATTCCAGTTAGTGCCTTAGGAAATGCACAGTTGTTCATTGAAAATGCGTTGGAGTCGTTTAGAATCAGTGATAATATCAGTTATGCGATTATTCGTGGTGCTGAAATAACTGGGTTGAGTGATGTAGAACATCCATTTTTTGTCGATAATTTGAGTAAAGGGTGTATTGCGCAGATCATGCGCTATATTTGTGGAAAAGTATCACAATTGGAATTAAATATTTTGACAGATCAAACAGTGGACGGATCGATTGAACGTGATTATATTCATGTCGATGATTTTTGTACAGCGTGTATGAATGTTTTGCCGATGTTAGTAGTCAACGGTGAATCTTTTGTCTGTAATGTTGGCATGGGAAATAAATATTCGATGAATGAAGTTATACGGATGGCTGAAGAAACATTTGGTGTGTCGATTGACATTCCACACTCCACTATTGCTGACGATATTGCTCCTCGTGCATATTTTGACGTGTTCAAGACTCGCAATGAATTACAATGGTCGCCAAAATATGATACGTTAGAAAAAATCTTTGATACATATAAGCATTATTTGCTCGGGAAACAACGGGTGTAGTGTGTTTTGATTTTAGCAAATGTGTTTACTTGTTGGATAATATAAAACCATTATCTCACTCTAGAACAGTGTACATGGTGTGCTAATTACTTGTTTTTGAACTTTGATATGTTATAAAACCATTAACAAAAGCTGAACATTGGTTCCAATATTCGCGCAACGATACTTCGCCAAAAACATACGTCGCCAATGCCAAATCGACTGTGCAGATATATGCAAAGCAATATGGTGGGCGGTGAGGGACTCGAACCCCCAACCTACTGGGTGTAGACCAGTTGCTCTAACCAATTGCGCTAACCGCCCGACATCGACCACGAAATTTATATATGCATGATTTGCAAGCATTTAATTTAATAAAAATTTCTATATTTATTGATATTGATAAAGCGTGATTAATGTGCTTGGTGTTTTTGTTTGGATTTCTTGATAAATTTAAATTTTGGCAGCGTTATGGGCTTAATGCACAGTCTTATTGTTTAAATGATTGTTCATGTGTAATTGCAGACAGTGTGTTTTGGCAATGGCAATAACAATGTTTTATTGGAAAGGAATTGATCGATTTTATTGAATTTTTGTTGCTGTTTTTTGTAAAATTTGCTTGATATTTCCGTTGGATTATCAACTAATAACCGACAGGTTTGATAATTTGAGTACTTTGCTTTCTTGAAAAATGGCACACCATCGCAACATTCATGATAGTGAAGCTCCTCGCATGTACTATACGTTTGAGGAGTTACAACGGTGCGCAGATGATGATTTTAAGGATTTAAACGCTATTAAATTGGCAAGAACACCACCGCATGAGATAGGCGCGTGGCTTGAACGATTGTCGCACGAAGATAGAGAAATAGTTTTAAAAAAATTATCAGTTGATAATGCGACGGAGGTGCTGGCAGAAATGTATGCAGAAGATTCTGCAGAAATCATTTCAGAGATGCGAGATGCTAAAGCTGTAAAAATTCTTATTGGGCTTGCCCCTGATGATGCTGCTCAATTGATGCGTGAATTAGAAGGGGATGATCGTGATAGATTGTTGTCCAAAATGCCATCGAATGCCGCTGCATTATTACGAAATCTATTAACTTACGATCCTGATACTGCTGGTGGTGTTATGACACCGCATGTTTCAACATTGAAAACAGACATGACGGTCGATGAAGCAATTAAATTTTTGCGGAACAGTAAGGACATAGCAGAAAACATTGAAAGTTTATATGTTGTTGATAAAACAAAACGGTTGGTCGGTGTGTTGAACGTTCAGAAATTGCTTTGGACAGATGATGATCAAAAAATCAGTGATATTATGTGTGCCGACGTTGAGGGTATTTGTACACCCGAGCAGGACAAAGAGACAGTTGCACAAATAATGGCACAGAATCACTTTAATACATTGCCAGTGGTTGATGCACAACATCAATTGATCGGTATCATTACACATGATGATGTCATTGATATTTTACGAGAAGAAGCTACAGAGGATATTCAGAAATTACATGGTGCAGGTGGTGATGAGAATATTCACGATAGTGTTTGTTATAGTGTTGTAAGGCGCACACCATGGTTGGTAGTGAATCTTTGTATAGCATTTATTACTGCTTCTGTTATTCAATTATTTGAAAATAAGATTGCACAATGCACCTTTTTAGCGGTATTTATGGGCATGATCAGTGGATTGAGCGGAAATTCTGGCGCTCAAACATTGGCCATAGCAATACGTAGTTTTGCGCTCGGGGAATTGCATGCAGGAGATTCTCCTATGATTCTGTTGAGAGAAACTATAAAAGGGATCATTAGCGGGTTTGTTGTAGGTATAGTTGCTTCAAGCATCATTGGGTATTGGATGCATAATGTAAAAGCTGCAATAGTTGTTTTAATTTCGATTATTTTAAATATGGGGCTTGCTGGGTTAGTTGGGGCATTTATTCCGATATTTTTGACAAAAATAAAATGTGACCCTGCTCAAAGTTCGTATATATTTTTGACGTCCGTTACGGATATTATGAGTATGTTCATATTTCTTGGTGTTGGATCATATTTCTTGCTATGATATGGATGTTTTGGCGTGCGATATTGGAATGACATCTATACGTGCGAAGAGTCACTGTCATATCGGTAAGAAAATGTGATATTATTGGACGATTCCGTGCGCGAGATATTGAAATTTCAAGCCAACGTAGTAGTTCTGCTGCGACTGCTTTTTCAAAAAGAATCACTGTAAAGGCATTTTTGAAAAAAACAGTTAATGGTAATGTTTTAATACGACGAAAGCCATTTTTATATGCTGTGTATAGAATTTTTTCGCACAATGCTTATTGTCCCAAATATAAAATGTTTAATGATAAAATTGCATTTTCTACAAACAATCGTGAGATATTGGATAATGTTTTGATGTTTGAAGAGATTCGGGATTTTATCGATGGTTTTTTTGACAAAACCAATCGTGGTATCATTATGGCATGTAATAATTATGTAGTCTATTCTGAACAATATAATTTTATGACACGATCACGACGTTTAAGAATAAAAAATGCCACAGAGCTGATCTGCGACATTGCTGATGTTATTGATTTAATATAAAGTATTAATTTTTCTGCTGAAGTAATCCTTTTGCTAATTCTTGTGATACTGTATCTGTATCGTTGTTGGCTACCTCTTCTAACAATTGCTGTGCTTCTGCATTTCCTCCCAACGATCGTACAGCCATTGCAAGAAAACATTTTGCAGTACCGTTGTCAGGATTGATTACTAAAGCACGTTCTGATAAAATTTTAGCAGCTTCTACAAAGTTGCCAAAATTTAACTTGTTAACAGCTAGTCCAATCAATGGTAATTCACTATTCGGACGTGCAGCAATGATACCATTGAAAATATCATTTGCTTGTGATTGAAATCCACGACCAGTCGCAACATATCCAATGTCCATCAACAATTGAACCATTTCCGATTGGACAGGCAAATCATTTTGTACAACAACGCTATCCACAATAATGAATTATATTTGAATGATACTGTATTTATTAACGAATGTTTTGCGTTGTCGATTTGAGAGAATCTCCTACAGAACGCAATAAACCAGTTGCAGTAGATGTTAAATTTCCCCATGACTGAATTTTTGCTTGCAATGCAAGTAATTGCTCCTGTCCAATATCATCCTCTTTTTCTAATTTATTGATTGCAGATTGTAAATTCTCTTCACATGAAGCTACACAACTCGCTAATAACGCGTATATTCTTCCGAGCGTAACTGACTCCCCATCAGTTGGATTAGATATAACTGCATTTCCTCTGTCAATTGCCATAATAACTTAACTCCTCGGATCGAATTTTATCTATACAATATTTTTGATCAAGACAAAAATTACATTTTGACTCAAATTTCTACATCTTCGTCATAATTTATGCCATCTATGCCAAACCCGAATAATTTTAAAAATTCCTTCTTATATCCATCAATATCCGTTAACTCATGAAGGTTTTCTGAAGTGACTTTGTTCCAAATTTCTTTTACAGCAGATTGAACATCATCACCTAATTCAAGGTCGTCCATACGGACACGACCTTCATTGTCGACATCATATTTACCAGAATGGTTGTAGATCTTTTTATCAAACAATCGCCACATTTGCTCGATACATCCTTCGTGAATATTTTTTGCCTTCATTATTTTGAATAGCACAGATATGTATAAAGGAACAACGGGTATTGCGGCGCTTGCTTGAGTTACTACTGCTTTGTTGACAGAAACCAACGCTTGGCCATTGATTTTTTGCATAGAGAAATTGATTGCAGAACATGCACGCATTAAATCATCTTTAGCTGCCCCTATTGTTCCATTGGTATAAATTGGCCATGTGATTTCCGGTCCAATGTAAGAATATGCTATGGTCTTTGCTCCATTGGCCAGAACCCCTTCATTTTGCAGCGCTTGTATCCAAAGTTCCCAATCTTCACCACCCATCACCTTTTCTGTTGCTTTGATTTCTTCTGGTGTCGCTGGTTCGATAGATGCTTCGAGGACTTCTTCAGTATCGACATTTACCGTTTTTCCAGAAAACGACTCCCCTATCGGTTTGAGCACAGATTTAAATGTTTCTCCCGAGAAAGGATCAGTTCTGCGTGGCGAAGCCAAACTATAGATTACGCAATCAACTTGTCCTAATTTTTCTTTAATTATCTTTATTGCTTGTTCTTTAATTTCAGAAGAAAATGCATCACCGTTGATGTTTTCAGCAATCAATCCGTCTGCTTCAGCAAATTTTTTGAATGCATGCGAATTATACCACCCTGCTGATGCTGGTTTTCCCTTTTCCGATGGTCTTTCAAAAAATACACCAATGCTATTAGCATGTCCTCCAAATGATAATGCTATTCGACTGGCCAATCCGTATCCTGTAGATGCACCAATAACAAGAATGTTTTTTGGAAAATGATTGTTATCAGAACGATGTCTTTTTACGAAGTCGATCGCATCTTTTACGTTTTTTTCGCAACCCTTAGGATGAGCTGTGATACATATAAATCCACGTGTTTTTGGCTGTATAATCATATATTGGCCGCTACGGTAAGGAATCCTTGTTGTCAGTCAATCTTGATGATAATCATTTTTAAACTATCAGTTGGAAAATTTTTCTTCTAATGAATGTTTTTTAATACTAAATGTGTGATTTGTTTCATGGAATCACAATTTTCAGCAGAAAATATTAAGCAACAATTTCCGATATTTCAACAGTCTATCGCTAACGGAAAGCGATTGATATGGTTGGACAGCGCATCAACTACTCAAAAGCCGCAATGTGTCATAAATGCTATTGTCGATTATTACACATGCTATAATTCTAACATTCATCGTGGAATATATGAATTTAGTGAAAAAGCATCGATGAAATATGAAGAAGTGCGGTCCAAAGTTGCAAATTATTTTGGTGTACATAATCTTGATGAAATAGTTTTTGTACGTGGAGCGACAGAAGGAATCAATCTTGTTGCAAGTAGTTATTGTCGTAAATTTTTAAAAAAGGATGATGAAATATTGATCGGTGCGGCTGAACATCATGCAAATTATTTGCCGTGGCAAGTATTAGATAAAGAAATTGGTGTTTGTCGGAAAATTATTCCGTTAACTAACGCAGGTGATATTGATCTTGATGCTTATGAAAAATTGTTTACCAAGAAAACGAAATTTGTTGCAGTACAATATATCAGCAATGTTCTTGGTAGCAAGAATGATATTGGTTTATTGACAACTATTGCCCATAATCATGGTGCAAAAATTCTTATCGATGGTGCTAGTGCTTTGAATGTTTGTCAACCACAACTTGATTCGGTTGATTGTGATTTTTTCGTATGTTCTGGGCATAAAGGGTTTGGGCCAACAGGTAGTGGGTTTTTGTTTGGGAAATATTCACTGTTAGAACAGATGGTGCCGTATCAAACTGGTGGTGATATGGTAAATAAAGTGACATTCGAGGAATCAACGTTTAAAAATCCACCATATCGTTTTGAAGCAGGGACACCTGATGTCGCTGCGGTTATAGGAATGGGAGTTGCTATAGATTTTTTATTAAGTATTGACCATGTTGGAGCACAAAAACATTTGAAAATGTTGACGGACTATTTGACGCAATCATTGCGGGAATGTAGTAACATTATGGTATATGGAGATCCAATTGATAGATCTGGTATAGTTTCTTTTAATATGAACGGATGTCATCCGCACGATGTTGCAACGTTTTTGGCGAATGATGGAATTGCTGTACGTGCAGGAACACATTGTGCCCAACCGTTAATGGAGTTATTATCAGTTCCAGGGACAGTTCGTGTATCTCTTGCAATATATAATACTATTCAGGATATCGACGATTTAATGACATCTATTGACAAAGTTCAAAAATGGCTTTTCAGATAGAATTTTGACAAAATTTATATGATAAAAACAATCGCGCGACGATTTTTATGTTTGCTTTTTTGTGAAAACGCATAAAATAATCAAATTTTTATTTTTTTGAAAAATATTGACATTGCATAATATCTGTACACGATCTTCAGCCCAAGATGGGTGGGAATCTGCAGAGCATTTTGCGTGATACTTGGCATGAGATTGGCCAGCGGCAACGTATTCGTGTTGTTATTATTCCGAATAAATACTTTTTTTTTGAAACTATAAAGGTCGATATTCGATCATTAAAAAGCAATGAAATAGAAAGCATGGCAAAGTTGGCAGTAGAGTCTAATATGCCAGGAAACAACACCTCTACAACAATGTCATCTTATTTCCCGAATGCTGAATTTACGGAATTAATTGTAGCAATATGTTCAAAACAGCGAATTTGTTCTGCCAGTCCAGAATTATTGAAATGTAAATATTGGATATCGGAAGCATATTGGTTGCAACATGTAGTTGGTGATGGCAAGAAATCATCAATTGATGAAATAACTATATTGGACGTCGATGATAATGATCAGGTAGTTTTAGGAGACAGAACATTTCCATTGTTTATGCCATATTTTTGGTGTGCTGAATTGCATGATAAAAAGATAAAAACAGTTGTGCGGTGTGCGAATTGCGTAAAGAATATTACAAATAAATTGTGGAAGCCAGTGATGGCATTTTCTACAATTTCGCTTATTGTTTTGCTCGGAGTTATAGCCGCTTCAACATATTTACATGCAAGAAATGGTACATTAAAATTAAATGAAAAGAAGCTTCAAAAATTCCGATCAGTGATTGAATTGCGTAATAAATTAGAGTTCTTCCATGTTTCTGGTGAAAACTTCATTCGTCAATTGACTGCTATTAATAACGACAGGCCAAATGGTTTGTTTTTTACAGAATATGAGATGACATCTCCGCATGATGTCATTGTTCATGGACAATGTGATAAGATAGCAGATATGAACGTTTTTATCAATACATTGAATAGTCGTAAGATGGCGGCAGAAGTTATCGATTTTTCATCAGATGATAACACAAAATTTTCTATACATATCAAAATTGTAGATTAATAACATGAGAAATAGATTTTTAAAGAATTTGCATGTAAGTACACGGTATAAATTGTGTAGCTTGGCGTTTTTATTTGTATTATCTGTTGCGTTTTTGGCGGGTATTATATTTGCATTGCCTGATGTAATTACCCAGCATAAAAAATGTTCTAAAATAGCCAAAGAACAACGGCGTGTCATTTCGCAATCGAAATTAGCGAAAAATGAGATTGCTCATCTTGTGTCAATGATGTCTGTGAACAATGTTGGTCATATTGTTGATTCTGAAGAGCAAATCGATCAATTATTAGAATCAACTGGTGTTCAATACTCCATGAAGAAGAATGAGCATGATGTAAACAAACAGTTCAAAATAAATGAAAGAATTATACGGTATCAGGATATCTCATTGGCATCGTTTTTAGAGCTTTGTGATCAACTAGATGCGCTGTCTAGCAAAGATATAGTATTGGGCAATGTTGTAATTCGTGCAATTGATAATGCTCAATTAGATGTCTCATGTAGTATTTTAAAATGTGTAGCAATATAATCAAAAAATGAAAAAGGATGGTAAAATGTTAAAAAAAATAGTAACAAGTATTTGTTGTGGACTTATCGCATCACTGGCATCAGCCATTGATGACGTACCATCAGATCAATTTATTCAGAGCTTGTCATTTTCAGATGCTCCATTGCAACAGGTATTATTTGTTCTTGGAGAATTGACAGGGAAACCTGTATTAAGTGATAGTCGGTTAGATGCTGCTTCAATTAATTTACAAATACGTAAAGAAATATCTCGTGAGGAAGCTATATTAGCAATTGAGAGTGCGTTGGCGTTAAATGACATTGCTGTCGTCGAATTGGGTGATAATCTATTAAAAGCTGTTAATGCGAAATCTGCTGCAGCGCAATCTCCTGCATTTATAGAAACTTCATTGTTGAATGAAAAACCAAGCGAAAAGTTTTGTTCAAAAATTTTTCAATTGCAACATTTGCCAGTTAGTGAATTTTCTCGACTGATTACTAGAATATTGTCACCAGAAACATCATCATGTATTGTATTCAACGATTCTAATTCAATTTTGATAACAGATTCTGTATCTAATCTACAAAGAGTAGAATTAATATTGTCAAAAGTTGATATGCCAAAGCATTCTATGTCGAATTCTAAGGTCTTTAGAATTAAACATGGAGATGCACAGAATATTGCTGCATTATTGAATAATGTAATAAAAAGTCAGCATGACAAAAATCAATCAAATGAGTCAGCTGATAATGAGTATTTTAGACAATTATCAATGATAACAAATTCTTCTGACTTTCAATTTTCTAAAGGTATTACTATAGAACATGAGAAAAGAAGTAATTCTATTGTTGTATGTGGTACAGTTAAAGATATTGAACTGGTATCATCTATTATTGATCAAATTGATGTGTTATTAGACCAGGTGCGCGTAGAAGTCGTCATTGCAGAAGTAGCATTAACCAACAAACAACAAACCGGCTTGGAATCGTTTGGATTTGATTATAATTATGCAAGTGGTACCCCTGTTATGGGCAATCCAGTTAATTCTCCTGTTGTTTATGCTGGTGGTACAGATAACGATGTTTTTACATTTAATGGTAACTTAAAAGATTTTTCATTGAGTACGGTATTTAAAAAGGCCAAAGATGATTCGCATGTTAAGGTATTGTCTGCTCCTACTATTGTAACGACTCACAATCGTGAAGCTGTCGTAAAGATTGTAAAATCATTGCCAATTATAAAGGCTGATATATCCGATACATCATCATCTACTGCCAGCAATACGTCAGTAAAGAGCACAATAGAATATAAGGACATAGGAATAGAGCTAAAAGTAAAACCATTGATCGGCATAAATGGTGTTATTCAAATGGAAATTAGTCAATTGGTTGAAAGTGAAGGAGCTAGCAGATCGATCAATGGCAATAGTATGCCGACAACGACAAAAAGAGAAGCAGTTTCGTTTGTAAGTGTTTGTGATGGTGATACTGTTGTTTTAGCAGGATTACAAGAAAAACGTGATACTGTTAATAATGGAAAGTTGTGGTTGTTGGGAGATATTCCTGTTCTAGGAAAAACATTATTTTCACCAAAATCAAAAGAAGAAACAACAGCAGAGTTAATTATATTTATCAAACCAACTATTGTTTCAAATCCTGCTAATGAAGAAGCATTTGCCAAGCGTATGTTGAATGGTTCTGAACTAGAAGAAGAAGTTAATAAATACAATGAGACAGGGAAGTTTTTGCCACCTTTCAAAATGCCATTACTTACATTTATGGACCCTACCAAAAAGAAATGTCCATCATCAAGTAAAAATACATTCAAAAAAACATATCAACCAAAAGCAGCACGTATGTCATATATTAAATCCAGTAATGATAAAGAAACTCCTGTAGTTGCAGAACGTGTGCCTGTTATATCGATTGAAACTAAAACAAGTGTTGATAAAAACAGCAATGAAAAGGTTATAATAAGTAAATCTGAACGCAAAAACAAGGCAACCAAAGCAAATAGACATGCCCGTCAATCTGCTACGAGTAATGATGTGCATGTTAGTGCTGTAGAGAAAGATAATAAATCTGCAACTGGAAACATGTGCGTTACATTGAATAACGATGTTAAGTCAAATAGCACAAAAAAATCAATGTATAGCCGAAATATGGCAAAGAGGCATTGATTTAGATTAATATGTGATGGAGATAATATGAAAAATTTTGTATTGTTGTTAATGTCATTGGTTGCAATTGGTGGTTCATGTTTGAATGCCGATATGTTCGATGATTTAATATCTAATTCTCCTTTCAAAAATGATAAAAATGATGTGGTAAGAACGTCAGTAGATGATCGTACGTATTCGAATAATTGTGCAGATATTGTTGAATCGAGGTATGAATTACGCGGTGTATTAGCAATGCATGACGTTGGATATTTCAATTTGTATGATACATCATCAGGTGAGAGCTTTTGGATACGAACAGGTGATATATCACATGGTATGGAAATAGATTCTTTTGAGCCGGCGCGGCAAATATTGTATTTTCATATGACAAATGGTGAAATACATGCAATTGAGCTAAAAAATTATATTCATGATCTGCATGATGCAGGAGTTACTATAGTTAATACATATAATCAGGAATGAGCGACAATATGGATATTCTGGAAGAGAAATTATCAGAGTTGGGCAAGGACTGTTATAAGACGATTATGGCATCTCCTATTGCCCGTCGAATACAACAATTATGTCGTATTTTGGGTTGTGAGGATAATAAAGAGGCAGCGATATGGTTAAGTGAAACGACAGAAATTCCGTTTCTTGAAAAATTTCAGTTTGAGAAAGAGATTAGCCAGTTAATTCCGCATGAATATTTTTCAATGTATTCTTGTTTGCCAATACAAGATGTTACAGGACATGAAAAATTATGTATAATAGCATGTTGGCCGGTTGAAAAAAAGGTCTGTCAACAGATTGCAATGTTTACAGGGAAATATCCAGAAATATTCATTGGCATTCCTGAAGATATTATTAGTGAGATCAATGTTCAATTTGGGTTTGGTGCTGAGGAAGAACAACGTATCGTTGAAATAGAAGATGATTCATCTAAAAGCGATTCAGAAGATACAGAAGCGGAGGCTGCTGTTGTAAAGTTTGTAAACGATGTCATTCGGCGTGCATTACGTTCTAGAGTGACAGACATTCATTTCGAACCACAAAGAAATTCTCTGAATATAAGATATCGTATTGATGGTGATTTAGTCCCTGTGCGTGTGCCAGAAAATCTTGTAAAGTTTCAAGCAGCTATTATTTCACGATTGAAAATTATGTCTGCGTTGAATATTTCTGAAAAGCGCAGGCCGCAAGATGGAAAAATTTCATTTAAAGATGGCAAGACAAATGTTGACATTCGTGTATCAACATTGCCAGTTGTTTACGGAGAAAGTGTAAGTTTGCGATTATTAGTACAAGGTGGTAATGCCCCTGTTTCTATTAGTGAACTCAACATGAATGAGTATCAATTAAAAGTTGCAGAAAAAGCATTGAGCAAGCCACATGGGATTATACTTGTAACTGGGCCGACTGGATCCGGAAAATCTACAACATTAAGTTCGTTTTTGCGACATGTTTCATCACCAGCCTCACGACTGATAACAGTAGAAGATCCTGTAGAATATGAAATTGTTGGGGCAAACCAAGCACAAGTACATGCTGAAATTGGATTAACTTTCGCTAGTATTTTGCGATCGATATTGCGTCAAGACCCTGATGTTATTATGCTTGGCGAGATTCGTGATACTGAGACAGGGGATATTGCTATTCGTGCTGCTGTAACAGGACATTTAGTGTTGAGTACATTACACACGAATGATGCTGCTGGGTCAATAACACGTTTGCGAGATTTAGGAATTCCGTCATATATGATAGCATCTGCTGTCGAAATGATATGTGCTCAACGTCTAGTAAGGCGATTATGTCCACATTGTGCAATTTCATCGAAAAAATATAATACTCCTAAAGCATTAGAATCATTGAGAAAAACATTTGGATTAGAAAAATTGCCTGAAAACATACAATTGATGTCGCCAGTCGGATGCGAACATTGCAATGGAATAGGATATCGTGGACGAATGGCAGTATTTGAAGTTATCGGCATGAATGAAGCGATTCATGAAGCAGTGGTAAATAATGCACTAGAGTCAGAAATTCGTTCTATTGCTTTGCAACAAGGAATGACATTTTTGGCACAAGATGCATTTGTACGTGCTTGCGCTGGACATACTACAGTAGAAGAAGCAATGCAGTTGATCCCTTAAGGTCAATTTCAAAAATGGTCATTTTTTGTGTGACGTTTTAGTTGTTTTTGGAACAATCTTTGAAAGATTATTTTGTTGATATGCTGTTGCCATTTTTAGAAAATTGCGACATAGCTTTTTTGTTAAATTTGTTAAGCGCAACAGCATTGCTTTAGGTAATTCCGTTTATGTAGGATTAATGATATTCCCAAATATTTTGATGTTTCATCTTTTTACACGTCGCGAATGATATGCTCTTTTTTCTAATTTTAGATGATTTTCTGCAATTTTTGCCAATCGTACAAACGGGAATCCTATCATAAAATAAATTATAGCGACGATTAATCCTGTTCCGAAGAAATTGAATGTGTTGCTTGCGGATAAAGTGTATGCTTTTGTCAGTTCTACTATAGTAATTAATGACACTAATGATGAATCTTTTAATAAAGAAATGAAATCATTAGTTAGTGGTGGCAATATGAACGAAAATGCCTGTGGCAATATTACATGTTTTAATGACTGCAAATGATTCATTCCTAATGCCCGTGCAGCTTCCATTTGACCAAATGGCACTGCTAACATCCCCGCACGAAAATTTTCTGCTTCATATGCAGCATAATTAATCCCTAGTGCCAAAATCCCAGCAACTAATGGACTGAGTGTTATTCCAATACACGGCAGTCCATAGAAAATAAATAGCAATTGTATGAGCAATGGTGTTCCGCGCAAAAATTCTATTATTCCGACTGCTATTATGCTCAACCAACATGGTGTGTACATTTTAACAAGAGCTAATCCCAATCCAAGGATCATTGCTAGTATCATCGATAGCAATGAAATGACAATTGTTACACCAGTAGCTCTGACGAACAACGGCAGCATGTCTTTGTAGATAGATGTCTGTTCTGGCGATGTTCTAATGTCTCTGATCGTTTGATGTGCGTTATTTTGTTTGGATAGCATTTTTTCAAATGCTGGGTTATTTATTCCCCATTTTTGTATAATCGCATTCAAAGATCCATCATTGTACATCTCATCTATCGCATGATTGATTTTTTCTAACAAATCATGGTTTTTTTTATGTGTAACTATGGAGTATTTTAGTTCTCCAACGGTATCAATTATCTGTAGCTCTTGGAAATGTTGCATGTAATATTGCGCAATTTGTCCATCGAGCAATGCGCCATTAATGCGGCCATTCACAACGTCAGATAATGCGAAATATTCAGTTGGGTATCCAATAACTTCAACTGACTTTAAATTTTTTGACAAAATAGATTGCGAGTTTGAATTTTTCAAAACGCCAATTTTTGTGTCATTACAATCGAGTATCGACGTTATTTTATCATCATTCGAACGTACAACAAGTGCTAAATTACATGCATAATATGGCTTTGAAAACAATATATCACCATTCGTATATTCTCCAGCCGTTATTCCATTAATAACAACATCGCATAAGTTTCTATATAAACCGGGGATTAATCCATCCCATTCATTTGGACAGAATTCTGCAACACGACCGATTTTATTTGATATATGATTAATGATATCAGCTTCAAATCCAATAACATGTGTCAAATCACAATCTTGATAAAAAACATTCGGTGCCCCACTCTCCGGGTCTGCTGACCATCTTAATTGACCGTCATTAGCAAATAGCAGACCGTGCAAACAGAAAAACAATGTCAAAAAGATTTTTTTCATTACATGTATCGTTTCAGAAATCGTCGTGTACGATCGTCTTTTGGATTAATAAAGATCTCATCTTCATCTGATATTTCTATAATCTCGCCATTTTCCATGTATATGATGTAATCAGACGCATCACGTGCAAATCGCATTTCATGTGTGACAATTATTTGGGTCATTCCTTCTTTGTCGAGATCACGCATTACTTGCAACACCTCTTCTACCATTTCCGGATCAAGTGCAGATGTTGGTTCATCGTATAACATTACTTTTGGTTTCATTGCTAATGCACGTGCAATGGCAGCACGTTGTTTTTGACCTCCTGATAGACTCCATGGATACCTATCACGCAAATGTGCCAGCCCAACCTTTTCTAATAACGACATTGCTAGTTTTTTAGCACGTTCAGGATTTTCTTTTTTTACTACTATTTGCGCGAGTGTTATATTATTCAATAAATTTTTATGTGGAAATAAATTGAACGATTGGAATACCATGCCGACATTTTGTCGTAAATCATGAGCACGTTTTAATAAAATATCTTCATTTTTGCCATTTGCGGGCATTCGTAATTTGACACCATCTATTGTGATTTCACCAGAATCAAATGCTTCCAAACAATTCAAACATCGCAATAGTGTGGATTTTCCACACCCAGAAGGTCCAATTACGGATACCAAATCCCCGCTTTCAATATCAAACGAAACATTCTTCAGAATCTTGTTTTCACCGTAACTTTTGTAAAGTTCTGAAACATGAATTAACGGCTTTTGGCTGTGTGACATCTTTTTTAACTTCCAGCTAATAAAACATACAATTATCTGTCTTTTTGTACTTTTTTATCAAAAGTAAATAATAAAATGATAACACCTGCAAAAATTGAACTATCTGCAATATTGAATGTTGGCCAACGGTAGTTCCATATATCAATACTGATGAAATCGATGACATGCCCGTAAGCAATACGATCAATTGTATTTCCTAATATCCCAGCACAGATAAACGGCAAAGACCATCGCTCAGACTTCGATTTCCATCGTCGATATAATCTAAAGAAATATACCAACATTATGATGCCGAGCATTGCAAGTATAGTTGAATAACCGCTGAACATGCTCCAAGCAGCACCTGTGTTATATGACAATATTAAATGAAACCACGGTGAAATATCGATGTTGTTACCGTCGCATAAAATATTTTTTGCCAACATCTTCGTCATTTGATCGACGACAATGATCAAGCAAAAAACAATCGATATCGCTATATGGGACGATTTATTCGTCATCTTCTGTCTCAAAGTCTGAAAGGTCTTCATCCGACTGATCAGCTTGGAAAATTGATCCGCGAGAAGCTTCTGTTGGCCTAATTTTTTCCTTTTCCATCTGCCCTTCTATTGAATATCGTGCAAATGGAACAACTGTTAATCGTTTGGCTTCTATTGGCTTTCCTGTCAGCTCGCAGATGCCATATGTTCCATTATAAATTCTCCGAATGGCTTCCTCGATCTCAGTCAATGCTTCCTGTTCATTTGCCATTAAACTTATAGCAAATTCTGAATTGAATGATTCAATGTCTGCATCAACTGTTTCTGCCTTATTGCGTCCAACATTGATTGTTAAATTTTCATTAGTTAATTTTGACAAACCATGTTTTACATCATCCCGCAGTTTTAATAATAATTTGTAATATTTGCGATATTTTGCTGGTATTTCATCAGGGTCTTTATCACGTGTGATTGTTTGTTTGTTTGCTGATGGATTGAATCCCAAAATATCAGCAATAGATGCTGCTCCTACTTTTTGCTGTGTTACAGTTGATGATTGTTGAGCAAGGATGTCCTTTTTTTGTACTAGGATTTGTTCGTCGTTTGTTGCTTGTAAATTTTCTTTTTTCTGTTGTATGGCAGCACGAGCATCCTCTATAGAAAAACAAGAGTCATCTTTCTGTTTTGATTTCGTTGGCAGCTTAAGAGAGTGTTTCTCAATCATCATACGTTCCTTTAATTAATTTACTAATTCTGGATATTTTTCTTTCAATGCATCGTATGAGCGTTGTGATACCATTCCAAACTCACCTGCTTTAATAAGATCATTTACCCATTTCCAACTACGCGGACATCGTTGACCATCTGCTTTCGCAATATTTACACTGCAAACGTTATCAGATTCACTTACAACAAGCCCGACCTGCGAGACGATAAAAATTTCCGGCAAAATATCCAGATACTTTTTCAATAAATTTGACCTTATATCAGATGATGATATCGTGACCGTGACTTTTGCATCTAACGATTGACCAATTAATTTTTCTTTTCGTGCGTGTTCTAGCTGCTCGTTTACGCTTTGCTTGAACGATAACAGACTGTCTATGGCCTGTTCGGCGTCATTGTTTGTAGCGATATCATTTTCTTCAGGCCATTCTAACAATTGAACATGATATTTACTATTCCCATTTCCTTCTATGAAGAATGATAATGCTTCATCGCATGTAAATGTTATTATAGGAGCAAGCAATCTGATCAATATATTGAATATTATATGTATCGCTGTTTGAGATGATCGACGTTCATGACAGTTATTTGCAAATGTGTATAATCTATCCTTCAAAATATCATGATAAATGGCAGATAATTCAACAGAACAGAATCTATTTAGCAATTGGTATGTGCGGTGAAAGTCATACTCCTCGTAAGCTCTTGTGACGTCATTGATTAATTGTTTGCATTTTTGTAATGCCCATATGTCGATAATTGTCATTTCTGACTGTTTTATCGCATGTTTTGAAATATCGAAATCATAAAGGTTTCCAATTTGAAAACGCAGTGTATTGCGTATAGTACGATATGTTGATGATACGTGATTTATGATATCGTCTGATATTGTAATATCACTACGGAAGTTTTCAGATGCTATCCACAAACGAATGACATCAGCGCCATATTTATTGATGTAATCATCAGCTGTTTGTGGTTTCCCATCGCTTTTTGACACCTTTTTTTTGTCGGCGCCGACTATAAATCCATGTGTTAAAACGTTCCGGAAAGGAGCTCCTTGATGTTTAGAAATTACACTTGTCCACATAGATGACTGAAACCATCCGCGATGTTGATCACTTCCTTCAAAATATATGTCTGCTGGCCATGATAATTCTTTGCGTTGTTCTAAAACAGCACGATGACTATTCCCAGAATCAATCCATACATCGAGAGAATCTGTGCTTTTGACCATCTTTTTTGCATCCCATCCATCTGGCAATGGAACGCCATCTAATAGTTCTTCCTCTGATGCTGTGAACCAATAGTCTGATCCATGCTGCCCTATTTTATCAGCAATACTACGTATGACAGATTCATTCAATAACGCCTCTCCAGATTCATTATAAAATATCGGTAATGGAGTGCCCCATGCTCGTTGGCGACTAATACACCAGTCATTGCGAGAATCAATAGCTGCTCGTATCCGATTTTCTCCCCATGATGGTGTCCAATTGACGTTCGTTACAGCATCTTGCATCTCTTGACGCAATCCATTTTTATCAAGTGCGATGAACCATTGTGCCATAGCACGAAAAATTACAGGAGTTTTTGATCGCCAACAATGCGGATATTGATGAACATACCGTTGTTGTGCTAATAATGTATCACATGCAGACAGCTTTTCTATTACTTTTTCATTTGCCTTACAATGTCCATGATCGTCGAGGACGCTTATTCCTACAAGGTCTGCTGGGATTTGTCCATCATCAATGTATTTTCCATCGTCGTCGATAGGACAATATACTTCTAGTTTATACGCCAATCCTGTATTATAATCTTCTAAACCATGTCCTGGAGCAATATGAACACACCCTGTACCGGAGTCAGTTGTTACATAATTTGCTAACACGATCTTGCTAGTACGTGAAATAAAAGGATGAGATGTCGTTAATCCTTCAAGATCTGACCCTTGATATTTTTTTACGATAGTATGTTCCGCTAAGTTGCACGTTTTTAAGAAATTTTCTACCCTGCTCTCGCAGATCAAATATCTTATGCCACTTGTTTCTAGAAGTACATAGGTTAGGTCTGGATGAACTGCTATTGCCATGTTCGAAGGTAATGTCCATGGTGTTGTTGTCCATATTACAGCGTATACTGGCAATGACGATTCAAAAAATGCCATAGCTTCATTGTCGAATTTGAATCTTACCCAAATTGATGGGCTGACATGTTCTTGATATTCCACTTCTGCTTCCGCCAATGCTGTTTTGCACGGAATCGACCAATATACAGGTTTTTTACTACGATATACTAATCCCTGTGCTACACAATCAGCAAAAAAATGCAATATAGTACGTTCATATTCTGGGTCCATTGTGCGGTAATCATGTTCCCAGTCGGCTAAAATTCCTAATCGTTTAAATTGTTCACGTTGTGTTTGTATAAATTTTTTAGAAAATGATGCACATTCTTTTCTTAATTCTGATGGTGTAAATGATTTTCCAGACGCACGTAATTCCTTGACTACCTTGTGTTCTATCGGCAATCCATGGCAGTCCCAACCTGGAATATACGGTGTTCTATACCCACGCATGGATTTATAACGAACAATAATATCTTTTAAAATTTTATTTAATGCTGTGCCGATATGGACATATCCATTTGTGAACGGTGGTCCGTCATGCAAAATGAATGGTTTTGCATCGGCATATTTTTGTTGAATTGCAGCATACACATTATCGTCTTCCCATTGTTTTATACGTAATGGTTCGCGATTTACCAAATCTGCCCGCATAGGAAAGTCTGTCTTTGGCAAATTTAATGTATCTTTCAAATTCATCGCGCGAACTAGTAAACGTCGTGATTAAAATGTCCAGACTGAAATCATTGATGATTGTTATGTATGTTTTCTTTTTGTTTATTGACAATTAATGACATTATGATTGATATCAACAAAGTTGATGATATTACGATGATTGATGTGATTGTTGATATTGGTGCGATTTGCGTACATAACATTTTTATGCCGACAAATATCAAATTAGCTGCGATGCCGTATTTTAACATTGAGAATTTTGATGCTAAATGATTGACATATACGTATAAGGCCCGCAATCCAACAATTGCAAAAACATTAGACGAAAATACAATAAGTCTGTCCTGAGATACTGATAGTACTGCTGGGACAGA
Organism: uncultured Opitutales bacterium; assembly: GCA_964577805.1. GTDB lineage: Bacteria > Verrucomicrobiota > Verrucomicrobiia > Opitutales > JAIRKQ01 > CAZPRW01. The sequence continues at coordinate 139,812 of CAZOAG010000001.1, forward strand.
ATCTGCTGCAAACATTATATCAGCACATTCTATTGCTATTACGCAGACCAATAACGGTGTAACATACCACTTGTTATTATATTTAGTAAAAAATGATAATTCATTTGATGAACGACGAACATGAAATGATTTTTCTATTGTTTTTAGAAATGTGCCATGAGAGGCAGTTGTTTCCTTTTTGTTGAACATTTTTATGCCGGATAATATTAACATAAGTCCGAAAACATACATCAACCAATGAAAATGTTCTAAAACTGCTATACCGGCAAAAATAAATCCTAATCGCATTATGACCGCACCGATTATTCCATATGTCAATGCTTTTTGTTGTGCATCTCCATGTATATGAAAATATGCAAATATTGACATGAACACGAATAAATTATCTACAGATAGTGATAGTTCGATGATATAACCGGTGAAATATTTTAATGCATCATCATGTCCACGTGATAAGAAAATTATTCCACCAAACAATATAGCGATCAATATCCATGCAAATAGTATATATGCTGATATTTTATGGTTGTGGTTGATATGTTCATGTTTTATAGCAAGAATATCAAGAATAAACCCACTGATGGCAACGATGATAAAAATATACCACAAAATATCCATAAACACGATTGTATATAATTGATTAAATTGTTGCAAATGTAATATTGCCAAAAATCTCAATTTGATGTTGAATATTTTATTGTGTTTAAAATAATTCACAATCGCCTAGATATCAAGCCATGAAAAAAGACATTGTCTTTGTTTGTTCAGGGAATACTTGTCGCAGTCCAATTGCGGAGTATATCTTTCGTGATTTGCTAATTCAAAGCGGTCTATCAAATGATTTTAATAGTTTGTCAGCAGGATTATTTACATATAAAGATCTTCCGGCGACAGAATTAGCAATAGAATCAATGACAGAAATTGGGATTGATATTTCTTGCCATAGATCACAACCATTGACGCAATCGATTGTTGATAGATCTCATGCTATTGTTTGTATGACACAAGAACATCATGTGTTGGTCATAAATAATTTTTCAGACGTGAGTACGAAATGTTATATGATGAGTCATCCAGATGTTGTAGATGTACATGATCCATTTGGAGGACGTTTGGATGATTATCGCCGAACACGGGATATCATACAAACAAATTTAAATAATATTTTTAAGATTTTTTGCGAAAATGATAATTAGTATAGGCAATGATCATGGAGGGTGCAATCTCGCCGTAAATGTCATCAAATTTCTTGAGAAGCACCATGTTGGTGTTTTTTACTATGGGACATTTGATGGTTCGACATCTGTTGATTATCCAGATTTTATATTTCCAGTAATAAATGACATTCGGCAAGGGAATAGTCAGTTTGGAGTTTTGATATGCAGGAGTGGTGTAGGAATGTGTATTGCAGCGAATAAATACAATGGTATTCGTGCAGTCAATGCAACTGTTCCAGAGATGGCAGTGTTATCACGTCAACATAACGATGCCAATGTTCTGTGCCTTGGATCCCATTTTGTTTCCAAAAAATCAGTCAATAAGATAGTTGAAGCATTTGTTACTTCTGAGTTTTTAAAAGGGAGACATTTGAACCGCTTAAATAAACTGTCAATGATTGAAAAATTGGAAAAATGAATCATCCTGCAGACATATTGCATTATATTGAGACTGCTAAGTATCCGGTTATTGGTGTTAAAATCAATGTTCTGGATAATATTGAATTATTCAGTTCTTGCAAAGATATTAGCAATGCAATGCAGTATTTTGCAAATTGCGGTGTTAAATTATTGAATTTTGAAAATATTTTTGCGAACATTGATAATGTTACTGTATCATCTAGTGCGATCGATGAGAGGATAATAGGACGAGCGGCTTTTGGGGACTCAAAGTCAGAATATAAGTCACAAGATGATGTAATTGTTTTTTTTCTTCGTAATAAAACACCAAAGTTACGAAATGATTTTTCAGAATTTTGTAAAAAAAATGATGAATGGTTGACGTCATATGCTATATTTAGGTCGATTGCTGACCATATCAATGATCATGATTTTGCGAAATGGCCAGTGATTTTACGTAAACACTCAAGAAGACCGATAGAGATTGTAAAACAACAGCTCGATGACAAAATTTTGAGTTACAAGTTAAAACAATTTTTTGCTAATAGACAATTAAATATAATACGGAATATCGCACATGACAATGGTATATGTGTATGTGGGGATGTTAATGTTTTATGTGACGAAAAAAGTGTAGAAGTGTGGAGTCATCAAAAAGCATTTTATGTCAATGATCTTTCTGTAGCATCTGCTTTTTCCGGACTTCCGCCATCATCTCAATATAAATATGGGATAAAATATAAGACTGTCCCATATCGTATTAATCATTTGAAAAATACGCATTATGAATTGTTAGAGACTATATTTTTGCGCTGGCAAGATATATTTGATTCTGTTTTTTTAATAAATGGACATGCATTATTTCAGGTATGGGAGATTGCGCGTGCAGAAAATGAACCACGGTTTGGTCGTTGGGTAAATACATGCACTGATATGTTTTTTGAACATTTTGATTCTTTGTTTAATCGATTTACATATTTTTTAGATTTTAATGAACCATTGTTCCCAAACAATGAAGTGATTGCGAAACGCCATCGATTATTTCCGATTGTTATTGATGGTGAGCCAACAATACATGTCTGTGAAAATTATCAGTTAAACCGTGAAATATTAGGTGTCGCTAGTGTTTTTTGTAATAAAAAATGTAATGTCGATCACACTCGTTATCGATTGACTGCTGTGACTGAATCTTGTTTGAAGCAAGCGAAAGATGGAAAATACAAACTTTGTATGATCGATATTAATGAATTGTTGAATGTTACAAATCAAACAATTGATGATATTGCTAAAAATGATATTCAATGTGCGAAGACGTTTTCAGTCTACGCAAGACGGCACCTTGTCGACGATGTAAAACGTGATGTTCCAACAGTCACACAGAATGCTGCACTAAATCAATCGAAAAAACAAAATAATCTGTGGAAACGTATTAATCAAAAATTCTCGCGTTTATTCAAACATTAGGAATGTTCTGCAAGTAAGCCGGATTCTGTCATGCTATGGTTTTTTGTCCATAATACTGTATTCATTTATCTAGTTTTTATAAAAAACTCCCAATGTTTATAATTGGGTGCGACGAACCCGGAGTTATTGAGCTGGCTACTCAACTCCCTATTCCATCTTGCACCGGATTGGGTTTGCCATGCACATGATATTACTACCATGCCGGTGATCTCTTACTTCACCATTTCACCCTTGCCTTTCGGCGGTATATTTTCTGTTGCACTGATCCGTCAGAATGACTTATTGTTCATCTGCCCACACTTTCATGTGGAATCCTGCCATATGGTGTCCGGACTTTCCTCTCACAATCTTTCATATGAGCGAATACATGCTTTGCAGAACATTCCATGTCAAAATTGCTTTTGACACTACCGAAACATGATAAATTACACTTAGTAAGTAAAGTAAAATTATTTTTCTTGAATTTATTTAATTTGGTTTTTGTTGTGACAGTTTGTGCTATATTGAAATAGACATCATTGATTTTTTATATGAAACCGTGTAGGAATGTTTGTCATGAGTGCTTGATAAATGATAAATTTATAGTATTTGCTTGCAAAAAATGAATAATATGCCGCAGCATGTTGCTTTTATCATGGATGGTAATGGTCGGTGGGCAAAAGAGAGGAATTTGCCGCGTACTGTAGGACATTGGCATGGCTCGTTGGTGATAAAAGAAATATTGCGCACGGCAAATGAATTGAACATACCATATATTACATTATTTGCATTTTCTGCAGAAAACTTTTCACGTCCGAAAAATGAAGTAAATTATTTAATGCGGTTATTTGAACGGTTTATAAAAAAAGAGGGAAGAATTTTATTAAAAAATAAAATACGGTTCAGGACAATAGGAGACATTACCCAGTTGCCAGTATCGTTGCAAGCTGCAATAATAGAGTTGATTGATAATACATCTCGTTGTGATGGATTGCAATTAACAGTAGCGATAAATTATGGAGCACGACAAGAAGTAGCACGTGCGATCAATCGATTGGTAAATGATGATCGTTTCGATACGAACAAACAATTGAATTGGGGAAATATTGTCCCCTATCTTGATACTTCGATGCTGCCAGATCCTGATTTAATTATCCGTACTTCTGGCGAACAACGATTGAGCAATTTTTTACTCTTGCAAGCAGCGTATTCAGAATTTTATTTTACGAATGTTTATTGGCCAGATTTTACACGCGATGAGTTTTTAAAAGCGATTGCATCGTATCAACAACGTGACAGAAGGGTTGGAAATATTCATGACGAAAAGAGCAATAAGTAGTTTTTGGTTGATCGTTATTTCGGTCATTGTGATATTATGTTTTGGATTAAAAGGCTGCATGATGTTAGTTGCAGCAGTTAGTATAATGACGCAGTTTGAGTTTTATAAATTGTTGAGCAAAATTGAGCAACGTCCATTTTTGATGACGGGAATGTTGTGTGGCATTACTATGTTATTTGTGAGCATTTTTTGTGTATCATCAAATAATATCAGTGCTGCTATGTCTGAAATGTTATTTTTTTCTATTGTTATTGTTGTTGTACAGGCATTATGTTCGCATTCATTATTAACTTCTCGTAAATCAATTACAGCAACATTGAGCGGGATAATTTATATTCCATTTATGAGCATTTTTCCAATTGCGTTGATGGCGAAAATGTCTGATATTGGAATGTCAGATGGACAATGTATTTTTACATTATTTTGGTTAATATTGACCACGAAGTTCTGTGATATTGGTGGAATGTTTGTTGGGAAATATTTTGGACGACATAAATTGGCGCCGAATTTTAGTCCAAAAAAGACTTTTGAGGGCCTTATAGGTGGAATTTTTTGTTCAAATATTATAGCTATCGGGCTGTTATTTATGTTCCCTGCCCTACTTCCTGCGAAATTAACAGTGATTATATCAATAGTTCTTGCGACATATTTGGCATTATTGTCAATTATTGGTGATTTGGTAGAATCTGCGATAAAGCGATTGGCCAATGAAAAAGATTCTGGGACAACATTGCCTGGAATTGGTGGTGTTTTTGATTTAAGTGACAGTTTACTATTGGCATTGCCGTTTGCATCGATTGTTTTGATGCATATTGTTCTATAAAATTTGATGTGTGCGCCGCGCTATTTCTTGGTTATAACTAAGATATAAAAATATACAGCCTGACATAAATGAATACGGCAGGCTATTATTTTAAAAAGTTATTTTGTTTTTGTAGAAAATCATCCTGGGGGCCAGCTCATTGTTCGCCCAGCTAAAAGATGTATATGCAAATGCGGGACAGTTTCTCCTGCTTGAATTCCATTATTGATTACTATTCTGAAGCTAGGAATGTTGTTTTCTTTAGCAAATTTTTTTGCAACGACCAATAAATGCCCCAATATATCGGTGTCAGTATCGTTTGCTGCTGCCAGATGTTCTATTTTGATTTTAGGAATTATGAGTACATGAGTTGGCGCTTGCGGATTGATATCACGTATAACTATCGCAATATCATCTTCGTATAGGATATCGGCATTGATCTCACGTGCAATGATTTTTTCAAAAATGGACCTTTCCATACTCAAGTATTAAAAGAATTAAAAAACATACGGTAGAAAAGAGTTTTTTACGTGAGTTTTTATCTTATCTTATCTTATCTTATCTTGACATAGATTTTTATTTGCGTACATTTATTATCCCGTTGGGATGGATAAGCCTCTTGTAGTAAGCTTTTCAAATGGACGTGTTCAGCAGCAACCGATGCTTGAAGGGTTTGAACGTGTTGCTGTAAACCAGGGAGAAGGTGAAGAAATCATAAAAGGTTTGTCAGTTAAAGAATTGCAAGAATCTAGTATCAATTTGAGAAGCATTGAAGGTGTATCAAACCAAAACGCAGAAAAGTTAAAAGAACATGATGCAACATTGAAGCGTTGGAATGACAACGTTGAAACAGTACGTGCGATGTGTGCAGATGAGCTAGATAAGAGTGTTAATGATCAACTGAAAATCGCGATAAAAGAGAATGATGATGCTAAGAAGTACATTACATTTGATGAAAACAAAGGTGTGTTTTTCTACAAAAATGGTAACCAAACAGCTAAGTTTAAAGTGATTCAAGGCCGCAATGGTAAACATCTACTGCAAATCACAATTTCTGGTCGGTTGAGCCAAGAAGAACTTGAAAATCGTATAGAAAAAGTCGTTAGTGAGCTTAGTAAATATGGTAATGTAGAAGAGCAAGAGTCTGGTGATGGCAAAAGAACGTTAAATTTGAATGGCACAGAAATAATTTTACCATCGAAAATGGGAAAAAATTCACGTGTAAGTTTTAAACTCGAGCATAACAGAATCCATTTTCAGGGCGAAAATTATAAAAATGACATGGAGAATGTTTTTGGCAAAAACAATGTTCCATTCAATGCAAGTGGCAATTTCCCTGTTAAAGAAAAAACATCTGATGGTATTTGGCGAGATCAATGTATGCGCCAGGTCAAATCAATGATATCGCCGATGGTAGGGCTCGACGAAGAATACAGCGAAACTTTAAATGATATAGGTATAAAAGCGCCAGTAAGTTGTTATTTAAACTTATTGAGCATGAATATCATGTTAAATAGCATTCTCGAGAATTACAATAATAGCGATGATTTTGATGAGCCGGTTGTTGCCTACGATAAATCCGTCGTGTCGATTGCTGGAAATTTGTCTGTTGTGATTAATGATGGCGAAGAAGATTCTTTTCAATCATGGATAAATACATTGAATTCAGTTCATCAAGCTTATGGTGAATACACAAAACGTATTGTTGACTTAAAATGTAATTGCGGCCGAAATAATACAACATTTGTTGCAGAGGAAGCAGTTTTGCGGCAGCACGAAGCATTATTGAGAAAGTTGTTTGTCGAAGCAACAAATCGCGCAGAAAAGGTTTTAAAGCTTGATATCTTATCACAAGCAAGTAACATCCACCTCTTGGATAAAGAAGAGATTTCTGATATGGAGTTTTCCAGTGCCAGTGAGATCATGTCGAATGTTATTCAAATGTTTGTTCAGAAACATGCTGATGAGCAGCGCGCATTGGAGCTGGAAAAGAAGGAAGAAGAACGAAGAGCGAAAGCTGAAGAATCACAGCAAGAGATTGCTAAACTGAGCGAGGAAGTAAGGGGATTAAGAGAAACAGTTAAGAAGCGAGATGATCAAATTCGAGAATTAATTACACAGCTAGATGATGGAAAAAAGACATCAAAGGCAACGATTGAAGGCTTAAAAGGTCAAATTGATGGATTAAGCGAAATAATAAAGCAGCAAACTGAAAAAATTGACGAATTAAATCAAATGATCGCCCAAAAATCAAAAGAAACTCAGGACAAAGTTTCTGGTTTAGAAGAAAAAATACTGAAACTGAATAGGACTTTAAAAGAACGTAATGAAAAAATCGCTAAATTAGAAAAAAGCATAGAAGAATTGAAAAGCCAAATAAAGGAATTGCGAGAAAATGCTGTACAGAAGGCGTCCGACGACAATAGTGCGGGCCCTATGAATGTTAATTCAGTAAATTATGTTAATAGTAATGGTGTTTATGGTATGCAACCAGTTGACGATGATATGAAAGACAAAGTTGAAGAGTTAGAAAGTAAATATGCCGAGCTGCAAAAGAGGTGCGAAGAGCAGGAAAACGAAATAGCTAGGTTGAGAAAAGACCTTGATGGGCTTAAAGTAGAGCGCGATGATTGGAAGAGGAAGTATGATGATCGCGAAAAGGAGTTGAATGAAATCGCAAATAATGGCTTTGATGGTGCACAAAAATTAAATGCTAAAGTTAATGCTGCCAAAGAAGTGCTAAAGCAGAATGAAATAAAGCATATAGAGATTGCAAAAGGGTTGTTAGATTTTAATTTCGATGATATTTAACGAATAATAAAAAACAAAGGATGGGAAGTTATGAATACGTCAGTCAAAATAGATAATTTGTCGGAGCATGGATCGGGTTCTATTGACACTAATTCTAATATTAGAACTGGTGCTAGTGGGAATACATTAAATGCTGGAGAAAGCAGTATTGATCGGATAAAAAGGCTGCAAGAATATTACATAGAAGTTGGTAGTGATGCTGAAACAACGATTGATAATTGTTTAGAAAAAATAAGCAGTTATGAAGCTACTGTGACGAAATTGAATGAAGATTCGTTGAAACTGCAAAACGGAATTATAAGCTGCAAAGCTGAAATAACAAAGCGTGGAAATTTAATAAAAGAGAAAAATTCTGAAATTCAAAAACTCAAAGCTGATTTAACGTCAGCAAATAGTAAAAAAAGTGAACTAGAGAAAAAGCTTGAAGACACACAAGTTCTTTCTGAAAAAACTGCTAGTGATCTTAAAGAACAAATATCAAAGTTGACCGCCACAATTCTATCTTTGGATTCTCAAATCGCAAGCAAAGGCAATGAAGTTGTCTCAATAACAACCGAAAAAAACAACCTAGAACAACAGCTAAATGAGTCGGAACAAGAGCTCGGCGAAATCAAAAAAGAACTAGAATCAACGAAAGAATTATTGCAAATTGCACAAGGTGAATTGCGAGAAATAAATGGATTTATAGATAAAATGCACAGTGGTGCACAAAAATTAAATGCTAAAGTTAATGCTGCCAAAGAAGTGCTAAAGCAGAATGAAATAAAGCCTATAGAGATTGCAAAAGGGTTGTTAGATTTTAATTTTGATGATATTTGAACGAAATAACCAATAAAAGCGCGTTATTATGAATACGTCAGTCAAAACAGATAATCTGTCGGAGCATAGATCTGGTTCTATTAGCACTAGTTCTAATATTAGAACTAGTGCTAGTGGGAATACATTAAATGCCGTAGAAAGCAGTATTGATCAGATAAGAAGGCTGCAAGAATATTATATAGAAGTTGGTAATGATGCTGAAACAACGATTGATAATTGTTTAAAGAAAATAAGCAGTTATAAATCTGCTGTAACGAAATTGAATGAAGATTCGTTGAAACTGCAAAACGGAATTATAAGCTGCAAAGCTGAAATAACAAAGCGTGGAAATTTAATAAAAGAGAAAAATTCTAAAATTCAAAACCTCACACAAAATATTAAATCCAAAGAAACAGAAGTTCAAAAACTTAAATCTGAAATATCTGCCTTGCGCAATCAGTGCAGTAAGTTGGCGAGCGATTCAAAGGATACGTCTAAATTAATAGAAGCGCTTAAAGAAGACATTAGAAAAAAGCGTGACTTATTAGAAAAATACAAAACTTCTCCTAAATATATTGTAGAACAAGAATTGAAGGCCAAAGAACAGGAATTAAAAAGGCTTGAAAGAGAAATTAATCAAAATAAACAGGAATTAGATTCAAAAACAAGTGAAGTCCAACAATTGACGCAAGAACGCGATAGTTTAAAAAGTCAGCGTAAAGAAAGCGAGACAAAGCTAGCTGACACTAAGACGCAACTGCAAGAAACAGAAAAGAAATTGCAAGAAGCACAAAATGCTTTGAAAGAAATTGCTTCACATCTTTCAGATGAAATTACTGGTGAAACAAAAGAAATTGTTTTGGGGTGTTTAGATGAAAGATTAAAGTTATGGGAATTGCTTCCACCAAGTTACCAAAATAAATCTTTGGAATTCGAAATTGATTTTTTAGGAAAATTTACTGGAACATTGAGTAAGCTTAAAGAACAAGTAAATAACTTGCGCAAAGAAATAGATGCAAAAAAATCAAACGAAGCAGAATTAGCGCGCATGGAGAAACTTATACTCGATGGAATATTAGGTAACAGTGTTCCTGCGTTTGTAGAAATTTCTAGCCGGAAACATGGTGAAGGTGCAAATGCGTCAGAAATGTATCAGATCAGAAAAAATCCTGAATTACAACCAACTCAAATTGGCGGCTCGACTATGTATTTTGCACAGCAAGCAGCAACAAAGATAATTAATCAAACTTTTGATGAAATTCAAAAATCTCATAATTGGACAGATAAAAAAAGACAAGAAATAGAACAGAAAGTTAATTTTGATTTTAATAAATTTTTAGAAGCAAATCCAGGCAAGTCAGCTGCTTGTTATTTTAATGAACTTGCACAAATTGTTCGTCTTACACGGATAGAAGGAAATAAACCTCAGTTTTATGATAGCGCAGTAGTTAAACTGAGCAATATGCTTGTTGTATGTGGTGTGAATGGTGGTAATATAGATAAGTTGTGCAGCACGAATATATCGGCAGTACTAACCGCTATTAATTCACAGAAAGGACTTTTTAATGAGCCTGTAGAAAATCTATTAAAAGATTTCTTAGGCACTATAAAAATTTTTTGTGCCGAAAATAATTTGGATTATGATAAATATATATCAAGTGTGTCGTTTTCAACATTGGTTGGTGGTACGAATTTTATAGAAGCTGTTAAAGTTGATGTTGTTAATGCCAATAAAAGAAAGCAGGAAGCAAGTGATACTTTGAATCGAGTGGTGAGCTACATTTTGAACAACAATTGGCCAGCTTTTTGTGATATTGTTGGCAATCCACCTAATGGGCCATTTTTTACTGCGCAAGGGCAACCATACAATTCAAAAGTTGATTCTTGGCCGAGGTTTGTTCAAATAGCAAGAAATCCTTTTCAGGAGCCGGACGCCAATTATACATTAAGTCGAGACGATATTGGATGGCTTGCTGCAAGAATGACAGATGTTACAATAAATCAAATTGGTAAAGAAAAAAGATGGTCATCTGATTCAATCAATAATACGAAAAAGTGGGTCGTTGGAAAGTTCAACGAATTTGTAGGTCAAAATCAAGTAAATGGGCAGCAATATAATGTTGTTTTTAACAGATTGTCACAGTTGATTAGGACAACTCGTATTGATGGTTCCGTTCTTACACCAGCGGCATTAAAGGAATTGCAAAATGTTACAGTTATGTGTTGTATCGGCGGTCCTGATGTACGTGTAACTTGTAACAATAACAGGCTAAACAACGTATATAGCATGTCTATATCGCAAGCAATTGAAGCATTTAATGGATCAGGATTTTTAAATAATGACAGTCGATTACAGTTGCAGAATTTTCTAGGTTCTATACACACATTCTGTGGCCAGAATGGATTGGATTGTGATCAGCTTTTGAAAGATTTGCAATGGAATATATTAGTAAATGCATCATTCAAAGATGAGTGTGTAAACGAAATTAAACAGATTAATGCATTAAAGCAGAATGCGCAACAGTGGCTACAATGGATAGCCGCTTGTATTAGAGGTTCAAATGTTGTTCCTGTTTTTTTAGGAATTGAAGGAACTCCTCCAGGTTTTGATGAACTAGGTGTTCCGATAGCAAACAGACCATATGTCTTTTTTGCTAGACTTTGTGATTTTTGTGAAAAACCTTCTGCAGAGCTACGAGATGTCAGTGAATATGCAATTGATGATGTTGAGACTGGTTTGCAAAAAACATTACCAATAGTTGCGAAATTGGTTATAGATTATGTGCATGCTACTGCACAAATTGATCAGCAGATTGCTGGTGAAAAAGAGAAGCAGATTATGCTAGCACTTAATAATTTTGCGCGGATAAACGGCGATCAACTTACATATGTTAATTGTTTAGATCAGATTGCAGAGGTGATTCGTCTTAATTACAGAGTGCTTTTTAATTTGCCACAACAACTGAATACACAACAGGTACGAAATGAATTATTGAATGTTCTCATTCCATATGCTGCTAATGGTGGTAATCTAAAAAATTTATACCAATTGCCGATATTACAAGCGGTAAATGTGTTGAATCGTGCAACTGTGGTGCCAACTGAGAATGAAAATGGTGTGCGAATGGAAGAAGACCCTAGACCATTATTCCCAGCTGGGGTTAACAATCTGTTGCAAGGTTTTAATCTTGCAATTATGAATGCTATTAGCAAATCTACCCAACTTGCAGGTGCGTTTATGCGCAATGCATCAATTTCTGATTTGTCAAGAGGTATTACTTCTTTTGAAGGTCTCATGCCAAAGTTACCACCAGCACTAAATACACACGAAATACAGCAAGAGCTGTTGAGTGTGTTCGTTCCATATGCAAGAAATGGTGGTAATCTAAAAGAACTATACAAATTGCCGATATCGCAAGCGGTAGATGTGTTACTGCAGGACAATTATTTGCAACAGAGTCAAGGATTTCCTCCGCGAGAACTGCAAAATTTCCTAGGAGCGATTTTTGCTGTTTGTGGTAAAAATGGACAGGTCGCTAATGCATTTATGAACAATGCATCAATTAATGATTTGTCATATGGCATTTCCATGCAAGATTTGATGCCAAAGTTGCCACAACAACTGAATACACAACAGGTGCATAATGAATTGTTGAATGTTCTCATTCCATATGCAGCTAATGGTGGAAATTTAAAAGCGTTGTATCAATTGCCAATATCACAAGCGATAGATGAGTTGAATCATGCAGGTTGTTTTCAACCCCAACAAGGGTCCATTCCCCAAGAATTACGAAACTTTTTAGGAGGCATTTTTGCAGCTTGTGGTGGAAATGAACAGAATTTTTATCAATTTATCAATACTACATCGATTTCTGCTCTATCAAATTTGCAATAGTGGTATCATTTTTGTTTTGGAAAAACAGCAATAAGAACATATTTGCCTTTTGTAACATTTAAGTTTGGCATCAACAGTATTGCTGCGTTCTTATTTGATTATACGTATAATGCGGTCGATTTTTGTTTAAAAATCGAAAAAGTTTTTTGAAAAAAAATAACACGAGTTGTTGTGAATTAACAACGCATGTTCTAGAACTCTTATAGAGTAAAGCTAGCAGATGATTTCACAATCGACAATCAATTTCCCATGGCGGAGAAAGAGGGATTTGAACCCTCGGACCCCCTTTTGAGAGGTCACCTTCTTAGCAGGAAGGCGCTTTCGACCACTCAGCCATTTCTCCGCAAACAATATGCGCATTGATAAGTAAATTTTTAACATAATCAAGCGTTATGTTGGATAAATGTGAAAAACTGATGTGATAACAATTGCAAAATTAGTATTGTCGGAGGTATTTTTGTCTTATAAAATAACGAGAGTATGTGTTTTATAAGAGACATATTTTTGATGAAATGTGTATCGCGAAACGTCTTTATCGTCCGATGTCATCTTGTGATAGGACTTTAAATCCCATGCTCGATAGCATGTTTTTAGTAAACTCATTGTTTTCTGTTTGTAACAATAGTCCGATTTTCCCGTGTGGCCGTGATAAAAATGAATAAATATAATGTAGTTTTATTTCAGCAGCGAATAACATTTTAGAGAAATTCAATAATTCTGTTTGTTGATCGAGTTCTATTCCGACAATATTGGTCGTGTAATATACTACCCTATTTTCTGATAATATTTTTTGTGCGCAATCAGGATAATTTACGACAAATCGCATGACTGTTGTATCGAAGTTTTCTAAAAATGAAAATGCCGATATGGTAATTTCATTTGTTGAACATAATTTGATTATGTTATTATATAACAATGATTTCCCATCGAGCAATACAGAAAATTGAATGATATCACCATTGCTCTTGGTAGATACCATATGCGTGCCTTTTGCAAATTCCATATATGGAGCAAACGTAAAAATTTTTTTCGAAAAATCAATAGTGGTTAAAATTCGTGGTGGTTTGTGCTCGATATTTACATTTTGTTGACAAATGATATTGTTATATTAATGTTCTGTACGTTTGGGATTTTAGTATATGATAACAAAAATGGCAAAAACATTAGCCATCGTGGTATCCGTATTCTTGACGTTATTGTTGCCAGATGGCATATTTGGTGCTCGAGAAGAGCATATCAGTAAGATTGAAGTTTTTGTCTCTGCTTATTGTTATAGGATTAATAATTTACGTGGCCCAGAGGTTCTATTATTAAAACGGTCGGCGCATAGGGAGCTATATCCTAGCCTATGGGAATGTGTTGGTGGTTCTGTTCGTGAAAACGAGAGTTTAGAAGCAGCTGCAAAAAGGCAGCTTAAAGAAGAAACTGGGATAAACGCTAATCGTTGGAAACTTGTAGAATGCTTCGAAGTAGAGGTAAAACCTGGCATTATTGTCCCTGGTGTTGCATTTTCATGCAAAGCAGATGAAGACGTTAGAGTTGAAATAGACCCAAAAGAACATACTGACTATCGTTGGGTAAGATTGGACGAACTGGAAAACTTTCAAATAGTCAGTCATGGTATGTATCAATCAATAGTGAAATTATTAATGTTACAAAGTAAGTTGTTTTAGTGGATGTATATCCTTGTAGTTGTGTAGTTTCTGATCAGTCTCCTGCATATATATTTTTTGTCGAACAAGGAATTTATATTTTTCGTATAAGTGCTTGATGTGTATCATGCTGATATTTATTAATTTCTGTCTATTGTGAAAATAAAAGTTGGCATTGGATATGATATTCATCGCTTGGTAGTTGGTCGCAAGTTGATACTTGGTGGTGTTGTTATTGATCATGACAAGGGCCTTGCTGGACATTCTGATGGGGATGTATTATTGCATGCTATATCAGATGCTATATTTGGTAGTTTAGGACTAAAAGATATTGGACATTGGTTTCCTGACAATGATGATGCGATAAAAAATATTGACTCGAAAGAAATTTTAAAATTTGCAAAGCAATGTTTAATGGATGCACACGGTCAAATATCAAATATTGATGCAACTATTATTGCTCAAGAGCCACATCTTGCAAAATATATCGATGATATAAAATATGAAATATCCCGAATTTTAGGTGTTCCAATGTCAGATATTGGTGTTAAAGCAAAGACTAATGAAAAAATTGGCGAGATTGGTCGTGGTGACGCGATAGCAGTCATTGCCAATTGTTGCCTGATGTTTGATTAAAAATTCCTCCAATTTGCTTTATTTTTCTTAAAAACCTATTAATTTTTTTGTCGAGAGATGAATTTTGCACAGTATATCAACACCAATTCAATAGTAGAGTTAACAAGCAATACGTTTGAATCTGCTATTCGTGAATTATTGTCATTGTGTCGGTTTCGAGGGTGCATAGATGAAGTTGTTTCAGATTTATTGTCCAAAGAAAAAGAAATATCATCAAATATTGGAAATAAAATATTAGTGCCGAATTTACGTGTTCATCTTTCATCTCCGTATGAAATTTTCGTCGGACGATGTAGGTCAGATTTAAAACGGTCTGTCATGCGAGATCATGAGCAATCAAATATTATTGTATTAATCTTAGCATCTAAACATGAACGAGATTATTTGAGTGTAGTTTCTTCTGTCGTTAATATTTTTCAGAATGCTTCTGTAGTGTCTCGTTTACGCAATGTTGGGTCATTTGACAATTTTAAAAATGCAGTGATCAGTATATTTAAAAAGTTTAGTCAAAATAGCACACGTAATATCAGTATTGGTAGCAATGAGTTCTTTTTGCGAGAAGTTGTAGAAATTGCACATGAAGCACGATGTTCCAATGTAATGTTATTTGGCAACATCAAAATCGATAACATTGATATTGAGACGATATTTGATGGTATGAAGATTGTGCGCATCATTCATGATAAATCAGATGTTCATCCAGTTCATTATAATTCGTATGTAGAATTGCATGTTAGTGCTACGTCGACTAGTTGGTTACATGGTTTCCGTGGTGCAATTTTATTTGGTATCACACGGGAGATTTTCAATTTTGATGATAAAGTATGTTGTATTGGCTGTAGCAATACACCAGGCATATTGGATACTATGTTTATAGTTGATATCCAAAAGGAATTTCGACCAATTTTGACATCTAGTTCGAAATTTTTTCAGTGCGATATCAGACCAGAGGTATTGGAACGTACATTATCTATTGCATCGGAAATAGCAACGGAAGGACGAGAGGGTAAATCGGTTGGATGTTTGTTTGTTTTAGGAGATATAAATAAGATTTCATTATTTATGAAACCATTGGTGTTGAATCCATTCTATGGATATCCTGAAGCAGAACGGAATATTTTGCATCCATTTATGGAAGAAACCGTCAAGGAGTTTTCGTTGATAGATGGTGCATTTGTGATACGTGGTGATGGCATTATTGAATCGGCTGGTACTTTGATTTATACACCGAACCATAACATTGTTATGCCTAGTGGGTTTGGAACACGGCATGCTGCTGCGGCATCGATATCATGGGCAGCAGAATGTATTGCAATAGCTGTATCGGAAAGTACGCATTCAGTAACATTATTCCACAATGGTCAAATGTTGCAAATTATGCAGATGTAGATTGGTGCTAAGACGAAATTTGAATTTTTTGGTGTAAAACGTTATTAATTCGTCCGTTATTTTGCTGTTGATTTAGTCTTCTGACAATTTGTTGGCTTGTATTGTCGTAGTAAATGTTTAGATCGTCTCTTATAAAAAAGTAACTAATTCATGCGAGTTGGTCGAAAAAATGCGTGTTAGTTTGTTGATTACAAGGATTGACTAGTTTTTGTGTTGCGTTTTATGATTTTACTTGCGTTGCAAGTCTTGGCTAGCCATAAATGTTTTTTTGTGCTTCTTCAGGAAGTTTCATTGAAAATTTCATCAGCTGTCTCATTTGGCAGATTGTTGATGATTTTACGGACTGGCAAATTTTCATCGCTGAGAATAACAACCGCTATCAAAGCGTTGCCCATTTTTAAACGTCTTCTCAATAAATTTAATCAGTTTTTTGTGCGTTTTGTCTCTTCGCGCATTTTGCTAAAGATCAAATCAGCGTCATTGATTTTATCGCGCTAATGAACCTTTCAATCCCCTGCCAAAAATTGTAACCAGTCGCAATAAGTGTTAACGTCATTTTTCAATGAGATCATTGCTTCTTCCTCAATCTTGCGAATTTTGTTTTTGCTTTTTTGGCAGTGCGCATGGTACCGAAATGGTTCATCCGATGATCTATTTTTCAAATGTCTATAACACACAACATGCTCGTTGACAAACTCATCGTTGCTCATATGCAAAATTAGTATATTAGGTGTAAGAAAAATAACAAGTGATAAGTATACTTTATGTTTTTATTGGGATGATATTTTGGTTTGTAATTTTGGGCATAGGAATTTTTTATCAAGGTTGTTTGGTGTCATTGTCTGCCCTGAATAAAAAATTACAGAATTTTCGCAAAAGTTCCTCAATTCTCGGATATTACCTGGCCATTGATAATGACACAAAATATCAATTGTAGCATCATTGAATGAAATGATTTCAACGTTGTTTCTATCAGAAAACATTTTTGCATAATAGTTGAGCAATTCCGGAATGTCATCCGCTCTATCGCGCAAAGGTGGTAATGTTAGAGTTACTACATTCAGTCGATATAATAGATCATCGCGGAATGTGCCTTGTGATACCATTTTTCCTAAATCTCTATTTGTTGCACAAATTATTCTTACGTCAACATTGATATCTTCATTACTGCCAACACGGCTGAATGTACGAGATTCCAGAAATCGTAATAATTTTACTTGTGTTTCTAAATCAATCTCGCCAATTTCATCGAAAAATAACGTTCCGCCATCAGCATGTTCAAATAGTCCAATGCGCTTCGTATCAGCTCCGGTAAAGGCACCCTTTTCATGTCCAAATAGTTCACTTTCTAGCAAATTTTTTTGTAAGCTCGCGCAATGAACAGCAACAAATGGTTTTGTTTTTCGTTGGCTATAAAAATGAACAGCATTGGCGAATAATTCTTTTCCTGTACCAGTTTCACCGTCAAATAACACAGTGGCAGAAGATTTGGCGACAGTGTTTACTTTTTTGAGTAATGACGTTATAGCGTCAGAATGTCCTATTATTTTTTCTGGCGAAAAGTCATTATTTGAAATGATATTACATTTTGGCTTAGCAGTATCTGATATGGTTGTCGTTTTCTTTTTGGATGATTTTCTGCTAGTTAATGCATTTTTCATCAATATTTCTAGCTTCGTCAAGTCAATAGGTTTTGTTACAAAGTCGTAGGCACCATGTTTTATTGCATCAACTGCTGTTTCAACAGATCCATATGCTGACATCATGATACATATTGGATTGTATGGTCGGCGTAGTGCTTCTTCAATGACAAACATTCCATTCTTGCCAGACATTCTTAAATCAGTCAACACGATGTCGAACCTGCCATTCTTCATTAATGTAACGGCATCATCGAAATTTTTTGCCAGAAAAACCTCGTAATCGCAGTTTAATAACTGTTCTAGCGCATCACGAGAGTTTTTTTCATCATCAACTATCAACAAGCTAGGCAACATTGTCATCCACATTTCTGGCGAAAAATGGAATTTTGTCCAATACTTTTTCTTGGAAGTCTTCGAAGTATAAATAAATCACTGGCAAAATGAACAATGTTATGATTTGAGATACAATCAATCCTCCGACGATGGCCATTCCCAATGGACGTCTGGATGCTCCATCTGCTCCCCACCCTATAGCCAATGGTACATTTCCCATTAATGCCGCTAGCGTAGTCATCATGATAGGGCGGAAACGTTCTAGACATGCCGTATGGACAGCTTGTTCTTTGCTCATGCCTTCTTTTTGACGAGCAATCGCAAAATCGATCATCAAAATACCATTCTTTTTGACAATACCTAATAGCATGAATAGTCCGACGAACCCATACAATGACAATTCCATCTTGAAAACCATCAATGTCAATAAACCACCGACCATGGCAACGGGCAATGATGATAATACTGTCAATGGGTGAATATAACTTTCATACAAAATTCCTAAAATTATGTACATGACGAAAATTGCCACTACTAACATGATCGCCATGCTCTTAAATGTTTCAGCAAATGTTTTCGCTTCTCCTTCTAGAGATCCAATAACTTGCGGCGGCACTATTGTTGATGCCAATTTGTTGATAAATTGTGTAGCATCGCCAATAGGATAGTCTTGGTTAAGGTCAAAAAATATTGATACGGAGTTAAAATTATTAACGTGGTTTACAGATGTTGGACCGAGTGTTTCATAAACATTTGCGACGGTTTTGAATGGCAATAATTCATCATGTCTGCCATGAAAATACAATGTGTTTAAATCGGTGATATCATTGCGTAACGCATCATCAGACTCTACAATTACCTTATATTGCCGTGTTCCGGTCTTTATTTGATAACAATAATTTTCTGAATATGCTTGTTTTAACATGTTTTCTATATCATAAGGAGTGACACCATATCGATATGCTTGATCTCTTAAATAATCTATCGATAATTGCGGGTTTTTTATGTACAGATCAGTAGATATTGATGCGAAACCAGGATTTTTACGCATTTCAGCGACCATTTTATTGGCACAGTCATATACTTCCTCTGCGTTGACACCTGACAGTATATATGTATACTTTCCTTGATTTGTGCTAATTGCACCGGTGCTTATTGATAGGCTCGGAATTGAATGAACAATACTCAATACACCTGGTATTGCATATAGATCGCGAGAGACTTGGTTGGATATCTCTTGAATAGTAGGGCGTTTCCCTTCTTTCAAAGTTGCGACAGCAATCCCTTGATTGCTAGTGAACATACCACTAATGCCAGTTACTGATATTACACTTTCAATGTAAGGATTTTTCTTCATTTTATCAATGATAGCATTTTTATATTCTCGCATTTGAGAAGGAGATGTCCCTTCTTCTGCTATAAAAAATCCATTCAATATACCGCTATCTCCTTCAGGAAGGAATGTTTTTGGTAATGCTACAAATGACCAAAATGTGCCTATCAAGCTAATGACCCATATCATAACAGATGATCTTTTGTGAGCTATGCACCAGTCGAGAGCCTTACTATACAATTTCAAACATTTATGTTCTAGGTTGTGAGATGCTATTTCTAGTTTTGTTTTGTTTTCCTTCTTTATAGGTTTTAACATTCTTGCGCACATCATTGGTGTTAATGTCAATGATACAATACCAGATGCTAATATAGCAACAACAATGGTTATTGAAAATTCTCTAAATACACGACCGATTTGTCCGGACATGAAAACCAACGGAATGAATACTGCAGCCAACGACAATGTCATCGAAATAATGGAGAAACTAATTTCTTTTGCTCCTTCGATCGATGCTTTTAATGGGCTTTCGCCAAAATCTTCCATTCGTCGTATCATGTTTTCGAGGAAGACTATGGCGTCATCTACCAATAGTCCGATGGACAATGTTAATGCCATTAATGATAAATTGTCTATGCTGTAATTAAGACATCGCATGACAATAAATGTTATTAACAGTGATAATGGCAGTGCTACAATTGGAATAAATGTTTCTCTGAAACGGCCTAAAAATAAAAATATTACACCTATGACGAGAATAAATGCTATGACTAATGTCATTTTGACATCATCTACTGACTCTTTGATAGAAACGGAACGATCGTACATCTTTATCATTTCTATTGATGCAGGAATTTGTTTTTTGAAAACAGGTAATAATTCATCAATTTGTTTAGCTAATGATATTGCATTAGCACCTGCTGCACGTGTTACGGCGATAATTACTGTGCTTTCAGAAGGTTCCTTAATCAATTCTTTGTTATAAAAGCTTGCAGACAAATCATCTGATTCCAATTTGTCGATACAATCAGCAATGTCTTTTAAATAAATAGGCGTGCCGTTTTTGTAAGCAACAGTCAAATTTAGATAATCACTGGCTCGTGATAATTGACCATTTGGTTTAATTACTAATGATTTGGTAGATCCTTTTAATTGTCCTGCAGCAAGCGATACAGTTCCTGCCTGAACAGCCTTAGTTACATCATCAATTGTAATCCCTTTATTGTGCAGTTTTTCATTGTTTACAAGAATTTTTACCGCTCTTGGAACTCCATAAACATTAGCTTCTGACACACCATCTAATATGCTTATACGTTGTGCGATTTCATCAGATGCGTAGTCGTATAAATCGCCTTTGGTCATTGTTGCACTATTTAGAACCAAGTAATAAATCGGCTGACTGTTTGGGTCAGTTTTTGTAAATACTGGAGGGGATGGCATATCAACTGGCAAGTTTCCAGTAGCACGTGTGATTGCAGATTGTACGTCCGTAGCAGCGCCATCAATGTTTTTATTCAATGAAAATTGTAAAACAATTCTGGTTGATCCCTGCATACTACTAGATGTTACCATTTCGAGTCCTTGTATTTTCATGAACTCTTTTTCTAATGGTGATGCAACACTAGCTGCCATTGTTGCAGGGTCCATGCCTGGAAATGATGCCATTACTTGAATGACAGGATAATCTACAGCTGGTAAATCGCTAACTGGCATAGACCGGTAACTGAAAATTCCACCAACTGCTAATATCAACGTTAGCAAAATTGTCATTACTGGCCGTCTAATGAAGGTCTCGGATATGCTTTCCATTGTTTTTTACTTTGTTGGGTTTTTCTCTGCTGATATTTTATTTTGGTCGATGCTTTTCTTGAACACACCGGTATTTGTGTCTGGCATCTCCGTTACTTTTGCTCCTGGAGCTAACATCAATTGTCCACGTTGAACGATTAAATCACCGTCATTCAGACCATTATTGATCACTATCATATCACCATGAATCTGTCCAATCTCAACTGGCCTGATATCAACAGATTTATCTTCTTTAATTACAAAAACATAACGACCAGACTGCCCAATTTTAACTGCTTCAGACGGAATCAGAATCGCATCATTCATCATGTTGAGCAGTACACGAACTTTTACAGATTGCCCTGTCCAGAATTTATGATCCTTATTGTCCATTGTCGCTCTCAGAACAATATTACCTGTCTGAGCATTAATAGCGTTTGTTGCAACGGTCAACTTTGCATTACCTACAATTGATTGATCGGCCAAAGATGAAATCTCTACATTCAATTGATTGTTGTTTTGGGCGAAAAATTTTTGTAAATTGTAATAATGGTTTTCTGACACAGAAAATTCAATTTTCAATGTATCGACATCATCTATTATTACAAGAGCATCGTTATTTAATGCAGTAACGATGTTGCCTTGATCAATGACATACGATGTTGTGCCATCATCAACCCGGGATGTGATCCCTGCAAATCCGTTTATTGGTGATGTTATCGAACAATGTTCAAGATCGATTTTTGCTTTTTTTACATGTGCTTCTGCGGCATTTACACGGGCGATATCTTGTTCAACCTGTGCTTCATATGCTTCATATTGTTGTTGTGAAATATAGTTTTGTGGCAACAATGATTTTGAACGTTCTAATTGAGCACTATCGATCTTTAATTGTGCCCTAGCTGTATTTAATTCAGCTTCTGCCGACTGTAATGCAGCAGAGTACGTCCTGCTATCTATTTCGAATAAAACATCACCAGCTGATACGTGTTGTCCTTGTTGTACATGGACATGAGTGACCTCTCCACTTACTTGTGGGATGATTTTTACAGTTTCATTGGATATACAATGTCCTATTGCATCAACGAACAATGGGACATCACACGTTGTGACCTTTGTTGACACAACTGCTACAGGTGGCCGTACTTGTTGTGGTTTTTTCTTGCCAGATTTTAATGCCAGTGATGCTGCCCACAAAATGGCAACAATTCCTGTTATTGTTACTAATGATTTTAACGAAAAAAATTTTTTCATATTGTTATATAAATTAAATGTTAATTTTTATAATCGAAATTGATTATTCCTAATGCATATGCTAAATCAACAATTGACAACGAAAGGTTGTTTTTGGAACTTATGGTTTGGTTGCGTGCGATTGCCAATTGATTTTGAGCAGTCATTAAATCATTAAATGATGATAACCCATTTTTATATGCAATAACGACAGAATCGAATGATTCTTGTGCTGCTTGTTCGTAGTTTCTAGCTGCATTAAGTTCTTTTAATGCTGATTTGAACGTATGATAATTTGACCACACATCTGATGCGATGTCCAATGACAATTGTTTGAGTTCATACTCTGCTTGTCGTGCACGTGCACGTGCTTCTGCTATTTCATAAATATTATTGAAACCATCGAACAATTTCCACTGCAATGTGGCATATATATTGAAATTGTCATAATTGCCAGATTGATGATGATAATGTGTTTTATTTCCGTTGCCGCCTATTACCAATTCTGGCAAAAGTTTTGATGTGCTAACTTTTACAGAATCTTTCTTGGATTGCACTATAGAATGTTGAGACATTAAGTCTTGCCGTGTTTGTAATGCTCCAATGATCAATTCATTAATATTGACGTCAAAATCATTTATGTCGGAATAATCACCACTGCGCTGTATTTGGAAATCATTTGATACTGATATTCCGACAGTTTTTGCTAATTGTGCGCGTGCTGATTCCAATTTAGCGTATGTATTTTCAAGATCATATTCTGCTTTTGTTTTATTAGCTTTTGCTTGCAAGTAGTCTTGAACATTTGATAGCCCTGATTGATGTCTGACGAATGCTGCATCATATGCTACTAACGCATCCTCAAGATTGCGTTGACTTGCTTCGATTGCGTTTTCTGCAGAATCCAACATGAAGTATTTTGTTTGTACTTCATGAGCTAGTTTTTGCAATTCTCTATTGTGCTGATAATTTGCTGAGTATAAAAGTTGTTTTGCTGCATCAGCATGTTTTTTATGACCTCCAAATTGAAACAATGAATATTGCAGTTCTACTGCTGGATAAAATGTCGTCGCAAGACTCCTGTTCGCAGGAGTGTTTTGTTCTGTACGTGCTGCTGTTCCAGAAACTACGATATTTGGGAAAAATATACTATTGGCTTGTCCGCTTTGAGCAGCAGCAATTTTTGCAGATTGCCATGTTCGTTGAGTCGATGGGCTATTTTCAAAAGCAAGGTTAATCAGCATTGGTAAATCTGCCTTCTCGCCATTCAATATAGACGCTGAATTATCGGAATTTAACAATTTGTCGCATTGTTTTTGTTTTGCATTTATTTCTTTTGATGGTGGTGTCCAAAATTGAGTGCTCGTTTTGGATACAGAAGTGTCGATTTCAGCGCATCCCACACAAAACACACCCACTAATGAATAAATCACAGATTTGTAAAGCGACATCAACTTACAATTACTATCCATCGTTTGTTTATACTATGTGTTGTTAGCATATAAAAATCAATTGACAAGTAAATATTTTTATATTGCTATTGTGGCAGTTTATGTCTGCCAAATTGAGTGCCGCCAGAAATTTGTTGATTGCGGAAAGTGATGCTATTAGGCTTTTATCGGAAAATATTGGTGATGAGTTTGAAAGAGCTGTAGAGATATTATTACGCGATAAGGGGAAGACTGTTGTTTGTGGAATGGGAAAGTCTGGTCATGTTGCACGGAAGATTGCAGCAACATTTTCTAGCACTGGACACCAAGCAGTGTTTTTGCATCCAGCTGAAGGTGCACATGGAGATTTAGGTGTCTATTCTGCCGGTGATACAACAATATTGATTTCCAAAAGCGGGACTACTGATGAAATATTATGTCTGATTCCGACATTAAAAAAGTTCGAGTCTAAAATTATAGCGATTGTTGGGAACCGGTTATCCCCTATTGCAGAAGCTGCCAATGTTGTTATTGACATTTCTTTTGCTCGTGAAGCGGACCCATTGCAAATTGTTCCCACAACAAGTTCTACAGTAAGTCTTGCTGTAGGTGATGCATTGGCGGCAGAATTAATGGCGCGACGGTCATTTACGAAAGATAATTTTGCTGTTTTTCATCCCGCTGGCCAATTAGGAAGAAATTTATTATTACGTGTATCTGATGTTATGTCATTTCGGTCGGAGTGTGCTATTGTGACGCCTAATTCTTCTTTGCGTGATGTTGTTATTGCTATGACTAATTATCCATTGGGTGCTGCATTGGTTCTAGGTGAAGATGGTGCTTTGAACGGTATTATTACAGAAGGCGATATTCGTCGGGCATTAACAAACAATATGCAGATTGATGTGGCATTAGCCAAGGATGTGATGACAGCGTCTCCAAAATATGTTTACGATGATGATTTTGTGGGTGATGCTGTAAAGCTTATGGAGTCTGGAAATTCCCAGATATCCGTCCTCCCGGTCGTATCAAGAAGACAAATTAATGGTCGTAATTGCGCAGTGGGATTATTAAGGTTGCATGACACATATCGTCATTAATTGTTAATAACTTATGTGCGAGCTTGTTTTAGTGCAGGCTTTTGTTTGATATTGACACATGCAAAACGAGCTTAGTAAACTCGCAAGACAAAAGCAACGAACGAGATTATTAACAATTTATGGCATAATCTTAACTATGATCGCATAGATAGAAATATTGCTGAGCATCATACTATAGAAAAGAGTTATACGTGTCTGCGTAAAAACAAACATCATATTGCTTAAAAACATCGCCCATCAAATCTTTTCTAACACTGCGATGTTTTCTATATGCCTTGTTTGAGGAAACATATCGACTGGTTGCATTTCCGTTATTTTATATTTTTTTGACAATAGTTTTATATCGCGCGCTTGTGTGTCTGGTGCGCATGAAATATATATAATTTTTTTAGGAGAAAATGACAATAATTGATAAATGAATGATTCGCTACATCCTGCTCTTGGTGGATCTATAATTACTGAAGTATAGTTACCAGGGAAATTAATGTTTTGGAATATATTTTCTGCTATACCGCTGATAAATTTAGCGTTTGATATATTATTTTGTGTGGCATTATGATTTGCAAATTTTACTGATGTTTCACTGATTTCAATTCCTATAACTTCTTTAAAATTACGAGCTGAACAAATTCCAAATACCCCTACTCCGCAATATGCATCAATCAAATATGGTGTTCCATTTGCAGACTTTATAACGAAATCAATCATGTGTGGAAGTGCATACGGATTGTTTTGAAAAAATTCTCCTGCACAAAATGAAAATTTATATCCACAGACTTCTGTTGTTACGTATGCTTTATGATCAGTTACGATTTCGCCATCAATATCTCGTATTAACATTGTTCCACCACGTTTCCGTTGAGAACTATTATCTATTATTTTATTCCTTATATCGTTTAATGATTTATTAATATTTTTTGTTGCTAATGGACAATTTACGACATCGATAATTTGCCGTTTCCCATCTTTTAAAAATCCTATTGGTGGTGCTTTTTTTTGGTAGTGAGGTGTTATTTTCGATCTATAGCCATATGGCATATTCCCGTGCAAACACGGATTAATATTTGTTTTTATGCCACCGATTCGTAACATTATGTCCTCTACATGATGTTGTTTTAATAATAACTGTGACTCATATGTCATATGTTGATATTGACATCCTCCGCACTGCGAAAACAACGGACATTGTGGATCTATTCGATCAGGAGATTTTTGTTTTACTTCTACTAAATCTGCTAATGAATAATTTTTGCAATTTTTGTATATTCGTGTGACGACAATTTCACCAATACAAACGAATGGTACCATGATTACCCAATTGTTGCATCGGCCAATTCCTAACCCTGTATTTGTAACATCGACTATTGTTAGTTCTATTTCTTGATGATATTCAAATGGAACTGGTACAAAGTTTTTTGGTGCGATATCTTCCACAAAACAACCCGATAGTTATACTGTACCTCTTTGCAAATGTTTTATGGAAAAAGCAAGATGTTAATTGTGTGTAAGACGATATTTGTACGATAAAAGTCATTGAAAACACGATTATTTTGTTTTTGATAGAAAACCGTGCAAATAATTTTTCTTCCAAAAGAAACGTATAAATTTGAACGTCGTGCAGCA
The DNA here is from genome assembly GCA_964577805.1 of uncultured Opitutales bacterium. Lineage (GTDB taxonomy): Bacteria > Verrucomicrobiota > Verrucomicrobiia > Opitutales > JAIRKQ01 > CAZPRW01. Next base: position 166,676 of record CAZOAG010000001.1, read on the forward strand.
GCAACACCACGTTCTGTACAACAATTAAAATCATTAGGATTAAAAATATATGTTCAGTCAGGAATAGGAAATAATATAGGGATTTCAGATTCTGCATACGTTGCTAGTGGTGCGGAAATTGTTAAATCATTTTCAGAAGGTGCTCAAAATGCTGATATTATTATACGTGTCAAATGTTCCTCAGAAGATGACATATTGTGTATGAAGCAAGGATCATTTCATGTTAGTCTTTTCGATGCATCGCATAATGAAAATATTTTGAATGTGTTTAAAAAGAACAGTGTGCACGCTATTAGTCTTGAAATGGTTCCTCGGTCAAGTGTGGCACAAAAGTTCGATGTATTGAGCTCACAATCAAATTTGGCAGGTTATGCTGCTGTTCTCGCGTCTGCTAATCATATTGATAAAATTTTTCCTATGATGATGACGCCGGCAGGAACAGTATCTCCTGTTAATGTGTTTGTGATAGGTGTTGGAGTTGCTGGATTACAAGCAATTGCAACTGCCAAACGTCTCGGTGCGCGCGTTGAAGCATTTGATACACGTCCTGAGGTAGAAGAACAAGTGCGATCCGTCGGTGCTAAATTTTTAAAGATTAATATTGGTGAAACGGGGCGTACGGAACAAGGATATGCCAAAGAATTGACGCAAGAACAAATTGAAAAGCAACGTGCTGGAATGATTTCTGCATGTAAAAAAGCAGATATTGTTATTACAACTGCTAAAGTTTTTGGCAGAAAAGCTCCTGTATTGATTACACAAGAAATGCTAGAAAAAATAACGACAAAGACATTATTTGTTGATATGGCAGTGATGACTGGCGGAAATGTTGAGGGTTCTATTCCAGATAAATGCATTGAATATAATAGCAATATTTCGATACTAGGATTGTCCGAGCCAGAACAAGCAGTCGCTGGTACTGCTTCACAATTGTTTGCAGAGAATATGTATAATTTTATCAGTCATTTTTATAATAAGACGGAATCGGCTGTTATTTTTGATCGAAATGACGACATCATATCTCGTTGTTTAGTTGCGTAAAATTTCATAATGTCGTTATGAAAACATTTTTAATTGCGACAAGGAATCCTGGCAAGCTTGCAGAATTTAGAGCATTGTTGAGTGATTTTGATTGCGAGATTATCTCAACGGCTGATATCGATGTTCCGGAAGTTGATGAGAATGGAGAAACATTTGATGAGAATGCTTTGATGAAAGCACGTTCTGCCAATCTTGTTGTGCAAGATAATGGATATTATGTTATTGGAGATGATTCTGGCTTGTGTGTTCATTCATTAAATAACCGGCCTGGAATTTATTCTGCTCGATATGCTCCAAATGGAGATTTTAAACTTGGGCGTTTGAAATTGCTTCATGAAATAGCTCTTTTAGAATCAGCTGATAGATCGGCGCATTTTACGTGTGCGATTGCGTTAATAGAGCCAAATGGTCGCAGTAATTCATTCGCTGGAAATGTTTATGGCAGAATTTCATTGGAAGAACGCGGTGAAAATGGCTTTGGTTACGATAGTATTTTTATACCTAATGGATATGAGCATACATTTGGTGAGATGGATGCAGATTTTAAGGATACGATATCACATCGTGCAAAAGCATTTGAACAATTAAAAGATTATTTATTAACTAATTGCGATTAATTGTTCTTCTGTATTCCGGTTTTAAAATTTAGTATTTTTAAGATAAGTTAATAAAAAATTCTTTACAAAGGATCAAAAACTGCATTACTGCAACGATATGCAAAAGACAAAAAAGTCTATGATGAAGCGCTTTAAAGTTACGGCCAGCGGAAAATTGATGCATCGTTCTCCTGGTTCGAGACATTTGTTGCGCCATAAAACATCACGTCAGTTGCGTGCTGCAGGAAAGGACAAGCAAATGGCCAAAGGAATGGCTGCTCGCGTGATGGCCTGCATTGCAGTTGGTTTGTAAGCTAGAATTTGTTGTCAGTTTGGTGGAGGCGACCAACTGATGGGTGTTAAATTAAAAAAATATATATTAAGGAGAATGTAACATGCCGAGAGTAACGAATGCTGTTGCAACGAAAAAGCGTCGCAATAGAGTATTAAAAACTACACGTGGATATTTTGGAAATAAATCACGTTTGTTTAGGTATGCAAAGGATGCCATGTGGAGGGCTGGAAAATTTGCATATCGCGATAGGAAACGCAAAAAAACAGAGTTTCGTCAGTTATGGATCGTTCGTATAAATGCCGCTTGCAGATCAAATGGTATAGCCTACAGCCGCTTCATTAATGGATTAAAACGACTTGGTATTGAAATGGACAGACGTTCATTGAGCGAATTGGCGATAAACGATATTTCTGCATTTGTAAAATTAGTTGAAAAAGTTAAATCTTTGTAAGATTAATTTAATATAAAGGTTTTTTGCAAGGCATGATGGTCGATTTGTCATGTCTTTTTTGTTTTGCTATATTTATTCGATTTGTGGCTTTTGGTTGTAAAAAGCATGCGCGAATTGCTAGTAATTACAGGATGTGCTATAGAGTATGATAATAAATCGTACAGATAAAAACAAGATTTGCATGAAAAATTTGTACGACATTAAACAGCATGATGGATCGTATGATTGAACTCGATTGTGTTCAGGTCAACTTTTGGAGATAAATGCTTGCTTTGAAATAAATTGGATTTAAAAGCTTGAAAAGCAACATTCCGATCTAAAAATTGTATTAGAAGAAGATCATTCGGGGTTTGTTGTTTTCTATAGGACAGATTAGAAAATCAAGGGATTTTTGCTGAATTGTTTTTTATTTAAAAAAGAATGTCATGTATTTTTGTTGTAGCAACATGTGGCATTTTGGAACGAATGACACAATTGCCATATGCAAAAACTGATATGGCGCATGGTATATTTAAATCGCTAAATATGGCAATTTTGAAGTTTCTGATTTGTCAGATGATGAAAATGTTAAAGTGCTTTAAATATAGAAACAGATGCACACAGAAATTAATAAAAGAATGAATGTGAGAAATTATATATTATAATTCCTATAAAATGTAGTGCATAAGCGCAAAACGTATTTAGCAATCAAACACGCAAGAAATTTTTTAAGTTTTTAGTTTTGTAAATTTTTTGAATTAAAATTTTCAATTGTCCAAAAGGCCAAAGGGTGTGATATAAAACATTTTTAGCGAAATTCTTGGATATAGATTTTCTTTATAACGAGCCTTTGTGAGGAGACTTACAAAAATAGAAGGAGTTTTTTTCTACATAGCCAACCGTTTATTGCCAGGTACTAAATAATTTTGTACATAGTCTGTAACTGCATCATGAAGTTTCGTCGTTTCTTTTTCGTAGCCAATAGATCGTAACTTTGAAATGTCAGCACATGTATAATATTGATATTTGCCGATTAATTCTGATGGCATGTCGATGAAATCAATATTGGCTGGTTTGTTTAATGTTTCGAAAATTGGTGATATCAATTGTTTCCATGTTGAAGCGATGCCAGACCCGAGATTATAGACACCGTAGGTTGTAAAATTCCCTATCCTATCATCAACTTCTCCTAAGAAAATTGTCATGTCGACGGCATCTTTTACATAAAGAAAATCACGCATTTGTTCACCATCTTTGTACGATGGATGATTACTTTTAAATAGTTCAACTCGTCCTGTTGCAGAAATTTTTTCATAAGCTTTAAGGACCATGCTGCGCATATTGCCTTTGTGGTATTCGTTTGGACCAAAAACATTAAAATACTTCATTCCATGAACGTGAAGGTTGTTTTTTGCAGCATATATATCGAAAAGATGTTTTGAATATCCATACATGTTTAATGGGCGCAATGACAAATTTGGATGTGGAATGTCGGACATTCCATTTTTTCCATTTCCGTATGTTGCAGCTGATGAGGCGTAAACAAATCTGATGGCATTATCATGTGCAAAATGTGCAAGTGATTTCGTGTATTCGTAATTGTTTCGTATGAGATAGTTGGCGTCTTTTTCTGTTGTTGATGAACATGCTCCAAGATGGAAAATACACCCTATTTCGTTGGAAAAATTTCTGTCAGTCTTGATTTTTGTTAGCAGATCATCAGCTTCAATGTAATCATCAAAGTTCAATCCGACTAGATTTAAATACCGGTCATCTGTCGATAATCTATCTGATACGATGATTTTATCATATCCACGTTGATTCAATTCATAGATCAATGCGCTGCCGATGAACCCAGCACCACCAGTGACTAAAACTTTTTTGCCAGAAGATAGACGAGTTGACATAACAAGTAAAACAGATAGTCTTAGCCGACTTTGTAGCAATATTTTTTATGTTTTTAATATTAAAAATATAGGTGTTGAAGAATGTTTATATAGTTGAAGTTTCTAATAATCATTTCTGAGATGATTTTGTCATAAACGTAGTTTGTTTTTCTGAAAATTTGATTAGATTACACCTAGTATCCGTGAGTTTTTACTGAAAAATTCCCAAGCTACTGTCTTTGGCAGGCGGCGAAACATGTATTTCTCAAAAAAGCATCGCGACTCATCACTGCACACAAATCGATATTTCGTACTATTTATTGATGACAAAAACAAAAAATGGGGTGGCAGACCGGGTTCGAACCGGCGACCCTCGGAACCACAATCCGATGCTCTAACCAACTGAGCTACAGCCACCAACCAAAAGTTTAAAAATCAAACACGCAAAAGTCGCCGACGAAAGAAAAATTTTCTAAGCCACAGAGCAAAATCGAAATGTAGCAAGACTTATTCCTCTATCGCTCCAACAGCGACTTTACCGTGCTTACCGTCCCACTGCACAATTCCGTCAGTCAGTGCAAACAACGTGTGATCACGACCGCATCCAACGTTCTTTCCTGGATGCACTTTTGTCCCGCGTTGACGAACCAAAATTGTTCCTGCGCGCACAGTTTCTCCATCGTATTTTTTCACACCGAGGCGTTGTCCTGCGCTGTCTCGACCGTTTCTAGAAGTTCCCTGCCCTTTTTTATGTGCCATAACAATTAACCTCCGAGATTATCCCTGTACAGATTCAATTTTAATTACAGAAAGCTCCTGACGATGACCGCGCTTACGCTGATATCCCTTGCGTCGTTTCTTTTTGAATATAACAACTTTTTTCGCGCGTTTATTTTCTAAAACTCTTGCTTTTACAGATGCACCGTCAACCAAAGGTGTCCCTATTTTAGCGTCGTCACCTTCGCCGAGTAATAAAATATCATTAATAATGACTTCGTCTCCGGCAGATGTATTCGGATAGCGATCGACGAACAAGATATCGCCTTCTTGCACTGTAAATTGCTTGCCTTGCGTTCTTATAACTGCCTTCATACGATAGTCCGCAATAAACCTACTAAAATTCAAAAATCAAGTCTTTTTTTATATGTTTCGAAAAAGAGTATAATACAATAAACGGCTATTATGTTTTTATGCGCATTAACGATGATAATAATGTTGCTCTTGCGCTACATTATTAAGTTTTTGATGGTGCAAAATTTTGTTGTTGTCATGTCGTTGTGTTGACGTATGGTAAGGTCGAAATGCAAATAGCAGAGTCCCTAACGCCTATGATGCAACAATATTTCGAAATTCGTGGCACGTTGCCGCCACGTACTTTGCTATTTTTTCGGCTTGGAGACTTTTATGAATTGTTCAATGATGATGCTAAAATTGCTGCACGGTTGCTGGGTATTACGTTAACACACCGTGGATCTGCTCCAATGGCTGGAGTCCCATATCATTCAGTAACATCATACATTAATAAACTGTTGGGATTTGGATACAAAATAGCGATATGCGATCAAAATGAAGTTCCAAAACCTGGAAAACTTGTAAAACGTTCATTAACAAGGATATTAACACCAGGAACAGCTATAGATGAGCAGCAAATAGATGCTGTCAAAAATCAGTATATGTTGGCTTTGGCGATATCAAAGCATGGGTTGTCTATGGCGTGGTTGGAAGCATCAACAGGAGATTTTCAAGCGGCTACAAATATCGATCCAACAAAATTATTGCCAGTAGCGTTTGCTATTCATCCGTCAGAAATAATTATTCCTGAAAATAATAAAACAGCATGGTCACGCTTGCCTACAAATGTTCAAGAATCCCTTAATGAATTAATCTCAAATCATCTTGTGTCAGAGTTGCCAGACTTTTATTTTGATCAACATCATGGCGCAGATATTTTGCGTGAAGGGTTGCATGTTCTTCATTTTGATGGGTTTGGATTTAATCGATCTGATTATCCTGCATTAGGTCCTGCCGGCGCTTTATTTCATTATGCTGAAGAAAATTTTCGGCAACGTCCAAAAAATATAACAAAAGTAACTTTATATCGTCCGCAGGAACATATGCAGATTGATCAATCAACTATGCGGAATCTGGAAATATTTTATAATGTTACAGGGCAACGTGCAGGATCATTATTGCAATCCATTAATGGTGCGGTAACTCCTTCTGGTGCTCGACAGCTCGAACTGTTTCTTATGGAACCATGTTTGGATCGTTCGATAATATTGAGCAGACAGAATACAGTACGTGCGTTTGTTGAGCAATGTTCTCTTCGTGAGCAAGTAATTAGTTTATTAAAAGAGACCAGTGATATTGCCAGAATATTGACACGTATGCAAAATCGCATGCGTAATCCGAGAGAATTGCGAGCAATACAAATAACATTATCGCAAATACCAACCTTGAAACAATTATTGGAGGAAAGTCATGTTATAGAACTGCAACGATTGTCAGGGATGTTGTCGTCGTGTGAAGACATATCTTCAGTGCTGAAAGAGGCATTATCTGATGTTTTGCCGACAGATATTACTGAAGGTGGTGCAATCAAAGCAGGATATGATACTCAACTTGATGAGTGGCGTGATTTGTCAACAAATGCTAAAGAATGGATAAATTCGTTCGAATGTTCTGAACAAGCACGAACTGGTATTAAAAGTCTAAAAGTAAAATATAACAATACATTTGGGTATTTTATCGAAGTTACAAAATCTAATCTACATCTTGTGCCAGATGATTACGTTAGGCGACAAACCACCGTAAATGGTGAACGTTATATTACGGAGGCGTTAAGAAAAAAAGAGACTGAAATTTTTCAGTCACAGTCGCTAGCGATTGAACGTGAAATATTGATTTTTAATGATCTTATAGAACGTGTGTTGTCTAATTTTGATGCATTAGCTCAAAATGCTAAAGTATTGGCAGAATTAGATGTTTATGTTGGTTGGGGAATTATATCCAAAAAGCATAATTATTGTTGTCCTAAATTTACTGATGAAGATTGTTTGGTGATTAAAGACGGAAGACATCCTGTTGTTGAGCAGCAAATTGGCAATGGGTTTTCTGGGTTTGTTCCAAATGGTGTAGATTTGCAGAATGATGATAATCAAATTGCATTGATTACCGGACCAAATATGGCTGGAAAATCTACTTATATTCGACAAGTTGCATTGATAGCAATATTGGCGCATATTGGGTGTTGGGTACCGGCACGTTCTTGTAAATTATCAATTATTGATCGTGTGTTTTCTAGAATAGGATCTGGAGATGATTTATCTCGTGGGCGTTCTACATTCATGATGGAAATGTCAGAAACAGCGAATATTTTGCACCATGCGACTAGCGCAAGTCTTGTCATTTTGGATGAAGTTGGTCGTGGAACTAGCACATACGATGGACTAAGTATTGCGTGGGCGGTTGTAGAATATTTGCACGGCAAATGTGATTGTGGACCAAAAACGTTGTTTGCCACGCATTACCATGAATTAACAAGATTGGCGCAAACATTGCCTCGTCTGAAAAATTTTCAAATGGAAATTACTGAATGCAATAACGATGTCGTGTTTTTGCGAAAAGTAATTCCTGGAGCAGCGGATAAATCGTACGGGATCCATGTTGCACAATTGGCTGGAATGCCACGCGACGTGATTGTACGTGCTGGTTCAATTTTAAAAGAATTAGAAGAAGAAGGCACTGTTTTTGCAAAAAAAATTCGACACAATAAACAATATTGTGCCGCTGATGATTCATTTCAAATCGCGTTATTTTAGATTTGATTGTTGTTTTAGGGCTTGATTTTGAACCTCTTCTGCAAGATTTTCTATGAAATTTTTATATACTTTTTCTGTCATTTTGTTTATGCCATTTTGCAACAAGTTAATAACCATGTCTTGTGGTATTTGTCCCGCATTAATCTCATCTGCACAATCTTTGACCTTGGCATAAAAATGGCATTTTTTAGCCGCATGCCAGCATTGAGCAAGTCTTTGATTTTTTCTCTGTCTTTTTCGTTAACATTGTTTATTATCTCGTTTTGTTGGGTTTTTCAGATCAAGAGTGATTAGCTCGTTTAATATTTTATTAAGCGGTATTGGCATTGATAGATTTTCCCTAGGATTCACATCTAGGTGCCACAAATTAGATGGTGACGTATTTTGTGCCAACTTCAATAGTTCATCAAAAACTTTGCTTACAAGTTTTTTGTTTTGTTGTTGCAATTTTTCTACAAAAGTTTTAAATGAAAGCGTAGTATTATTTTGAGTCATCAAAAACTCAGCAATCATGCATGCTGTAGTTTCGAGATTGTCATTGCCGCTTGATAGTAAAACAATTTTGGCAATGTTCTTGGTTTTTGGACTTATTTTGATCGATTATATCAATGAAGGTCTCAGCCAATTCTTTATCCTGCAGCCCTTTACATGCACTTTTAATTACGTCATCATATCCAGTTATATCATTCATTAATGCTATTGATGATAATGTAGCAAGTTTGAAGTTTTTGTTGGCTTTTTGACCGTCAATTTTGTTGTTCTCTCCGATAAATATTTTCGCATCGAAAGTGATTTTATTGTCTTTATCACCAATTTCAAACTGTTTGGTTTTTGTGCTAAAGCGCACATCTCTTGTGTCTAACTTTTTGGGCAAGTGTATTCTGGTTGTCTCTCCATTAATCGTCAACTTATAAGTGTTGGTCGATCTTATCAATCCAAAAATTTTTGATCCAAACGAAAGTTTACATTTGACATCTGGTTGATTGTTGGGCAGTCATCCATACTGCATTCCTCTGTGGCGATTATAGATTTCTCTCATAACATTGTCGAGAAATTTTAAATATTTTTTACAATGTTTTGGCTTTTAAACAATAGAAATGATACAAGAATTGCTCTGATACTGTCACTTATTGTGAGTATATTTTTCAAGTTTTTAGTGTTCCTTAAAATCTTCTTGCTGAAGCAATGTATATTTCATACCATAGCAACCATCTTATGAGGAATATAGTTTTGTGCGCAGATGGATCGTTGTATGCTTTGTCAGCTGCTTATTATGCTGCTGATATGGCCAAATTAATGGATGCGCATGTCGATATTTTGTACGCATCTGATCTGAGAAGTTTTGAAGCATCGGCTATAGCAGATTTTGGTGGCAGTATAGGTGTGCAACCATTTCAAGAAATGTTATCAACTGTAGCTTCATTCGAACAAGAAAAAGCACAATTTTTACGAGAAAAATTTTCTTCATTGTTTGAAGATGCTGGCCTTGCTGGGCGCTATAGATTTCATCATCGTACAGGATTGATTTTAGACACATTTGATGAATTCAAAAAGACATTAATTGGAGTCGATATGATTATTCTCGGAAAATGTGGGGAATCATCAGAAGAAGATGGTCGGCGTGTAGGTGAAACATTGGACCGTATATTAAATTCTGGAACTTATCCATGTCTCGTCGCGCCACAAGAACATCGTGAAATAAAAAATATATTAATTGCATATGATGGTTCAGATAGTGCGACCAAAGCAATACATTTCTTGGAGCGCAATCCATATTTTTCACATTGTAAAATACATTTGTTGGCAGTATCTCCAGATGTTGCGCTGAAAAATAATATGAAATCTGCTGAAGAAATTTTGCGTGGGTATGCTGGATTAAATGTTGTTGTGTCGCAAAGTACATCAGATGATATTGCACACGCGATAATAGAATATGTTAAAAATAATAATATTGGCATGTTGATGATTGGATCGTTTAGTCATAATATCATTAGGCGATTCTTTATGGGAAGCACAACGATGGATATATTAGAAAATGCCACGTGTGCAATGATGGTATTTAGTTGATTATTTATTCATTATTGGTTGTTGAGATCGTCTAGTGAGCAGTGCAATATTGTCTTGACAACAATAGATCCGATTTTTTAGCTCCATCTTGAGTTTTTTACATGAGGAAGTGGGCTCTGCCCGCTTTTTTTGTTATAAAACACGTAGAGGTAAATTTCATGAGCACAGGAAGTCAAATATTGTCAGTGTTGGAATATATGGAAAAGGAAAAGGGCATCAGCCGTTCCGACATGATAGAAACAATAAGCGAGGCCATTCGTACTGCAGCTATGAAAAGCATAAACGCAGGACATGATGTTAGAATAGATATTAATCCTAGGACTGGCAATTTGCAAGCATGGGCAATATTTGAAGTGGTAGATTCTGTAAGCGATCCAAAAACGCAGATCCATATAAGCAAAGCGTTATTATTAGATGAATATGCTGAAATTGGTTCTGTCATTGAAAAAGAAATAGACCCTGCCCTACTTGGACGCATTGCAGCGCAAACAACGCGACAAGCAATAATGCAACGTATACGTGCATTTGAACGAGAAAAATTATATGATGACTTTAAAAGTCGTGTTGGTGATATTGTTTCTGGAACTGTCAGAAATACAGAAAGCGGTAATGTTTATATTGATGTTAATGGAGCAGAAGGAATTATGCCATTGCGTGAATGTATTCGAGGAGAGGAATTTTCAATAGGAGAACGCATACGTTGCTTGTTGTTAAAAATCGATCATCTGAGCAGAGACGCCGAATTAATATTAAGCCGTAGTCACGTAAATTTTGTCCGCCGGTTGTTGGAAATAGAAGTGTCAGAAATTGCAGATGGTAGCGTTACTATCAAGGGCATTGCACGTGAGGCAGGATATCGTACGAAATTATGTGTCGATACTAATGATAAGAATATAGATCCTGTTGGTGCTTGTGTAGGTACACGTGGAGTTCGTATAAAGAGTATTGTTCGTGAATTGAATGGTGAAAAGATCGATGTAATTCGATATTATGACGATCCCGAAAAGTTACTATACGAAGCAATAAAACCAGCCATTCCAAAAAATATTCGGATAGATCATGATAGTCGTAGGATATATTTCGAAGTGTCTGAAGGTGATCTTGCAGTTGCTATTGGAAAACGCGGTTTGAATGCTCGTTTGACATCTCGAATGATGAACTGGCGATTGGACATTAGTAAAGAGAATGAAACGCCTCGTGAAAATTTTGGTGAGAAATTAGAACGTGCTGTTGCTGGGTTGAATGGTATTCCAGGAATTGATGATGAAGCAGCACAACAATTAGTAGCTATTGGAATAACTGATATTGATGCGTTTGAAGGTGTTGAATCAGATGATTTGATCGCGGCTGGATTTGAAGAAGAAGCGGCGAAAAAAATATTAGACAGCGTTGAAAATTTTTGCAAGAAATAGAATAAAATGAGCGTCAGGGTATATCAGTTGGCCAAGCAGCTCGGCCTAGACAATAAACATGTTGTTCAATTATTGCGAGAACGTGGATTAAATGTAAGTGGGCCGTCAAATACGATTCCTTCAATCTATGCTGATGCTTTAATTGAAGAAATTGGTAATAAAAAACTTGTTTTTGAAGATAAAACAACGGCATCTGTAGAAAGCAATATTGTTGCAGAAGAGGAAAGTGTCGCTGCTAATAATGTAACTTCTCATGAAGATCCTATTGTTGTTGCTGAAGCAGAACCGGCCATTGAAACAGTTGTAGAAAATGATGATCGAATTGTAGTAAACGAACGTGAATTGAATGTTGGGTTTCAGACGAAAGACATAGAACAAGTTTCAGAAGAAGAGATCAATGAACCGGTAATTGAAGAACAACAAGATGTTGTTGAGCCAATTGCGCAGAGCAAACCTCTGCAGATGGTCAAACATGTCATCATAAAAAGTAACCGCATCAAAAAATCTAAGCCTGCTAATAAATCAAATGATGCAGATAAAAATAATGTACAACAATTCCCTATTCAGCGTTCACAGACCAAAAAAGATATTTCTAATGATACAACTGTTCAAGAGCAACCAGTTGTTAAGTTCAAACCGTTCTTAAAGAAAATAGAACGACAGACACCAAGCATTACAGAGTTAACAACACTAGAAATAAAGCCACCTATTGTTGTACGTGCATTGGCCACTCAAATGAATGTTAAGCCATTTCAGTTGATTTCAAAACTGATGAGCATGAACATTTTTGCGTCAATGAATCAAGAGATTGACGTAAAGGTCGCACAGAGTGTTGCTGAAAAATTTGGATTTTCTCTTGTTCTGGCTAAACCAGAAATAGAAAAAGCACCAAAACAATCATCTTCACAGAAAAAACAAAAACCTATTGTCAAGAATACACAGAATGTTGTTGAACGACCACCGGTTGTGTGTGTGTTGGGACATGTTGACCATGGTAAGACTACATTGCTTGATACTATTCGTCATGCTCGTGTTGCAGCAGGAGAAGCAGGTGGCATTACGCAACATGTTGCTGCGTATCAAATCGAGCATAATGGCAAAAAAATAACATTTATTGATACTCCTGGTCATGCAGCGTTTTCTAAAATGCGTCAGCGTGGTGCCAATATGACAGATATTGGTATTCTCGTTGTAGCAGCTGATGATGGGTTCATGCCTCAGACAGATGAAGCATTAAAATTTGCACAGAATGCGAATATTCCAGTTGTTGTTGCAATAAATAAAATTGATGCAAAGGGGGCGAATGTTGATCGTGTAAAACAACAGATGCAACAGCGTGGTATTACATCTGAAGATTGGGGAGGTAGTACTTTATGTACAGAAATTTCCGCATTAAAAGGACAGAACATTGAGTTGTTGTTGGAGCTGGTATGTCTTCAGGCAGAAATGATGGAATTGCGTGCTGATACTGATGGTGCTTGCGAAGGTGTTGTTTTGGAATCAAAAATTGCTAAGGGACAAGGCCCTATGGCAAGTGCGATCATTCAAGATGGCACACTGAAGATCGGAGATTATCTAGTTTGTGGAAAGTATTTCTGTAAAGTAAAATCATTGATTGATGATAAAGGAAAATCAATCAAAGCAGCACCTGCTTCTACTCCTGTCAATATTACAGGATGGTCAGGGTTGCCAGAAGTTGGCAGTCAATTTGTTTCTGTCGCTAATGAAAAAATAGCACGTAGCATGGCAGAAGAAAATGTTGCAGTACCACAAAACGCAGCGCTTGGAAGAATGACATCAGAGCGTAATATAAGCAACGTTGATGAATTATTTTCTGCTATTGCGGCTGTTGACGAAAAGGTACTGAAAGTTATTGTACGTGCTGACGTTCATGGTAGTGCAGAAGCGCTTAATGATTTCTTGCAGACTATAAAAAGTAAGAAGATTCGATTGGAGATTTTGGATTGCGGTGTTGGTGCTATTGATAAGAACGACATTGTTCTCGCTAACACAACTCATGCAACGATTGTTGCTTTTAATATAAAAGTAGAATCTAGTGCTCAAGCACTGGCCAAACAATTTGGTGTAAAAATTATACAGCATAATATCATCTATGAAATTATTGAAAAAGTAAAAGATGAGATGGCAGGATGTTTGGACCCAGAATTGCATGAGAACAAGATGGGAGCAGCGGAGGTCCGTCAAGTATTTAATGTAAAAAATTCTGTCATTGCAGGATGTATGGTTACAGAAGGCAAGATATTGCGAGATAAATTCGTACGTGTCATCAGACGTAATGAGATTATTTTTCAAGGAAAATTCTCATCGATTAAACGGCAAAAGGATGATGTTGGTGAGGTTCGCGCTGGGTTTGAGTGTGGTATAGTAATTTCTGGTTTTGATGCTGTAGAAATTGGTGATATCATAGAGTGTTTCGAAATACAAAAACTTCAACCATCACTATAAATGATATCACAGCGATTTATTCGTTTAAATAAGATAGTATGCAATGAGATAAATACTTTGTTGCATACAGTATATCGCGATGTTGCAAAAAATATATCCATCACGGAGGTCAATGTTTCGCCAGATATGAGGGATGCATATATTTATTTTTCTGTAATTGGAGATGATAAAAATAATGCTCAAAAAATCTTGATGAAACATATGTCCGATCTTCGTCGTCGACTTTTCGGTCGTGTAAAAATAAAATTTTCACCACGATTATATTTTCGACATGATATATCAATTTCTCGCGGACAACATATTTTAGACATTTTGGATAATTTATAGAACATCATTCCATATTGTTGTGTATATGAACAATCATTCGTTATTGGAATTATTATTGCGCAATCGTGAATATAATATTATTGGGCATATACGACCGGATGGTGATTGTGTTGGCAGTCAATTAGCAATATATTATACTTTGCAACAAAACGATATTCAATGTAATATTATAAAAAATGATGATTATGGTAGTGTTTTGTCTGGATTTTTAGATGGCTGTGATGTAATTCAAGATGATCAAGCAAATTATGAATTACCATTGATTTGTGTAGATTGTTCTGATTTTGCTCGTACTGGGAAATTTATACCACGTAATTACGAACGACCATATTTGAACATTGATCATCATATTTCTAACAACAATTATGGTGAATATAATTTCATTGATCCGGATGCAGTATCAACAACAGAAGTAATTGCACGGTTATTAGCCAATGATAAGGTAGATTATGGTAAATTAGCTGCTGAAATGATTTATCTCGGCATAATGACAGATAGCAATCGGTTTGCATACAGTACAACAACGAAGGACACATTAAAAATAACGGAATCGTTAGTAGAGAGAGGTGCTGATCTTCCGAAGATTTATAATGCTATATATGAACATAATAGCATCGAACGATATCGATTATTAACGATCTTTTTAAAAAACATTACTGTGTTCAACGGTGGTCTATGTTGTACCTCATTTGTAACTGATGATGATTTCAAAAATACTAGTGCTCAACGTGCTGATACGGAAGGATTTGTAGATTATACTCGTGCTTTAGATGGTGTACAAGCTGGTGCGTTTTTAGAAATTCATGATGAATATATAAAATGTAGCATGCGTTCACGATCAACTGATATTCGTATGGATATATTGGCTAGTCAATTTGGTGGTGGCGGACATCCGGCAGCATCTGGATTTATTGTTCAATCCCCTACTCCTGATTTTTACAAAATTTTTCAATCTGCACTTGCAGAACATGTGACAAGGTTTTACGAAAACAAATAATTGCGATGACAGAGAATTTAAACGGTATATTATTAATTGATAAGCCAAAGGGTATTACGTCTCATGATGTTGTAGCGAAAGTACGTCGATTATTTGGCATAAAAAAGGTTGGCCATGCTGGAACTTTGGACCCAATGGCAACCGGCCTTTTAATCCTTCTTATTGGTCGTGCTACAAAAGCATCGCAATATTTGATCGGCCTGTCAAAATGTTACGAAGGTACTATGCATTTAGGGACTGTTACGGATTCTCATGATGCAGAAGGAAACGTTGTAGAAACACATGAGGTGCCAGAAATAACACTTGACGGATTGCAAGGATTAGCCGATACATTTATCGGTGATCAATATCAAGTTCCGCCAATGTTTTCAGCAAAAAAAGTAAATGGACAAAAATTATACAAACTTGCAAGAAATGGCACTGTAATAGATCGAGAGCCACAATTTATTAATATTAATACGTTCGAAATTGATGATATTAATGGCAATGAAGTAACTTTTTTTGTCAGTTGCAGCAAGGGAACGTATGTTAGGACATTGGTACATGATTTTGGCCAAAACCTTGGATGTGGTGCTCACTTGACACAATTATGCCGTACTGATATTGAAAATTTTTCGATAGAAGATGCTGTAACCTTGGAACGTCTGGAATCGATGAATCGAGAGGAATATTCCAATATATTAATTCCTGTGCACAAGGCAGTTCCACCAAGAGTTCTCAATAATGAATAAAGAAATATGTCGATTTGTCATCATTCCAAAAACATTCCAATAATCTCAGTTGACGGAGATTCTTTCGATGTGGTCTATGACGCATTACCGATTGTTTTGGCTATAGGAACATTCGATGGTGTACATTTGGGACATCAAAATTTGATACAACGTGCAATTCATGAGGCCAACAATTTGAATGGCATGTGTGGAGTATATACTTTTGTGCCCCACCCTAGTTTTGTGATTTGTCGTAATACGCCAAAACCGATGATTTTTTCTTTAGCTAAAAAATATGAATTATTAAAACAGTTTGATACATGCGGTATTTTTGTACAAAAATTTGATATATCGTTTTCGCAACAATCGCCAGAAATGTTTTTAAATTATCTTACAAAGAAATTTCCAACATTACGCGGAATTTGTGTTGGTGAAAATTTTAAATTTGGAAAGGACCGTATTGGCAATGTTGATGTATTAACAACTTGCGCAAAAAAATATAATATATCTGTTCATATAGTCTCACCAACATTGTTTAAAGGAGAACGAATTAGTAGTTCAAGAATACGTCAATCAATTGCATCCGGCAATATTGATGAAGCAACTAAAATGCTGGGATACTCTTTACAATAATCTACCGATCATCACAAGGTTTTTATAATTTGAGGTTGATGGCTTGCCTGGTGAAATTAATCGCGGAATGACGCATGAAAGCACTATGGCAGCAATCAATCGATTTTCACCATCAGATCCGAAGGAAATGTCATTATCTGAATTGATGACATGTATGATGATGATGGTTTACCAGTCAGAAAGTGAACGACGTGAGGCATTGCAAACAGCCAAGGGCTCTCAATTGTTGATACAGATGGATCAAGCACGTATGGCGTGGGGGCAATCACGGGAAGCAGCAGAAAAAGAATTTTCTAATGCACTGATGACGTCAATCGGGACAATATGTTCAGGTGTTGTTTCTGCAGGAATTGGAATCGCAGGAGCAGCTGTTCAAGGCGCCACCAGCTATTATAATAATAAAATTCAGGCCAATAATCAAACAATACAAAAGGCACAGTTGGCAGGTAAAGTTGGTGATTTGCAGAAAAACGCAGAAAACATTGCTGAAAACAATGCACAAGAGATTGCTAAAAACGAGCAAACGATTAAAGACAAGGAAGCAAAGCTGGGGGATGAAAACGCTTCGAAAGAAGACAAAGACAAATTAGAAAACGAAATTGAACGGTTGTCAGAAGAAATAAAAGCATTAACAGCAGAAAACGAAAAACTTGGTTTCGGTATAAATTTTGATGAAAAAGGCGCACTAATTAAAAATTCCAGTGGTGAAATAAACTACGATGAAACGAGACTAAAAGATGATCCGATTTTCAAGCAGATCAAAGAATTAGGTGGAGAAATGCATGGAGATGGCACAATAACAGACAAGGGCAGCAGTGTGCCGTGGGGGAAAGATGATAAAGGCAACTCTATTGAAATAAAAAATCTGCAAGATGAAAACACAGGCCTCGAATCGAAAGTAAAAAGTTTGAGCAGTTGGACCAACGGATTGCAAAGTGCATCCGCCATAGGCCAAGTATTTGCAGGTGGTTTTCAGATAGGTGCTGCATACGCACAAAAAGATGCAGCATTCTTGCGTGCCGAGGCACAACTGACCGATGCATTTCGAAATTTTTCTGGTCAGTTGGTAAGCAACATCGACCAATCTGCAGAACAAGCACTTCGCCAGATGGGTACGCTGATCAGCAGTTTAAAAGAAGTATTTCGTGCTGCATACGACATTGAATGTTCTATAGCACGGAATATTTAAAGCAATTGTCACTTGCGATATATCTCTCGCGTTTTGTCATTTGTGCAATATCCGTCAATGGTGTCAAAATTTAGGGCCTTATTGGATTCAAAATCCAAAATTCTCAAATGTGGAGGTAATGGTTCAAACACTGGTTGCGTGCGTACCATTTGTCCATTTACTATCGTGAAGTTCGGCGAATGCGGGTTTACATTGTTCGATAGAGGGGCACGCTTGTTTTTTCCGTTTTCATACAGTGGAGAGCGTATTGTAAACGGATGGTATTTCATTAGCTTAGTACTATATTTCATGCTGTTACATTCACAACACTCGCTCCCGCACCTACGCGATAATTTATATTCCGTCTTTCCATCTACAGAAGAATACACACAAACATGGCCGGAATACCCTGTTCCAATTTTACGGCCATCATCTGTGTACTTCAAAGATCTAAGGTATTCTCCCCCGATTATTGAATACCACTTATCGCGATCTGATGGTTTGATTGTTATTCCTAGAAAAGATGTTTCGCGGTCCATCAACGGTCTGCATCTCATTTCCTGACCAGGATTTTTGGCTAAAAACTCAGCACGGAATCTATCATGCTCTGTTCTCAGTTCAATATATTTCTGTTCAATTAAAGCAAGCAAACGATCCTCATATGGTTTACACATTGCGGGTGCCGACTTTATGTTGGCTTCGCGTTGCCTGAGTGTTGAAGAAGAAACATAATATGAGGAGCTGCTGTTATAGCTTGTAGTATTGTGCGATTGTTGAAGAATGAGATTTGTTACCCGTTGTTCCGCCTCAAATTGTCGTCGCATTTCTTCGTTATGACGTTGCATTTCTCGTTGCGTCTCTTCATACCGCCTCCTGTCGGCCTCACGCTGCATCTCATCCATTCGACGTCGGTTTTCTTGTTGTATCCTGTCGTAATTTTGTCTTTGGTAAAAATCTGACATATCTCTTTGCTGACGACTCCAGTAATTATCATAACTCATAGTACATCCCCTCTTACAGGGAGCACCGCTATTCCGAAAAATATAACAAGTCAATGAAAAAACAGTATTTTTGCGTCGTAACTGTTGGCTATGTAAAAACATCGATAATATTTATTGTATGAATAAAATAACTCTACTAGATCTATGCCAATTGTTGTGTGCTGCACATCGTTAACACACAAAAATCATCAATTAAAGAAATTTAAGATTAACGACAGTCTGTAAAGATTTTTTGATTGCTAATAAAGAAAAATTCTTAACCTTTGGGAGTGTCAGGTTTTTTGCAATGACGAGCCGACGAACCCCGCCAGGTCCGGAAGGAAGCAACGGTAGTCAGGATATCTCATGTGCGAAAATTGCCTGGCGTTTTTTATTTGTGATTGTTTTCTACATTTTTGTGAATTGACAGGATAAATCTCTGTTTTATGTCCTGTGCTTAAATGTTACATGTTTATGTTGTGTGAAAGTTTTACCACGGCTATATCATTCTGGATGAAATCTTTTTAATATTGTCCAATATGACCTTTCATAATTTTCTTCATTTGAAAAGTTCATGTTCGATGTTTCGTGCAGAATATACAAACGTTCGAATGTCGTTTATTGCCTCTTGAGATTCATCCAATAAGTAATGTCCTGCCATTTGATATATTTTATATTTAGCATTTGGAAGAACTTTGGCCCATCGTTGTAACACATCGAAATTGTAAAGAAAATCATTATCTGCCCAGAAGAATTTGATCTTCTTGTTGTTTAAAATAAAGGCTTTTTCTTCAATCTGTTCCAATAATGGTAGAGATGGATGATTTGGTAACCATGGGATATCAACAATACCATCAGCAATACATCCACGTGATAATATTTTTTTAAATGGCCATAAATATCCATGTCGAACATTATCTGGCAATACACCGATTGTTCCAAAATGCATACTCGCACGTAAAAAGAAATTACACATTCTTGAAAATATTGAAACTACGAGCGGTAATTTGAAAAATGTCAATAGCATAGGTATACGTGGCAACATGAATGAATATGAGTTTAGAAATGATAAACTACTAATGCGTTCAGGCCATCGTTCTGCCATAGCAAGTGCTATGATTGCACCAAAATCCTGTGCAACAATGTGAAATTTTTTAAAATGCATATTCTCGGCAAATGATATTCCATTATCAATATGCTGCTGAATATTATAATTATATCGCCATGGTTTATCAGATAACCCATACCCTATATTATCCGGTGCGATACATTTGAAATCATTCCGCATCAATAAAATAAGGTTTCTAAAAAAAAATGACCAATTTGGATGTCCGTGGAGAAATAATACTGTCTCCCCTGCCCCTTCATCAATGTAATGCATCTTCTTACCATCCCGCAATCGTAAATAATGACTACGGAATGGATACAATTTCTGCAAAAAATTTGGTAATTGCTCCACAACAGGGAAGATAAAGTAATCAAATACTAAGGAAGTACAAACAAAAACAAATTATATATATTTCTGATAAAATTTTGAAAATTACTTATCGCGGAATAGCGTTTGTAGTGCTTGAGATCCTTTGTCACCGACTTTTGATGCAACATCCAATACTATCGACATTTGCATGACTTCATATTGGATACGCATAAGGTCTTGTTGCGACATGTCTGGCTTTTTTGTCAGCTCAACAACAACATTTGTAATGCGCTCCAATCGATGTCTAACAACAGATACAAAATCATCAAAACGTTCGGCAAATATTGTCTGTTTAGCATCAACGCGCATACGTTCTAATTTTAAAAACGTTTCAGGAGTAACAGAATTTATATCTCCTAATGCCATGCGAATAGCAGCAGCTTCGCCAGCATCAGAAGCAGATAACCCTTCTATTGAAGATCTCAGGTTTTGTGTGATTCTTGTTGGATCCGCTTGGGCACCATCAATAATATCTTTTATTTTCTGAGCATCTCCAAGCTGTTGACCAGACAGCTCATCTTTCATCATATTTTGTACCATGGCACGGAGTTGTTCCATTTGTACTTCTTCCATGCCTATACTTGTTGCTCCAACACTTTCTACACCCATATTTCCCCTTTTTCGCTGTATTTAAAAAATATTACAATATAACCTCTTAATAACTAGAAATATTAGCAATGTTATTTCGAAATTTCAATACAAAATTACACATCGTCATCTGTTATGAAATTTTCAAAACCAGGACCATCTGATTGCAATTCATTATCAAAAAATCCATGTAATTGTCGAATACGCGTCGGATGGCGCATTTTTCGTAGTGCTTTAGCCTCAATTTGTCGAATACGTTCGCGTGTGACATTAAACATTTGGCCAACTTCTTCAAGTGTACGACTATACCCATCTTTCAGTCCAAAACGCAATGTCAAAACTTCGCGTTCGCGTGGTGTCAAACTATCCAAAACAGACCCTATTTTATCTCTGAGCAGACTAAATGCAGTCATATCATATGGATTTTCTGCATTCTTATCCTCGATAAAATCACCAAAGCTAGAATCTTCATTGTCGCCAACAGGATTTTGCAATGATATCGGTTGTTGTGCCATTTTCATGATCGACTGCACGCGCTCAAGAGGCATTTTTACCTCTTTTGCGACATCCTCAGGTGTTGGCTCATGTCCCAATTCTTGCATCAATTGTTTTTGCGCCTGCATTACACGATTCAATGACTCTATCATATGTACAGGAATTCGAATAGTACGTGCTTGATCAGCAATGGAACGTGTAATTGCCTGACGTATCCACCATGTCGCATATGTAGAAAATTTATATCCGCGGCGATATTCAAATTTTTCTACTGCTTTCATCAGGCCCATATTCCCTTCTTGAATAGAATCCAGGAACGACAGTCCACGATTAGTATATTTTTTAGCAATACTTATGACCAATCGTAAATTTGCCTCTACCATTTCACGTTTGGCCTTGTATGCTTCGTTCATGTGGAACTTGAACGCTTTGATTATATCAACTAGCCGTTTAGGGTCCGCTTCATGTTTTAATTCAAACTTACGCAATGCTTTTTGTATACGACCAATTGCTTCCTGTTGTCCTGTATCACCATTCTCGACTGCTCTATTTGCACGTTCCAAATCGAGATACAATTGATTGATTTGACGCACATCAGGACGTAACTTTGCTAACGGTTCTTCAAATATTTTCATTTTAAAACAGAACCGTTTCAACACTGTTTTCAATTGATTTTGAAATTGTTTCAACCGTGTTTCTGTTGCTTTTATTTTTTCAGAATCACCACTTTCTTTTGCATCTTGATAATTCTTCCAAGATTCTTTGACCTTCGAAAATAGCATCTTACTGTCTTGTACAGCACGAGCTAGCATCGTGTAATATGCTTCTCTACTTTCAATTTTTTTATCAAGTACAATTCTATCGAATCGCTCATCACGACACAATAATTTTTCTGCAAGATCGATCTGGAATTCTGCTGTCAAATGAATCGAGAATAACTCATCCTGCGCTCGCAATTCTTCTCGTTCAATAGTCTTTGAAATTGATACTTCTTGTGCTCGTGTCAACAATGGAACCTGTCCCATTTGCCGAAGATACATTCGAACAGGGTCTTCAATATTGTCTGCAGATGGAGATTTCGGAGCGGCCATCTCCTCTTCCATCTTCGATTGATACTGTTCAACTTCTTCCGTATCAAGTATTTCAATATTTAAATTTTCTAAAATATTGATGATATTTTCTGCTTCTTTAGGGTTCGTCAGTGCACCTGGTAATGTAGCATTAATATCTTGTAATGATACATAACCACGTTGACGTGCTAACCTAATAAGTTCTTGAATCCTGGCATTGGCATCCACTGTTGTGCCACTATTATTTTCATCTGACTTCGTCATCGCGCTTATCTGTCACTGTAAAATCTGAGGGTGCTGTCTCAACATCGCCCGCAAATCCATCCTACGATTTTGTAGGGTTCTTATCGTATCGACTTCGTCAAGAGAAATTTTGCGAAATTTTTCATCGATTGCATTAATTTCCCTTTTTACACTATCAATATGCAATTTTTTTATGCATAAATTTGCCACATTAATGGCATCAATTTCTTCATCGACCTCCGATATTAATGTATATGCAAGATTCTTTTCTTCATCAGAAAACAACGATGTATTATCAAATGATAACATACCATCCCACATTCCTTCGCGAACTTCATTTAATATTTTCAATAATAGCTGTCCGGCTTGGCAGTTCAATTGTTGTAAAAATGGCATGTCTATAAATTCTGCTACAGAACGAGCTATTGTGTTATTTAACAAACAAACAGATAATAATTGTGATGCTGCAGAATTGATTTTAGACGACGGTTGTTTGCCATTTTTTTGTGGCCAAATAGTTGGTGTAGTAGTAAATTTACGTTTTGTAAGAAATGATTTAAAATCTTCCCCGATAGCATGACGGTCAAATCCTGCTACTATAGATAATTCATCTAGATAACTTTCTCTAGCAATAGATGATTCAGATGCAGCAATTACTTCATAAATGTTTGTCATTGTTGCTGCTTTTTCTTGTGCAGACAATGCAGATTTTTTATTCAATAATTGCGACACAAGGAATTTAATACTAGACATTCCATATTTTTGAATATCAGCAAATCTATTATGGAAATCTTGTGAAAAAAAACTATCTGGATCTTGCCCTGCTGGAAGTATAAAAAATGTAATATCCAGACCTGCAATCATAGCCATTGGAAGTATGCGCAATGCTGCTTTCTGTCCTGCAGAATCACCATCCAATGAACAATTTATATGTGTAGTATATCGACGAATCATATTCAGTTGTGTATCAGTTATAGCTGTTCCTTGTGGCGCTATCGCTGTATTTATACCACATTCCCAACATCGTATCACATCAAATTGTCCTTCAACCAACCACAATGCCGACTCTTCGTCAACATATTGCCTAGCATGGTATAATCCGAATAGTAAATTCCCTTTATGAAAAATATCAGTTTCAGGTGAATTTATATATTTAGCATCTAAAAAGCTATCATCAGGCGTAACATCTTTTATGAACCTTGACGAAAATCCAACTACCCTACACTGAATATCATGTATAGGAATTATCATACGATTTCGAAATCGTAATATTCCGCGCGTAACATCTTTTTCATCATCTTTGTAATAAAATATTCCGCAGGCTTTTATTGCATCTTGTCCAAACCCAGCATCTAACATTGATTGAATCAATATTTTACTATCGCATCCAGCATACCCTATTTCATACTTTTTTGCTACGTCCAAAGAAAAATTACGTTCTTTTTCCCAATAATTTCGTAATTTTTGTGCTTCAGTAGTATTTGCCCAAAACTGTTTTATAAACATTTTATGAGCAAACGCATTGATGTCATACAATGATTTCCGAGAATATTGCTGTTTAACACTGTTGTTAGATTTTTCATACTCTATAGGAAGATTAAACCGATTTGCGATAATTTCTACTGCTTCAGCAAATGTCACCTTTTCTTGCAATTGAACAAATCTAAAAATATCACCAGCATTGCCAGAACTAAAACATCGGAACATTCTTTTTGCTGGCATTACAAAGAACGATGGTGTTTTTTCTGGATTGAACGGGCTCAGTCCTCTCCAATTGGCGCCACATCGTTTTAATGCGACATATGGCGATACAACATCATAAACATCAACAGCATTTTTTATTTTTTCTATACAACTACGTGTAATCATTGGTTAACAAGCGCAGGGATAATTTCTTGCACGTTTAAAACATATATTATGAATTTTTCAATGGCAAAAGCCATTCTAAATTATTATAAAAGAAATAACCATCATCGCATTATTCCACATTGACACAAATATTTGAAAAAGTTAGTTGATTGTCCATGAATTCACTTCCGAAAATTATTATATTATGTGGTGGAGGTTCCTCGTCAGAACGTGAAGTTTCATTGATATCCGGAGAGAATATTTATCAATCATGTAAAGATGTTTTCGATGTAAGGAAAGTCATCTTGAATGATGACCGTTTGCCAGAAGAAATTTTACAAGAAAAAAATGCGATTATTTTTCCTATAACACATGGTGAGTTCGGAGAAGATGGTCAATTGCAGTCATTGCTGGAAGAAAATGGATTTACGTTCGTTGGGTGTGATTCTGCATCTAGTGCACTTTGCATGGATAAATATCGTGCAAAAATGGCAGTTGCTGATGCAGGAGTTCCCGTGATTGATGGTATAAAATTTACTCAATTCAGTGCAAATGATGTTATTGAAGAATTGCTGTATCCTGTGTTTATAAAGCCTAATGACAAAGGAAGCAGCGTTGATGCTCATATTGCAAACACTAAAGAAGATTTTCAAAATTTAATAAAAGATTTATCTCCGACGACGGAATATTTGGCAGAAAAAAAGATCAATGGTTGTGATATGACCGTCGGTCTGCTCGATGGGAAAGCATTGGAGATCGTTGAAATCCATCCATCATCCGAATTTTTTACGTATGATAACAAATACACGTCTGGACATGCCAATGAGATCTGCCCAGCACAGATAAGTAATGATTTAACAAATTCCATTAAACATTATGCTGAAATGGCATATCGTGCTTGCAAATGTCGTGATTGGGCACGTGCAGATTTCATGTTAACAGAAACAGGCGATATTTATTTCCTTGAAATGAATACGTTGCCAGGCATGACAAACGAGAGCTTATTTCCAAAATCTGCAAAAGCAGCAGGAATCGACATTGTATCATTGTTTGGACGTTTGATATATTTGGCAAAAAATCGCGTAAATAGTTAATAATGTAGAAACAAACAAAAATGGCATTGATATTTACACCGTGTCCACACAAATGCAATACCTAGACAACTTGATATTGCATCGAAATATAGCAAACGAGACTTTGTAATCAAAGCGGCATAGAAGATCCATTACCAAAAATTTGCTCCGTAATCCACTGGTCGCCACCTTTAACATAATCATGTGTCCAGGTAGTAGATTTTATCCGTTCTCCAATGTCTTTCGGCAAATTATCAAGCAAAGACATTATATCATCTTTCTTTTCTGATCGATATAGACACCATCCTACGCATTTACCTTCTCCAACCTCAGACTCTCTAAGCAAACACTGAGCTAGAATATTATGCTGTCCCAACCTGACAAGATTTTTAAGAAATTCCATCGCTTTATCTCGTCCACCATGTGTTTGAACTGTTTTATACAAGTCATCACCAATCATCAAAGCAAAATCCACAACACCAACAAGACCACGCTGTGAAAGATCAGACAGAGACCCTTGTTTTATTTTACTCTCAACAAGGCTGTTTGCAAAATTCAACATCTGATCCGGAGTATAATTGTCACTACATTTTAATTGAAACACATTATACGCAACACGTGTTTCTTCTTCATCACAATCAACACCTGGCCTGTATCCAAAATTCACTGAGAATCTATCTCTTGCACATTCAACTTTATTCATACTATACCAATTTTATGTCAAATTTATAAAACACAACCTTTTTATTTGCCGTCACTTTTCTCAAGCGATTTCGGAAAAAAACTAGATGGATTTTTAGCAAATGCGCCAAAAAGTTGTTTGTAATTTTCAATATTAACAATAGGGTTAGGCTTATCACATAACATCTGTGCTGCTGAATATAAACTACATAAAACTTCAGCTGCCGAATGATATTGCCCTGATTGCATATATACCGAAATAGACAAAAATAAACGTTTGAAATCTTCTGAGAGCGAATTTTGTTCTGGGCATCCTTCATCTACAAAACTCTTTACTTGTGAAAGAATTTCTTGAATACGCTTTTTATCAGATATGCCACATAGCGCAACTATAATATTTATTGTCGTTCCAGATGCACTACATATTGTACGCAAATTGGCTCCTTTCATAGCAGATGCTAAATTTGGTTTGCTTGCATACGTAGATTCGCCATTTGTTGTTTCCAACAAATCTCCTATATGTTTAAAAGTATCACTTTGGACAATAAGGTCCTTTTTACAAATTTTTTCTAAAATTTCTTCTCTTAAGTCTTCTGAATTTTCTATTATCCCAGCTTCAGAACCATACCGGTTATTGTAAGCAATAATGCTGCATTCAGACAGACATTCTTTCAAGAAACCAATTGGATCGTTTATTATTTCTACACGCGATGGCAAAAGCATGCCATCTACAGCAAATTGTCCTGGTCTTTGAACTGTATCATTCGGAAATGCATTATTCTCTTTTAGTTTCTTACACAAATCTTGACCTTTGGATACATATTCTGAACAGTCACAGGAATTGCCAATTATTGCATAAAAATCGTTATATGGTCCTTTGCCGCGATTAGCTATTTTTTCAGACAAATTAGCAGCCCTCATGCGACCACGCATACCGCATATTTGTTTATCTCCATCAATACCTCTTGAGTTTTTAAGAAAATGGTCTGCTAATTTCTCTAACTGTTTTGCTATATCTAGGTCTAATTCATTCTTAACAAGAACATCAATCATTGCACCGACGATAGCCTTATCTAATTTTTCCAAAGAAATTTCGTAGAACATCTCATGTTTTTTAAGTTCTAAAAAAACACCCTGTTGTATTGAAAACCTTTCTTTGTATAAGCCATTATTATTATTCAGTACATTTATTACGTCACTCATACGACACAGCATCTGAATGGCCATAAACTCCTGCACCAAAGGATCTTGGTCTTTAAAATAGTTTTTTCTTTTTTCAAAAACTCATTCAAGTTATTAAATATTATTTTTATTTTCTCTGTTTCGTCGTTCTCTTCTTGATAAATATTAAACCCAGGAAAAGCTCCGACACTGCTTCCTGCACAAAAAAACTTAAACGTGCCTAACGCATCTAACAGATCGTTATCATGCAGATAACTATCAGAACTGAGATAATTACATACAGAATCAACAAATGATTTAAACTCGCTTAACAAGTCATCTTTTGTCAATACGCCATTATCCCCTATAATTCCCAAATTACTGCTACCAGTTCTATTCAACGCAGCCACCATTGCTTCGCCGATTTTTTTACTATTGGCATTAATATATTCTATTTGTTCTTTTATTTTGTCACCTGATACATTTTTTTTTGCTGATAAATCTGAAGGTTTATCTTCTTGTGCTTGTCTATCACATATTGGAACTTGAACGTATTGCAACGATGTGACATCTCCGTGTTCTTTTCCAAGTGATTCTACATTATAACCTCTAGATAGCGAATACTTTCCAAATACAGATCCATTTGGCGACGAATCAACAGGACCCGCGCCATTACCAGCCTCACCAACGACAAACTCACTCAAATTCATACCTACTTGCGAATTGTGACAGTTTTTCAGTTTTAGTCAAGAAAAATCGCGCCGACTTAAAAAAAACTAAATCAACTCAGTTGAACATGTATAAAAATAAAGCAACAACACCAAAAAATCAAAACAAACAAAGGCAAAAACCTGGTAGGCCGACAGGGGCTCGAACCCTGAACCAATGGCTTAAAAGGCCACTGCTCTACCATTGAGCTACCGACCCAACGAGACTCACGTTGTAATCTATTCCCATTATGTCAATATAGATTTTAAAAAAATTTAAAATGATCAGATTACAGAAATGAAAATGCCACGATACACATCAGTATAGATCATGGCATTGAGTGCAATTTATATCAAAATTGATAATTAATGACAACATTACCATTAATATTGTAATAGTCTGAACCTAAATTCGCTCCGGCTGCAAGCTCTCCTTCTATTTTATCATTGAGAAATGATTTTATCCCAATACGTATTTTTGCCATGTTGCGCGGTAAGTACGGCAATGAACATTGATGGTAATTACCTGACAGACTATCACCACTATAGCTACTATACGAATATTTGTTGCCACTACGCAAACATTCACATGACCATCCTGCATTAGCATAAGCTAAAGTTTTATGATTTTTTATAGAAAACGATTTTGTTCCATAAACCCCGATGAAAGTTGTCAATGATTTGACAATATGTTCTTTGACTAAATTGATAGTTCCTAATGATGGCAAACTAACATAATCATCCACACTGATGTATGAGCCGTCTATTTCAACTATTGGGCCAAATGAAATATCTTCCTGTGATGATAAATTATAAGCAATCTGGCCAGATAATGCACATAACCATCCCTTATACTTATTTCTTTTCAATAACTGGTCGCTGTTATTCCTAAGTTCAATATAACCAAAACTGCCAATCAATGACGTCATCAATTTATTACTACAATAACGGCCATACAAACCAGTAATTGTGCTTTTGGCACAGCAGTCCTGATTGATTGTTCCACTTCCAGAACGACAACTAAAGTCACAATCTGCATATTGAAAAGATGTAAATGTTCCAAGGTTCCAATCTTCATTAAATTGCTTTTCTATTCCAAATAAACCACCTATATTGTTGGAATTATCTTTGGATAAAGTTCTTGATTCATTATCTAATATCATTGATGGACCATCAAACGATGAATGATAGCCTAATACATCAAAATACACACGTGGAGATTTACTCGTTTCGTCATAACATTTTGCACTATATTTTTTGGCAAAAATACTGTCATGCACTGTGCTTATTTGTCTTTGCGTGTCCTGCACCATTGCCAAATTGCCACTCAATGTAGCATGTGATGGTACGTGGAATAACAACGATATCAACCCACAAACGAGTACTGCTTTTTTGCTCATAAGATCGGCGATATTTAATAAAAATTAATTTTTTTGTCAAAAATGTTTTATAACAACTGTATCGGACACATAAAATACACACAATATAAGACATGGTCCGTGCTATGCCTATAAATCAACATTCCAAAGGTCATATTTACGATCTTGATATGAGGATTTGGCGAAAGTCTACGACATCATAGACATGCGAAACTGTTTTAAAAATCGTGCATCGTTTTGATAAAACAATCGAATGTCATCAATGCCATATAATAACATGGCCAATCTCTCTATACCAATTCCAAAAGCATACCCTGTGTACGTTGTATTATCAATTCCGCAATTCTCTAAAACAGATGGCGCGACAATACCACAGCCACATACTTCTATCCATTTATTGCTCAATGCACCAAGATTTTTTGTCCGCAAATCCATTTCAAAACCAGGAGAAACAAATGGGAAATAACTTGGTCGCATACGGACTTCACAATGCTCACCTATCAATTCCGTAAAAAAATAATTCAATGTTGATGTTAATTCCGATACGGTCGCTAACTTATCAATAACCAATCCTTCGCATTGATGGAAATTTGGAGAATGTGTAGCGTCTATTGTATCTTTTCTAAACACTCTACCTGGGGAAAGTATACGTATAGGCGGTTCTTCAGTCAACATTGTACGTACTTGAACAGTAGATGTATGTGAACGTAACATATAACGTTCACAATTATGTTTTGCAACATTAGCTATGAATGTATCATCATTAAAATAGAATGTATCACGTTCATTGCGCGATGGATGGTTTTGTTTTGTATTCAGTGCATCGAAACATATCCACTCCGTTTCCAATTCCGTCCCTTCTGCGACAGAAAATCCCAATTTATGAAAAATTTCAATGAATCGATTACGTATCATTGTCAATGGGTGCAAACAGATATCCGTTGATGTTTGAATGTTCAAAGATACATCGATCGTATCTACTAATGACTTTATTAATGATTGTTGTTCAATCTGCTGTAACTTGTCTTGAAACAATTTTTCTACAGCAGCTTTGCAACGATTGATCAACTGACCAGCCGTCGGTTTTTCTTCTTTGGACAACTTCGACAATGATTGCATTAAACCACGAAAAATGCCATTGCTGCCAAAATATTGCGACTTAAGATTATCGAAATCAGCACGATTCGTCAAAATTCCCACCGCATCGTCCGCCATTTGCTCTATTTTTTCTAATTCAGCAACATTCATAAACATTTCCATTCGCAACAAACCATATATGGTTATATGTTCGGTGGAATCTGATTGAGCATAAAGTGTTGTCAATGGAAAATTTCCAACAATTCGGATGAAAAACGCAGTAGTGTTAATAAATAAATTGTAATTTCTAGGAAATTTTTATCATCCAGCAGCTGTTGCAGGTACACCTGCTTAATATTTTTATGACAAATCAACATTTTAACAACACATCGCCGTTCAAAGGCAACTATAATAAAGATAGAAAATTTGGAAGCGCGAATAAGAATTTTACAAGAAAGAATGAAAAAATACGAGTTAAGGAAGTGCGTGTCATCGGAAGTGATGGGTCTCAAATAGGCATCATGCCGACATCAGAAGCTATTGCTATGGCCAAACACGAGGGATTGGACCTGATAGAAATCTCTCCAAATGCAAACCCTCCTGTATGCAAAATTCTTGATTTTGGAAAATATAAATATGAAGAGAGTAAAAAGAATAAGGTGGTTCCTAAACAAGCATCAGCAAAGACCAAAGAAGTAAAACTGCGTGTGGCTATCGATACCAATGATTATAATACTAAAATGCGTCATGCTGTAGAGTTTCTAACAAGCGGCAATAAGTTAAAATTATCATTGATGTTTCGAGGGCGAGAAATGGCACGTACAGAACTCGGCTTTGAGTTAATAAAAAAGTTTGCTCAGGATATTAGCAATTACGGCACATTGGACACAGAACCAAAATTATTTGGAAAGACAATATCTGTAACAATATCACCATGTTCCAAAAAACAATCAAAACACAATGATGACAGTAATAAAGCAGTTGCTGTGTTTAATAAAATTTTGGATGCTAGTGAATTATTGAAACTAAAATAAACATACCAAAATAATGTTTAAAAAAATTTATCTGTGTATTTTTTTTATTCCTTTTTTAGCAACAACAAATGTTCATTGCAAAGAAGTTTCTTTAAGAAGTATTGCATATGATGCCAAATTACCAATGTTGACAAAAACGTCATTTGGGAAACCTGGCATGATGTTTGAGTTCAAACCAGATACTTATACATTTTCATTTAATGGCATCACATTGCCATTAGGAACACGAATAAAATGTCATAAAGACACGACATATTGGTTGGATCAAGATACATTTCTAAAGTGCATACATCCTCTTTTATACCAATCCAAACATGCAAACAGAATCAAAACTATCGCATTGGATGCTGGCCATGGTGGTACTGACAATGGAACGCATTCAAAATTCAATAACATAACAGAGAAAACATTGTCATTGGACATGTGTTCCAGAGTTTCAAAAATATTAAATGCAAAAGGATATCGCATTGTTCTCACACGACCAAATGATAAAAAAGTCGAATTAACCAAGCGAACAACAATAGCCAATGCAGCAAATGCAGATGTTTTTGTTTCTATACATTTTAATTCCGCACAGAATCAACATGCCAGTGGTATTGAATCATTCATTTTGACACCACCGCATATGCATTCAAACTTTACAAGCGCTGTCCCAGTATCCATATTGACCGGCAACAAATACGACCAATTAAACTTATTATTTGGATATTTACTGCAAAAATCATGTATTTCAGCGGTTTCATGCAAAGACCGCGGTGTAAAATATAATCGTTTTGTTGTATTAAAAGAATTAAAGTGTCCCGGTGCCTTGATAGAGTGTGGATTTTTATCAAATCGCACAGAATCAAATAAAATCGCCTCAGCAGAATATCGCGAAAAACTTGCACAAGCTATAGCAAACGCCATAATTTTATTTGACCACATCCAAAGTAGCAATTAGAAATGCGTGTGTTTTGGATTAAAACAACGGATCTATCAACACGTTGCTCGACCCAATAACAAAGCACACAACAACGTAAACGTGTTATAGTAGAGAAAATTTGCGTTCATTTTTTTGAGTGATATAAATTTTTTTAACGTGCAAGAAATCAAATATCAATAAAAAGTGCACAAATCATTCTAGACGTTGCAAAATCGTTCAAACTAAGCATCGCCATCACTCTGTAAACAATCAAACACACATACTGAAACAACGGCCAACCAAGCGTCGATCAATTAGTACTAGTAAGATATATAGACACATATTTTTTGAAATATACGCCTATATATTCATTGTTTTATTCTTCTTGCACTTCTATAACACGTGATATCCCAATTAATTTATCGTTTTTTTCTAACGTGATCAATCGAACACCACTTGTTGACCGCCCAATTACACGAATACCACTGACGGGAGAACGAATTGCTTGACCATCTGACGTCAACATCATGATTTCATCATTGTCCGATACTGTTAGCGCTCCAGCAATTTTTACACATTTATGTAGCTTCATCGCGATAACACCAGAACCACCGCGTTTTTGCAAACGATAATCATCAAATTTTGATCGTTTACCCTGTCCGTTTTCAGCAGCTAATAAAAATGTCTTTTTATTATCAACAACTGTCATTGCACGAACAACATCACCTTCTTTCAGCATGATGCCACGTACACCACGTGTATTTCTTCCTTGGTCACGAAGGTCATTTTCATTAAACTTGACTGACATGCCATTGGCTGTTATAATTACGAGTTCGTCGTTCCCAGATGTCAATAATGCTTCTATTAAAGCATCACCATCATCAATTGCTATACCTATAATACCACCCTTACGAACATTTTTATAATCTGCCAAACACGTTTTCTTCGCGATTCCATTTTGAGTACAAATTACCAAATATTGATTCTCAGAAAACTCTTGAAAACATATCATAGCAGATAGTCGCTCATCTTTTTGCATCGCCAAAACATTTATTAATGCACGGCCTTTCGATGTACGAGAGCCCTCTGGAACATTGTATACTTTCTCAACATACACACGGCCATTATTCATGACAAACATCAGATTATCATGTGTATTTGCCGTGAACATATGTTCTACGAAATCTTCTTCATGCTGTCCAGCCCCGATAACTCCTTTGCCACCACGTTTTTGAGAACGATAGTAATTGGCAGGTGTGCGTTTTATAAACCCATTATGAGAGACTGTTATCAAACAGCATTCATTCGCAATGACATCTTCTATTCTGAACTCACCTGCATCATGCTCTATTTGTGTCTTTCTCGGAGATGCATATTTTTCACGCATTTCAAGAAGTTCATTTTTTACCAATGATAACAATGCATGATCATCAGATAAGATATCACGATAATGTTCTATCATTCTTTGCAATTCACTAAACTCATCTTCTATTTTATTTCTTTCAAGACCAGTCAGTTGATATAACCGCATTTCTAATATAGCATCCGCTTGACGTTCTGAGATAGGATATCTTGCGATCAATTCTACTTTTGCTTCTTCGCGATTTGCAGATTGACGAATAATCCGAACGAAATCATCCAAATTATCTAACGCGATTAAAAAACCTTGTAAAATATGAGCACGTGCTTCCGCTTTTTTTAATCGGAATGCCGTCCGTCTTGTCACAACATCCCGACGATGTTCAATATAACATTCCAGCATCTCTTTGATATTCATTTGCTTTGGGCGCAAATGATCCAATGCCAACATGATTACACCAAATGATGATTCAAGCGGTGTTTCTTTAAACAATTTATTGATCACTACCCGTGCGGGAGCATCACGTTTTAGTTCAATAACAATACGTGTATTTTCATCTGATTCATCACGAAGATCACTGATTTCATCAAGTACTTTTTCATGTACTAAATCTGCTATTTTGGTAACAAGAACAGAACGGTTTACAGCATACGGAATTTCCGTTATAATTATTTGTTCACGACCATTAGGCAATTCTTCAACATTCGCTATACCGCGAACTTTTATTATACTACGCCCTGTCGTCAAATAACGTTTAATATTTTCTTTCCCTACTACAACACCGCCTGTCGGGAAATCAGGCCCATGTATAATATCACATAACAATTCCACATCAACATGCGGTTCATCAATGATTTTACATGCTGCATCTATTAACTCAGACAAATTGTGCGGCGGAATATTTGTTGTCATCCCAACAGCTATCCCTGTAGAACCATTCATCAACAAATTTGGTAGGGCTGACGGCAATACGCTAGGCTCTGTCGTACTTTCTTTATAATTTGGAACAAAATCCACAGTATCTTCATCGATATCTCGCAACAGATCTTCTGATACAGTATGCAATTTACATTCTGTATATCTATATGCTGCAGCTGGATCGCCATCAACAGATCCAAAATTTCCTTGAGGAAATATTAATGGATACCGCATTATCCAGTGTTGTGCCAATCGCACTAAAGTATCATAAACAGCAGTGTCACTGTGAGGATGGTAGTTTTTCAAGACTTCACCAACAACACCAGCACACTTATCAAATGGTTTATTATACAACAACCCCTCTCGCAACATGGCATATAATATACGCCGTTGAACAGGTTTTAATCCATCACGGACATCAGGCAACGCACGCGCAACAATGACAGACATCGAATAATCAATGTACGATGACTGCATTACATCAGTAATGTTAGTAACAGTAATTTTACTTGGTTTCGTTTCCATCTTATATGTCCAAATATAGCGTATTCAATGCATTATCTTCAATAAAAGCACGACGAATATCAACATCCTCGCCCATCAGCATAGAGAATGTAGATTCTGCCGCTGCGGCATCTGCAATCGTTACCTGTAACAACCGTCGTTTTTCAGGGTTCATTGTTGTTTCTGCCAATTGATCAGCATTCATCTCTCCAAGACCCTTATATCGTTGTATTGATAATCCTTTACGTCCTATCTCACGAATCTTCGCAATCATCTCTAACCCAGAAAATATTGCAATAGATTCTTTGGACTTATCATTGATTGCAGAAATTTCTTGCAAGAAATAACGAGGTTGATTTGTAGGTTCAAATGTTGTTGGATCTATCCCTAATTCTTCTAATTTCTTTATGAGCTCAAACATTTGGTGTGCACCATATACTTCGTGAACAGAAATTCTTTGTCTATATGCTTTGCCATTCAATTCTAACTCACGTGTGCTTGACATATCAAACCCATCATCCGATATGCCATGTTCATCACAAAAAGCCGCTTTTGCTTCTTCATCTATCAAGAATCTATGTTCTTCTGTGTGCCCTGTTCGTATACGCGCAATATATCGTGGCAATGCGTACGTTGCTTGATCATGAGCATCCAAATAAGATGGTAATGAACACCCATGTCTCACGACACCACTTCCCAATTGTTCAAGTTTAGCAAAAACAGAAATTATATCCTTAACTTGTTCCGTAGTAAACTGATAGCCATCTTTTGCTCGAATAAGCGCCATGTCTTCCATGCCAAGCTCTAACAGAATTTCATTCAATTGATTATCGTTATCAACATACCGTTCTTTTCTCTTGCGCTTTATTTTATATAACGGTGGTTGTGCGATATAAATATATCCACGCTCAATCAATTCTCGCATGTGCCTAAAAAAGAATGTCAACAATAATGTCTGAATGTGAGAACCATCAACATCAGCATCCGCCATAACAATGATTTTATGATATCGGCACTTATCAGCATCAAACCCGCCAACATCAGCAGCAGACCCAATTCCAGTTCCACATGCTGTTATTAAGGTACGTATAGCATCACTGTTTAACATCCTGTCCAACCGTGCTTTTTCTACATTTAATACCTTTCCACGTAGTGGTAATACTGCCTGATGCTTTCGATCTCGCCCTTGTTTCGCAGATCCACCAGCTGATAATCCCTCAACAATGAACAATTCACACAGTGCTGGGTCCTTTTCAGAACAATCCGCCAATTTTCCAGGTAGCCCACCGCTCGACATCGCGCTTTTTCGCACCGTTTCACGTGCTTTTCTTGCCGCTTCCCTCGCACGAGATGCATTTATACACTTATTTACAATGACTCGTGCTAACGCAGGCGTTGTTTCAAAACTATATTTTAAATAATCTCCTACAATTTTTTGCACAATCCCATCAATTTCACTATTAGATAATTTTGTCTTAGTTTGCCCTTCAAACCGCGGCTCTGGAACTTTGACGGAAATGACGGCAGTCAATCCTTCTCTGACATCTTCTCCAGAAATAACAGGATCTTTATCTTTTAACAAATTATTTGCTTTGGCATAGTTATTGATGACGCGCGTTAATGCTGTACGGAAGCCGGACAAATGTGTTCCACCTTCTACATTATAAATGGAATTAGCATACGCATATATTTGCTCAGAATAACTATCATTATATTGCAAAGCAATATCTACTACTGTTTTTAACTCAGGACGTGATGAATCTGCCGATACACTGCCTGATATTAAAAGAGGAGTATCGTGCAATACTGATTTCCCGCGATTCAAAAATGACACAAATTGTCGAATGCCATCTTCAAAATGGAAATTTTCTGTCTTATTTACTCGTTCATCCGTCAATTCAATCTTAACACCTGGATTTAAAAATGCCAACTCGCGCAATCTTTTTGCTAAAATTTCATATTTAAATTCACGTGTTGATGTAAATATTTCTGGATCTGGCAAAAACGTAATCTTAGTTCCTGTATGATTACTTTCACCAATGATTTTCATTTTTTCTAATGTCTTACCACGTGAAAATTTCATGTAGT
This sequence comes from uncultured Opitutales bacterium, assembly GCA_964577805.1. Classification (GTDB taxonomy): domain Bacteria; phylum Verrucomicrobiota; class Verrucomicrobiia; order Opitutales; family JAIRKQ01; genus CAZPRW01. The sequence goes on from CAZOAG010000001.1 coordinate 204,109, forward strand.
GAACGTGGCCATTTCTACGTACTTCTACATCGAACATTTCAGACACAGCATTGACACATTTCGCACCAACACCATGTAACCCACCAGATACTTGATACGCACCCTTTCCAAATTTTCCACCAGCATGCAAATTAGTCATTACCAATTCTAACGCTGGAATTTTATATTTTTCATGAATATCAACAGGAATACCGCGCCCATCATCTTCTATTGTACATGAACCATCAATATGCACACAAACTTTTATAGTACTACAATATCCAGCTAATGCCTCATCAATAGAATTATCAACTATTTCAAAAACACAATGATGCAAACCACGTTCATTGGTATCACCAATATACATATCTGGCCGTTTGCGTACACCTTCAAGCCCTTCTAGTTTTTGTATCTTTGTTGAGTCATAATCGCTATTGCTGGTATTCATAGTAAAAATATCAAAAGGGTTTAAGCATATTCTTGTCTCGAAGAATATTCGCCACGTATAAAATTGAAGAAAAAAAATGCGAACAAAAAAACAATAAATTTTATAGGTAATTTTTCTCAAAACTAACAACAATTAAATGTTGCGTGCTATGCTTAATCGTGTACTCTGATTCTGCTGTAGTATTTCTTTTATAGAACTTATTGTATTTTGAATATTGCGATTAGAAGTGCTATACGCAGATTGCATATTTCTTAGTTGCTGCATATTAAAATTAAACAATGCGCTATTCAAACTTGCCTCTGTAGTGATAAACGATGCTTTGCGTTGCTGTTTTGCTATGTCTATCTGAACTACACCTTGCACTATTGTAGTTATAGAAGATGCAGCATTAGCGATCAATTGTATGGCTCTAAAAGAGCCAGTGACAACTGAAGATATTTTACTTGCAATTTTTGGAATTTCTCCCAACACTGCCACGCCACCAGAAACAACACCAATACAACCTATAACTATCTGTACACTACCCATGGCAATTTGCAAAATTGCCTGTTTTTTTTCCGCCTCATATGTCGTTTTTGCTTCTGCCATTTTTAGCTCATACACAGTATCTGCTGTTTTTTGAGCTACTACTTTTTTTGCGGCAATATCTTCATATCTTGATTGTCGTTGATCTGCTGCGGATTTTGTCATCATCAACATGACCAAAAACATGATGTCATTCAAAGAACATTTTTTAACAAGTCCATTCGACCCATCCAATAAATCACTGATTTTGTTGAGCTCACCAGATTTAAAGCCACCAACTGCATCATCAATTTTACAGACATTATTATCTGTAAAACCATAAAACACGTTATCAGCGTACCGTGTTACCTGATGAGGCAATATCGTCATCTCAGGAACTGCAGCTGACACAACACGAGCTTTTTCTCCCTCTGTTGATGAAGCACCTTCACTTGATGTTGGATCGTCTAATGAAGCATTACTGCCTATCGGTTGTCCTCTTTCTGTTTCAATATTCGTCATATAGCAACCACACGCGTCGTTCGCAGTGTTGAAAAATAAAACAATATGTCAAATCGTAATTTTTAGAACTTCACACCTGAGACAACATCCAATTCTCAATCCAATTGATTAAATCCTGTATATTTTGGTCAGTTACGATGTTCTCACGTGCACTCAATAACGATTTTACATAATGTTGAATATCTGCTGACAACGAGCACAACCAATCTTGGTCAACAGCATATCCTTCGCACTTACTCGTTAAATAAAGTGCCTTGAACAACACTAATTCTGGATTTAATCCTTTTTTTAAATTTTGTATAAATTTATATAAAATTGTCAAAAGAGATGGAATTGCAACACCATCAAAAACAATATTACGTAATATTTGTACGAATGATACTGCATACCGATAACTACCATTTTGACGCAACAATTTTTCGTTATTATTACAAATTGTTAAAGAATTTATTATTCCATATGTGTCGTTCACTAAATACCCGACGATTTCAACATCTGCGAACATGATTTCATGCAAAACCGGTTTGTTATTTTTTTTGAAAAACCATCGTGAAATGCCGTAATCCACTGTAAAAACATCAATCGCTATTGCACTGCAAGATTTACCATCATGATTCGATTCATGTACGGCGATAACTACACCTGATGTCTCTATATCTGCCATTTACTGCAAAACATCATCTAAGATTTTTTTATCATCACGATATGTTACACCATACCATGTCGAAGTCGTTGGAATCGCTTTAACAGTACATTTCTTTTGCTGTATGCAATCCCCAACAAATGACGACAGTCCAAATTCATCAGACAATGGATCTTTCAAATTGGCACAAAAATACTTCCAGCCATCTTGTAACAATTTAAATATACATGGAGTAAAACACCATAAATTCATTGATACAAAATCATTTACAGACAGCCCAAGCTCATGAACATTATCACACGTAATATTATGAACTTCATTTATTTTCGATATGTTTAACGCATCATCTGTAATAATTACCCCTCGAGAAACTGCCCCATTAGGTGACATTGTTCCTGACAATTTATAAACAACATTTCCGAAAATCATAGATTTTGCATCAGTATTTTTCAAAAATCGAACTGCGTTGAAAATTGCGTCGTACCCATAAAGATCATCTGCGTTGATCACACAAAAATTGTTATTAACAACACCATCACAACATTTTATAGCATGCCCTGTCCCCCACGGTTTTTTACGATATCCATATTTACACAATGCACTCTCAGGTTCCTGATATACTAATTTAAAGTCACATGAAGATGGCAAAAAGTCACGTAACCGTTTATCGAAAATATCAGCATATTTTTCATTAATAACCAAAACAACATCATTTATTCCACATGTAATCGCATGTTCAATATTATATTCTGCTAGCGTCAATTGTCGCGATCCAAACAATTCCAATTGTTTGCTGCCATTGTATCTACTTCCCAATCCAGCAGCCATCACAACCAATGTCACATCTTCATTCATTTCTAATGCTAGAAAAACGAGATTTTAGATTGCAACAATCTTTTTTTCATTTTCTATTCGCGCACATGAATTTGGCAAATTGTATAACATTGTCACGAATGCCATTACTATTCTTGATAATATCATTAATGTATGTAAATTTCTGGGGAAGCGCAACATTAAGCATTTTGCTATTTATTTTTTGCGGAATAACAGATTGGTTAGATGGCTATCTAGCAAGAAAATATCATATTATTTCAACGTTAGGAACTTTCATGGACGCCCTCATGGATAAAATTTTCATGATTGGGGTCATGGTAGCATTACTGACATTAAGAATAATGCCACAATGGACATTATTTTTAGTATTGATGATTATTGGGCGTGAATTTTTAATCACAGCAATTCGATTGGTTGCAGCAACAAACAATATAGTCATTGCAGCAAATAAAGCAGGAAAATTGAAGACCGTAATTCAAATTGTCGCAACAGGATTTTTCTTATTATGGAATGCTATCGCGCATGATTTCTCTCAATGGTTACATCCACAATGGTTTAATTGGATATATAACATAGGGATGATTTTATTTCTTTATTCTACATATCTGACAATTTCATCAGGAATCTCATATGTAATGATCCACAAGGATTTATTGAAGGATAAATAAAATTTTACTGCAGAATTACAAAACGATCTCTGCCGTATAGGTCTTTCAACGACTGGAATTCTGAAAAGAATGGTCGAGAAAATGACTTTATTCTTTTATGCTGCGATATTCCTGTCTCGATTGCTAAAAATCCACAGTCTGTCATGTGATTTTTCGCTTGTTCGATTATTTGAAAAATATCGCCTAGACCATTATTATCAGCTACCAGTGCAGAAATTGGATCAAAATATTTTACTTCTGGTTCAGCAATATCTACTTCTTCTTGTGTGAGATATGGTGGGTTCGAAACTATCACATCGAACTTTCCTGACACATTTACAAACCAATTACTCTGCAAAAATTCAATATTTTTTATACTATTGCGCTCTGCATTTTTTTTAGCAATTTTTAATGCATTTTCATGAACATCAATTGCGACAACATCTGCCTCTGGCAACGCATGCGCTATTGCTATACCAATAGCACCACTACCTGTTCCAACATCTAATATTCGTTTTCCTCTAGAATTATCTATTTTTTTCAACACTATTTCAATCAGTTCTTCTGTCTCATTACGAGGAATAAGAACATCTGGTGTCACAATTAAATCGACATTATAAAATGAAACATGCCCAATGATATGTTGCAATGGCTCTCGCTTCCCACGCCTTACAACAACATCTCTCAATCGTTCTATATCATGATGATTCAATATTTTATCATGCATTAAATAGAGATCCAATCGCTTGCAATGAAGAACATCTGCAAACAATAGTTCTGCATCCAATCGTGGAGTAGATACCCCTTTGTTTTTCAGAAAATTTTCTGAACGTTGCAATAATTCCAATAAGGAATGCATCACAGTGTAATAATTTTTCGTTTTCTAGAAAAATGACGAAATATTCCAAAGAACACATATCCCAAAAACAATATTGCTAATGCAAAATCTCGCATCAATGCAATCACTGAAACAAGTGCCATTGAGAACAAAAATGTTCCCCATTTCGTTTGTGTATTCCAATCAATCTTTTTAAAACTAGGATAGTAGATATCACTTACCATCAACCAAGCAATTAATAACATCAGCGGCGGCAAAATAACTGCCCATGTTCTTAAATCATATTCGTTCAATACAAGAACAATAGATACAATAGCACCAGCTGCTGCCGGAACTGGAAGCCCTAAAAAGTCATAATTGTTTTTTTCTTGTTCTGACTTCGGCAATAATGGATGTGTAATTACATTGAATCGTGCTAACCTTACAGCCGCACACAATAAATACAGAAACCCTATTATCCATCCAACTTGGCGAAAAAATTGAAATTGTTCTGTCGGCGATAAAATCATAAGGAACACCATCAATGCAGGAGCTACACCGAATGATACAACATCCGCTATTGAATCGAATTCTTTTCCAAATAATGATTCTTTTCCTCCCAGTCGAGCAATCCTACCATCTAATGAATCGCATATTCCTGACAATAAAACAAACCATACTGCTTGTGTATAGTATGCCGTCGCCATTGCATCTGATTGTGCACAATAGCGCGCTTGCACACATCGAATAATCGATAAAAATCCGAAAAATAAATTCGCTGCAGTAAATAAACATGGCAACAAATATATTTTGCTAGCATCATTAATGATCTGATTCTCAGTTTTCATTATTATAGCTTTTATAGAAAAAAAAACTTCTGAAAATTCAATACCAGATAATATTTATTCTTTTTTCATGTCATTGTCCGCCAACATAGCATCCTCTAGCGCAGAAACACGCTTGAACAATTCCGGTATTTTTTTTCGCAAAACATAATATTTATTGGAAGTATTATATGGCATGCATGGAATTCCTCGCAATATACTTCCTGGCTTACAGCTTGAAGGGACTGAAGATTTTCCAGCAATCATAGAACCATCCCCTATAGTCAAATGTCCAGCAATACCAACTTGACCACCAATTGTTACATAATTCCCTATGGTAGTACTTCCAGCAATGCCGGTCTGAGAGACAATAATACAACTTTTCCCTATGACAACATTATGACCGACTTGGACCAAATTATCAATTTTAGTACCACGACCGATTATTGTATGTCCAAACCGTGCACGATCTATCGTTGTATTCGCCCCAATTTCTACATCATCTTCAATGATAACATTTCCAATCTGTGGTACTTTAATAATATTTCCATTTACATTCTCATATCCAAACCCATCACTCCCAATAACTACACCACTATATAAGAAACAATTATTTCCTATGACAGAATCTTGCATAATAGTAACATTTGGATGTAAGACAGTGTTTGTCCCTATTGATACATTATTTCCAATATAACATCCAGCACCAATCATACAATTATCACCAATGATAACATTTTTTCCAATGACAGCATTAGCGCATATTGTCACAAAACTACCGATTTGTGCTGAATTGTCAATTATTGCACTGTCATGTATTTTTCCAACGGAATCATGATCGTATTGTTGTTTTTCGATATTACGACATAATTCCGCCAGTGCCAATGATGGATTATCGAAGAACATATAAGTTTGATTTTTTAATGGAATACCATCATAAGTCTTTGGCAAAAAAATAACAGAAGCATTACATTTTACAACATCCTTTGAATATTTTGAATTTCCTAAAAAAGAAATATCACCCGGTTTCGACTCCAATAAAGCTGATATACCAGTCAAAGCATCACAACAATTCCCTACTACATTCAATGGCGATAATAATTCGATCAAATCTGACATTTGATAAGAAAACTTCATAACGAATAACACTCTCTATAATTTATAGCCCCATTACAAGGAAGTTTTTAATGTGCTTCATAAATTTTGAACATCCTAATTCTGATCTAAAAACATTAACATCATTGCACAAATAATAAATTAGAATATATCAGAAAACTCCACCACAAAATCAGTTTCTTGCATGCCTCACTAAAAACTTTACATTGCAATTATGGTTTTTAGGGTGTGAAAAAATGAAACAGCATACCATTTCTAGAGAAATGACCATTTCTGGGGTTTCTTTACATTCTGGTCATCAATCAACAATAACAATAAAACCAGCCGAACCAAATACTGGAATTGTTTTCAAACGTATTGATTTAGTAGGTAAACCAGAAATCGTACCTCATGTTTCATTGCTTGGTGACCTTGTACGCGCAACATCATTAACACAAGGAAAAGTATCGGTTGGCACAGTTGAACATGTTTTGGCAGCATTGTACGGTATGAACATTGATAATGCCATTATTGAATTGTCTGATCAAGAACCACCTATCTTAGATGGTTCTGCAAAACATTTTGCCAATTTAATATTAGAATGCGAACAAAGAGAACAAGATGCCGAACAGAATGTATTTTCGTTAGCAGAACCAATCACAGTAACATCTGGTAATCGTTCGTTAGTTGCACTTCCTTATAACGGATTTAAAATTACAGCAACATTGGTAGACGATAAGGGACGGTATACTCAACATTTATCAATAGATATCAATCAAGAAACATTTTTGACACAAATAGCACCAGCAAGAACATTTGTTGATTACGAAGATATTGAACCATTAGTAAAGATTGGAAAAGCTCGTGGTGGCACTATGGACTCAGCAATAGTCATCAAAGATGATCAAATATTGTCCAATGAGCCGTTACGGTTCAAAGACGAATTTGTACGTCATAAAATATTAGACATTATTGGCGACATTTCATTGCTTGGAACTCATGTCAATGCACACATCATTGCAATTCGCCCTGGCCATTCAATGAATGCTCAGCTGACCAAAGCAATTTTTGCGCAAAAAAAAGTGATAGAATCAGGGAAACAGGCAGTAAAAAAATCTCCATCTGGACCAATAAAACCGGATGTTGATTTTGATATCAATCGAATATTGAACTTACTTCCTCATCGCTATCCGTTCGTCATGGTTGATCGTGTAATTGAATTTATTGATGACGATGCGCTACGTGCGATAAAAAATGTAACATTCAATGAACCATATTTTACAGGACATTACCCTGGCCAACCAGTAATGCCTGGAGTGTTGCAAATAGAAGCAATGGCACAAGCTGCTGGAATTTTGATGCTCAATAAGCAGAATTTAGACGGAAGAATCGCTTATTTTATGAGTTGCGACAAAGTAAAGTTCCGTCGTGCCGTTGTCCCTGGTGATCAATTAGAAATCTATGTAAAAATGACCAAAAATAGAGGTAATAAGATTGGTGTTGCTGAAGGGAAATGTAAAGTAAATGGAGAAATTGTCTCATCAGCTGAATTGATGTTTATGATCTTAGACAACAAGGGACGATAAGCTATGTCACCTAACATACATCCTAGCGCAATAATCGAACAAGGCGCACAAATTGCCGACGATGTTACCATCGGTGCTTATGCTTACATTGGTAGTTTGACAATAATAAATAGTGGTACAAAGATCGATCATCATGCAACTGTTGTAGGTAATACTACTATTGGAAACAATAATAGTATACACCCATATGCATATATCGGCGCACCAACACACGATTTAAAGTACAAAGGAGGAGAACCGGGTTTAAAAATTGGAAATAACAATGTATTTCGTGAGTTTTGTACTATCCACGTTGCAACAAAACCAGAAAACACAACTATAATTGGCGACAGCAATGTGTTCTTGGCATATTCACATGTAGCTCACGATTGTATAGTAGGAAATCATGTCATCATGAGCAGCCAAGCAGCACTTGGCGGACATGTAACAATTGATGATTTTACAAATATAGGATGGAGTGCTGGAATTCATCAATTTTGTAGAATCGGGAAATATGCAATGGTTGGTGCGTCATCAAAAGCAACACAGGACATTCCACCATATATGCTATCCGATGGATATCCAGCAATTGTACGATCTCCAAATTTTGTAAATTTAAAACGTAACAATTTTTCTGAAACAGAAATATCTGGCGTCAAAACACTGTACAAAGTATTTTATCTACGCGGTCTTAATAAGTCACAAGCATTACAAGCAATAATGTCAGAAACAATTGATAGTACAATTTTACAAGAATTCACTGAATTTATTGAAAATAGTAAACGCGGCTGTAGATTTTAACAGGAATGCAACCATATCTGTGATTGAATGATGAGGTGCACATCGAAATTTTCATGCGTTGAAAACATATAGAAATTTTTATTTTGCGTAACGATGTTACGTCATCTCAATGTTTGGCGGGCAAAATATTTTGTTTTATTTCTGTGCTGTCATTTTCTCTGACTTTTATTTGATTAAGTTCATTGCTTGTTATTTGTTCTGTTGTTTCTTGTTTACGTTCCGGCACATCAGCATTTACCATTTTTATTATTGAATATGTCGCATGCATACAGGTCATCATCCATAATACTCTCATGTATATTTTTGTTATTGGGTCAGGTTTCCTGCCAATAAAAATACGATCAATTGATTCTCCAACTTTTACAACTGGCAACATACCATTTTTTTCTAAAAATATTCTATATGATACAAACGCTATCGACACACCACCAACGAGCCACGCAAGACTAGCATTTCGAAGAACAAAGAAAGCAACATTTATAAATAATTGATAAGCAATCGAACAACAAAACTTCAAAACATCTTCTTTGGTCGCTCCATTTTCGAAATATTTTTTATGATTTGCAACAATTTCAGCAACATCCATAACAAATTTAGCGTATGTCAAAACAATGTTACTTTTTTTCAAAAATGGCACAGTAATAGCACCAAGTGTTTTCGGAACAATTGCTATTATCGCTTTCGACAATGAAACAGTTGCTTTCGTCAATTGCTTCAACGGAATTTTCTTATTTTTTGCATTAAAAAATAGATCCGTTATAGATTTCACTTGCATTGTACTCAATTCAGCCTTTGCAACATCCGATAACAACTTCACAAATGTTGCCATCATATTGAGATCACTACCTTTCAAAACTACTGCCAATCCCTGCCCAAAAGCACAACCGTATGACATTGCCCTTGGATCAATCCTATGCGAAACTTTCGCGGCATTCATAGGAAACAAGTGTACCTATGCTATTTAATAGGTCAATAACGAAGCGATTTTTGATATAATAACTACATGCTTGTAGTGTTCAGACACATTTGGACTGTTATTATATTACACCAACAAACAATTCGTCGCCCAAATTTATTTCAACACACTTATATGTTATAATTTTCAGTTAGTCATTTCTTTTTTCAACCCTTGCTGTTTTTGATACAATTGAAAATATATAGAGTCCTTTTTCTTTACTAATTCTGTTGGAGATCCTACCTCTACAATTTTTCCATGATCAAGCACATATACGGTATCGACTATCGACATCATAGTAAATCTATGAGATATCAAAATTGCTGTTCTGTTCTTTGTTAAATTTTCTATACCAATATGTACAGCATGCTCACTATTAGCATCCAATGCAGATGTTGCCTCATCCAATATTAAAATTGGTGCATTGCGTAAAAACGCACGTGCTAATGCTATTCTCTGTTGCTGTCCACCAGATAATCTAGCACCACCTTCTCCTACCAGTGTATTATATCCATCTTCAAGCTCATTAATAAAATCATGTGCATATGCTTGTTTCGCAGCAGATATAACATCTTCCATGCTAGCATCTGGCTGACTCCATTTAATATTATCCGCAATAGTACCGTTGATTAATGTAGGTGATTGTGGGACGAATGATATCTGTCTGCGAAGATCTTTTAATCGCATATCACGAATATCAATTCCATCGATAGTCACGGCACCGCTGTCAATATCATAAAATCGTAATATTATATTTGCTATTGTTGTCTTTCCTGCTCCACTACTACCTACCAACGCATATGTTTTTCCATGTTCCATGTTGGCAGAGATAGATTGCAATGTAGGATTTTCTTTATCATATGAAAAACAAACATTATCAAACGCAATATCGCCCCTTACACGCCCAATGTCAATTGGAGACACTGGATCATGTATTTTTTCATCGAAATTTAATAGTTCTTCTATTCTCATTAAACTGGCAGAACATGCTTTAATACGATTATTCAAATCAGCGACTTTCTTTATTGGTTCGTAACTCAAATATAATGCACCAGTCAATGCAATAAAAACATCCGCCCCAATATGTTTTTGATAGGCATAAAACATCGCAAATCCTACCCCAAATGATGCTACTACCTCAATAATCGGTGACATTATTATGGAATATTTTAATGCTTTCATCACCTTTTCCATGACGTTATCGCACATCGAACGATATCTTTCTACCTCAATATCTTCCATTGCAAACGCGCGTATTTCTTGTACAGCAGATAAATTATGTGCTAACTTTGTGGTCAATCTTTCAGCAGCTACTTGCAATCCCATCGTCTTTTGCCGCATCTTCTTTCCGACTATTTTTATTGGAATAATTGCAACAGCTGCAGCTAAGAAGAATATCAATAATATTATCACATCTGATTGTTTATAACACAAATAGATCAATGCTGCAACTGCACTAAACAAAGCCATCGGCTGCTTTATGATTTCTTGCGAAACTGCAATTATGGTCTCTTGCAATATTGTCGTGTCATTTAGACTACGCGTTATCAAGACACCTGGTTCTGTCTTTTTAAAATAATCTACAGGCAATCTTTGAATTTTATCAAAAATCATCACTCGCAATCCCTGCAATATTTTCTGTCCACAATATCCTATATAATATGCATTTACTATTGAGAAAAATGCACGTGCTGACATTGCAATCATCGGCGCCATCGACACAACAATAATTGTACATAATGGCAATGAGTCTCTAGAAAATACCTTTTCCGATGCTATTTTTAAAATAACAGGAATACCAAATCCACTCGACAATCCGTATAATACTCCGGCCAATACAGCGATCACAAACTGCCATTTAGACTTTCCCAAAAAGCTAAAATACTTTAAAAATGAAAAAGCATTGATAAATCGTTTTTTTACAGATTGTAGTAAATACATTACAATGGGAGATTTCTCCAAAACTTTTCCATTGCAATCTTTAAATTTTTATGAGCATGGAAAATGTGAAAAGACATGTTGTTATATTTGGTGCAACCGGATCTATTGGCACTCAAACATTAAATGTTATTCGGCGATACAAACAACATTTTCACATCGATGGAATAACATGTCACAACAATATCGACAGATTAGCAAATATTGCACATGAATTTAACATAAAAAATGTTGGAATTAGTGATTCCAATGCTTTTAAAGATAAAAAACACTTATTTCCTGGTGACACACGTTTTTTTTTAGGGCATGATGGATTGTGCGAAATGGCACAATTTACTGATGCGCATGCTATCGTAATGGCAATAACAGGTACCGATGGCATAATTCCTACATTATACGGAATACATCGCAAGAAAGACGTTCTATTGGCCAGCAAAGAAATTTTAGTAGTTGCCGGGAAATATATAATGTCTGAAGCAAGAAAATATAACTGCAAATTATTGCCAATCGACAGCGAGCATAATGCAATATTTCAATGCTTAATAGGAAATCAACGGCTTGTAAAAAAAATAATATTAACAGCATCAGGAGGCCCATTTTTAAATATACCAATTCAGAAAATGTCCGACATTACTCCTGAACAAGCACTTAAACACCCTACATGGAATATGGGGAAGAAGATCAGTATTGATTCTGCAACAATGGCAAATAAGGGCTTAGAAATAATAGAAGCGCGATGGCTGTTTGATATGCAACCAGATCAAATCTCCGTTGTGATACATCCCGAAAGCATAATTCATTCCATGGTAGAATTTTCAGACAACACAATAATGGCACAAATGTCACCAACAAATATGGAATATCCCATCGCTTATTGTTTGTTCTACCCAAAAACATATAGTGACAACAGAGCTGGTTTAGATTTTGATGCAATGCGAAGTCTAAGCTTTAAAGAACCAAATGAAACTAAATTTCCTTGTCTAAAACTCGCTCGACAATGTCTAGAAGCCGGCGGCAATACGTGTTCTGTTTTTCAAGCAGCAAACGAAGTCGCTGTTGAATCATTTTTAAAAAAGCAAATAAAATTCACTTACATACCACATATTATAGAAAAGACATTATCTAATTATAGCGGCGAAAAAAATACATCATTAGAAGATGCAATTTCAACAGTAGAAACAGCACGAGTAATAGCAAAAAACATATTATGTAAACTATAAAAACGTATTAATAATTCAGTCTACTTTATTGATTTGATTTTTTTACAACAAGCAGTACAATTCATGCGATGGAGAGTAATGAGATAAGATCCTGCAACAAAGATATTACAATTATAAACAGTGACCCAATTAAGAATGCAACTTTTAACAAGAGAAGTATATCAGGACATACAAATGCTGAAAATCCAAATCAAAAACCTAGAATAGGTGCTAAGAAAATAGAAAAAAGAGCCATCGATAATGTTGACCAAAAACACAATTCAATCAAATCGATCTCATCATCATTTATAAAAGGAGGCATAAGTGGTATTACCAGCGCTGCGGTCGGAGCAGCAGGAACAGCCATTGGTACCTTTTTGTTGGGACCAATAGGTGGTATCATTGGCGGCATCGCTGGTTCTGCTGTTGGAGAAGCAGTCGGCAGCGCAATTGGTGAAAAAATTACAGAATGAAAATTTTTCTTAATCCGCCAAAAGCCACATTTTTTAGCGGATATTTCTTTTAATTACGTAAAATTGAAAAAACATAGTCAAAGCGTTTACATACCATTATTTTGCAATTGACAGTTGATTTAAGTTCATACGACTGATAGCATCGTTTTTTGACAAGAAATACGAAGAAAGGAAATATGGATAATATTAGCCAAAATAACGCTGTGATTAGACATAGAACGACTAACACGACAACTGATCAGACACAACGTCATAAATCATGTGACCAATCCTTTGATGGACGTGTCGTAAACAATCATCGTTCTCATGACTATCATATAGATCAAGATCATGAATCTCGTCAATTGACAGAGTATAACTGTTATTCAGGTACGTCAAATGTTCATTCTAGACACAACGCGAAAGATCAAAACAAATGTCGACAGTATCAATATTTGCGTGACATTGATATAGATGATGACTCTTTTGATGAATATAATGTATCATGTTTTTCAAAGGTCCTTGGATGTTGCGCACATTTCCCTTGGAAAAGTTTAGGCATAGGCACTTTGTTGGCAACAACGGTTACAAACATGTGGTTTGCAATACATGCCTATACTGATAACAATGCGCCAACTGGCACTGTATTTGCGTTCGCCGGCCAACAAGATTCCATTCCTGATGGCTTTTTGTTATGCAATGGTTCTGTACTGTCAATAAACGAACATAGACGATTGTTTTCTATTATCGGAACGACATACAATATCGGCAATGAAAATGGACTACAATTCCGATTACCAAATTATTATCAAAAGTTTTTGCAAGGAGATGACACTCCTGGTATTATTAAAGAACCTGGGTTACCAAATATAAAAGGAACATTTGGTACAATTGCATCAGAAAATTGGTTCCAGGGCGCATTCTTCGAACAACAAAGAATAAACAATGTAAAAAGATTACATGACAAAGCTAGTTTAGTTGGCTTTGATGCATCACGTTCCAATTCGATATATGGGAAAAGCGATACAGTACAGCCACCAGCTGCTACTGTACTTTACATTATAAAAGACTGAAACACTTGACACGTAGTGCTCATATAACGTCTACGAAAACACAGTCAGATAAAAACATCATCTGACAGCCTTCATCCGTTGTGAAATTGCCGTTTTTGATGCTAGTCGTGTATGAGCATTGCTTGGACGATTAATAGCATATAATCTTACTTCAGAATTTGAAACGTGGACTACGTTATTATCCTTAGCTACGACCAATCCATTGGATTTTATTACAGATTTTAATGCATTCGATGAAGACAGTCTTACAATTTTTGTATCCAATTCTGCATTTTTTACCGCATACGATGATTTTATTTGCGATAATCGTAATAATTCCTGTCCGAAAACTAAAAGATCTTGTCGTGCTTTTACAACCATTATTGACGCGACAAATGTCCAACCTATGATGCTTAATATTAAGCACTTCACAAATTTTGAACGATGTAATTTTCTATTTTTCACTTTTTTATATCGGTGTTTTTTGTTTTTTCCAAAACACGCAGTTTTGCCGATCTACTGCGGGGATTGCGGTTAATTTCAAACTCAGTCGGGAGGAGCGGTTTCTTGGTTAAAATATTTCCATATGACATTCGATTCTGTTGATACGTACTATCATAACGATCAACTGATTTTCCTGCCATTTTATTAAAAAATCTCTTTATAATACGGTCTTCAAGCGAATGGAAACTAATGACCACAAGACGGCCACCTATTGCTAATCGCTGAAATATAAGGGGCAAAGCACGCTCTATCGAACGCAACTCATCATTGATAAATATTCGTATTCCTTGAAAGACTTTCGTTGCCGGATGTATTTTCTGATGTTTCTTTGGTAAATTTCGAACGATCAAATCGGCAAATGTATCTGCATACGACAATGCGCCATCATGCCTATGATCAATTATCGTCTTAACAATATTCTTCCAAAAAATTTCTTCACCATAATCACGAATCGCAACAACTAATTCCTGTTCAGTGGCATATCGCAAAAATTGCTCAGCAGTAATGCCCGACGAATTGTCCATCCTCATATCTAATGGAGAATGATGCTTAAACGAAAAACCACGCAATGCATCATCCAATTGAAACGATGACACACCCAAATCCATCAATACTCCGTTAAATTCTGGCAATTGCAAATCAGCAATATCAGCAAAATTAGAACGATAAAATGCAAAATTTTTACAACGCAATGCAACATCATTTGCTCGATGTTCTGCCATAGGATCACGATCTAGTGCATGTACAAAATTATTTTCATTCGCAGATAATATGCCGCTTGAATGACCACCACCACCGAATGTACAATCTAGAAAAATACCACCACTGCGAGCATTTAACCAGCTTAACGACTCATCCAGCATAACTGGACAATGTGAAAAATTTGACTGGTCATTAACGTTCATAGCCCGAGCTGTGTTAAAATTTGACTAATTTCATCATCATTTTCTTCATCACTATCAATGTAAGCATCGTATCGCGACGGCTCCCATATGCTGAATGTAACAAAATTACCAACCATTACAACTTCTTTTTTCAAAAATGCATGACGCATCAACGATGAATTAATAGCAATTCGACCCTGACTATCACATACCAATTGATCCGCTCTGGAAAATAATTTCGTCAGTACTTTTTGCCCTGCTTTATCTCCTAAGCTGATATTTGATACCTTCTCTCTCAACTTTTCAACCATATGAGGAGGATATACAGTTATGCAACCTGACGTGTTAGGAATAGCAATATAAACATCGCTATCATTGTCACCAAAACGCCATTTTGCAGGCAACAACACCCTGCCCTTTTCATCCGCATTACGGGCATGTTTCCCTACATAAATGTTGCGTGATTCAATCACAATAAAACGACCTTTATCGCCACTATCCCCCATTCTTTCCCACTGTCAAGAAAGATTATGCAATTTATTTCAAAAATTTATTATCCCAATAACATGTAGAGCACATAGATACTGCCATTTTGATCTTAGCACATAAGTTATCCAAGTCACTTCACGACCTGCAAAAATAACCATAAAATTGCCATTAAAAATGAAGCGCCATGCACGTCACCAAAATATGTCGCATAATTCACACATTTGTTATTTTTACATACAGTTTTTTATTTTACTTTGTTTATGTCATCATAATAGTTGTTGATGATTGAACATCATGGAAGATATCAGTGGACAATATTCTGTAATTGCACGTCGTTGGAGACCAAAGTCATTTAAAGAAGTAATAGGACAGCAACACATAGTAACTACATTATCTAATGCAATTTTGTCCAATCGAATTGCACATGCTTACCTCTTTGTCGGCCCAAGAGGTACTGGAAAAACTACAATGGCCAGATTATTAGCAACGGCAATCAATGCACCAGGTGGGCCGTCCATAACATTTAATGAAAATAGCGAATTAGCGCGTGCTATAGCATCAGGAAACTATATGGATGTCATAGAAATCGATGGAGCATCAAATAACTCCGTTGAACAAATCCGTAATTTGCGTGAAGAATGTCGATATGCACCTACATCTTGTAATTATAAAATATACATTATTGACGAAGTCCACATGCTATCAACAGCAGCGTTCAATGCATTGCTAAAAACATTAGAAGAACCACCTGCACACGTGAAATTTATCTTTGCAACAACAGAAGCTCATAAAATCCTCCCTACTATCGTTTCTCGTTGTCAACGATTTTCGTTTCGCCCAATTCCTATATCAATGTTGACAGAAAAATTATCACTAATCGCTAAATCTGACAACATCAACATATCGGACGATGCACTTTCTATTATCGCAAAATTGGCAAATGGTAGTGTGCGAGATGCTGAATCTATATTAGAACGCATGTCAACCACGAGCAATGGTGAAATCACAACAGAAGACATCAATCAAGCATATGGATTGGCCGACAAAAAAACGATAGAAGCAATTATCAGCAGCATGTACTTTGGCGATTATAAAAAACTCATTCAATTGTCAAAATCCGTCATTGCATCAAATTGCGACATTTATGCAGTAATTTGCGATATAGAAACAACACTATACGAGCAATTATCAAATATTTTAGATAATGACAGCAATTATCCAGACAGAATGATCCGTATCATTGAAGAAATCCATAGATCAAAAGATACATTACGAACAGGAATTTCCGAAGAAATCAATTTTGAAACAGCTTTGTTAAAAGCATCAGAACATGGACAATCTCGTGCAATAGATACATTATTGCGAGATATTCGTGCATTACAAAAATCACCCAATGCACAACTCATTACAGACAAGGAACAGTCAAACGAACAATCACGACTATCTCCAGAAGTACGCGCAGTGTTGCAGGATGGATTTCGGGCACAATTAACCACAAACTGAACAAAATCAATACGATGAAAGATATCGACAAATGCCTCCTACAAGACATTGACGACTTTCTCGTACACCTTTCATTGGAAAAGGGATATAGCAAAAACACTGTAAATAGTTATGAACATGATTTACACGCTTTCGCCACATACATTTCAAAAAATGACATAACGTCATGGACAGACATCACAATTGAAAATATACGACGATGGTTACAATTTATTAATGATAACAATTGTTCAGCAGTGACAGCATCACGTAAATTATCAGCACTACGATCATTTAGCAAATTCATCAAACCAAAATATGATAATTTTTTCAAGATAATAAGACAAATAAAACGTCCACAATGCGGCAGAAAATTACCAAATACAATCTCTGCGCAAAATATGGACACATTATTGTCTGTTGAAGACAACAACTCATTGATCGCTATACGTGATGCAGCAATTATGGAACTCATGTATAGCAGCGGATTGCGTGTTTCAGAGATTTGCAGCCTGTTAATAACATCTATTGACATCGAAAATCAATTCGTTCGTATTTATGGGAAGGGATCAAAAGAACGCATTGTGCCATTTGGAACAATTGCAAAAGAAAAAATCAATCATTACTTAACAGTTGCTCGTCCACAATTATCGCGAACATACAGCGATAGCACATTATTTTTGAACATAAGAGGGAAAAAACTATCACGCAAAACCATCTGGATGCATTTGAAAGAAAAAGCACTAAAGTCTGGAATTCAATATAATGTCACTCCTCATGCGTTGCGGCATTCATTCGCAACACATTTATTAGAAAATGGAGCAGATCTACGATCAATCCAAACAATGCTTGGACATTCCGATATTTCAACAACACAAATTTATACAGAAGTAAACAAGAAGAAGCTAATATCAGATTATAAAAAATTCCATCAAAGAGATAAATTTTAAAAAAATTTTTTTATCATATCAACTTTTGCTCAATTTTCTTATGAAAATAAATTTTTCGCAAATTCAAAAACAGAAGAAAAGATCCGATCCGGCATTACTTCATGATGAAGTTTATCCGATATAAGAACAGAATTAATTCCAGCATTTTTTCCAGATAACACATCAATAGATTTATCTCCGACCATGTAACAGTTTGAACGGTCTAAACGATGTTTTTCCATCCTTTCTGTAATAAACCTTGGAGATGGCTTGCGATAAACACACTTCTCTGTCGGCAGCTCTGGAGCAACACATATATCTTCGAACGGCAAAGGATAGTCGTATCCAAATTTAGAACACATTTTTTTATTACATAATACAACGTCATTAAACGTCATTAATCCTCTTGATATTCCACTCTGATTAGTAAAAAGAAACAACTTACATCCCATTGATCGCAATATCGAAATACCTTCTTTAACACCTGATAACAATTCTACTTCATCAGGATTTTTTAAATAATGTTTATCCTCTATCAACGTACCGTCACGGTCCAAAAAAATTCCAATTGATTCAGACATTGCTTAAAACCCTAATTTCTGCTGCCAGAAATCATATTACACAACCTATAATTGAATAAATACGGCAACACAGCACTCATAAGCATGATCGCAATTGCCACATTGCTAAACACAGACATACCACTTTTTCCAAGAAAAACCAATGGAACAATTGGCAAAAACAACAATCCTGTCATCAACAATGAATATCCCAAAAAGTCCTTTTGTTGCAAATTTTTCATACATTCAACATTGTCCAACGATTGCAAATGCACTGCCCGACTCATTCCACATAATATCATTGCTGTAAATATACCCTGCACTATCGACATCAATAACACAGCATGACAGAATTTTTCATCAGATATATTAAACAAAAACAACCAAAAATAACCGCTTTGCCACGTCAACAAAACACTTATAATTCGCCGCACAGATCGCTTGGCAAAAAACAATACTGGAACAAAAAACAAGGAACTATAAATCAAAATATTTACAACAATGCGCGATCCATTCGTCCATTGGAAACCATCCAATTTAAAAATATTCAATGCAAAACTGACAAGATATGATCTATTAACAAGCGCCCAAAATATCAACAATGGAAACGATGCACGCAAAGAAAATGTCTCCACCCAACCACAAATTGGATACGACGCTAATAGCATGCCAATTCCTAAGACAACCATCATGGAATCAACAACATCCTGCCCATGCATCCCAAACCACAACAAAGATATTGCCATCAAATGAAATATCAGAAACTTTTTTATTACATATCTAACATCACCTTTACCAGTCAACAATAACATTGCGATATTAAATGTCATTAACCCTGCCAATGATGTTATATTGCCCAAAAAACATAAGATTGACGCAAGGCAGAACAAAATAATAAAACACTTTGGATGCGACAAGAACTTTGAATTCAAATCTTTAACACAACCAAGATTCGGCATCCCAGTATTCTCTAAAAAAAGAAATAAAAAATAAGAAACAGCAACAAGTACAATATCAGAAATCATATTTTTATTTAAAAAACTACAAAATTACACATAACGGTCATTGTTTGTGAAAACGATGCAATATGATCCCTCTTAGACACAATGCTCCTGCAATAATTAATGCAAAACTGCCAACAATAACACTCTCAAAGAAAAATTTTACGACAACACGGTCGATAAAATCACAAAGTTTTACTATTTTTTTTAAAATCATAAACAAATATTTATTTTGTATCATATGCACGATCGCCAAAATCTCCAAGACCTGGAAATATAAACTTATGATCGTCTAATCGTTCATCTATCGCCGCTGTAAAAATCGGTATTTCTGGAAATGAATTTTCCAAATAACGTACACCTTCTGGCGACGCTAACATAGAAACCATCGCAACATGTGCAGGATTTTTTTCTAAAATAGCGTTTAACGCCAACTCAGCAGAATGTCCAGTAGCAAGCATTGGATCAATGACAATAACAAACCTATCCTCTATTTTGGGCAATTTACAGTAATACGTACGCGCTATTGCAGTTGTTTCATCTCGTTCCATTCCTATATATCCTATTGAAACATCTTGCAACAATTCAACAGCTGGCTGTAACATTGACAATCCAGCACGTAAAATTGGTATCACTACTATCGATTGTGCTATATCTGTACCATTATAATCAGCTAATGGAGTACGAATTTTTTTAACTTTTGTCCTAAGATTTCGAGTGGCTTCAATTATTAAAAAATAACTCAATTGCTTCCCTAACTCCCGAAAACGCGACGATTGAGTACGTTCATCCCTCAAATCTGTCAAAATTTTACTAGCAATAGGATGCTCTATAACATGTAATGTCATCAAGCATCATGAAAAAATTTTGTACGATATAATCAATGTCATTTTTTAGAAAGTTTTAATAAAATAAAAACATTTCATAATAACACGTTTAATATCACTTTCTCTTTTTCATCCTCTGCATCATGTGCCATACGAAAGCGTTTACATTGTCCTTTTTGATCAAACCATCCTTCTTCCTGTTCTGTTGCACATCTCTTTTCTTCGAATCCATTTCACGCAACTCACGCCTTATTTTCTCTTCTTCATTCAATGGAAACAAAGTAAAAGGATGTATTCGCGTATAATCATTATATGGCTTTGTAGCATCATATTCTTCACGAGCGATTCTTAGAGCATATTCTTCATCAACAGATGGTTGTTGTTCTACAAATTTTTGTGTAGATTCTTTACTATCAACAACAGCATGTAACAGCTGCTCCCATTTATCTATCACATATTCATTACGAAATTCTTCCAAGCTCTCACGTGCTAGTTTCCCTTGTTGATGTCGATATTCATCGTCTGTCAATAACTTAATCGCTTCACGGGCAATACCAGCGGCATCATCTTTTCCGACTACAATAGTGCCATTTTTCGTTGTTTCCAAATATTCCATTTTCGTCACAATATTCGGCAATCCATATGCTTTGGCCTCTGTTAACACCATCCCCCAACTTTCATACAACGATGGCATAATTAATACAGCTGCATTCCGGTAGAACTTATCAACATCTAAAGTAAGCCCGGGAAATTCAATAGAGTTTTCTGGAATATTTAATCTTTTTGCCTCATGTGATAATTCTTTTTTTACGCCGTCAGGACATGCTCCTACCATTTGCAATTTTGCATCTGGAACCTTTTTTACAATCTCGCCAAACGCTTGGATCGCCAACTTTGGACGTTTTACATAAACATCATTAATCCTACCAACAAACAATATATTTTTACTAGTTAACGGTGATGGCGTAATTTTATCTAAATCAAATGTTAATGGATTCGGCATATACATAGATTGCTTTATTCCGGATAATCGCCTCAATTTGGCATCAACTTTTGACAAAACACATAGTACATCGCTTCGAATAAGTGATTTTTGTATGTCGAAATTTTTTATCGTCAAATTTCTAAATGTAAAATTACAATAAGCAGTGTGATACACGCTAATGATCTTGCATAAATTTTTTCTAAGCTTTTTTACACACTCTTCTGACAACAACCCTTGCCCACTATCAACAATAACATCAATATGTTCTTTTTCTTGAAAAGATGGAATGTGTTTGTCCCATTGATCCGGAATAATCACTTTTGTCACATTTTCTACAACTGGTGGATGAACTCGCGTCTCTTGCTTCGCAACCTCAAATACCCTATATCCTTGACGTTTTGCCAACTCTGTCGTCAATATTTGATGCACACGAACAATTCCACCTCCACAACCAGAGTATTGATGCACAAATGCCACATTCAACACTCTTTTGTCTTTTAAATCAATTGGTTTGATTGAATGCGCACCAATTTTAGGCGTTACAGTCTTAGAAACGCCATCGTTGTATTCGTTTAAAGGCACTATCTCAGTTATCGCTGTTGAGGCGTTGAGGCTCAATTTTTCCATCCATAAGTCGTGGATCGTAAAAACAACCAACCTATAATCAACCGCAAATTGTAAAAAATTGCACAATTTACATTTAATCCCTTTCGTTTGACAACAACAACCATTTTCTTTCACTCGAAGATGCGTGAAAAAATCAATTGTTGGCAAGTTTCAAAACATCAAAAAACGAGTCGACCTGTTGATTATTGCAGGAGAACATTCAGGCGACCAACACGCGGCGGAACTGGTAAAACAACTCAGATCATGTCGCCCGAACACAACGATAGCTGCGTTTGGCGGAAGTGCATTGCAACAAGCAGGCGCAGAATTAATATTCGACATGACCAAATTTTCAGTTGTGGGACTATATGAAGTCATTGTAAATTTCTTTTTTTTCGCTAGACTATTAAAGAGTGTGTATTCCTGGATATTAACCAATAAACCACGCACAATATGTTTTGTCGATTATCCAGGATTTAACTTGCGGCTAGCAAAAATGTTATTCGACAACAAAATCGCCAATAAATCTGGCGGTGACATCAAATTATTATATTATATCTCTCCTCAAGTATGGGCTTGGAAGGCAAAACGCAAATACCAAATTGCAAAAATGATAGACAGTATGGCAACAATATTGCCATTCGAAAAACAATTTTTCAGCAATACCGACCTCAATGTATCATTCGTAGGGCATCCATTCATCCATGAACATTACAAACCTGATATCATTTATCAACAAAATGGACCAATTCTATTATCCCCTGGAAGTAGAAAATCTGCAATAAAAGCAATATTTCCCATGTTGCTGGAAAGTTTTTCAGAAATTCTAAAGCACCATCCTGAAAAAATGGCAGTAGTAATATATCCCAACGGGGAAATTTTAAACATTTTACGAAAAATATTAAATAAACATTTTTCAAATATTAGCGGCAATGTAACATTTGTATCGGATGGTATCCAAATAGGAGCATCTGCTGCAATAATGAGCTCTGGAACAATGTCATTAAAATGCTGTTTAGCAGGAATTCCAGGTGCTATTGTTTATAAAACACACCCATTAACTTATGCCATCGGGAAAGCGGTGGTTAAGATAAAATTTTTAGGAATGGCGAATATTTTGCTCGGAAAAGGAGTATGGCGAGAATTTTTACAATCCAGATTCCGTCCGAAATCTGTAGCCAAATATATCATACAATGCACACATAATGAAAAATCAATATCTGCTTTTGAAACAGCAGCACAGGAATTAAAACAAAAACTATCGCGAGCGATAGATATGTCTGTTGTTGACTGGATAATAACAGCTATACAATAAAATTGTATATGTCATTTTTACAAAAAACTTTGTCTAAATTATATTGTAAATATTTTCCGCGAAATGGTGTGATTTATGGCGATACTCGTCCATATACTGATGGAGACGACATTCGATTAATCAATTGGTCATCAACAGCCAAAACAGGAGAAACTATAGTAAATACTCTATCAAAAGACAGCGGCAATGACATTATTATTGCTATTGATACAAGCGCATCAATGGAATATTCTACACAACAACAATCTAAAACAAAATTAGCACAATCAATTATAAATCAATTGCTATCTTTATCCAAAACACATCATGATAAAATAGGACTGTTTTTTTTAGGCACCAACGAACAATATTATGTCAGACCGCAAAATAATATTGCAACAATACAACATTTAATCGCACAATCAAAACTAATAAACAATCAAGATTTGCATAAAGATATTGCTGCATTGTATCACATAATAAAAAAACGTTCCAACATCATTATTATAACTGATATTTTTGGAATATTGTATGATAGAAAAAAAATAGCATCACATATACATCAATTGTCTGCCAAACATGATATTTCATTGATCATTATTAATGATAAAAACGATATAATTCCTCATAAAATAGGAATAATCTCACTAGAAGACATAGAAACTGGTGATATATTTGAAATCAATACTAACGACCACTCAAAAATTAATCACTTGCACAATAAATTTCAAAAATACTGCGAAACAGCAATCAATGACCTGCAAAAACTTGGCATACGAATAAGTCTAATAGAAACATCAATGAATAACGATGATGCAACATTACAGTTTTTTCAAAATATTGTTTATAAAAAAATTAAAAATTAATAGCATCTTTCGTGTCTATAAAACATACAGTTTTTTCCAAAAATTTTCAGTAAAATATTGAATAGCTACCAAAAATTCTACAACTTCGTAATATTGAATGAAATCATCGTTATATAAAAAAGATGGAGCACTTGCGTGGTTGGCCTGGTTTTCAGCTGTAATTTTCTATTTTTATCAAGGAGTTGTTCGTGTCGCACCGAGTGTAATGGAACATGAGCTGGCATCTGCATTCGCAGCATCTGCAACAACATTAGCTTCATCATTAGGTGCATTTTATTTCATTTATTCACCATTACAATTATTTGTAGGACTATTATTTGATAAATTTGGTGGCAGAAAAATATTAATCCCAGCATCAGTTCTAGTAATAATAGGATGTTTGCTGCCAACGTTGCCATCATATCATTTAACAAATATTACATTAGGACGCATAGCTACTGGCACAGGTGCGAGTTGCGCATTTATTGGAGTAATGTATGTGGCAGCTGTATGGTTTCATGATACTAGATTAGCAATGCTGTCAGGAATGACGACAGCTATCGGATTTGCCGGTGCTCTAATGGGACAATCTCCATTGTCATATTTAATCGATAATGTAGGATGGCAATCAACATTTACATGGCTAGCAGCTGTTGGGACAATAATAACCGTCCTATTAACAATATTTATTCCAAAAACACCACATTGGGAAAACCGACAACAATCATTAGAAACAACAGATGAACCAAATATGACATTCTTGTCAGGGTTAATCAGTGTATTTACAAACAAACAAACATGGATCATCGGACTTGTTGGCGGATGTCTGTATATGCCAACGATAGTATTTGGAGATTTATGGGGAATTCAATATATCCAATGTACATTAGGACTGACAAAATCCCACGCAGCACAATTGGCTGGCATGATGTTCGTCGGATGGTTAATAGGAAGCCCATTATCTGGCATTCTTTCTGATAGAATAAAATGTCGCAGAAAACTGCTGATCTCTAGTGGCCTATTAAGCACAACATTATTCTTAATATTGCTATTGTGTCCTATCGAAAATTCATATGCAATTGGACTGTTGTTATTTTTAACAGGAGTGACTTCCAGCCCTCAAGTAATATGTTTTGTCGCAAGTTTAGAAGCAAATAAACCGTCTGCAAAAGGCAGCGCTATTGCTGTTGTCAATATGATTGTGATGATAGTTGGTGGAATATTTCAACCGATCGTAGGATATTTAATCGACAATGGATGTTCACTGCATTCAGGAGGAACAATAACCTGCGCAACATTTAAAAATGCTCTACTTACCATGCCATTAGTGACATTTGCAGGAACAATACTCGCTTGCTTCATAAAAAAACAAAAGAAAAATCTTTAAAGATTCCCTATCTTTTTACTAATCATATATCAAAAAATATTTCTAATATATAATTCCTGTAGCAGTATTATGGCAATCAGTTAAAACAACAAAAATCTTGTCATTAAAACCTAGTGATATTTTATATGCATCATAAGTAAAATAGGTGAACCAAAATATTAGCATTGAAACGTTTAGACGGCTGTCAGACAAATCAGCATTTGATTTAGCGCTTGATATTTGTCGGTATTTACATGCTAATGGTGCTCTGCCATATTTCGTCGGCGGATGCGTAAGAGATGCTGTTTTGGACAATCATATAAATGACTTCGACATAGAAGTTACCAAGATATCATTTAAGAATCTGGAACAATTATTGTCATCAAAATATAATATATTGGAAACAGGAAAATCATTTTGTGTAATCAAAGTCGCCAATGCTAATGTTGATATTTCTGTGCCAAGGAAAGAACATATAACTGGCAAACATCACCGATCATTTGACATACTAGAATTTTCTGCTGACAACATTAAAAAAGCTGCCAGCAGAAGAGACTTTACAATGAATGCCATTTATTTCGATGTTATTCATGAACGATTGATTGATATATATGGAGGAATTTCACACTTAAAATCCCATAAATTATGTCATGTTGGTAAACAATTTGCAGAAGATCCATTGCGTGTATTGCGCGGAATGCAATTCGCTGGTAGATTTTTATTACAACCAGATCCAGCAACAATTTCAATATGCAAACAATTAACACCAAGATATTTATCCAAAGAACGCATGTATCAAGAATGGGAAAAACTTATACTTTTATCACAACGTCCATCATTTGGTATAAAATTTTTAAAAAATGTTAATTGGTTAAAATTTTTTCCTGAAATTGAAATATTAGACTCATGTCAACAAAATCCCAAACAACATCCAGAAGGATCAGTGTTAGAACATACTTGCTTGGCAATGGACTCATTTGCACGCACTAAAATAAATGATAACAAAGAGGACATCATTGTTGGCCTTGCAACATTATGTCATGATTTTGGCAAACCGCACACAACAACATATTACGACAATATCATTCGACATTATGGACATGATGAAGCTGGAATTGAGCCAACACAGACATTTCTATTATCTATTGGCACACCAAAGAAAATGATTAAGGAAATACTTCCTCTTATTCGTTATCACATGACACCAAGAGACATTTACAAAAACAGAAATTCAAATGTCATTGATCAAGTATTGCAATTATCCAATAATGTCGGCAGAATTGATAGATTGTGTCGATTATGTTATAATGACACCAATGGCAGAAAATATTTCAACAAACATTATAATGGACAAATAGAAAAATGGCTAACACAAGCTTCAACTAAGCTTGATTGCTATAATAAAAAACCAACACCTATTATCACTGGTCAAGATTTAATAAATTTAAGATTAATACCTTCAAGAACTTTTACAAAAATATTAAATGCTTGTTTCCAAGCACAGTTAAATGGCGTTTTCCATGATCACAACTCAGGATTAGGCTATTTACATTCAATGATTAATAAATCTGAAAAATGAACAATAAGAAAAAATTTTCATCAAATTGTTTTCCTGTTGCCAATAAAAAACGACATATATTCCAGCACTGTTTGCCATTAATTTGGGTAATTTTATTATTAATAATTATCCCCAACACATTAAAACGTGACATAAAACATTTGTTCGAACATGTTCAAGCAGGAATATATACATCGACTGTAACAATCGAAGAACTGCGCAAACGATTTGAAAACAAATTTTTGTCAAAATCTGAACTTGTTGGATTTTGTGAACAATTGATTCGGCAAAACATTTTCTTGCAGACTCAAATCGACACCATTGTCGCAGAAAAACAATATAATCATGACAGATATACATTAGGAAATTTTATAACAATTCCTGCAAAAGTATTACGTCGTGATATTGCAACATGGACGAATGAATTAATCATAAATGTTGGACATAACGACGGAATACAAAAAAATATGGGGGTAATATCGAATGGATATGCGATCGGCCGAATAAAATCAACAACAGAGAATACATCAATCGTTGAATTATTAACATCACCAACATTTCGTATTGCATGTCATGCATTAAATGACATCAAATACCACCCTATTATTTTCAGCGGAAAAAATACCAGCAGTCTGAATAAAGCACGAGGACATGCTGAAGAAATACCATATGAAATATTTAACAATTCAAACACAATAACACTAATAACATCATCATTGTCAGGAATATTTCCAGAAGGAATAATTATTGGCACAGTAAAGTCACCTTACAATAAGGGCGAAGAATATTTTAATGAAACAGTCCACTTGAATGGCAATTTATTATCTCATTTATATGAAGTATCTGTATTAATACCACAATAATCTCATGTCATCATTGTTAATTATAATTTTTTATTGGTGTATAATTTTTTGCTGCCAATTATTAAACAATACAGTCACACTAGCTGGCATATTAATAATTCCCATCGGATTATTTGCATGTTGCCCACTCCACCATTTGCATATTATCGGCACCACACTGTTATACTGCATAATCGGTCTTATATTCGACACGATGTTTCAATTCTTACCAATAGGATTTTCTGTGTTTTTTTTATTATGCTTTGATTTTTTTCAAAGATGCTTATTCAACACCGAACAATTGCCATCAAATTCTCAAAGAATACAATTAGAACAACTTAGCAACTTCATTTACATCATTTGTATATTTCTCTTTCAACATTCAAAATTCAGTGTATCACAATTCATATCAACGATCATTTTATCGCAATGCTTTATCTTAGCATTTTCATTTATATCATGCAAAATCGTCAGAACATTCATTAACATATGTGACAGGTTTTCAAAATACAGCGATCAACGATAATATACTACCATATACACGATGACATAGGAACAATCCGTAAAAAACTACGTCTTGATCTCTGTATAACAAAATCATTCACATGATCATCATTATTACGATACATTTTAGCTGCTTTTTTTTGATCAAACTGCGTCAAAGCACGCAAAGAAACATCAAAAAAAGTAACCTCCTTTACTACGCGATAATCATACCCCGCATGTGAGTAAAACAACTTACCATTTCTGCAAACAATATCACCATTAACAACGCGCGCAGGTGCTACAACATGATTAGATTTAATCCTTACTGATGGACGAATAACACATCCAGACAAATATACTCCAAACTTTCGTACTGTCTTAAATTCATCATTAACTAAATCAAACATCGAGGCTAATGATCCATCGTTAACAAAATCTTGTTGCATTATCAACGACTGTTCGGGCGCTACCTCTATACGACACAACTGAATTTTAGCATAATCAATCACTTGAACATCATACTGAACAGCCACTGTAAGATTTTCTTGTGTATTTGTTGTAAAAAACGACATTATGTATCCCCTGCCATCTTCCTTGACCTTTATTTCAAAAATAGGACACTGTTTTTTCAAAAGAACCATCAACGACAAATCTTTATTTATGATATTTTGTATACAACTTAATTCATTATCGATTTTTTCAATAACATCATCTTGGTGCTTATAATCGTTGCTAACATCAACCAAACGCCACAACAAAAAAGCAACAATAACGAGAATAGAAACAGCCAAGATAGTTTCTAACAAAGTATATCCTTTTGTCGTAATTCTGCCATTCATAGCGACTCTCACATTAACAAGGAAACAACATTAAAAATCGTCATATGTCAACAATCAATTGCATAACCACGCATTGGCAATGCAAGCTACAAAATAATCTCAATTAGCAGCATTTCGTAAAAATCTCAAAATGTCTTCTTTTAAACGAGCGACTAAAATGCTAATTTGCAAAAAACTACATCTGTTTTTATAAATTACTGCTTGACAACAACATGAAACATTGCATCAACGAAAGTACATTGTCGCAGGGTGGAGCAGCCCGGTAGCTCGTCAGGCTCATAACCTGAAGGTCCTTGGTTCAAATCCAAGCCCTGCACCCAAGGTGTTGCTGTTGGCTTTGTTCTTTTTTTGGCGTTGTAGAATTCGCATCTGTTTTTTTCAGGTTTGATGTGCAGATTGTAATAATTTTTGGTTTTTGTGCAAGGATGTTATTGGTTCGGAGTATTTAGAACACAACCACGCCATTGAACATCACAAGCTAATGTGTTCAGAAATACAATCGGATGATTTGCATATCAAAGCGACAATTTATCCTTGCCGTACAAATATATCTTGCTAGGAATTTCGAAAATAGGTTGAAGTTGGGATGAAAAGCAGTGACACAACGGTATTTTCAATTATTGTTCCTGTTTATAATTCACAGGAATTTTTGCATAAATGTCTTGATAGCTTGGTCAACCAAACATTACACGATATAGAAATTATTTGTATAGATGACGGCTCAACAGACGACAGTCTGTCAATCCTGCGAGAATACGCCAACGCTGACAATAGAGTCATTGTTATAACACAGCAAAATTCAGGACCATCTGTAGCCAGAAACAAAGGACTTTCTATTGCCAAAGGGAAATACATACTATTTGTTGATAGTGATGATTGGTTAGAATACGACGCATGCTACATATTAAAATATGAACTCATAAAAAATCCTGTCGATATTGCCATTTTCAGACACGCAACTATCGAAAATAATTATACAAAAAATGGCTCATTGTGGGATCCTTTCATCCGCGATTATGCAGAAACAACAATATGCCCAAAATCACACACAAATTTAATTAGTGGACATACTACATCATGTGGCAAAGCGATCAATAGGCAATTTTTACAACAGCATAATATTCTGTTTCCAAATGATGTTGTTTGCGGAGAAGATATATGTTTTTTTATTGATATTTTATTAACGGCAAACACATTGCAATTCCTCGACACAAACCCATTGTATATAAGAAATTTAGACAACAAAAATAGCATTACACATAAAAGGAAACATTTTCTACAAATACATTTAAAACGAACATATTTTTGCAAGCAAAAGATATTGCAATCTGACCTTTCAGATGAACAAAAACTATCGTTTCTTTTTCGCGTTTTCAACAAATCTGTATCGTGTGCTTGTTGGGAATGGAGCTTAAGCAATCAACACGACAAAAAATTAGAAGTAAATGAACTGGAAGAATATATAAAAACAATAAACAATGAAGCAATAGCAACTATTGGAAAGCCGGTACCTGCTTATTTCAAAGCGGTTAAAAATATCGCAAAATTTAAACACCCTTTAAAACGAAGGTTATTTAGTATTTCACGCGAGCCAGATTGTACACTTATTAGATTATTATGGTTGCGCATAAAATTGCGACCAAATCTAAATTTCTTCGAAAACATCTTATATTTACATAACAAAGACCAAAAACGGAAAGTGCTTGAAGTACTTGGCAATCCTATTTATTTTCGAAGACATATTTTCGCTATAAAAAATAATTTTAAACTAAAAAAATGTCATCAATATTATAAAAAACATATAAAACAATTAATAAAAATAAAAACAAAACGTCGCATTCGCGTTGGATTCTTGTGTAATTGCACACAAAAATGGAAATGCCAACGTTTGTACGATTTATTAGAACAAGACACATCATTCGAACCTGTAATTTTAATAGCAAAGCCAATTGCAGAAAACCATAGTTCATGTTATTCAAAACACAATGAATACTACAATGACACAGAATTGGTCAAGGAAGACACTATAAAAAATGCAAACTGGTTCAAATCACGTGGCATGCATACGGAGTATGTTTTCGATATTGATACACTGAGATACAAACATCCTGAACAATGGAACATTGACGTAGTATTCTATCAGGAGCCGTGGACATTTGAGTCACAGTTACCTGTTCTGCACCTTGCAAAGTATATGTTATGCTGCTACGTCCCCTATTTTGTTGCAAGAGGACTACCAGAGTATGATTACAACAAACCTTTTCATAATCAATTATTTCGTTACTACGTACCTTATGAATATCTTACACAACAGTATTCCTATAAAATGAAAACAAAAGGAGAAAATTTACGCACAACAGGACATCCTATGCTAGACATAATCCATCCAGCAAAACACAATGATAATGGATACGTAATCTATGCACCACATTGGTCATTGAATAAAAGAACCTGTAGATTTTCAACATTCGCATGGTCAGGTAAGTATATGCTAGAATTCGCTCAACAGCACAGCAGTATAAAATGGTGTTTTAAGCCTCACCCACGATTGCATTTTCAATTACAAAATCAGGACATAATGACAGCAAAAGAAGTAGACAATTATTACAATGCATGGAATAAAATCGGCATATCATATGAATTCGGAGGTTATGACAAAATTTTCAATAATTCACGTGCAATGATTTCTGATTGCGGATCATTCACAACAGAATATTTATTAACGGAACAACCACTAATATTCCTATGCTCACAAGAATCAATAGATCTCAATGATGTAACATCTGAAATTTTCAAAAACTACTATCACGCACATAACATACACGAATTAAAACAACATCTTGAAACAGTCGTACTGAACCATCAAGATCCATTAAAAGAAGATCGCATAATTAATATTGCAAAATTTAGATTGGGCGATAGCAATGCATCTGAAAAAATCATATGTGACATGAAGAAAACGTTAAAAATTAGCTAACACAAACATCAAACTGCCGTATGATGTTTATTTCATCAGGCGAAATGTACGTAACAATTAATAATTTCAATGGCCTGAGCAAAGAATCAGATATTGGAATTTTAGACCATGTAGACCAAAGATCATGCTACCCTGCTGGTAAACGCGCATCAGAAATATTGTGTCAATGCTACAAACAAGAATATAATACCGACATAGTTATTGCAAGACCATGCCACTTGTTTGTCATATATTTTTAAAGCAACAAATATCAAATTGCCATATGTCAATTTATACGAAGTGCTTTAAAACAAAGAAAATTTGGTCCTTAAAAATGACGGATCACAAATATATTCGATGTGCTATGTAGCAGATGCTGTTGCCGGAGTATTGTTTATTTTGTTAAACGTACAAGAGCTCGGATGGATCACACTCTATTCTCTATACAGTGGAATTGAGAAAACCATACACATATTGTCAGGCATTGCTAACACGTAAAATTCATCCATTTGAATATCAGTTTTTTAATTATTTGCACAATTAATTCATACCAAGCAACGCAGGGTGCCACCGAATAACATAAACCACAGCATTGGAAGCACGTGCTTTGCTCATCAATTGCAACAAGCGTGCTTCTACATCATATGATGGCACAACCGCCATTCCAAAATTTTTACCACGACACTCTACAAACCCAAACCTATACGCAATTAGAACATGACCTGTCACTTCTGACTCTGTTTCGCATTTTGTCTCAAAAACAATGAAATCAGTATCTTGCAGCTCACACATAATAGACTTTATCATCGCTTTTGTTACTTTGCGTTGACCATCTATAATAAACAATTTTTTACCACAATTAATCAATTGCTCTATGTCATGTGGCAAATACCCATTTGACAGGTAATGCAACAGCCCAGCTGAATCAAATCCACAACAAACAAACTTCCTTTCACGACCATTTGTATTTGTTGACTGAACAAATGTATACGTTTCACTCAAATCAATCTCACCAGAAAGATTACAACCATGACAATACGGAACATTGTTTTTATATAACCGATATATTTCTTTTACAATATTTTGAACACAAGGAACATTGCGACTAGCACATATATCTGACATACAAACATCATGTAACAATTGTGCATTTTTTTCCAAAAATGCACGATGGACAAAACCATCGATTTGGTATTCATCTGTCAATTTACATGCAACTTGATATATTCCATCACCACAATCTGAAACGATCTCAATATACGATGCCGGCAATAATACTGTCACCAAATTATAACAATTATTACCGCGTAATCCTGACTCATATTCCATATTCGTACATGGAACGTTAAATACAGGAATACATTTGTCATTACAGACTTTATAAACAGCACCTATTGGCAATGGCATACCACATAACCACGGCACACACACCAATACAAGATATATTATCGGAAGTATCTTTTTCATAAACGAACGTTAGGGAAAACGCCGCCGACTATTGTACCTCTACATAGAAAAGTCAAGGGAGTTTAAAAACATCGTCTAAAGAAAATAATCCACTTTCATTTTTCATCAACAACCATTCCGCAGCAATCAAAGCACCCATGGCGAATATTTCACGATTATTTGCATGGTGCATTATGCGCAATTCTTCATTCGGACCGAAAAAACATACTTCATGATCACCGACAACATTACCACCACGAACAGAATGCATGCCAACATCTGACATTTTTCTTTCTGACAATCCATTACGACCAACCACAGCTTTAGCGTCACTCCTAACGCTATTAATGCATTTCATCAACGACAATGCTGTCCCACTAGGAGCATCCTTTTTCTGATTATGGTGAGTTTCTATAATTTCGATGTCGAACATATTCGGCAACAATTTCGTAACTTCAGTTACAACATGCTTCATAACATGAATACCAATAGAAAAATTGGACGATATTAAAATTGGAATATGTCTTGAGCAATCTTTTATAAAAGCCACATCATTTTCACTCAACCCTGTAGTACCAATGACAACCGGCATAGCACATTGTACAGCAGCAGAACACAAATCACACGTCCCTTTCGGAGAGCTGAAATCAATGCAAATATCTGGTTTAGCAACATTCAACACAGATAAAATATCAGACGTATGATGATTGATTCTTGCAACAACATCATGCCCGTTTTCAATAGATAATCTCTCTACTAAATTACCCATCCTTCCTGAACTACCATATATTCCAATTTTCATGCTATGACATTTAATTGACCAAATAATCATATGTCAAATAGATATCGAAATTACAACTTTGTTTTAATCGTAAAATTGAT
>CAZOAG010000002.1:0-129922 GCA_964577805.1 uncultured Opitutales bacterium
AAACCACCATCATCAACAAACCACCATCATCAACAAACCACCATCATCAACAAACCACCATCATCAACAAACCACCATCATCAACAAACCACCATCATCAACAAACCACCATCATCAACAAACCACCATCATCAACAAACCACCATCATCAACAAACCACCATCATCAACAAACCACCATCATCAACAAACCACCATCATCAACAAACCACCATCATCAACAAACCACCATCATCAACAAACCACCATCATCAACAAACCACCATCATCAACAAACTGCTCTCGTCGGGACGCTGGCTCCGTCGGGATGCTGGCTCCGTCGGGATGCTGGCTCCGTCGGGATGCTGGCTCACTAAGAGTATTTTTCATTAGGGACAATTTCTCAATACCAAATATTGATATATACTCATAATAAATAAAGTTTTTATGACAGACTTTTCGTTGATATGTTACAACAATAATATAGCAATGGATTTATTACGCATGTGCTCTATTCACGCTTTCTGAACATGGCATGTTGAGCAAACCCCGATCGCATTTTTATCACACCATCTCAAATCAGCCTATGACATTAACTAATCATATTGACGTACTATTACCTCAATAACCAATGCAGCAACTGGCTATATCTAGTTTGCTGAAAACAAAACCAATACTTAACTGCATCAATCAATGCATCAACACTGTCCATGTGCTGACGACATCATCCGTAAATTATCATTTATTACGGCAGATGGTTGCGTATTTCCACGTGTTAAAAATGATACAACATTTTGATTATTCGATGCTAATAATTCACGAGGAGATCCAACAGCAACCGCTTGTTTTGTCATAGCATCTAAATATATCGCACGGGTTCCTACAGCAAAAATACTAGCCAATTCATGGGTGACAATAACTACTGTCATCCCTAAACTCTGTTGCAATTCTATGATTAAATCGTCCAATCGTTTTGATGACACTGGATCCAAACCAGCAGATGGCTCATCAAAAAATAATATTTCAGGGTCCAATGCAATAGCACGTGCTAATCCAGCACGCTTTTTCATACCACCGGATATTTGCGAAGGATAAAAATCTTCAAAACCTTTCAATCCTACCAATGATAATTTGAATGATACTATATCAGCAATGTCAGTTTTCGATAAATCAGTATATGTTTCTAATGGTAATGCAATATTCTCAGCAAGTGTCATTGAGCTCCATAATGCACCACTTTGATACAATACCCCCATCTTACGTCCATAAAATGCAGGATCTTCCATCGATCGGTGAATCTCTTTGCCATCATAAAATATCTTACCAACAGGAACATCCTGCAGTCCGACTAAATATTTCAACAATGTTGTTTTTCCACAACCACTCTCACCAATGATTAAAAAGACTTCACCATGCTCGACATTGAATGATACATTTCGCATAACAACGTAATCGCCATACTGCATGTTCAAATTTTTTACTGAAATTTTTGCACTCATTATATGCCAAGACATGAAAACAATACTGCAAATGCAGCATCAGCTATAATAATTGCAGTAATGCCTGTGACCACTGCTGATGTTGTAACTAAACCGACAGATTCTGCACTACGGCCACATTGCATACCACGCAAACATCCTATAGATGATATTAAAATTCCAAAAACACCACTTTTCAACAATCCAACAAACACATCACCTAACGATATAGCAGCCACTGTTTCCGTGATATATTGCGACAAAGTAATATCTGTAATTGTCAATGCAGCGCCAATCCCTCCTATTATGCCGATCACATCAGAAAAAATACATAATATTGGCATCATTAATGTTAATGCTAGTATTCTTGGTAATACTAGAAAGTCTATAGTAGAAAACCCTGATGTTTTTAATGCATCGACTTCATCATTTACTGTCATCGTACCAATTGTCGCAGCGAACGCTGCTCCAGTACGACCCGACATAATGACACCAGCCATAATACATCCCATTTCCCGCATCATTGCAATGCCAACCAAGTCAGCAACGTAAATACTAGCACCAAATTGTTCCAATTGTAATATACTAATGAAAGATATTATCAATCCTACCAAAAAACTTATCAATGCCACTATCGGAAGAGCATGCACACCAACTTCTTGCAAAAGGTCTCCAAATTCTTGCCATCGTATAGCAATTTTTCCACAACAAAATCGAAAAATACTTATACAAACTTCACCAGTAAATGACATTCCTTGTTTGCAATGTGAAACAAATATACACAATAAATTGATCAATGTTGCAAAAAATGAAGTTTTATGTTGTTTTGCCGGAATATTTCTACGTGGAATTTTAGCCTGTGACAGGGCTATTAATCGCTGCATACCAACTGGTAATAATTGAACATCAATGGCAATATTATTCTTTTGACAATATTTTATTACATTCGTTATAAAACTAACAACGCTGGAATCCCATGTGGTTAACCCTTCCGCTTGGAAGGATACTTGAACAACACCATTATGTTGCCTGATATTTTTTATCACTGCATTGGCATCAAATTGATGATCGTATAATGTAGCATCACCTGATAATACAATTTCTGCAATATTATCATGTGCTATCACTGTGACATTTCCTGCCATTACAAATGGATTGCTGATCACAATATTACAGACATAAGAAAAAGCGAATAAATTTTATTCAAAATAATAACCGTTCAAAAATTTGAGAACCAAGCATTCTGGTTAATATTAAAAGCATGTAATGATAGCAAATAATATCACGATTAATCTACACATAAATTTACTACTATGCCTGGAATTTTCGTTCACAACATTGCATTATTTGCAAAGCATTCAGTGCAGCTCCTTTTCGTATTTGATCACCAACTACCCACAACGATAACGCATTGTCCAAAAATGTATCTAATCGTAATCGACCAACAGCAATATCATTTTTTTTAGATTGTTTTAATGGTGTGGGATATTCTGGATCATGGAAATATTTAACACCAGGTGTATTTTCTAATATTTCTATAGCATGTGATATTGTCAACGGATTTATAAACTGTGCTGTTATTGACATAGCATGTGCTCGCCAAACAGGAATCCGAACGCAAGTAGCAGAAACTCTCAACTGATCATCGTTCAATATTTTCCTGCTCTCATATAACATTTTACATTCTTCAGAAGTATACCCATGTTCCTGAAACATTCCTATTTGCGGGATAGCATTATAAGCAACCGGCGCCCCAAAAATATTATATGCTGGCTCACTCTCACCATCAACATCATCTCGCAATGCTTGTATTCCACGATTTCCCATCCCTGACACTGCTTGATATGTAGACACGCAAAACCCACTCAATGTAAATGTTCGATGCAACGGTGCTAATGCCATCATAGCAATTATTGTAGAACAATTTGGATTAGCAATTATTTTGGAATTGTGTGATACTGCATATGCATTGATTTCTGGCACGATTAATGGGACTTCTGGACATGTTCGAAATGCAGAACTATTATCAATACAACATACACCATGCGATGCTGCTATTGGGACATATTGACGGCTAACATCTGCATCAGAACAGAAAAATGCATAATCCAAATCATATAATTTATCTTTTGATAATGATTCTACATCATAATCAACACCATGAAAATGTAATCTTTTCCCGACAGAATGTTCTGATGCAAATAACCGCAAATTGGCAGGAACAATATTATATTCTTCCAATAAATTTATTAATTCTGTACCAACAGAACCTGTCGCCCCGATTATTCCGATTTTTCTGTCCATAAAAAACAGTTCTCACTTTATTTCTAATAAAATACCAGCAGTATCTGTGGAAAATGCAGAAAATAGCAAAGGTTTTTTCACCATCGAAATTGAATTTATTTTTCGCAATCACTGGCATCAGAAATGATGGATATCATGATGTATATTCTTTAAACGCTGCTATCAATTTTGGAGATACAATGATTGTGTCTATCAATGATCTTGTATATGATAGAATTATCGGTCTGCCGAGCGATATAAATCCTATCAATAGTACAATACAACATGCTATAAATTTATTTCGAAATGAATCAGGATATAACGATCATTACGACATCAACATTGAAAAAATCATACCAGTAGGGGCAGGATTTGGTGGTGGTAGTAGCAATGCAACAACAACATTACTTGCATTAAATAACTTACATAATTATCCATTATCAATAGATTCTTTACATAAATTATGCCATAAAATCGGGGCGGATTGTGGATTTTTTTTGAACATAAAACCATGTATAACAACAGGTATCGGTGATAATATCACCAAATTGGATGATGATACATATTTTGGATTACAACATTATCGCTTATGGATAATAAAACCACTATACAGTAGTTCTACAATCGCTGCATATCATGAAATGAAATCACATTACCAACATAATTATATCAGCAATGAAGAAGCCGCCGCCCGTTGTTCTAAATTATTACATGCTATTTGCAATAATCATGATATTTTACCATTGTATAACACATTCTCTACAATGCTTTATGAACACCATCCTGAAATAAAATTATTACATGAAAAATTATTTAATGATGGCATACAAGTGATATTTTCTGGCAGTGGTAGTGGATTTTTTTGCTTACAAAATAAACAACATGAAAAATACGACATGATATCGAAAATATCATCATATTTCGAACATCCATTATGGTGCAAAGAAACATCATTTTTGTTATGACCAAATCTACCACAT
This sequence comes from uncultured Opitutales bacterium, assembly GCA_964577805.1. Taxonomy (GTDB): domain Bacteria; phylum Verrucomicrobiota; class Verrucomicrobiia; order Opitutales; family JAIRKQ01; genus CAZPRW01. Next base: position 4,720 of record CAZOAG010000002.1, read on the forward strand.
TGTATAATTCAAATTTGTTGCAACAATCGTTGTCTTACAGGTATTAAACCTTGTAATTTATTATTTTTCATGTTTGCTGTAATTCATGCTCCGAATGCGAAAGATTGTTTCTTTATTATTGGCTACCATCGCTGTACCGCTATCTACATTTTGTTCAACACTGTCACAAGATGACATCATGTTTTCAGCAACATGCCATAATTTGTCAAATATTTTACCAAAAATACGAACAGCAGGCAATGTAGTTTTTGATGATGAAGCAAATGAATTTCTTGATTACGTAATTGACTTCCTATCAAATAATGAATGTGGGTTATCCTTAAACGACCCAATTGGGATGTACTTGTTTCATGATAAAGATGATGACAATGATGTTGAAAGATCTTTTTCTGCACTGTGTGTAGCTAAGATAAGTGATCGAGAAATTGTAGATGGACCATTATCATCACAATTTTTTACAAAAACCATTAATGAATGGGTAATATTTTCTGATGATGAACATGCAGTAGAAAATGATAAATTAAATGCATATATTATTCGTGATATCAAGGCTCAACCATCCCATGATTTCCTTATAAAAATTTATAAAAATTTTATAAAAAAATATTGGTCAGAGATAAAAAAGGCAATCCAGATGATGTCAGAGATGCCTGAAGAACAACGATCTATTATTTTAAATACTATAAAATCTGCCGAGCCACAAATTAATGATGGCAAAGGCATATACATTGCTGCTGATTTCAAAGATGATTGTTTGGTCATTCAATCAATAATCTCCACAAAAAAAGGAACAAAGACCAATGCTCTTGTTTCTAACCTTTCTCACAGGAAATTTGCATTCTTTTTACCAACCATCGATGATGATATAATGTATGCTGGACAAGAATGTTTGCCAAATGATAAAACAATATGGGAATTATCAAATACATGCGATAAAAATATCCAGAATGAATTTTATCAATATTGGTTAAGACATTGCCAGTTTTTATCAAAAATTGGAAAATCTTTAAATTATCCACCATTAAAAGAAGATGGTTTAATCATTACATCATCTGGTGAAACGTATGCATATTTGATCCCAGATCATGATTGCATAAAGAGCTTCAAAGCAAGATTGGAAACAATCGCTGGTAGAAATTCAACTAACAATTCATCATCTCAATGGACAATGGCGCATAGTAAAAGTACTACTGATGATGGCATGAGCAATTGGATAGCGTGCAATAATGATGTCATATTGCTGTTCATTGGCAATAATGGAAAAGAAGCATTGTCGAAATGGATGTCATCCGCAGAAAAATGGCAATCAACTGCTCAAAAAGGAGTGGTTTTTGCAGGAGATTTTGAGCTATCATATTTAGTTCAAAATCCGTATTTTGAAGAAATTGGAATAACACGAGAAATCTTCAATGACTGCTCAACGATAGTAAATGTCATTTGGCAATGTACTGGTGATGGCACAATGCGCGCTAATATTACCATCCCATATGACACCATGCACAATATGTATGTCGCAATGACTGATATAGCCGCACAATACAGTGATGATTCCATCGATGATGATTGTGAAGATCTGTCAAAAGATGATTTCGACAATCAAGATGAAGAGTATCATGACGAGGATGATTGTAATGATTCCGGCAACAACAACTAACCATTGGAAGATTTTTGTAAAAAAATATTGCATGTAACAAATGTTTATTTAACACATGCAATACTCCACTTGACATAGGACATTTTCATGTTAGACATGCGGCCGTTTCCTCCCTTGATACATTTAATAACAGATTCTCATTTTGAATTATATCGACGTGGGCTATACGGTGCGTTGACTGCGTTTTTTATATGTTTAATCAGTGGGCCGTTCATCATACGATCGCTAAGGTCACATCGTATCCGGCAAGTCTTTCGTACACGTCAACAAGTACGCAATCTTGCGGTGTTACATGAGTCCAAGTTTGGCACGCCAATAATGGGTGGATTAATAATCCTTCTCGGGGCTCTATCATCAATGTTAGTATGGGTATCGTTCAATGATTTAGTAATCATCGCAATGTGTGTCTACTTTTCTTGTACATTGCTTGGGATTATTGATGATTCTTTGAAAATTCTTTATAATAGCAGCCGTGGAATTCATGGTTTATTTAAATTGATCGTGCCAGCATTAATGGTAGTAATGTTGTATTACATAGCCAAAGCAAGCCCGCATTTACAACATCTTTTGACATATGTTGATTGGGAATTCTTGCATGCTTGGACGCCGCGCACAGTAATGATTTGGATTGCTGTATTCTACTTTTTTGTAATTGCTGGCAGTTGCAATGCTGTCAATTTGACAGATGGGATTGATGGACTAGCGATTACCAATATCATGATGTGTTTTGTATTTTTTGCATTTATTGCATTTTCATCATGTAATTTCAAGATGACAGAGCAATCTATGTTGTCGTATATTTCCGGTGCTAGTGAATTATATGTATTATGCTGTTGTTTTGCTGGTGCTTGTTTAGGATTTTGTCTGTTCAATTTAAACCCTGCATCAATATTTATGGGAGATACAGGATCAATTGGATTGGGTGGCCTTCTTGCAATCGTCGCAATATTGTTGCGTCAACCATTTACACTGCTCTTGGTTGGAATAATTTTTGTAGTAGAAGCATTGTCAGTAATGTTACAAATGACATCTAAGAAAATCTTTCGTAGAAAAATTTTTCTAATGTCACCACTGCATCACCATTTCGAACTTAAAGGAAATAGTGAACGTCGTATCGTCAAAGTGGCATTTGCAATACAATGTTTATGTATTTTATTAACGGTAGCCATTATATTTTATGGACCAGAGTACATACATTAAAAATATTAAAAAAATCGGCATTTTTGGCAATGGGGTGACTGGCAGTGCTGTCGCAAGATTGTGCAAAAAACATGATATCGAATGTAAAACATTCGATGCATATGGACAATGTCACACTTCATTTTCCGATGATGATGCCAAACAATATGATATCATTGTTCGTAGTCCAAGTTTCACAATGACACATCCATGGGTATCATGTGCGATATCAAATGGATGTACTTGTTTGACAGAATTAGATTTTGCATATTGTTTCTGGACCGGAAAAATCGTTGCAATCACAGGGACTAATGGAAAAACAACTACAACAGAATTTTTGACATTTGCGCTGCAAAAATACGGCATCGATGCCAGGAAAGCGGGAAATATAGGCATTGCATTTTCTGACGTTGTAGCATCCGAACATACAAAAGACACATGGGCGATTGTTGAAGTCAGTTCATTTCAAATGGATGGCACAACATTATTTTCACCAGATTTCGTTTTATGGACAAATTTTGACAACGACCATCTTGATGTCCATAGCACTCCAAAAGAATATTTTCTGTGCAAATCACAATTGTTGCACCTGGTACGACGACCAAATCAGTATTCTTCTACTTGTTTCGTCGGTCCAAGTGTTGATGCTTTTGCACATCGTTTTGAACTAGATAATATTCGACAATCATATACAATATGTACGGATCATAGTGGATTGCCGGAATCATCTCCATTAAACATTAAGACACAACGCGAAAATTTCGCATTAGTAAATGCATTCTGGAAAACATGTAAGTTTGAACAATCTGTATTGGAACAAGCGACATTAGAATTTTCTATTCCACCACATCGTCTACAAAAAATTTCTACAATATATTCCAATAATATTGATGCGAACATTACCAAATCGGTAACATTTTGGGATGATTCCAAAGCAACAAATTTTCATGCTCTAAATGGTGCGTTGAAATCATTCGATGAACCTATCATTTTAATCGCCGGTGGGAAATCAAAAGAAGAACCAATTCCAGAATTTTTAAATATCATACGGAATAAAGTAAAAGCATTATTAATAATTGGATCTTCTGGAAAACAATTGTATGATGCTGTAAAGACAGATGATCAGCTATCAAAAAGTATATCGTGTATGTTATTTCATTACAATAATGATGTTCAAACAGTCATGAATAATATTGTGCGAGAAGCATATTGGATGGCAAAAGACGGTGATAATATTGTATTGAGCCCAGGATATTCCAGCCTCGATTGGTTTAAAGATTATAGTGAACGTGGAAGATTTTTCCAGAACAGTGTTTTAAGTTTGAATTTGAATAATAAATGTTAGATAATGAAGAGAGAGTTTTTCCTGATATGAAAGCGAGACATGTATTTATTGCGTTTATCAGCGTGCCATTAGTAATGATGTCAGGCTGTTCTATGATGAACAATAATGATAGCCGACCATCCAATGTCGCTCCAGCTGTCGCACCACAGGTAGCAGCTGATGGTGCTAGTATGCGGAAAAAACCACGGCAACCAGAACCAGTACAACAAGAACAGGAAATCATAATAGAGCAAATCAAAGAAGAAAAAGATGTCACTGAAGTGTGTGAGACGACAACATATGTTGTCAAAAAAGGAGATACTATTTATGGGATCGCTCGTAAATTTCATATAAAACCAAATGATATCATGCGAACAAATGGTATCGATAAGGACACCACATTGCGCATAGGACAGTCTCTCGAAATTCCATGTTCTAGAACAAATATTTCACAAGCAATCATTCAGGAAAAGGAAAATGGTGGCAAAGAATATATTGTTGTTGCTGGAGATTCGTTATATAAGATTTCACGGAAATATGGCATTTCGGTAAAAGAATTGCGCGATAATAATAATTTATCATCTGATACATTGCTGGTCGGTCAAAAATTAATATTGCCATCGAATGCTCGTGAAACTGTCGCTACAACAACTCCTAAACTATCCGGTGATGGAACATATACTGTTGTACGTGGTGATAGCATATATGTCATTGCAAAACGATTTGGGGTATCACAGGCAGACCTCATGCGTGTAAATAATATCAGCAGTCCAGAACGTCTACAAATTGGACAAACATTAAAAATTCCTACAAAGGATGCTGTTGTGACAAATAAACCAACGCCTATTGTGCATAATGTACAACCGAATATCCAACCTCCAGCAATCACTGATAATGGCAATTTGTACACAATACAGTATGGTGATACAGTATCTGGTATTGCACAACGGTTAAATGTTGACAAACAAGAACTCGCAGCGTTGAACAACATTAGCACACAAACACCATTACAAGCTGGTAAACAATTGTTAATCCCTGAGAAGAAAATTATTCAGGAAACACCATCAATGACACCTATTTCACATCCAGATGTTATCACTGATGATTTCTTTGACAACTTTGAAGAAATCCCTGTTGTTGAAATCAACAATTAAAATGTAATATGTTCATTGGTAAATTAGAACGATATTATGAATATTTCAGCCGGCGGAAAGCCGGCTGGTTTATTTTATGCAGTGTACTTACATTAATAGCATGTGGACTGGTAACACTATCTAGTGCGAGCTTATCATTTATAAAATCTAATAATTATTTTCTTAAACAGCTAGCATGGTGCGCCATTGGAATACCGTTTTTTCTTTGCGGAAGTTTAATGGACCTACAATGTTTTAAACGGCATAGTGGAAAAATTTTATTTATATTATCTATTGGGCTGATTTTAGTATTAATCCCAGGTATTGGTAGATTGGTCAATGGATCCCGTCGATGGATAAGTATTGGCAGTATGAATATTCAGGTATCAGAGTTTGCTAAGATTGCATTGATTGGATGGGTTGCGATGTATTGCGAACGTACACATGAATATATGCATACTTTCCGATATGGATTTTTTACACCATTGAGCATCGCCGGAATTGTATGTATAATAATATTATTAGAACCGGATTATGGCACCGCCATTCTTATGGGAGCAGTAACTTTTACTGTTCTAGTATTGGCTGGTAGTCGTCTATTGTATATGTCATGCGCAATGGGATTAGGTGGTTGTCTGATCTCGATATTGATATATTTAAACCCTACACGCATGCGCCGCATTGTTGCATTCCTGGATGTTGAAAATAACAAATTGGGCGGTGCATATCAATTGTGGCAAGGGATGTTAGGGTTTGTATCCGGTGGTTTATTTGGAAAAGGACTTGGAGAAGGTCGTCAACAAATAGTATATCTTCCAGAATCTCATACTGATTTTATTTTTCCTATTTTTAGTGAGGAACTTGGCAGTATCGCTGCTATTATAATTTTATGTATATATTTTACACTGTTCATCAGTATCATGATAGCATCAAAAAATTTAATCAATAAATTTTACAGATATTTATCATATGGCATTTCTCTGACATTAGCATATCAAGTAGTGATCAATGTTGGTGTCGTTACAGGATTGTTGCCAACAAAAGGGATGGTATTGCCATTTATGAGCTATGGTGGGTCGAACCTTGTATTATTATTATTTATGGTAGGATTGGTATTGAATACATTAGTTTCTGATGTCGAAAATCAACCAACAGAAGATGGTAAATCCCCATCCCGAAAAATGAGAGAATATTGTATGAAATAATTCTTATACAATATTTGTTAAAATATTTTTCATTTTTTAATATCGTTAATATTTTGTGCAGATTTTTGTACCAATGGTTCTCCAGTTGGAGAAATAGTATGTGCTGTCACAAAAATCAATAAATTCCGTTTTTGCGTAGTTTCACTTTTTGATTTGAACAACTTTCCCAATAATGGCAGACTTCCCAATATCGGCACTTTGTCATGGATTTCTTTTACCTCTTCACGGGTCAAACCGCCCATTACTACTGTAGCACCATCACAAATATTTACTTCTGTATGAATCTCTCGTGTTGAAAAAATTGGTTGATAAAACCCTGATGGTACTGTCACTGTTGTCCCAGAAGAAACAGCAACATTAACACCACCATATTCTACAAACCCTTCAAATTCTGTCACCTTCGGTTCTAACTGCAAACTGATTGTTTTATCAACTTCTACTGTCGGGGTCACACTCATTTCAACACCAATATTCCGCATAGTAAAATTTTGTGGTGTGCCAGATGTTATTGTAACACCAGCAGAACTTGAAGATGTCCCGAATGATGATCCTGCACCGACTTCAGAATGTGTATCTCCATAATGTTGTGGATATCGTAATTCCATTGCTACTGTAATATCTGCTGTTTTCCCAGATAATACTGTTAATTTCGGTGCGCTCATCAGGTCAGTCCCTGTATGCTGTTCTAATGCTTGTATTAATACATTGCATTGTACACTGTTCAATACTCCTGTAAAATTTGATAATGGGATGGAATCTACCCCTAGATTCAATTGTCCTGGAATATTTGGTGAATTGTTCGTGACAGTGATTGGAACTGCTCCTGCACTGACAATTTTACCATCACCACTAGAAAAATTATTCGATGCAAATGCTTGTGATAATGTCCTCAAATTATCATGCGCAACACCATCTGATGTCTTCCCAGTGGTAAAAAATGATTTACTGACATCACGATTGGAAATATTCCATCGAAGGCCCAATTCTTCCAATACTCCTTGTTGTACTTCTAAAAATTTTGTTTCTATTTCAACCTGCTGTACTTCAGTATATTTTTGCAAAATTCGTCCAATTTTTTCTAGATTTTTATGTGTCGTCGTGACGATTATTTGAGCACCATCGAATGCCAATGAATTCATTGTGGTGTTTGAAAAATCTATCCCTGCACGATGAAAAAATTCTTTTATAGCGCATTCATCATCAATGATAGTATTATGATTATCGTTATATGACATATCATGATGGTTTATTGTTTGAACACCAGTCAATCTGATTAATGTCGCACGTGATATTGGAAAAAATTCTGTCTCGACAATATCTTCCGCCCGGCTTTTATGATAAAATATTACGGCATCATGTGTTATATCAAATTGCAGATTGGCAGATTGTGATATTAATTCAATAACACGATATAATGATAAACCTTTTAAATTTAATGAAACATCATGTGCTGCTTTATCAGCACCAGCATCCAATAATATAAAATTTATACATTGTGAAGTCCCACTGCCTGAGGTTTGATATTGTTCTGCATAATTCGACAATGTATCAATAACATTCGACAATGGAGCATTAGAAAATTGAATATGTGGGATGATGATATTATGAATTTTTTGAGATAGTGGATTATTATATAATGTTCTTGTATGAATTTTTTCATCATTTGGTGGAACTGTCGGTAATGACCATTGCGCATCAACATCATTTAATAAATCATCCCGTGTACCATCACGGACATCTTGTTCATCATGCGGAAAGATTAATGGTGATGAAATATATTTTGCTGGTAATACATCAGGCATACCATCGATCGGATCATCTTCTCGACAAGAATTTTCTTCAGTTGTTATCGAATTTTCAACATCCTTATTATTACATTTTTCATGTTTATTAGCAACTTCTTCATAATTGATTACACGTCCATCATCAGAAAGATTAATATTCTCATTATATTCACTAATAACACCTGATATTGTTTGATTATGATGTTTTGTCGTATGATGCCTGCCTGCTGTTCGATTATCACATACATGATGCATCAATTGATAAATATCATCGCAATATCCATAATGGTATATAAATAATGATATTACAAATACCCCGATCGATCTAATTCCCACCCTCACGATACCCTGATGGTAATAAAATCCCTCGTATGGGCCAAGTCATTTTATTCAAGAAATTCTTGAAAATCCTAATCAATGATGCTAAAAAAATCATTTAATGAATATATTAGTGATATCATCACAATTATTAGGTGATAATGTTGACATGTCCAACCAAGCGTTGATCGATGATATTCACGAAATTTATTTAAATGGGCAATTCGATAGGATGGTAATATTACATCATTCTGTCATTGATGTTGATGCCATATTCCCATTTGCTCGATGCCTTACAAAAATTATCGACGATAATGATAATATCATCGATAAAATGATATCATTTTTAACAACATTGACAAATACATTACCTCCCAAATATTTGTTTACAATATTGTGTAAATCCGACATTCAAGCACAGGAAATCATAAAATCTAGCAAGAAATCTGTACCAATATGTTTTATGGAAGTAGATGATGCCATGCCAGACACTATCGATTTTAAATCATTTCCACAAGATGATCTATGGTCCACACCAGATTGTCATTATTTCCGATCACTCATGGCACAATATAAATATACACCATATGAAACGACACCATCAACGAGAAAAATAAACAAATTTTATCGGGTGAATATTCATTGCATTAGGAAACCATCCGACAATACGATTTCTCACCAAATATGAATTGGAATCAAAAAATAATGGAATAACTGGCAGTTCTTGCGCTAAATATGCTTCTGCTTCTTTTATAAGACATTGCCGTGTATATCCGCTATCAACATGTCGTATTTTCTTTATACGGCTGTCGTATGAAATATCACTCCATTTTCCAAAATTTTTTATATGTTTGCTAGTAAACATATTTAACATTAATGTTGGATCATCGTATTGTGGCCGTAACTTTACCTTAGCAATGTCGAACAACATCCTTTTCCGACATGATGCAAATACGGATAATTCTCGATAATCGACAGTGACATTTATTCCTAATTTTTCCCAATCTTTTCGAATTTCTTCTAAAACGATAGAGTCACGATCAGATTCTGACACATTACACAATATTGATATTGGTGGAACAGGGTGTTTTTCATCATATCCTGCTTCCAATAATAATTGTTCTGCCTCCTGAAAATTAGAATAAAACAAAGGTTTTACAGCATACTTTTTCTTTTTACATGGAATAACACGTCGTGCACATAATTCAGGATGTTTTCCTGCAACATCTAAAATTTTATCACGATCAATTGCAAGAGATAGTGCATGTCGTAATTTTTTATTCTGGAAAACAGGATTTTCCATATTGAATACTAAAACAAATGAATCCAATGACTGTGATATCATTAATTCATTATTGTCAGAACAATCACCGATGATCCCTGGGTTATCATAATAAACTTCTGCTATATCGATATTACGTTCTGCAAATGATTTCTCGATGTATACTTGGTTGTTCTCTGACAAAAACATGACAGATTGTAACATGACATTATCTGCATCCCAATATTGTTGATTCTTTCTTAGCAATAAACATGTCCCTGGTATTCTTTCAGAAAATACAAATGGGCCATTCGAAATAATTCTCAATTTTGCGGCACTTTGACCACCATATGTTTGATTATATTGTTTAAATGATGCAACTACTGTATCGTTCAATGGAGACCAACACGGATGCATTAATATTGTTAAAAAATGTGGTGTGGGCTCTTCTAATGTAATTCGTAATGTTCGCGAATCAATCGCTGTAATTCCGACCTTTGAAAAATCTCGTATTTCACGATTAAAGAATGCACGTGCATTTTTTAATGGGAAAAATAATTCTGCGAATGGGCACATGAATTTTGATGATAATGCCCGTCGTGCAGAATATACAAAATCTTCTGCCGTTACTGGTTTCCCATTTGACCATACTGCAGTATCACGGATAAAAAATTCATATGTTTTTTTATCAGATGATACTGTCCATCGTTCTGCCACTGCAGGAGTTGGTTTCAGAGTTTCAGGATCAGGAATAATTAACCCTTCAAACGCTGATTGTATGATTTTATAATCACTGCTGTCACAAACTTTTTGTGGATCAGAATACGCCAATTCATTGATAGAACATATTCGAAGGTCCTTTGACGGTACTGGTTTTTCTTGCTGACATGCAGACAACAACCCACACATCAACATAACCACTGCCAAACGTATGACTTTCATATATTATCCAGGATATATAATGAGATTAAGCAATACGTTCTACAATTAATTCATTGAGGACCGGTCGCTTCGGGGCCAATCGATATGCATCACGGAAATATTCCAATGCTGGCTCTAAATTCGACTCATCATTATAATGTATCATGATCAATGGTTCTCCCTGTTTGATCTGCATACCAACTTTCATAATTCCAGAAACACCAACAGTATGGTCGATTGTACCATCTTTTCTAGTCGCTAATATTTTTACACCACGTGCGATCATACCAGCATTTACTGTATGAATATAACCACGTTTTTGTGCTGATAATTTTCTAGAATATTTTGCTTTTGGATATTGTTCTGGATGGTCGATATATGTAGTATCGCCACCCTGAGCTGCTATCATTTCTTTAAACTTTTCCAATGCTGACCCATCTGACAACTTTTTAATGATCATTTGTTTTGCTGATAATGTTGAACCAGCTACTCCTGCCAATCGAATGATTTCCATCCCGATTCTTAGGATGAGATCCTGCATTTCGGGATCACCATTGCCTTTTAATAATTCTATCGTTTCTTCGATCTCTAGCCATGTACCAACAGTCTGGCCCAACGGTTGATTTGCATCTGTGACCACAGCAATACATTTTTTATTCAAACTACGTGCAACACGAGTAATCATACGACCGAGCTGTTTGGCCTGTTCCATGTCCTTAATGAATGATCCATTTCCCCATTTGACATCAACGACAACACCATCAGCACCGGAAGACAACTTACTGCCCAAAATACTTCCTGTCATCAATGGCACACTCGGGACAGTACCTGTTGTTTTTCTAATACCTTCTAAAATGACATCTGCAGGGACAATATTTTCTGGTTGTTCATAATAACAACATCCGACCTTTTTTAATTGTGTCTTAAACTTTTTAGCATCAAATTTATATTCAAAGCCAGGTATTGATGACATTTTTTCTAGATCAGAAATCACTAATCCCGCACAACTATCGACTAATGTTGGAACAGCAATACCACAAACAGCTGCTATAGCAGGCAACACAAACGCTGATTTATCACCAACACCACCGGTAGAACAACGATCAATCTTCGGCCATGAAATACCACCACAATCAATGATATCTCCTGATAACATCAATTCTTCGGTCCATGTTGATGCTTCCTGAATCGTCATGTTCTGAAAATATATCGCCATCAAAAATGCCGACAATTGATAATCTGGGATGCTCTTGGTAATGATAGCATTGGTGATATCACGAATTTCGTTATCAGTAAGTTCTTCACCAGATACCTTTTTTTCGATCAATGCTCCAAATCGTCTTGTCAAATCATGGTTGTTAGTATCTTTCATAATTCCCCTCTCTGGATTCTCGCACCCCCGCGACTCGCGGTTATGCAATTTCATCGAGAAATGTCAACTTATTATTTACTGGACATTAAATCAAATGCGATAAAACAAGGGCATCCTATACTTTATGTCTTTAAAACATAAAACATTTGCAACAACAGCTTTCACGAAATTTAAAATCATTACAATTCCAGCAGCGTAGTTTAACTGCCACAACGCTGGGAACATTATTTTTTTTAATTTATATAATCTTATATTAAAATAGAATCTTTACGTATCGTTTTAATGCTAAAAAGATGTTCATCATCTACACCATCAATAAGTCATTGATGAATGCCAAGTTGGTTGTTAGACGACAACAATGCTCACGTTAAACGAGTTGAAAATGATCAACAATGTACAAATTCCTAACAGGCTATCATGATCAACTAGATAGAACCTCTGACAGATGATTAAAATAATACAGTAGCATTTAATGATAATGCTGACATTACATGTGTTGGAACAACACCAGCATGTTTACAAAAGTCATGGATTAACACGCCATTAGAACGAATATTTTCCGGCATTTCCCCACCACTAATTCCGGTCATTACTAATATACCATCGATAGAACATCCGATTTCACGACTGGTATTAATAGCTCCCAAAATATCAGTATTTAAAGAATCTCCTATCATCGCAATACGAGAATTTTTCACATCATCGAATGTTGTGTTCAAAAGTTGTGCCATCCGTTCCATGGCATATTTGTAGATTTGAGGATACGGCTTTCCAATATAGAATACCTCACCACCCATTTTTTCATATGTTTCACCAAGAAGTCCTTGTTTTACTGTTTTCATTGATACATATGATGTTGCATCGGGAGATGGTAACATTGCACATCTTGCATATTTATCTGGGTTAGCAATGACCAATGGTTTATTATACTGTTTGAAAAGATTTAATACTGGAAAATATGGATCTATTGTTGTAGTTTCCCATTTACGAACATTATTATTCGTACGAGCAACATACAAATATTGTTTTAATTCATCTGACATTGAATTCCGTTCATCATCAGAAAATTGAACATGAGAAATATAAATAAAATCAGCAGATCGAATATCGTCAACCTCTGTATAAGCACCACCTGCAAACGGTGCATCATTCCGAGCACCCACCATGAAATACGTTTTGGGAGACTGACAGGATCGAAATGTTAATTTACTATTTTGAATAACATCTTGCAAAGCATCGCCTGAACTGACAAAATCAGAAAAGTGTATATTCTTTTTCAAATGTTCACCATCGTATTTGGAAATAATTTCATTCGATAAAAATGATGCGTTCGACAATATGACTACCTTTTTACCAGCAGTAATCAATGTAGATAATGCATGTAATGCTTCTGGATATGCCGCGATACCACTCCAAATAACACCATATAAATCTACAAAAAATATATCATATTGATCGATAATATCTTCAAACACCATATGCTCACACTATGCACAATATTGATGCTGGTTGTCAAGTTTAACGCATCATGGCAATTTCAATGCTGATCTAAAAATGGTATAAAATCTTCATTAGATAATAAATATTTCTACATAAAAATTCTATACGCCATGTGTGTAATAAAAATGAGCATTACCTCATGATTTGATAATGCTCATAAAAACTATGGAATCTATTTTTAAGATGATATTACATCATTCCACCCATGCCGCCCATGTCTGGCATTTGACCATTGCATCCACAGTTGCATTTTTCTTCCGGTATATCAGAAATCATACATTCTGTCGTCAATAATAATCCAGCGATCGACCCTGCATTTTGTAAAGACGCACGAGTGACTTTGGTTGGGTCAACTACACCAGCTTTCATAAGGTCTTCAAACTTACCAGTTGCAACATTATATCCATATGAACCATCATGTTTGAGTACTTCTTGAACAATAATTGATCCTTCAACACCAGCATTGGCACATAATTGACGTAATGGGGCTTCAATAGCACGACGAACGATAGAAACACCAATCGCTACATCCCCTTCTGCTTGAATATTTTCGATCGCTTTATGTGTACGCAATAATGCTACACTACCACCTGCTGAAATTCCTTCTTCAACAGCAGCACGTGTGGCATGCAATGCATCATCAACACGATCTTTTTTCTCTTTCATTTCTGGCTCCGTAGCAGCACCAATACTAATTACAGCTACTCCACCAGCCAACTTTGCCAAACGTTCTTGAAGTTTTTCTTTATCATAATCTGATGTAGAATCTTCGATCTGTTTGCGTATCAATTTAATCCGTGCTTCAATGTCCTCAGTCTTGCCACTACCCTCAACAATAGTAGTAGTATCCTTATCTACAGAAACACGCTTCGCTTGTCCAAGATCATCCAATGTGATATTTTCCAGCTTAATACCAAGATCTTCAGAAATGAATTTTCCGCCAGTAAGGATAGCGATATCTTCCATCATTGCTTTTCTGCGATCACCGAACCCTGGTGCCTTTACAGCACATATGTTCAATGTTCCACGCAATTTATTAACTACCAATGTTGCCAACGCTTCACCTTCGATGTCCTCAGCGATGATCATCAATGGTTTGCCAGACTGTGCAACTGCTTGTAATGTCGGCAATAATTCATTCAAATTCGATATTTTCTTTTCAAATATCAAGACATAAGCATTCTGGAGCACACATTCCATGTCCTCTTTATTCGTTACAAAGTATGGGCTGAGGTATCCCTTGTCGAACTGCATACCTTCAACGACATCCAATGTTGTTTCCATTGTCTTGGCTTCCTCAACAGTGATTGTGCCATCTTTGCCAACACGCTTCATAGCATCAGCTATAATACCACCAATCTCAGCATCCCAATTGGCCGACACAGTAGCCACCTGACGAATTTCATCGCCTTCTACTTTTTTCGATGTCTTTTCCAACTCGGCAACTGCTACTTCTACTGCTTTATCAATTCCACGTTTTACGAAGACAGGATTTGCACCAGCAGCAATATTCTTCAACCCTTCACGATATATTGCTTCTGCCAATATTGTTGCTGTTGTCGTACCATCTCCTGCAACATCAGATGTCTTAGATGCTACTTCCTTTACCATCTGAGCACCCATGTTCTCGAATGGATCTTTCAACTCTACTTCTTTTGCTACAGTTACACCATCCTTAGTGACAGAAGGTGCACCAAATTTTTTATCAATGATAACATTACGTCCTTTCGGCCCTAGTGTAATTTTAACAGCACTTGCCAATTGTGACACACCTGCCAATATTCTTTTACGTGCTTGTTCATCGAACATTAATTGCTTTGCCATAACTTTATTTTCCCTTTCGTTTTATTCTTCTATAATAGCGAGTATATCATCTTGACGTAAGACAACTAAGATATCCTTATCCTGTTTAATTTCTGTACCACCATATTTGCTGATGAGGACACGATCACCGACCTTTACTTCAAATTCTAATACTTTGCCCTCATCATTTCTTCCAGAACCGACAGCGACAACCATCGCCTCTTGAGATGCTTCTTTTGCAGCATCTGGGATGATAATACCACCTTTTATTTGTTCCTTATCCTCTATTTTTCTTACGAGGACACGATTTCCTAATGGTTTAATTTTTTCCATAATGTTGTCCAATTTGAAAAAGTTATTTATCATTGTTCTTATCATCTACAACTTCAAAATCTGCATCGACTACATTATCGTCTTTTGATTTTGCATCACCTTGTTTTTCGCTGGCAGTGTTTGTATTATTTTGAGCGGCTTGCGCTTGTGAATACAGTTCTTGTGCCATGCCTTGGAATGTTGTCGTTAATTTTTCACGCGCTGCTTTTAAGGCATCCGCTTTAGCATCTTTGTCATCGAATACTTTTTTCGCTTCTGCAATCGCATCTTCTAATGGTTTACGTTTATCATCTGACAAATTGCCACCAAGGTCTTTTAATTGTTTTTCTGTCTGATAGATGAAATTATCTAATTGATTACGTTCTTCTACTGCCTCTTTTTGTTTTTTATCTTCTTCAGCGTGCATTTCTGCCTCTTTACGTAGTTTTTCGATCTCTTCTTCAGAAAGTCCAGATGCACTAGTGATTGTAATTTTTTGATCACGACCAGTTCCTTTATCCTTAGCCGTTACATGAAGAATACCATTTGCATCAATGTCGAATGTCACTTCAATCTGCGGAACACCACGTGGGGCCAAAGGAATACCATCCAATCTGAACTGTCCCAATAATTTGTTATCACGTGCCATCGGACGTTCTCCTTGCAATACTTGAATATCTACCGCTGTTTGATTTTCAGCATACGTAGAAAATATCTGCGTCTTCTTCGTCGGGATAGTAGTATTTCGTTCGATCATTGGTGTAGAAACACCACCAGCCGTTTCTATCCCCAATGTCAATGGGGTAACATCTAGCAACAAGACATCTGTGACTTCTCCTTGTAATACACCACCTTGTATAGCAGCACCTACAGCGACTACTTCATCTGGGTTGACTCCTTGATGTGGTGTCTTTCCAATGAAATCTTTTGCGATCTCAACAACACGTGGAGAACGTGTCATTCCACCAACCAATACAAGTTCGGAAATATCTGACTTGCTTAATCCAGCATCATTTAGACAATTCTTACATGGGCTTAATGTACGTTGATATAAATCATCACAAATTTTCTCTAGCTGTGACCGCGTCAATGATACATTCAAATGCTTTGGACCATTTGCATCTGCTGTAATGAACGGCAAATTAATATCCACTTGTTGTGTTGATGACAGTGCTATCTTTGCTTTTTCAGCTTCTTCTTTTAACCGCTGTGCTGCCATTGGATCATTTCGTAGATCTATTCCATTCTCCTTTTGGAACTCATCAGCTAACCAATCGATCAATCTGTTATCCCAGTCATCTCCTCCGAGCATGGTATCACCATTCGTCGCCTTGACTTCAAACACACCATCGCCTATTTCCAAGATAGAAATATCGAAAGTACCACCACCGAGATCATAAACAGCGATTTTCTCATCATTTTTCTTATCCAACCCATATGCTAGTGAAGCAGCCGTTGGCTCATTAATAATTCGCAATACTTCCAATCCAGCTATTCGTCCAGCATCCTTGGTCGCCTGCCGTTGAGAATCATTGAAATATGCTGGCACCGTGATGACTGCCTGTGTTACAGGACATCCCAAATATGTTTCAGCATCTGCTTTCATTTTGGCCAATATCATCGATGAGATTTGTTCTGGCGAAAACTGTTCTGTCTTGTTTCCAACTTGGCATTCTATCCATGCATCTCCATTTTTCCCTTCGATCACTTTATATGGAAGGTCCTTTACCATATCCTTTATTTCAGAATATTTATGACCAATCAGTCGTTTTGCTGAAAAAATTGTATTTTTTGGATTTGTTACTGCTTGTCGTTTAGCTGCTTGTCCAACAACACGTTCTCCTGATTTTGTAAAAGCAACTACTGATGGTGTCGTTCTTGCCCCCTCTGCATTAGGGATTACAATTGCCTCACCACCTTCCATTACCGCCATACATGAATTTGTTGTTCCAAGATCAATTCCTAAAATTTTTGATTTTTTACTGCTCATATCCTAAATCCTTACTAGAGAAGTTGTAGCAATTTCCATGCCAATATATAAAAATATCCAACCAAAACAATCATATTGAACTGTAGCCGCGGTGTATATCATTGTCGGATATATTGCCAAACAAATGAAATTTTACATGAAATGAAAACAGCAATCAGCTTTGTCGCAAAAATATATCCACGTTAATTCCTCACACAACTTGTATTCATTGCGCGCACACAGGCCAAAATGATTTGTGACATACGATTAGTATGGTTAACTATTGCTGCGGTAGCAAATCGATGTTATTGTTCTACATCAATATTGCACTGATATTACATTGCTTAAAATACCGTATTATCTGGTATTTCCGCATCACGTGTAATACACAATATACCATCTTTTACATACATCCCATCTTGACTGTATCCATCTTGTTTTCCAAATGGTGTAAGATGAACATTATTTCCTATACGTGCATCTTTATCAATAATGGCACGTTTTATTACAGAACGCTCTCCTATTCCCAATGGAATATTATGTGGTGTATCGGATAAAGATTGTACTGAATCGAAATAATCTGCACCAAACATCAGGACATCTTCCAAATATGCCCCTGAACGAATAATCGACCGTAATCCTACAACACAACGGTTCAATGTAGCATTCGTGACAATGCACCCATCAGATAACAAGGTACGCTCCATGTGACAACTATTCACTTTACATGCGGGCAAATATCGTGCACGGGTATAGATAGGATTGTCTGCATCAAAGAAATCAAACTCCGGCACCATATCAGTCAACATTAAGTTCGTTTCGAAAAATGACCGTATTGTACCAATATCTTCCCAAAAGCCATCGAAAACATATCCCTTCATAGAATATTTTCCTAACATACGTGGTAAAATATCCTTTCCGAAATCACTACCTGTACCATTTAAAACATCATATAATATTTTGGCAGAAAATGCATATATTCCCATTGATGCCAAATAATATGGTGTATTGCTAGTATCTTTCAATTGCTGCCGGATATGTTGTGGAACAGCACAATTCCTTACTAATGCTGGTTGTTGTGGTTTTTCAATAAACTCTTTTACAGATAATTTATCATCTACTTGCATTATCCCAAATGCACTAATTTTATATTCTGGGATCGCTTTTGATGCTATTGTCAGGTCAGCCCCACTATCACAATGTTGTTTTACAAAATCTGACAGATTCATACGATATAATTGATCACCAGATAATATTAAAATGACATCATCTGCTTGCGGTTTTATATATTGTAAATTCTTTCTTACGGCATCTGCTGTCCCGGCATACCATGCACCATCATGATTCGTCTGTTCCGCTGAAAATATTTCAATACATCCCTTTCCAAAAGTATCAAATCGGTATGTTGCTTCAATATGTCGATGTAGGGAACGGGTATTAAATTGTGTAAGAATATAAATCCTCGTATATCCTGCGTTCAAACAATTGCTTATAGGAATATCAACCAATCGATATTTTCCTGCCAACGGGACAGCTGGCTTACACCGTGTTTTCGTCAACGGATATATTCTGTCACCACGGCCCCCACCCATGATGATGCAATAAACATTTCTTCCCATCTATGTTGGCGGATCGTAAAAATTATAAAAAATTTGTCAATATGTCTTCGACTGACAAAAATTCCGCGCCGGTGGTGAAATATTTTTTACAATGATTGCAAGAAAAAAATGTCGTCCAAAGTGGCAATTTTCGTCTATGAAAATAAAATACCACTTTTCTTGATTATGATTAGCGACAAACATTGCAAATCATTTGCATTTTTCTGACAAAATTCCAACCTGCGAATGTTAGTGATGAAGAGCAACGTGTTTGACAAAGATGCGGTCTTAACGCCCGAACTAATAGACCAAAAATATAAGTATTGGCGATTCCGCATAATTTATTCCCTAATTATTGGATATGCTGCATTTTATTTAGTACGTCAAAATTTCCAAGTCGCGACCCCAAAGATGCTGTCGGAATTCGGTTGTACAAAAGCAGAAATTGGATGGGTATTTACGGTCTTCTCCTTGATCTATGGGTTCGGCAAATTTTTTAGTGGTGCGATATGTGATCGTACGAATGCTCGATGGTTCATGACCATCGGGCTATTGGGGTCCGCGGCTTGTAGTATCTGTATAGGACTAGCAAATTCATTATGGATATTTATTATATTTTATGCGCTTAATGGAGTGTTTCAATCTGCTGGTTGGCCGCCTGTATCTCGTTTGATGACACAATGGTATTCTCCTCATCAATTAGGCACACGATGGGGCATCGTCAATGCTTCTCATCAATTAGGAAGTATTGTCATTCTTCTTTCTGGCTCCAGCATATTAATACACATGGGATGGCGATATGTATTTTTTATCCCTGCCATTGTTGCTGTAATACTATCATTTTTCATATTCAATCGACTACGTGATAACCCACAATCTTTGGGACTGCCATCAATTGAAGAAAAAGAAAATTTGTTTAATGAATCTAGTCATGACGACAGAGAAGATATAACATTTAAAGAAGTATTTTTCGAACATATTTTGCCAAATAAAGCATTATGGTATGTTTGTATGGCAAATTTCTTTGTTTATATCATCCGCATGGGATTTTT
This sequence comes from uncultured Opitutales bacterium, assembly GCA_964577805.1. GTDB lineage: Bacteria > Verrucomicrobiota > Verrucomicrobiia > Opitutales > JAIRKQ01 > CAZPRW01. The sequence continues at coordinate 25,105 of CAZOAG010000002.1, forward strand.
TAATTGGGCACCAACATTTTTACAAGAGGCCAAAGGTACTAGCATAATGGGAGCAGCATATTTGAACGTTGCATTTGAATTTATGGGTGCTGTCGGTGGTTTTGTTGCTGGATGGGCATCTGATAGGATATTTGGTGGACGTAGGAATTGTGCATCATTTTATTTCATGGCAGTGTTGATATTTGCATTACTGATGTTCTGGGCAATGCCATCAAACTCTACATTAGTAAATACAATATTTTTATTCATTATGGGATTCTTTATTTATGGGCCACAAACATTGGCCGGTGTCGCTGGTGCAGAGTTTGGATCTCGTCGTGCTGCCGCTACAGGAGCTGGACTGACAGGAACATTTGGATACCTTGGTAGTGCTGTGTCTGGATGGGGTGTTGGTAAAATCGCTGATAAATGGGGATGGAATGCAACATTTTTATTTTTTGTAGGATGTGCTGCAGCTGGTGCGTTCTTCTTCATGTTGAATTGGAACAAAACATCACAACGACATAAAATAAAAGCATAATATATTTGATTTGTTATGCGGTGGAAATGTTTTTGTTCATATGATGGGACAGATTTCAATGGTTGGCAGAGCCAACCACATAGAAATACAATACAAGATGTTATTGAGCATCGTTTAGGAATGATCTTCGAACATCCTGTTCGGATACACGGTTGTGGCCGCACTGACTCTGGTGTTCATGCACGAGAATATTGTTTTCATTTCGACAGTGAATGGAGTCATGGCACTGATGCGCTAATACGCGCTTTAAGATGTGGCATTCCAAAAACAATTCAAATATATTCTGCGGAACAGGTACCATTTGATTTTCATGCACGATATTCTATAACATCGAAACAATATCGATATTATTTTTTGGAAGGCTATCCATCTCCATTCCAATATCGTTACGTATACGGTCTTGGTCGAAGACGGTTAAACACTGACAAGATGCATGAATGTGCGCAATTACTTATTGGAACACATGATTTTCAAAACTTTGGTGCACTGCACGATGATAGTGATAATGAACGAACAATAAAAACAATTGCTCGCATGGAATGTATTCGCGAAAACAATATGATTACGTTCATCACAGAAGGCAGTGGATATCTATATAAAATGGTACGTATTATTGCTGGTTGCTTATTACAAGTAGGTCTTGGCAATCGCCCACCATCATTCGTGGCAGATGGCCTTGTCAATGACTCATCATATGGTAATCTTCTTAGAAAAGAATGTGCTCCTGCTTGTGGTCTATTTTTAGATAAAGTAAAGTACTGATATATATAACAACGGTAAAGTATATTGCATAGAAAACAATACATCTGCAATATGCCACTTGTCTGTTAACCCCATCTGCAATATTTGCGTGTAAGACATACTTTTAATATAAAAAAACATTCACATTGCATTCTTTCATGTCATTATTTTTGTCACTTTTCTTACTACTATGTTCAAATTTTTCAAAAATACAGGCAAGCGACTAAAACAAGCAACTACCAATTTGTTTCATATATTGCTTCCGTCGAAAATCGATGCCAAATCATTACAATCATTGGAAGACACATTATTTTCTGCAGATATTGGTGTAGATGTTACAAAAGATATAGTATCACAAGTAAAAGATGAATTATCCAATAAAAAATCCATGTCCCGCGAGGACATTTCATCGTTAGCAGCTGATGTTATTCGAAAAAATTTATCTGGATCTGAAGGTAAATTATCGCTATCAAACGACGGTCTTACAGTAATTTGTCTCATCGGGACCAATGGGTCTGGAAAGACAACAACCGCAGCGAAACTGGCATATCACTATAAAAATTTAGGATATAAAGTGTTACTTGGGTCATGCGATACCTTCCGTGCAGCTGCAAATGAACAGCTCGTACATTGGGCACAAACATTATCGATCGACATTGTTGAGAGCCGCCATGGTGGAGATTCTGCTGCAGTAGCATTTGATGCTTACCAATCTGCCATTGCTAGAAAAAAAAATCTTCTGATCTTAGACACCGCCGGTAGGTTGCATACCAAGACCAATTTGATTGGAGAGCTGGAAAAAATTTTACGTGTTCTACGCAAAAAAAACCAAGATTTACCGCTTCATGTTTGGCTCGTTGCTGACAGTACCATTGGGAGCAATACAATCAAAGTCTCTCAATCGTTCAATGACAACATTCCATTGACTGGGCTGATAATGACAAAACTAGATGGTACAAGCACTGGAGGAACATTGATAGGTACATATAGTTCAGTTCATGTTCCTATCTTCTTTATTGGTACAGGAGAACAATGTACAGATTTACATACATTTTCTATTGAACAATATTTGTCCAAACTATTACCATATTGATACACAGTTTATCGAGAAAAATTACTTATATTTCTGAAGAAACACAATTGTGCGGTTAGCGTTTACGTTGGTTATTAGTGTTGTTTTAATAACACTATTATGCAGATGTTATCGACACAGTTATTGATCATATATAGTCAATTTATTTTTATTTCTGATCAAAATATGCCATTTTGTTACTAGAAAAATTAGGAAGTACACTAGTTGAACGTTTCATAGCTACCGATTTTTAAATTGGCATTCACAAATGCTATTATTATTCACTGCCAATGTGAATAACTCCGTTAATAACTTGTTAGCATTTTGTTAATTTCTATTTTTATTAACAACCATTCACATGCCAATAATCTCTTTATTCACAAGGAAACCATTCGCATTAGCCAGTATTTTTGGTCCTAAATTGAGTTATTAACTTATTCACAATGCATATTACTACTACTGAAAATATTAATATACATATAGCAGTATTTGATATCACCAGCATTACAGAAAATATGGTACAAATTTCTATCGTATCTGACGTCAAAAATCTCAAACAAATGCTTAAGTAAAAATATCAACATAAACACGCACCACGCATTTTATTGTCAATTAACAATTTTTGTTGTTTAATAGCTTGCAGCTATCAAATAATACCAGTGTATATCAATATGAATAGTACGATGTGGTCAAATGACGTAATATGCAGAATTTTTCATTACAAAAAAGTTACTAGTACAACCGACGTTGCCAAACAACACGTTCGCTGTGGGGAAACAATACCGTTTTTTGTAATTGCAGATGCGCAGACGAATGGTCGTGGTCGCAGAGGGAATGTTTGGAATAGCGATAATAACGGAAATTTATATGCGACATACGTATGTTTAGTTGGATATGAAAAAATTGCAAATATAGCTATATTATCGCAATGTGTAGCGATTAAAATTTGTGATGTTATGTTCCAACAACTGAACATCAATACGAACGTAAAATGGCCAAATGATATTTTCATAAATAATAAAAAAGTCGGTGGAATACTGCTGGAGACTATAATTCGTGATAACAAAAATATTGTTTGTATGATTGGTGTTGGTATGAATATTTGTCAGTCACCACACCTGCAAAATGCTAGATACGAAACAACATGTATATCGGAATTTAGTGATGCGTTATCATCGTTGAATGATGTAAATCATATCATACTACAGTCGATTGCATCAGGACATGATATGTTTTTAAACATACCACTGGTGGATATAATTGATCAATGGTCCAAGTATGACATGCATTATAACAGGATCATTAAAGTGGAATGCGCGAATGGTATTTTCCTCGGACGTAGTATTGGGATCGATGATACCGGTGCGTTGCAGTTGGAACGACAAAACGGTGAAATAATAGTAGTTAGAGAAACAGATGCGCAAATAAAAATTATGTAAGGAGATATTATGGATTTGACAAAAATTTGCAGATAATATCTCTTATTTAAGACTATCTGCTCAGGTGGTGAAATTGGTAGACACGCTGTCTTCAGGCGGCAGTATCGAAAGATATAGGGGTTCGAATCCCCTCCTGAGCACCAGAGGTTTTATAATATCAATTGTAAAAAGATTTTTGTATAAAATATTCGACATGGGTTTGTGTTGAATATACAATGCAGCGCCATCGTATGGTAGAATGTATAGGCAAAAATGACGGGCGCGATGGTGGTTTGCAACAATCAAGTCAGATTGGTGTAAACACAAAATCGACATTGAACAATCCGACTGAACGGATAGATGGTGGCAACTTAAATGAACGAACTTCTGAGCAAGCGCGCCCAGCAAATGGACAGAATACTGGTATTTTTGATTGCTTAAAAATATTAAAGGACAAAAGTGTGCAGGTTGTAAAACCAGCAGTTGATATTTATAAACAATACCCATTTACTACTTCTATGGTTGTATTTGGTGCAGTTTCTGTTGTAATGCCAGCTACTGGATTGCCAATGATGGTAAAAGCTGCAGTTGACATTGCCAAGGATAAGTTGTTATCTGCAGAAGTTAGTGAAAGTGAGGCGCAAAATTTTGTTGGTCAGCTTGCAGTTAGTGCGCAACAACATCCAATGGTTACAAAAGCAATTTCAACCGCTATTACTACTGGCATTCAAACTGGTGTGTTAAACATTTTGGGCGTGACAAAAGAACAAATGATCGGAAACGCATGGAATAATGGTTTCAATGCGACATTAGATATGCTCACAAATAATATTGATGCGACTAAAAATTTAGCATATCAACATTCAGTAATTGCACAATGTATTACAACAGCACTATCAATAGCCTCTAACATAGCAGTAGGAAAGTATACACAAAGCATGCCTGCTGTACTGGCGGAGTCTGCGTTATCATTAGGCATAGGATTTTTCTCTTCACAGTTTGGTACAAGTATTTTTAGTGAAGTGAAAAAGTTGATTGGTTATGGACAACCTGTTCTACAACAAGAACAAGCAATTGTTGATCATAAAAATGTTGAGTAGGTGAGAAGTTAATAATAAGTAATGGAATTTACTTTTCGCTTTGCATGCATACTATCCAATGATTTATGGGATTTGGTGGCGTACATCAAATACAATATTTGGGAGATGAAGAATTAAAATCTTCATTTGGTGATACTGTACATTTTGGTGGAAAAACGATTCAGAAAGGGAAACAACAGTTGTCAGACAAGCGGCAAGTTGCCAAAGAAATTCATGAGTCTGGATGTGCAAAACCTTATATTGAGCACCATGCAAGTAATTTGTCGAAGGAACACTGTAACTTAGAAACATCTATTGATGTTCGTGATTGTAATATGAAAACATGGGATAATCATGGTCAGTCAACACGTTGCAATGTAGATTTATATGATGGTGGTGAAGCACAAAATGTTACTGAAAACGCTTACAATACTGCTAATGACACTCAAAAACATGTGACGATAAACGGTCAGCATGTTTTTGAAGAAGGCCGTCTTAGATATAAATCATTAGTAATTAAAAAAACTGTTGGGGAAATATTTGGGGCCATTGCAAATGCATTTAGTGGTGTAGTAGAACCATCTAAGAAGATCTTAGCGACATTATGTCAAAACCCAAATACAACGTCTGTTGCAATTGCATTAGCGAGTTTATTGTTCAACCCAGGATATGCAATAGCGAGGTTGACTGGATATGCCATTGATAGTGTTAAAAATAAAATATTAGAAATAGATACAAGTCAGCCACCGCAGGATTCATTCAGATCTAAAATAGGATACAACATAGCAAAATTTTTTCAAGAACACAAACGTACAGGAGAAGTTATTGCAGCGACAATTAGAATTGGTGTGCAATCAGTTGTTGCATTTGCTGCTTTGGCTGTCAATCCGGTGTATATGGTGCAAGCGCTCATTGATTTGGCGGTCAATGTTGTGCGTAATGCGATACCGCCCCTTGGTAATTGGATAGAAAAACATCCGATCATTACACAAATTGTTGTTACTACTATCACTCTAGCAGCACAATTGACAGTTGGAATATTGACAGGATCGTTGCCGCTCGCACTATTTACGATGGCTCTTACATTAGTGACACAAATAATGGTTTCAAGTTATGGACAAAGCATCGCAGGATGGTGTATTGCTAAGATTCTTGACAGAAAGACGGAAGAAAATAATGTTGTTTTGTCAGATAAGGAACAAGACCGTATAGACAAAGCTAAAGAATGTATAGAAAAGGCCAAAGAGCCAATCGGAAGAATTGGTAATGCTGTTTCCAATCTTATTGTTGGTGTATATGGCGTTGTAAATAAACTATATTCCCAAACAGTATCTGCGGTCGTAAGTGTTGTATTAGGATGCAATTTGAAGAATCCAAAAAATCAAGCAGGTGATTGGGATGGTCAGAATGTTACAAACGCAAAAAAGACAGTCGAATTAAAGCAAAAAACAGAGCAATCAGACAAAACTGCAGAAATGATAGAACAAAAAGATGATGTCGGCGATAATGTCAAAGATAACCATTTCAAGCAAATACTTGAATGGCTTGAAGAAAAACTTCAACAATTTGCAGATAAGTATAGGGCATGGGCATATACAGAAGAAACATCAGAACAGCAATCTGAAACAATATCTAATGAAATAAAGGAGCAAAGAGAAAATTTTGATAGTACAGAACTGGCGACGGATCATGCTTTAACAAAGTATTGTGGTTTTGCAGGTAAAATGGATGAAGCTGAAGAAAAACTACAGAAATTTACAAAGGAACACAATCCTTTTCAAATCTCTTCCGATCAAATGGATCAAAATGTACAACACATTACCAAAGAGCTCGTATCTGCTTTAATCGGTACGTTTAGCAATATGACATTGGCCAGAAAATAACAGACTATGATATGTAATCATAACGGCAAGATAAATCTTGACGGCGTTGGGGATTTTTTGATTCATTATATGGGTGATGGACGAACAACAGCAGCATAGTATGCTCAATGCTAAAAGTAAGTGTGGACAGATTGGCGATGTTATGGATAAAATTCTGTCGTTGGTAAAACGTAGAGGGTTCATTTTTCGTGCATTTGATGTTTATGGTGGTTTCAATGGTTTTTTTGATTACGGTCCGCTTGGAGTAGAATTAAAACGTAACATAAAAAACGCATGGTGGCATGATATGGTCACAGCACGACATGATGTTGTTGGAATAGATTGTTCTATAATTTCACACCCGAAAGTATGGGAAGCGTCTGGGCATTTAGCAGGGTTTTCTGACCCAATGGTTGATTGTAAAGAATCGAAAATGAGATTCCGTGCAGATCAATTATTTTTTGCAGATGTCATCGTTGATGGTAAGTCAATTGGGTATGTGTGCGTGCAGGAATCAGATGATACATTGCGAGATGCTATCGCTGCTGCACAACAATTAAAGCGAAAATTATCATGTCCTGGTGATATGGAGGATCTTGTCCTAAAATGTGTGCAAGAGGCGACCAATGATGAGTTGACTAAAATTCCATCGCCTGTCACTGGAAGTATTGGGGTATTAACACCACCACGAGATTTTAATCTCATGTTCAAAACGCATGTCGGGGCAGTGTCAGATGATACATCAGTGGCGTATTTGCGGCCAGAAACAGCACAAGGGATATTTGTAAACTTCTTAAATGTTGTAGCATCGACACGGGTAAAAATTCCATTCGGGATTGCTCAGATTGGGCGGTCGTTTCGAAACGAAATTACACCACGAAATTTTGTCTTCCGATCACGTGAGTTCGAACAGATGGAGATGGAATTTTTTATCGATGATAGAGAAGAATCCTGGCAGCATTGGCATAATTATTGGGTGACAGAACGTATGAAATGGCATAAAAGTATTGGGCTGCCAGAAGATATGTTATCGATTGATGTTCATAAACCAGAAAAGCTAGCACATTATTCTAAAGCATGTACTGATATTACGTTTAAATATCCATTTGGTATACAAGAATTGGAAGGTATTGCAGCACGTGGTTGTTTTGATTTGACACAACATCAACAATACAGTGGAAAATCAATGGAGTTTTTTGATGAAACACAGCATAGGAAATATATCCCACATGTCATTGAACCATCTGTTGGTGTTGATCGAACAGTATTGGCTGTATTATGTGCTGGATATGATGAAGATGAAGCAGATGGTGAATTAAGAACCGTATTGCGACTAAGTCCAAGGGTCGCACCGGTAAAAGTGGCAGTATTCCCATTGGTAAGAAATAATGAACATATTATGAAAATGGCGAATGATATTTTCCAAAAATTGCAACGACAATATAATGTATATTTTGATGCTAGCGGTGCCATTGGACGGCGATATCGTAGAATGGATGAAATCGGAACACCATATTGTGTCACTGTTGATTTTGAATCATTAGATGATAATGCATTTACATTGCGACATCGTGATTCTATGCAGCAAGAACGCATCGATATGAAAGATCTATTATCAATATTATTGGAAAATTGTTATTGAGAAGATGTGTATTTAGCTTGCGCATTTTACGATATTATACACACTTGACGAACTTAGCGATGGATTACGCAGAGGCCATAGATATTATTTCTGGATTATTCCGTATAAATCATTGGGCATGCAATGAATATGGTGAGCGGTACGCTGTATTAGATAATGATATTGATATTCGAGTGTCGCAGAGCAGTACTGATACACTGGTATTACAAGGGATGTTTGGGGAAGTTATTCCAACAGGTACAGTATCTGCTGCCCTTGAACATAAATTATCATATTTATTACAAGCAAATTTTATTCGTATTATTCATGATGATGATATTCTTGCGATCGATCGACAATTACAACGATTATCTATCACGAAGAATATATCATTGATGCGTGCTACATTCGAATCATTGAGCGATGATATTGATGCATTTATAAAATCTATGGACTTTTGGGACATGGCATTACAAAGAAAATCATCAATGGCCGTCCTTTCACCATTATTAAGTTTTTCGTTACGCCGATGAAAGTGTTGAAGTTACTTTTATTATTTATTGTGTTGATGTCGAATGTAAGGACAATGGCAGCGGTTGACAACATTACACCTGCACAGAGATTGCCATTTGAAAATGCTAGTTATTATCACTTTGCTAAAGATCAGAGCCTGGCAGAATTGATCAGAGATTTTTTTGCGATGCAAGGGATTACTGTCGTTGTTAGCGATAAAGTAGTTTACAATGCTAATGGACGGTTTAGTAAGATGGCACCGGAAGAATTTTGGGATTATATCACCAAAGCATATGGATTAGTATGGTTCTTTGATGGCAAAATAATGTTCGTATATTCAAATTCGGAATTGCAGACAGAGATCTTCCGAATGGATACCGATGGTATTGGAACATTATCTCTCATTTTAGACAAATTAGGGTTTATTGCATCGGATTATTCCTTCCGTGGTGTCGGAGAAGCGAATGTATTGATTGTGACAGCACCACCACAATATATCACCGTCATCCGTGATATTGCATCGAAATTTGTTCCGAGCAAAATTTCTGACACAACAATAGTAAAAGTATTTCCATTAAAATATGCTTGGGCATATGATATGTCATTTAATTATGCCAATGGGTCAATTACAGTACCTGGAGTAGCAACATTATTACAGAGCATAATTACTGGACAGTCATTGACTAATGCATTTTCACCATTCAATGTATCTGTTGGCAGCAGTGAAAAATCTGTACAATACCAACCAATGTTGGGGATTTTAGATGATACACCGTCGTATGCCAAGGAAATGAATCAATCATTGCAAAAACAGAACAATGATAATAAAAATTCCAAACAGGATGGTAAAACATCAGAAAAAAATGTAGCAGATGTATCTGGTGCAACATTGCCAGGATTTATTACATGTGATCAACGATTGAATGCTATTATTATACGTGATAGTCGCGAAAACATGCCATTCTATGAAGATATTATTCAAAAATTGGATGTGTCCTGTGAAGTCATCAAGATCGATGTAGCAGTGGTTAATGTCAACAAGAATGCATCACGAGCATTGGGGGTCAATATTCTGGGCGTAGGTAATGGCAGACATTCATTGGCTGTATCAACTGGTGATGCTAATTTGACACCTGGAACTGTTGGTGGTGGACAAGGCTCAATCGCTGGTCAATTTACCAATGTTGTTAGTGGATGGAGTGTTAACTGTGCATTAGACGCATTGGAACAAAATGGTAATGGTGAAACGTTAGCCAAGCCATCTGTTCTGACATTGGATAATGTTGCTGCTATTATTGAAACCGACAAGACACAATATAGCAAAGTTTCTGGCCAATATAATTCCAATGCATATAGCCAAACTGCTACGACAAAATTACAAGTAGTGCCGCATGTCATTCCAGATGAAGTTGATGAAGCCGGCAAACGTAAGATGAAATTATTTGTTGATATAGCTGAGGGTGATTTTGAAGATGTTGGTGCAGGAGCTGACCCTGTCATTACACAACATTCATTAAACACACAAGCGGTATTGTATGAAGGCCAGAGCCTGTTGATTGGTGGATATAATACAGAAGTACATACCAAAGAAAATGGTGGTATTCCAGTATTAAAGGATGTTCCATTGGTGGGAACAATATTCAAGCACAGCAGTACAGGAAAGACTGTAAAAGAACGAATTTATGTCGTCTCACCATCTGTAGTTGAGATACGCAGTGATGATCAAAAATATGCAAGATTTTTACAAGATGGTGAATTAGCGGCGACTGGAACATTAGACAGCGATGAGTGTTCTTTGAAGACACAGTGGCCATTGCAACGAAAATCGCAACAAAATGATCTTGTAAAACAAAGGAAATCTGGCCGCGACAGACATTAATTGTGAAAACTGTTGTGATGTGTTGATAGAGATCAGATTGTTCTAATTTAGAATATCGCAATAACCGGTGAGAAAGAATATCTTCTTGCCGTTTATAATTTTATTCAGTCAAATATTTGGACAAAAATTATATTTTAATAACCCTCGCATGAACAATAATATGATGTTATACTTTCAAAGTCCTGTGTATTGCAATTATTGCTCCAGCCGCCAATCTTAGGAATAAAAAATTACATCATAAAAAATACTTGGCAAATAATAAAAACATTTTAAAGATATCAAACATTGCTAGTTGGTGGGATATCCAAGTGGCTAAAGGAAGCAGACTGTAAATCTGTCGAGGTTTCTCTTCAAGCGTTCGAATCGCTTTCCCACCACCATTCTATCAGTTCCTGAAGTGATTAATTGTGTTTTGAATTTATTGCTAATAAGTGCTATGCTTTGAATCTTGAAAAGATTAGGGCATTGTGTTGCTTTTTATTGAACATTGTGCGAATTCGTCGATCTTGTACTATCATCAATATCAGTCTGTTACCATCTAGCAATCAATCTCGTGAACTCAATTACGGACGCATCAGCATTTCTTGTTTTTGTAATGTTTTTATTGACAAATCTTGATTATTATTGTTTTACGTGCGGTATTATGGAAGTTAATTTTTTGACGCAAAATGATATTAATGCCATTAATGACATTGATGCAATTAGTGAACGCATACAAAACCAAGCTAATGCGCAGAACAATATTACTTTTCAATCTGTGAAAGAAAATCTTGAACCGCTCATAGTGCGAGCCAACAATAGTATTGAAAATGGTAAAGAGCTGGCGAGACGTGTTGTCAATGTCTTGGAAACATCTGGCGAAGTTGAAGGCCGGCCAGTTCGAAGAGACGAAAACATTGACATTGGAGCCCTTGCATCCAATCTTGAAAATTCAAGAAATGCTTTGGGGTTGATTTTAACAGCATATATGAGGTTTGAATCAATCTGTCAGAAGGTAAGTAGAGCTGTGGAGGCAGGACAAGTTCAACCAGAGCAAGTCGGAGTTTTGTTGAACAAGCTAGGCGATTTGGGAGCTAAATATAATGTTGCAGTATGCTCTCTGTTGCAAGCCAATCGTTTGTTAATGTATTATCCTACGACAGTACAACGCGAGCTAGATGATTTAACAAACGATTGTGTTGCATTGTTTGATAAATTTTCTAAACGAGTGGATTTGTTTTCTGCAGAAACATTGCAAGATGACCTTAAAATTCTAAAAAAGTATCAAGAAATAATGGACAGTGTAGAAGCGCGCGCTTATGACATTAAGAATGTTCATAAGAATCTTCGAGAAAGCGAAGCATTAGTCGAGCGCAAAGATCTAGCAAGAGTCACAGAAGTTGCAATTTTAGATAAATTGAATGGGCTCATCAATAACTGGCGTGGAGATCTAGTCAATTTTACTCAGCAATCTGAATTGAGTATAAATGATATTGAAAAAGCGACAGCAATATTGAGCGGTATTTATGCTGTTGCACGTTATTATAGTTCACTTTTTGCTGATATGAGTATTAAATTGACTGCGTATCATGAAGAGGTTAAAGATGGTTTAAGTAAGTATGTTCGAGATGCTCGTGCGATTGATACTATGGCGATGCAAGCAGCAGTGGTTCAAGGCTGTAAAATTGTTCAAGGTCTGGTAAATTGCGTGGATGGTTTTAACAATAAATTGCAAGTAATTGGACAATCTAGAGAGCGCGATAATTGTGGTGAAAAATGCGATAGTGCCATGGAGGCGGTTCGCAATCTCAATAATGATTTTGTTTCGGCCTGGCGTTTGTTTAATTACTCCCCGTTAAGGACACAATCGAATTTCGATTATTTTATTACAAATAAAAATTTCGATGTTGAACACATATATGATCAGGAATGGCGCATTTGTAAAGGGTCGCTTGAACAGTTATTGACATTTGCACAATGTGGAGGTTTATTCAAGCAGTCGACATTGAAAGTTGATAAAAAATTATTTAAAATATTCAGAACAATGATATCGCGAGCCATAGATGATTGTCAACGTATAACGGATTCTAAGTCTTTTGACAAAGATGTTGTCAGAGAAAGACTTGAAGCGGTTCGGGAGGCCAAAGAATGTTTTGAAAAGATATATAATAAAGCTGTTGGTGTTTTGGGTGATAACGATCAGTTTGTTAAAGAGTCTTCTGACTGTTTGAAAGGAATTTGTGATAAGTACGATTGTTTGCCAAAAAGTGATACAGAAGGAGGTGATGATATAATTGGTACTACAGGTAATGTTGGCGCAAGTTTAGCGCATGAGCTATTCAGGGCCCATAGACATCTGCAGAATGTTTCAGGAAACAATAATAATTGTTTTTTTAATGCTGTGAATTTGCAGAGAGGTTATACATTGGCCGATCAAGATAGGTCAGATTTAGTCAATGAATTGAGAGGTGTTGTGCGTATTAACGAACAGGGTAACGATTGGCCTGCTGATTCAGGATGTTTGATGAAGGTTGCGACATATTTACAACGTCCGATAGTTTTACTAGTGGATCAATACAGTGGTGATCAACTTGTTGTACAAGTTCAACTGGCTTGTTATCGCGATCAAAATCAACTGAATTACATACAATACGGTCTGCTTGATTTGATCATAACAGCAGATCGATTGCAAGAAAATAGCACGATCCTGAACATTATAACGGACAAAGAGGATAATGTGTTGCCTGAATATTGCCTTGATCAAGCAAATGCCGTTGCTCGAGCATTAGGTGTTTGGAATGAAGATGCAAATGTCATGGTTAACAATTTGAATGAAATGAGGGTCGTAGACGCGCTTAAACGTTTGTTGGACGATCAAAATGTTATAGTTTTGTATTTGAATGGCAGTGCGCAAGGTGGTCATTATCAAAGCTATCTTACTCAAGAACAGAATCGACGAGTGCAACAACAGCAAACACATAAACGGCCATTTATCAAAACCGGAAAACATAATGCTTTTAAAAGAAGAAGGTTATAGTTGGAATTCTCCAATCATATAATCAATGACTACAATGTTGGCATGTCGATTGTTTGGCATGCCAATAGTGGTTTAGTATAGTGGTCAGTATAATGTTGACATTTTTTCATTTGGTATATGCGTATTGTAGACGGTTGGTTTGTTCTGGATGTGGTACTTTTGGTTTTCGACTCTGTGACGGTATGATTTCATGCGCAATTAATGCGCGGTTATTTGTATGATGTTATATACTTTTTTGTTGTATGTTTTGTGACAGATTTGGTATTACTATATGCGGATAAATTTGTATGATTACGCAATTATTAATGATGCGGCAATACATTGATAAGAAGACGATTGGCGGATTGATGTTTGTTCTAAATTTGGAAGATTTATGATACCTGATTTTGGTGGAATGTACAATTTTATCAATAAGAACGATTTGTATATCGTTTGTGTCAAGTTAATTGGCATATTTTATTATAATAAACCAACAAATATGATACATAGTAATGGCATTATTATGCTCGATTGATTGAATTGAGAAAAAATTTTATATATAACTTTTATATGACAATCATATCGTGAATGATCTTGATGTATTGATATACTAGTATCAAATTTCGGAAGCACCGTTCTATAAAATAGAATGATATAAAATCTATCACATCATTCTAACATCAAAAATCGTGTGATGGCTGCAATTGTTATACAGTGAGAGATCGTACCGGTTTGAACAGCTTTAATGAGATTTTCGCGTGAATATAATAATGTTTGAAGGTCTTCAAATTCATCGAAATTGGTATAATCTGTACATTTACAATTTTTTATATGAACAACGTATACTCGGTTCGTTTGAATGGCTGGGTTAGGCAATAATGTCGCTATTACAGTTGCTTCGTCGCCAGTATATCCTGTTTCTTCTACCAATTCACGACGGGCAGCATCAATAATAGATTCATCAGTGTCCATGATTCCGCCAGGAAGTTCTAATGATATTTCCTTGGATCCAAATCTAAATTGCCGGACAAGTACTATATCATGGTCAATAGTCTCGGCAACAACTTGTACCCAATCATTGCTCTTAATAATCACAAAATCACCAGATTTATCAGATGATAGGTTATGGAACTGGCACTTATATGTTTGAAAAATTTTATAATCAACGTCCAATTCACATGTAGATTGTTCCCACAATGATGGTGGTGTGGAATTATTATTTTCCATAGTATTATGATAGAACAATTATATTTAATATTTTCAATGCATCATTTTATTGCAAAAATTTTGGACGTTACTAGTATCTCGAGTCCTCAGTGGAGGATATTGTGCAAAATATAAAAACATTATCAGATGTCGATTGTCGGGGCCGCCGTGTGTTTGTTCGTGTAGATTTTAATGTGCCACAAGATGATCGTGGGAATGTAACTGATGATGCACGGATCTTGGCAGCGTTGCCGACAATACAGTATCTTGTCAAAAACAAAGCAAAAGTAATTTTAGCGAGTCATTTGGGACGGCCAAAGGGTGAGCGCATAAATAAATATTCTTTGCAAAATGTTGCGACAGTACTTGCGAAACATTTGGGACGGCCAGTATCATTTGTACAGGATTGTGTCGGAAAGGAAGTAGAAAATGCTGTAAATAAAATGGCAGATGGTAGTGTAATATTATTAGAAAATTTGAGATTTTATAAAGAAGAGACCAATAACGATTCAGAATTTGCACAGAAATTGGCCAGTTTAGCAGAGGTTTATGTCAATGATGCATTTGGGTCAGCTCATCGTGCACATGCTTCAACAGAAGGGATTACGCATTTTATTGATACATGTGTTGCAGGGTTTTTAATGGAACGTGAGCTAACATTTTTAGGAGAAAAAGTAGCAAACGCTCAACGGCCATTTGTTGTTATTTTGGGTGGTGCAAAAGTAAGTGATAAGATACAAGTCATCGACAATTTATTGGATAAATCTGATGTCATGTTGATCGGCGGTGCCATGGCATATACATTCCTATCTGCTATGGGAAAAAATGTCGGGAATAGTCTTGTAGAACATGATAAGATCGAGATTGCCCGACAGGCATTAGAAAAAGCATCCAAATTGGGTGTAAAATTTATTGTTCCAGTAGACCATGTTGTCACGACGAAATTAAATACTGATACACGAGAGATTGCAGATTGCAATGTGGCAGATGAGGAAATTCCGGATGGTTGTATTGGGGTAGATATTGGACCAAAAACAATAGAGTTATTTAGTAAAGAATTACAACATGCTGAAACAGTGTTATGGAATGGGCCGATGGGGATATTTGAAATATCAGATACTGCAAAAGGAACATTCGCAATAGCAGAAGCAGTGGCAAAATCAACAGCACTATCGATAATCGGTGGTGGAGATTCTAGCAAAGCGATCAAGGAGAGTGGATTTGCAGATAAAGTAACGTTCGTTAGCACAGGTGGCGGTGCCAGTTTAGAATATTTGGAGGGCACTTCATTGCCAGGTGTAGAAGCTTTAAGGATAAAAAGATAAATAAATATCCGTCATTTTTGACGGGATGGAGATAATAGTATGGGACAAAACAGAAAATATTTGATTGCTGGTAATTGGAAGATGAATATTTCGAGCTCAGATGCACAGGTCCTGGTCTCGGAAATAGTAGATAAGATAGGAAAATTAAAACATGTTGATGTATTGATTTGTCCACCATTTACTTCATTGTCATCAGCACGTAGTGCCATGAGTGCACATCCTGAAATTGCATTAGGTGCACAAAATTTTTATCCTGCCAAGAGTGGGGCATATACAGGAGAAGTTTCTGCCGTTATGTTGAGGGAATTAGGAGTGACGCATGTTATTATTGGACATAGTGAACGGCGGACATATTTCCATGAAGATGATGATTTTATCAATAAGAAAGTAATCTTTGCACTAGAAAATGCATTATTACCAATCGTGTGTGTTGGGGAAACATTGGAACAGCGCAAAGCCGGTCAAGCACAGGATATCATTGCACATCAAATAGAATCTGGATTGCGTGGATTAACCAAGGTACAAGCACAGAAAATAATCATAGCATATGAGCCAGTATGGGCAATTGGAACTGGTGAAACTGCAACGCCGGAAATGGCGCAAGAAATGCATGCATTCATAAGACAATTATTAGCAGAACAATTTAATGATGACATTGCTGACGATGTTAGAATTTTATACGGTGGTTCGATGAAGCCGGAAAATGTCAAAGAATTGTTATTGGAACATGACATTGATGGTGGTTTGATCGGTGGTGCATCATTAAAAGCATCATCATTTTGTGAAATGATTGCTACAGCAGAATCTTTGCACGAACAGTCAGTATGATTATGCAACCTGTTGCCTGTGATAGTGTTTTGAAAAAGGTCGCGATGATGGTTTTTTAAGACTTAAGACCACTGCTAGGTTTGGTAGAACAATGGGAGGCAGTTGTCCATAGAAACTTTTGGCCTGTGAACGGTGCGTGTAGATGTGGCGGGCAAGAGGTCGTGGTTGTTCAAAATCGATTGCGCGCTCCTTTTGATTTTTTATGACACTTATCATCGTTGCAAAGATGTTGGCATTTGCTAGAGGATCTTTGGTTTTTGCAAACGTTGTTTTCCTATTGTACTGACCATTATTGCACTGATATTAGAATGTATGTAAATATCACGCAGGTTGTATCTATGACCAGTAGAATTGTTGTTTTACGCTTATCAGTATCGCATTGATCACGACATTTGTGTAGTTATCTTGCGGGCGGGCGATATTTAAAATTTGTCCATGTTCAGTACTATTTATTTCCCAAATCCCCTGACCATGACGCGAGCATCACAGAGCGATGGATTTATGAAGAAAATTTCCGCAAGGTTGTGGGGAAAAACTCCAATAGATTTTTGGAAAGACACTTTTGGCGTGCAAAAATATGAGTGGATTTGACTTCCAATTGACGATTATCATGATTGCTGTGATACTGTCATTGATGTAATTGTTTGGCTGATAAAATGCAACGTATGCGCGCAGGCACTCAGATACCATTTGTGTTCCAGCCTATCTGTATTGCATTTGTATTGCAATATGATTGTTTGTCTGGATCAAATTAATACTGCTTTTGAAGTGAAGGTGGCTGGCCGTTTCTAATAATACCTTTCAGTCGTGAGAAACACACGTTGGTTGGACGATAGAGTTGTTGAGTTTTCCTGAATTGGTCGCGTTCCGCTTTTTGGTTTTTCTGTGACAATTATTTTTCCCGCAGAGATGTCTGAATTTGTTACACGGATGTGTTCAAGCTCCTGCAAACACTGTTTTTTTTGTTCAATTTACGAACTTAAATTGTTATATGAATCCGGAAATTGTCTCACTGGCGAAATAGAATATAATGCCAGCAGAGCTGTTTATTTTTTTACGCTCGTGATATGACGAGAGTATCACATTGCGACGAATTTGGAAAAACAAGGCATAGAGATTCTTGCGAAAAAACTTTTGATTCGCGAAAACACGTGCCGGATGGACGATCCAGTGTCGGTGTTTGGTACAAATTGATAACGTGTCTCTTCTGATTTTTTTATGACAATTATCGTTGTCGCATTGGGACAGGCGTTCGTGTACTTGTTTCGCTGGTGGGATTTAGATTAGTTGTTATAAACGTCATTATTCTATCCAGCTGTTGTATCTCGTGTTGTAATTCTTTCGTGAAATACTTTTGCGGAGGTGTGTAAAAAGTACTGACTCTTTCAAAAAAAACTTTTCATTCGTAGTAAATGTGTGCCAAGAGGACAGTCAACCATGTTCATGATTCGCGGAAGCCTGAGCGACATATTGCATTTGCTATAATTGTTGTTGTAGCAGCAATATCTTTATTCGTCGCGATGATAGATTTTAGTCCTTATCAAACACCATTTATTGCAACAACAACATATTCTGGCGTTCAAGATGAAAATATTTTCGGGAAGGCCGGTGCGAATATTGTATTTTTTTTATTGCGATATTTAGGGTGGTCAGCGTGGTTAATTCCGGCCATTCTATTATTGTTTGCCAATATGTTGGTATCACCATTGGACCGCCCGATGACAAAGGGTAGAATGTCAGCTATAGTGATCATGGTGATTAGTTGTGCTGCATTATTGGAATATATTCAAGATGCATGGATGTCAGCAGAAACGTTTTTATCGGTATCGAAAAACATATTATCCGCTGGCCTGGGTGGATTGATAGGCTATTGGTTATGCTGCTGTATTTTTGAAAAGATTTTTGCATTGACTGGTAGTGCGATTATTTTGGGAACAGCATTTATATTATCTAGCGTTTATGTTTTTACACGGTGTATTTCATTAAACGGTGCTTTAGAAAAAAAAATTCAGCAATATGGGTATTGTCGTGTAGTGCTGTTGGGATGTATTAAGTATATTATAGCATGGATGCGATATTTGATCGTCGAATTATGGAGAATGTTAGTAAATTGTATCCGTAAATTACGGCATAAAGTACCGGAGCAACCATCACAACAACAACCTAAAAAACAAGAGATTGTTCATGTTCCAGAAAATGTTATTCCAGAAAAAATCGTACCTGCACAACAGTTTGTTGTCAATGATTCTGTTGAACAGCCAAAACGTGATGTAAAAGTATCATTGCCAGTCGCCAAAGGGAAATATGTATTGCCACCAATTGATCTATTGCAACGTAGTAAAACAGTCGCTAGTGCAGATGATCATGCTGAAGTTTCACGGCAATTAGTAAATACATTGTCGGAATTTGGTGTGTCTGTTCAGGCGGGAGAAGTATTTGTCGGTCCAGTAATTACACGATATGAAATATCCCCAGCACCTGGTGTCCGTGTAGAAAAAATAGTAAATCTTGATAAAAATATTGCATTAAATCTACGGGCACAATCTGTACGTATTCTTGCCCCTGTCCCTGGCCGTGGTTGCGTTGGTATAGAATTGCCAAATAAGAGCCCGCAAATGGTATGTTTACGTGAGATATTGGAATCATCAGATTGGGCAAATATGAAGGCAGATATTCCTGTTGTCCTTGGTCGTGGAACGACAGGTGAACCGATGATCAATGATTTGGCGAGAATGCCACATTTATTGATTGCTGGGTCGACAGGGTCTGGAAAGACAGTATGTATCAATGCAATCATAGCATCATTAGTATATTGTTCAACACCAGATGACTTGCGATTCATCATGGTTGACCCTAAAATCGTTGAAATGCAAGTATTCAATCGGTTGCCACATATGTTGATCCCTGTAGTAACAGATCCGAAAAAAGTACCAAACGCATTAAAATGGTTAATTTCCGAAATGGAAAATCGATATAAAATTTTTGCTAAGGCTGGTGTGCGTAATATTGCCGGGTTTAATGCAAAAATTTTAAAAGATGCTGAAGAAAAACAACGTGCAGAAGAACTAGAAAAAGAATTATCACCAGAAGAACGTACAGCAGTCAACAATATGATGCCAAGTGAGGCTGATACCATTGATGTTCCAAGAAAGAAAATTCCTTACATTGTATGTGTTATTGATGAATTGGCAGATTTAATGATGGTAGCACCGGCTGACATTGAAACATCAGTCGCAAGATTGGCGCAGTTAGCACGTGCAGCAGGAATACATTTGATATTAGCAACACAGCGACCATCTGTCAATGTCATTACAGGTATCATAAAGGCGAATTTACCTAGCAGAATAGCGTTTAAAGTAGCATCGAAGGTCGATAGCCGTACCATATTAGATGCAGGTGGTGCTGAAGGATTACTTGGTCGTGGAGATATGTTATTTCAACCACCAGGTGCTAGTGGATTGTTGCGTGCCCAGGGTGCCCTTGTATCAGATGAGGAAATCAATGCCATTGTTGATTTCTTGTATGAAAAGAATGGGGAGCCGAACTATGCCATGGATGTTCATGAAATGGTAGAGAACGGTGATGATGAAGAAGGTGGATTTTCCGATGAAGACTGGGATGATGACATGATTCCACGAGCATTGGAAGTAATTCGTAACAGCGATCGTGCATCAACATCATTATTACAACGACGATTGCGCATAGGGTATAATCGTGCTGCACGTATAATGGATACGCTTGTTGAAAAGGGCCTTGTCAATAAAGACGTAATGCCATCCAATACTGATAATTTATAAAAATGTGATTACAGTATTGTGATGATATGGGTATACTGTCGCCTTGGTAATGGGCGACGGGAACAGTATGCAACCAGTAAACGAAGGAATGAGTGGTGCACAGCCGTTAAGTTATTCGATCCCGTCTATTTCGTCAGCAACTGATCTTTTATATAAATCATGTGAATATGTAAAATCATTGCCATTGGTGCAACATACAGCGCGGATTATTGGTGGGTTAGCCGAACCCATTGTTGATATGGTGCTGGATCGGTCAATGTGTAATTTGACTGAAATTGCATTGGATTCTGCTGTAGATGTATATTCCAAATCTTGTCTTTCGGTGGAACAAAAGAACATGATAAATATTGCAAAAGCATTAACAATAGCTGGCATCCATGTCGGAATTGGTGGGCGACATCCAGTAATGTTCTTAACGCTTGCAACAAAACCATGTATAGATGCTGCATTGTTTTATTTAAAAAAATATTCTTCCAGTTTTGAAAAATTTTGGAATGGAAATAAAACAGTGTTAGAGATTACCACTACATTAGTGATTTATGCAAGTAATTCAATGCTTAGCGTGGCAGCTGGAACTTGGCCAATGGTTGGCAAAGTGCTGACAAAAATCAGTATGAATGCTGTTTTAAAAAATATATATTCGGCAGCAGGAAATAAAATATCACTTTTCGCACGTATGTGTGGCTATGCCGGTTTAAATTCATTGTTTTATTCCGATGTCAGTAAGTTATTTACAAAAATCCTGGCAAAAACTACAGCAGAAGTTTGCAAATTAATAAATGCTCCAACAAAACTTACTTCGAGCAGTAATGCACCAATGGATGGAGCCAAGGAACAGCCAGCAATTTTGCATGAGAAATAGTATATGAAGCTGCTAGTAAGCGATAGATGTTAAGTGTTATTGATGGCATTCGTATTTTTCATGCTTTTGCAACAATGCCATATGTATTTTGCGATTGTTGTCACCAGATTGTGTATGTAGATTGAATCTTTTTCGATTCATTAAGATTGCTCAAATATCACACAAGTTTTGTTGCAAAGAATCTTATTGAATGTTTTATTTATAATCACTGTGCGGACCATTCTACACCATTCCATGATAGCGCACGAGCACCATGATTGACAGATTCTGAAATTCGTGATGTTTTTTCGCCGGTATAATAATTAGTCAATTGATTTTCAACATCTGTCAAATTGTTGTAAAATGTCACATGGCCATCGAGAAAGACAATAAATCCACCATTCGTTCCATAAACCCCACCATTATCACCATCTGATGGTCGCCATTGTCCTGTCGTTTCATCCAATCCACGGGTATATGCTAATGGTGTTGTCGCAGTTGGCGCATGTGGTGATAGTCCAGAAATCACGACAACACTAAGTGGATATTTTTCAAAATCTTGATTGAGACGCCATTCCCATCCATTGCGCAATCCAATCACTTTCGGCAAAAGTAATTTAGATTGCTGAGATAAATAATCTTCGTTGGAAATAAATAATGATGCAAGGTTCAAAACATCATATTTCGACAGTACACCTGCCCATTCATTGGCTGTATTGCAGGAATTCAATTCTTTGATAGAATGGTTTAATGAAAAATCTACATATGCCATCGCGATTTGTTGTAAATTTTTTGACATTTGTAATTTTCTGGCACGGTCAATAGCATTTCCAACAACTGGCATTAAAATAGTAGCCAAAATCCCGATGATAGAAATTACGGTCAATAATTCCATTAATGTAAAGCCATGGTACTTTTTTGGCATACAACCGATCTATTGTATGAAATTGATGTAATATTGTCAATAAAAGATCAATGATATGTATAACTTGACACTTGCAAAATTCTATGCCGTCGAACAGTATACGTCAATGGATTTCGATAAAGTACTGTCTGGTGTAAAAATGATGATAGAAGGGTTGGGAGATTCCAATGAACGAGAAGGATTGCGTGATACCCCACGGCGTGTAGCAGAAACATTGAAAACATTTTTTAAAACACCTGAATATTCCGATGAAGAGTTATTGTACCAAAAGTTCCATGTTGATCACTATAATGACATGGTTATCGTTAAAGGAATAACATTTTCATCATTTTGTGAACATCATTTGTTACCATTTTTTGGAAAAGTTGCTATCGCATATATTCCTTCCAACGATACAGTCGTTGGGATTAGTAAACTTGCACGCATTGTAGATAAATATTCTAAATGTTTGCAAATACAAGAACGGATGACACAACAAATACATAATGCAATAGCTGCAAATGCTGCTCAAAATGGTGTATTAGTGATTGTTTCTGCACAACATATGTGTATGACAGCACGAGGGATTTTACAACCATCATCATCAACTGTAACACGGGCATTATCTGGGGTATTTGAAGCTGATAAAGCATGGGTGTCAGAGGCACAACAATTAATATTTTCTTAAAATGTCGCAGAAAATGATAGAGCCTTTCCCGTGGGTCATGGGAATTTTAAACATTACACCGGATTCTTTTTCTGATGGGATATCTGATGCTGATCGATGTCCAGAAGATGCCAAAAAAAAATGGTATCAACGGTTGAACAATATGATAGCAGATGGTGCACATATCATAGATATTGGTGGGGAGTCTACGCGGCCATTAGCATGTCCGATCACGTGGCAGGAAGAATGGTCCCGTATACAAGAATTTTGTTCATATGCTGTCAAACGTGATAATATACTAGTTTCCGTAGATACTTATCATGTTGAAACTGCAAAATTAGCAGTACAATGTGGTGTTGATATAATCAATGATATTTCTGGTGTACAAAATTTCTGCAAAATGGCACAAACAATAATTGATACTGATGTGCGATTAGTTGTTACACATAACGTCCGTAGTGATCTAGAGTTTAGCAATGTTGATGACCCTATCAATGATATAATACGGGCATTTAATGATGTTTTATTACAAGCTGAGCAGATTGGGTTCAATTCATCACGAATATTTTTCGACCCAGGGATAGGGTTTGGAAAGACAGTCGATCAAAATTGGAAAATTTTTAATGATTTACATCGATTGGTACAGAGTTTTGAACAACCGATAATCTGTGCAGTCTCGAAAAAATCATTCTTAAAAAGTCGGTTGGACGATATTTCCCAGCAATCATTGACAGTAGCAACAGCGTTGTTGACCTACAGTGCTTTTCGACAGGGAGTACAGATTTTTCGTGTGCATGATGTTGTTGCAAATCGTACAGCACTAAGTATGGCAAAATGTATAGGAACATGAATAGAATATTTTTTCACGATGTTGAAGTGTTTGCACGGCATGGTGTAGATGATTTTGAAAAACAAAATGATCAAAGATTTTTGATATCAGTAATGGCTGATTACGATGCTTCCAAAGCGATGATTTCTGACAACATATCAGATGCTGTAAATTATGCCGCATTATTGAATATAGTAAAATCAACAGTGATGACGACATCATTTGATCTTCTTGAGCGGTTAGCGCGATATCTTGCAGATGTTATATTTCAAGAATTTGATAAGATTATGGCGTTGGAAATTATTATAAAAAAATTCCCTATAGCATTATCGGAAGAATCATTTGTCGACATAGGGTTTTCTAGCAATTTTGTTCGTGATATATGAAACATCAATGTTATCTCGGGATAGGAAGCAATTTAGGCGACCGTATAGATAATTTATGCAATGCTATAAAATTGTTACAAAATGACAGTATCGATATTATCAAGTGTTCTAATATTTATGAGACCGATCCGAGATATATCACAGAACAACCATCATTTTTAAACATTGTATTGGATATTATTACAGAATATTCGCCATTGAAATTATTGAATCATGTGCAAAATATTGAGAATGCTATGTTACGTATCCGGCAGGTCAAATTTGGACCACGGAATATTGATATTGATATACTGACATACGATGATGTACATGTAAACTCTCTTGAATTGACAATACCACATCCATTAATGTTTGAAAGAAACTTTGTGCTTACGCCGTTATTGGATGTTCTATCATCTAAAACATTGTACGGGAAAAATATTTCGGAATGTCAAATGTCATGTTGTGATCAACAAGTCCGACTATTTTCTTCACCAGAAATATTATTTTAATGGTTGTAAAATTGTGATATAAAAATCTTCGTTAGGCGGAATATTGATCTTTTGTGATGCTGTTATATCTGTTGTATAGATAATATCTTGGCAACCACGAATGATGACTAATGGGCATTGTTCATTCCCTTCCCCCATCGCATAACATGCCATAGTAGCTAGTGTATCAGCAATGTTGACATATGTAATTTGTAATGGCCTGCCGAAAATATCATTCTGACCAATACATTCTTTTATCGGTTGAAGCCCGAATGTTCCTTGTGCCACCCCGATAGTTCCCCGTCGAAATGGTGATATTGTGCTATCGACAGAGATCATTCCCAATGATGATATTTTGAACCGTTCACATAGAATATTATGAAGATATTGTAACAATGATACTACATCCTGTGGCCATAGAATATAATATCCATTACCATTGCTTTCATCGATGCCAGAATATGGGATTATTGTTCCATCTTTGACAGTAAGATGTGATTGTGTTATAAATTTATTGTCAGATTCTTGATCGATCAATGTTTGTCTATCAATCGTTCCAATATGAACACATCGTCCTTGTGCAATCGATAAACATTTTGTAGCGATACACAGGACATCCCCGTTGTTTAAATGAAGGCCCTGTGTGTCGAACAGTCGTAAAATATCATCCTTTGGCGGATATAATTTACACGTCTTTATTGGGATGATATTAATCACGTCGATCTGCTGCAAAATATTGTTTTAGTCCATCTTGTGATGGTATCATTGACTGGCTGCCTTGTGTCCAGTTCGCTGGACAGACCTCTCCATATTGTTCAAAGTGCTGTAGTGCATCGACCATACGTAATGTTTCATGAACACTACGACCGAGTGGCATATTATTTATGACACAGTGCTGTATGATACCAGTTTTATCGATCAGGAATAATCCACGATATGCAACCCGTTCGCCGGATATTGAAAATGTACCATCAGGATTTTCGACATATTTACCGGCTAACACACAATAATCTTCTGATATTGTTTTATTGATATCTGATACTATGGGGAATGTTACACCAGCAATACCACCACGTTCACGTGGTGTTTCCAACCATGCTAAATGGGAATATTCCGAGTCTGTAGAACATCCGATCAATGCTACATTTCTTTTTTCGAACTCATTCAAATACGCTTGGAATGATAAAATTTCCGTTGGGCAAACGAATGTAAAATCTTTCGGATAGAAAAATAGAACGACATATTGTTTGTCCCGAAATTGCGACAGTGAGAAGTTAGGGGTGATAGTATTCCCATTGATGACTGCTGTAGCTACGAAATCAGGTGCTTGAGTTCCAACTAAAGGTTCCATGGTGGTGATCTATATATCATGTAAATTTATTGCAGTAAAGCGGATTTTTAAAAAAAATGCTTTACTCTCTATATTTATTTTTAAAGTGGACGTTGTTTACACGAATATTGTTGATATGGGAAATTT
This sequence comes from uncultured Opitutales bacterium, assembly GCA_964577805.1. Lineage (GTDB taxonomy): Bacteria > Verrucomicrobiota > Verrucomicrobiia > Opitutales > JAIRKQ01 > CAZPRW01. The sequence goes on from CAZOAG010000002.1 coordinate 51,535, forward strand.
AAAGAAAAAGCGTCGTTTGAAAATGAATAAACATAAACGTAGCAAGCGTTCGAAGTCGAACCGCCATAAGAAACGTTTATGGGGAAATTAAACAACGAGATAAGTTGTCGGATTTTTGCAACAGTAGGTATGCTGTTGCATTTTTTGTTTGTATGGGAAAATTGATGTTTTCTAGCAGGAAAAAATATTACTATTGTCAATATGCGAAATTATTTGGACTTGTTGCAGCATGTTTTAACACATGGTGAAATGCGAGATGATCGTACTGGTGTTGGGACGGTTGGGTTATTTGGTGCTCAATTACGATTTGAATTAAAAGAACATTTTCCGATAATTACTACTAAGCTAGTTAATATGAAGGCAGTAATTTATGAACTGTTATGGTTCATAAGTGGTAATACTAATGTAAAATTTTTGCAAGATCATGATGTCAAGATTTGGAATGAATGGGCAGATGAGAATGGTGATTTAGGCCGTGTTTATGGTGCTCAATGGAGGACATGGCAGTCACCAGATGGCAGAGTTATTGATCAATTGGCTAATGTCATTGATCAAATAAAAAATGATCCGTATGGCAGACGACATATTGTATGTACATGGAATCCAGGAGAATTGGACAAAATGGCATTACCTCCTTGTCACGCATTTTTTCAATTTCATGTATCGTCTGATGGTGGATTAAGTTGTCAATTATATCAACGTAGTGCTGATTTATTTTTAGGGGTACCATTTAATATTTCATCATATTCTTTATTGACCATGATGGTTGCTCATATTTGTGGATTATATCCTAAAGAGTTTGTTCATACATTTGGAGATCTTCATATTTATAAAAATCATATTGAACAGGTACGTGAGCAATTATCTCGTCCGACATTGCCATTGCCAACGATGCATATTCGACGAAATGTTACCTCTATTGATGATTTTCAATATGAAGATTTTGAACTAGTAGGATATCAACATGGTTCAGCAATTCGAGCACCTATAGCAGTATGAATATGTTATCATCACAATTGATAAGTAATTTATTGCGCAGTATAGATTTACGTGCTATTGCTGCAATGACACAAGACCATGTCATTGGAAACAATGGTAAGATTCCATGGGCGGTACCAGAAGAGCTGTCATATTTTCGAAAAATGACGGATGGTGCAACAGTTATTGTAGGACGGAAAACCTTTGAATCAATCGGCCATCCGTTAATAAACCGGAGGAATATTGTTGTTACACAATCTCATGATTTTAATGTTCCTGACATTGAAATAATTCACGATATTAAAAAATTATTACAGATGAATATCATCGGTCCTGCTTGGGTATGTGGAGGTGCACAAATATATAAGTTATTATTACCAGCATGTCGGGAATTATATATAAGTACAGTATATGGAGATTATTCTGGTGATACATTTTTTCCACAATTTGATGACCTATTTTGTGAAGAATCGATAGTTCATAAGACCGATCGATTTATCGCTAAAAAATACCGTAATACATCATATTGATAATGGTTAATATATGAGAACAATTCGCAAAATACGGTATTTTTATAAAAAATTTATACGTAAATTGCGCAAGGCAATGGAAAATGCTGAAAACTTCATTGCTGATGTTTTATATGACAGAAAAGATAGTACTGGTGTAAGAATAGCAGCAGGAATATTACTACCATTATCATATATATTTTCTATCATTGTTCGCTGTCGACAATACTTATATAAAAAAAATATCTTTCAATCAGCATCTGTCGGATGTCCTGTGATTGTTGTAGGGAATCTTACATTAGGTGGTACTGGAAAAACACCAGTTGTTGAAAAATTAGCGCGTACGTTGCGAGAAAATGGACGACAAGTGGCGATTTTGAGCCGTGGGTATAAGAGCAAACGTGAGGCTCGCTGGAAAGTATTGTGGAGATGGTTGACACATAAAAGTGAACCTCCGCCACGTGTTGTCAGTAATGGAAAATCATTATTATTAGGGTCAGAACGCGCAGGAGATGAACCATTCATGTTGGCGTCGAATTTGCCCAATGTCGTTGTTATTGTTGATAAGGACCGCGTAAAAGCAGGACATTACGCTGTCAAGCGGTTCAATGCTGATGTATTAATTTTAGATGATGGTTATCAATATTTGCCGATGCGTGGATATATGAATTTATTATTGATTGATAGTACAAATCCATTTGGGAATGGACATTTGATTCCACGTGGAATTTTGAGAGAATCTATCAAAAATATACAGCGTGCATCGTATATTTTATTGACGAAAGCAGGAAATAGTAATGTTGATGATATTATACAAACGATCCATCGATATCATCCATCAGTAAAAATTATTCAATGTTCGCATTTACCACGAAATTTGACACAATTGGACAGGAAGGATGTTCGCCCTATTACATTTTTGAATGGCAAGAAAATTATGGCATTTAGTGGTATTGCATCTCCTGAAAGTTTTGAAAAGTTTTTATACGACAACCAGGCAGACATTGTATATACAAAACGGTTTGTTGATCATCATCGGTTTTCACGTGATGAATTGAATAAAATTTTTGATGTAGCTAGAACAAAGGGTGCTGAAATTGTCGTGACTACGGAAAAGGATGCTGTAAGAATCCCGAATGATTTTGTTCCACCTATCCCTGCATTTTTTCTCAAGATAGAGATAGAAATAGTATCTGGAGAAGATTTTTTTGATGAAATAATTTCCAAATTTGAATAATCATTGTAATAGACATTTTGAAACTAAATAAATGGCGTAGATAATTTGTAATCCACAATATATTCATGCTTGTGTTTCGATTACAGTAACAATGAATATTTTAAAATTTAATCATAGAAATGAATTGCGTCAATGGCTGATCTCCAATTGTTGTACAGCAAAAGAAGGTTGGATTATTTGCTGCAGACGAAACAATGTTCCTCATGGTGCGTTATCATATTTGGATGTGGTCGAGGAAGCTCTTTGTTTTGGATGGATTGATTCGACGATAAAAACAGTCAATGGTCTGAATTTACAACGAATATCTCCACGTCGAAAAAACAGTCATTGGACGGAACTTAATAAAGAAAGATGTAGGCGATTAGAGCGTTTAGGGTTAATGACGGATTGTGGACGGTCAGTTTTACCAGATATGGATGTATCAAATTTTAAGATCTTGGATGAAATTATTGCAGCATTGAAAAACGATAGTACTGTTTGGGAGAATTATAAAAACTTTCATCAATTGTATCGCAGGGTCAGGATAGATACTATTCAAATTAAACGCAATACAAGTCTGTTTGAGAAGAGGTTGCATAAATTTATAGAAAAAACGCGTAAGAATATGATGTATGGTGAGTGAAATGATGGCGGGCTATTGATATAAATTTCTAATAAGAAATATTCTCTAAAAGAGTCATTTGGCGTTGGTCTAGTTTACTATGATTATGTCGATAGTGTAAGTGTTAAGTTGACCAGGAAATGCAGGTTTTCCAGATTTTATCAGTAAAGCTTTTTAATGCCTTTTTCAAAAAATATGAATTAATTTTTTTTAAGTATTAGATTTTTGTAAGCGCTATTTTTTTGCGAGGGATCGAGTATTTGCTTTTGCAATGCTTTATCGACAAATAGATGATTGAATGTTGCTGTTCGTTCGTATTGATGATGTTCTGGCTTATAATATACCTCTAATTGCTGATGAACAATACATCGTACAGCATTTGCTACCATAATATTGTTTGCCCCGAGATCAATCAACCGTGGTATTGCACCATTAATATCATTAGCATGTAATGTTGCAAAAACCGCATGTCCTGTTATTGCCGCTCTGATAGCTAATTGTGCAGTCTCAGAATCCCGAATTTCGCCGATAAAAATAACATCAGGGTCATGCCTTAAAAATGCCCGTATGGCACTAGCAAATGAAAACCCAATATCATGTCGAATTTGACATTGTGTTATTCCATCAATATGTTGTTCTACTGGATCTTCGCATGTCAAAATTTTAATATCATCAGTATTAATAGCTCGTAAAACGCTGTACATTGTTGTTGATTTACCACATCCCGTCGGCCCGACAAAAAGTACTAACCCACTATCATTTATGAAGGTTGTCAGAAATGTTTGCAATGATGGGGCCTTTGCCAGGATGCTCGATAATTCAAACCGATCACATGCATTATTCAATACTCGTAATACAATGCTTTCACCAAACTGTGTGGGTAGACATGATATTCTAAAATCAATGATATTATTATCGATTGTGTATGGTATGCTGCCATCTTGTGGCATTCTAGATTCTGATATATTCAGTCCGGCCATCATTTTTAATCGAGAAATGACAGGTTCTGCGATATCAATGTTGTTGTCAGGAAATGCGACTAATGATCCATTAATACGATATCGTATAGAAAATTTATCATCATATCGTTCGAAATGAATATCAGATGCACGTTTATGAACAGCAATCATCAAAATATTATCGATATAATCTGCAATGGGAGAATTTTGTGAAAAAATTATATTATTTCGTACCATTATTTATTGTAGCGATTTCATCACCCATTAAGACATATGTTTCCAGACCACGGGATGTATTCATCAATAAATCTTCTGAAAATGAGATCTTGTCGGGTTCAAAAAATGTTATTATAGTGGACCCACCAAATTGGAAATATCCCTTCTCTTCACCTTTTAATACCTGTTTGTCTGGCGTAAATGTCTGACAAATTGTACCACATCCTATTGCCCCAATTTCTACCATTAAAATATCACCACAATGCTCGGTGTGTACGATTGTTGACATCCGTTTGTTTTGTAAAAATGTTGATAGGCTACCAGCTAATGCAAGAGGGTGTACAGATAAATAATTTCCATTTATAAGAAATGTCTTTTCAGGAATCCCTGCGAATGGGAAATGGAACCGATGATAATCTGTCAGGCATAACCTGGAGATCAACACACTTCCTTCATGAAACTTTTTAGCAGTCGACCGATCCAATATTAAATCATCTGCTGATAATTGTTCTCCTTTAATAAAAAATGTTGATAGATTATTGCTGTTAGAAAATGCCAGATGTCGACCATCACATGGAGAACTAATACTATTACTTCGTGGTGATATTGGTCGTGCAGATGGTTTTAATTTCCGTGCAAAGAATTCATTGAATGATAAAAATTCATCTGGTCGTTTTTCGAAAGAATCACTTTTTATTCCATATTTATTTATAAATGGTAAGATTTTTTTTCTACTGTTGGGACGCGAGGCGAACCATCCACAAATGATGGAAAAGAACTTCCGTTTTAACATCAATGAAACAGATAATTGACCGATGGTAGTTTGATATGCTAATTTGATCCATTTTTCGCCACATACTTGCTCAGTTTCTATTGAGCGGGAATAGCGGTTAAAAAATACAGTCTGCTTCATCTGGCAACGACAGTAAATCATGCTACCAGAAAAGCAATGCGAAAAATAGCAACCATTTTTATAAAAAATTATAAGATGGTATAACAACTTATTAACGTGTTATACTAGGATTCGTCCTTCAATATTTCGATGACATGATGTCGTAATGCGATAATAGCGATCAAATTAGCTATAAGTAATCCGTTAATTATTATATCCGCTAATGTCCATGGCAATGTTCCATGCATGTATCCACCGACAGGAATAGCTGCAATAACAACAAATTTAAAATATTTTACCCAATGAGATTTTTTCGCAAAGAAAAATGCATGTTCTGCAAACCATGCCCATGCTAAAATTGTAGTTAGTGCGAATGTATATATTATTATTTGAATAAAAATTCCAGCATGATGAGTATGAAATGCTATATTGAATGTTTGAATGCATATTGCACTGCTATTGAGCGACATGTCTGGGCATGCACAGATTATTAATAATCCTGTTATTGCGCATAATCCAGCGACAAAAATTGGTGCGACAATAGCAATAATTCCTTGTTGTTTAGCATGTAATGAAGGATTATTTTCTATTGTATCAACATTAGCATGTGCGATGCCAGCAAGCCCTAATCCTATATCTGTAGCGAATAATCCACGAGAGACACCACATCGCAAGGCATGAAAAAATAATATTCCACTACTACCACCAATTACTGAGCGCCATCCTATTGCTCCTTCCACGATCTCTCGTAATGCCGGCAAACACCGTTCGTGCAAATTGATAATCCCTACCATACATATTGCTATATATATTATTCCGACGAGAGGGACTATACACGACATGAAGCTAGCAAATCGTCGTAATCCACCAAATAAAATAAATGCAACTGGGATTATAAGCGAACAAATGGCTATAGGAGTATTATGTGCATTTTGTTGAAATGTTGTAACGAATGCATTAACCTGTACTAAATTTCCTACTGTCAATGCTGCTCCAATTAATAATACAGAGTAAATTGTTGCCAATTTTGTTGAATTTAATCCACGTGCGATATAGAACATGGGACCACCGATTGATCGGCCGTTTGGTTGATGTTCAGCGAATAATACACCGAGAGAAGAACAACATAATTTTATTACACTGCACAATAGTGCGACGACAACCATCCACAGAATAGCCCCTGGCCCGCCAGTAGTAATCGCCAAAGCTGTACCAGCAATAGTGCCAGTTCCTAAATTTCCACCAATGATCGCTGCAACAGCGGCGAAACTATTGATCTTTTTTTCAGCATGTTGTGGCCGTAACATCAATCGGACACCGTCAATGAAATGACGGAATTGTGGCCATTTCATTTTTATAGACAGGAAAACTGATGTCGACAATAGTAATGGAATAACGACGACTAAAACAAAATATTCCAATGCATCTAACTGTTCGAAAGCAACCTCCAAGCGTTTATATTAAAAATCGCACATAATGCGATATATGAAGAATGCTTTCAAAGCGTTATGGAAAGGTCAAGAAAATTTTCATATTTCCATACTGACATTTTTAATAAAAGTCATAGACCAACATGTTGTTTTTATTGTGAACGGATTTCGTAGTAACATCGTTTATCGTTTAAAGTCACTGTTGGATGATCAAAAAGCAGGACCATATGATAAAACACCGATCATATGCATATTGATGTTATTGTTTATCGGGATTACTGCAATTTATTCATCTCATAGTCATTCCGGTGGCTCTCAGTGGATAGCACAATTAGTATGGGCATTTGCTGGTGGTTGTTTGTATTATATTGTTTCACGAATAGATTATGAATTTTTTGCACAATATGCACATGTATTTTACAACATAAGCATTGTTTTGTTGTTGATGTTATGGACACCATTTGGAGAACGCCGATTTGGTGCGTTACGATGGGTAAATCTTGGTGTATTTGCTGTACAACCATCAGAACCAGCAAAATTAGGATTTTTATTTATGTTGAGTGCGATGATGGCACGTACAGAGATATCATCTCTTGGTGGTTCTATAAAAAATCTTGCAAAGTGTTGTTTGGTGTTTTGCATCCCGACGATATTGATATTTTTACAGCCTGATTTGGGGTCAGCGCTGACATTTCCTGTGATGTTTTTTGCGATGTTGTATATTTCCAAATTATCGAAAAAATTTTTTCTTGGTATAGTTGCCATTTTTTTGATCGCAGTATCAATCATAGCGATAGATATATACGGATATCGTAATTTTTTAGATGATAAATTTTTTAGAAATGATGGTGAGCAGACGAAATATGAGGACCGTAGTATTCTGCCATTAAAAGATTATCAACGAGATCGTATATTGGCATTTTTATTTCCTGATGATGTTGATCCCAATGGCATTGGGGTTAGTTGGAATTTGAGGCAATCATTAATTGCTGTTGGGACAGGTGGATTGACAGGCAAGGGGTTCAATAATGGAACGCAGGCACAGTTGGGATATTTGCCGAAATCTGTCGCATCGAATGATTTTATTTTTTCAGTAATTGCTGAAGAAAGAGGGTTGATAGGGTCACTTTGTGTGATCTTATTATATGTTTTATTGATAGGCAATGGATTGCGAACAGCACAGCTGTCTCGAGATCGGTTCGGAACATATATTTGTATCGGCACTAGTATTTTATTACTCTTGCATATAGTTGTCAATATCGGCATGACATTAGGGCTTATGCCGATTACAGGTATTCCATTGCCGTTTTTAAGTTATGGAGGGTCATTTTTATTGATTTGTTGTTTCTTACAAGGAATAACGCAAAGTGTTTATCGATATCATAAGTGTTTTGTGTAAAAAATAAGATCAACGATAAAATGTCATTTCATAAAAAGTATAGGGGAAAATTTTTTCATGATAGAATTTAAAAAAGAAAATAATAGTAACGAAGAAACTTGTACGGATGAAAGGTTTGTTGAGCGGATAAAAGAAGAGGCTGCTGAACGGGCAAAACAACAACCAATGTTACAACGTATAATTAAATCATTGTCGCGGACAGATCGTACGTTTCGGGAATTGATTTTTAGTAATGAATTGACAGAAAACCGTGTGGCGCTGTTAGAAGACGGAATTTTAGAAAATTATGAATTTGAACGTCTAAATGAACGAAGTGATGTCGGTGCGATATATAAGGGAAAGATTCAAAATCTTGAACCAGGATTGAAGGCAGCATTTGTCGACATTGGGGAGTCGAAGAACGCATTTTTGCACTACTGGGATATTTTGCCAGCTGTTAGTGAAAAAACATTCGAAGTCACTCGTAAGACAGGGAAAAAACAAAAACAAATAACATTGAAAGATATTCCAGATTTGTATGCAATTGGTACAGATATCATGGTACAAATTACGAAGGGCCAAATCGGAACAAAAGGTCCTCGAGTAACAACAAATATAGCACTTCCTGGAAAATGTCTTGTGTTGATGCCATTTTCTGAAGAATGTGGCATTTCAAAAAAAATCGAGGATGAAAAAGAACGTGCTCGATTGCGCGATATTGTCAATAAGTTGACCATCCCAGATGGCATGGGGGTAATTGTGCGTACAGCTGGTGTAGGGAAAAAAGCACGATATTTTGTACGTGATCTTCACATGTTATTGCAAGAGTGGCAATCCGTAATGTCGAAATATGAAAATAATGATAAACCAACATTGTTGCACCAAGAGCCAGATTTAGTAGAACGTGTTGTTCGTGACTTTTTGACTGATGATGTTGATCGTGTCATTGTCAATGATTCTGCTATTTTGGACAGGATGTTACATGCTGTTGAAATGATATCCCCACGGTCCAAGCAAAAGTTTCATTTATTTTCAGAAAATATTCCTGTTTTTGAACGGTTTAATATTGAACGGCAGATAGAACAAACTTTTCGTCGACGTGTCCCATTATCATGTGGTGGTGAAATAGTCATTCATGAGACGGAAGCATTGACATCAATCGATGTTAATACCAGCAATTTCAAGTCGAAGGATAAAGACGGCAATAATTTTATTTATAATTTAAATTTTGAAGCAGGGAAAGAAATTGCTCGTCAATTACGATTACGAAATATTGGTGGTTTGATTGTGATAGATTTTATCGATATGGTAAATAAACGCGATCGGAATAATATTTTCAATTTGATGCGTACAGAATTGAGCAAGGATAAAGCACGAGTATTTGTCCTGCCAATATCAACATTAGGATTGATGGAAGTTTCTCGTCAACGACATTCACAAAGTAACTGTAGTGAAATGCGTGCGATATGTCGTTATTGTAATGGAGATGGGTATATTAAATCTCCGCGAACAATGTGTAGTGAAATATACCGCAAGATTGCCAGTTGTTTACAACAAAAACGTGAAAAAGTATCGATGGATACACGTGTTCAAATAAAGGTATTGTTGAACAATGATGTTTTGGATCATATGAAGGGTGACGAAGCGTCATTATTAACAGTAGAAGAACGATTTAATGCAAAATTGATGTTCCGGGCAGATCCATCATTGCATATAGAACATTATAAAATCTTGGATGTAACAACGATGTCATAGTGTCATAAAGCTATGATATTCTTTCTGGCATGATTCTGAGGCGAGTGTTTTGATGCAATTGAATTATAATATGAGGTTATAGTTTTCGTGATGAACAAATCTTTCGAGGGATAAACTATTTTATTGATAGAAAAATCTTGTTAAGATGTTGAATGTTTGGTATAATGGTTGCCGCATTTTAGCAGAGAACGGTATTCTGCATGGATGCATGAGAATTCAAAAAGGAGGAAATATGTGTGACTGTGGATGCGGCGGCGGAAAGAAAAAATAAATCATTTCAATGATTTAATGGAATGGCCATTGGTAATCTTACCAGTGGCTATCTTGTTTTTACGAAAAAATCATTGACTAATTTTGTCATTCAATCATCCTTCTTCGAGAGAAGAGGAGTGTGATATGGCAATCGATACATTCACTGATATTTTGCAAGAATTTGCTAGGAGGATAAATTTGATAGGGTTACAAATTGATCCATCTGGGTATTGTTGTTTAGATGTTGACCATGGAACATTGGTACATCTAAAGTATGAAAATAAGCGCGATAATATGATTTTTATTTCAGAAATTGGTGAAATTCCTGAAATGAATAAGGGTGCTATTTTGCGATATTTGTTGCGTATGAATGATAATGCTGAAGAGAGCAAGGGCATGACGTTATCGTATAATAGTGATAGTAATAATGCTGCAATAGGATATCAGTATCCATTACGGTTTATGGATATCACTAAATTTGAAGAGTTTTTCAAAATGTTTTTGGATGAAGTCGAGCGCTGGAAGGGCAAGATGGAGCTATATACTCAAGGAACACTTCCTAATGGTGAAGAAGGAGTAGAAGGTGCTGCAACGACTGATACAAAATATGATGCTCCGAGCACACCAGCATTTATGATCGGTGCATGATTTTAAAATTTTCTATTCATAATTATTGATTACTGACCGACGGCCTGTGCAGTTTTTGTGCAGGTTGTTGTGATTTTACGATGAATACGATACCAATCGTTTTATTGATCCCGATACTAGACATATTAATTCTGAATAGTATTTCCAAAATGCCATTATATTAGTACGTTAAATCGTTTTTAAATATACAGTTGTGCCATAAAAATTGTTGTAAAGTAATCAGGCGATTATAAATGCCTATTTAGGAGTTTCCGAAATCATTTTCCGGCGACCCTGAAAGTCCGCGGCGACCCTGAACTTGTCAGAAGACACGACACTGGTTGGTCACACGATGGTCTGATTGTGTCAAATGTCTTGATTTCACATTTTCGAAGACTTTGTTGTGATAGAAGAGCTGATCTTATAGGCATTATACACGAAGACATTATTTCGCCTGAGAGAAGTACAGTTTGCCGGTGATTCACGTTTGCAGAGGGCTTTAATTTTCAGCCAAGATGAGATTGTTAGAAAATATGATGTCGCTTGGTTGTCTGATATCGTCGGAATGATTTTATTGGTCGGAGTATTACAACCCACCAGGGTTTCTGACAGCATTGGAAATTCCAAATCGCCATAGGATTCCTATTGGCCGATTACTTGCGTCGCCGACGATCTGACACTGGTTGGTAACATGAGGATCTGATTTTGCAGGAGTATTCCAATTCACAGACAACTTCTATTCGCAGATAATAGCGGATGGTTAATTCTCGAAACCCGCCGCTCAGATGATATTATTTTTTTGTTTAAGTCGACCGAGACCGAGACCGAGACCGAGACCGAGACCGAGACCGAGACCGAGACCGAGACCGAGACCGAATCGACCGTCAAGACATTCTATGGTTTTCTACCTGTGCTTTAAATGTCTTTAGAAGTTTGTTTAGAGAACCTTTGAATAACCTTTGAAGTGTATTTGCTGTTTCTTTCAACTTTCTTCAAAGTTCAGAATTACATCGAGTATTTTTAGGCCGCCATAAGATATTGCTTGGAGTTGTCATAGAGCTTCGTCATGGCTTTTTCGGCGCTATTTTGAACTTCCTTTATGGCTTGTTTACCGTGTTTTTTTTGGTTTTTTTAGCCTTTTCTTATAGTTTGTATCTAGGTCTTGATGATTGCAAATACGATTTGCAGGCTATGTTTGTAATGATTCATTGGTCGTGTTGTGCTCAGACAATCATTATGGTACGATTTTTGATAAAAATCTAATGGCATAATATGTATTCTACATTGCTCTTATGATGTTTTTTTACATATTGCTGTTGATAACATATGGATATTGCTGAATTTTTCCGACGTTGTTATTTTAGGGATGATAAGTTAGGCCTTTCAATTGATTTTAGTCATATTGATTTATCTGATGATTCCGTAGAAAATATGCTGTCCAAACAAAAACGTGCCATGGAAGAAATGGAACGCTTAGAAGCAGGAGATATTGTTAATATCGATGAAAATAGGATGGTCGGACATTATTGGTTGCGTGCTCCTGAACTATCCCCTACTGATAATATTCGTGATGATATTATCAATATGCAACATCGTATAAAATCATTTGCGAATGATATTCATGCTGGAAATATTGTCGGAGATGGTGGTAAATTTTCGAATATTTTATGGATAGGAATAGGTGGTTCATGTTTGGGCCCGCAGTTAATCGCTGATAGCCTGTCAAATGATCATTCTATGAAGATTGCATTCATTGATAATACTGATCCTGATGGTATCGATCGCATATTATCATCGTTAGTTGGAGAACTTGGAAAAACATTAGTCGTTGTTGCGTCTAAATCAGGAAGTACACCGGAACCGCGCAATGCGATGAAAGAAGTTATTCATGCATATCAATTGGCTGGGCTCTCATTTGCTCGCCATGCTGTTGCAATAACAGGAAATGATAGCTTGCTCGATAAACAAGCGCGACAAGAAGGGTGGATCGCACGATTTCCTATGTGGGATTGGGTCGGTGGCCGCACTAGTATTTTTTCTTCGGTTGGACTATTATGTGCAGCATTATTAGGAATTGATATTGAATCATTTCTTTCAGGTGCACATGATATGGATATATTGACACGTCGGAATGATAATAATCCTGCGATGAAACTAGCAATGGCATGGTATAATGCATGTGATGGAATTGGACGGAAGGATATGGTTGTATTGCCATATAAAGATCGATTGGGATATTTTGCGCGATATCTTCAACAATTAGTCATGGAGTCGTTAGGAAAATCACATGATCGCGATGGTAAGTGTGTGAGACAGGGCATGACGGTATATGGCAACAAAGGTACGACGGATCAACATGCCTTTGTTCAACAATTGCGAGATGGTATTCAAAATTTTTTTGTTACAATAATTACTGTATTGAAAAACTGCAGCAACCCGTCGATCGATGTTGATAATGACGGTATGACATCCGGAGATTATTTAAATGGTTTTGCATTGGGAACAATCGATGCATTGTCAGAAAATGGCACACAAGTTATCCATGTCATATTGGATGATTTTAATGCGTATCATCTTGGCGCATTGATTGCATTGTATGAACGTGCTGTTGGGATTTATGCGAGTTTTATCAATATTAATGCTTATCATCAGCCTGGTGTAGAGGCAGGGAAAAAAGCAGCTGCAAAAGTATTGAAATGGCAGAATGATATTATATCTGCATTGAAGGACGATGGTAATAATGGCATGACATTAAATTCATTTGTTCAGGACTTGCCAGATTGCAAAGATCCATCTCTATTATTTAAATTATTGGAACATATGGTAGCGAATGGCATTTTAAAATACGAACAATCAGATTTGATGCCACTTCAGCGAAAATACGTGATTGCTTAGAAAGGCATTTATTGAGATTCAAATATTGGCCATAGTTGATTTTATTAACTTTGTGCATGAGGTGTGTACGTGCGTATGGCATATTAGACAATGCCATATTTACGTGTATTTTCCATAGCACCGGTTGCAATTGGATATATACGTATGGCATGTTTGCAACAATTTGTGTTAAAAGTTGTATGTGCTGATATTTTTGATATCAAAAGTGCACAACATGAAACACGAAATCATGTTTTTAATGGTTTCATAACGGTGTTTGCAAAGCCCTATGATCTTGGAATATGCGGAACATTAAATACACGATTTTTTTTATTTGCTTAGATACAATTTCTATGGTTCAAGCATTGTAGTTTCGTATGAACTTACATCTTGCAAGGCAATCGTTTACATGCCATATGGTAGATGCATGTTTTAACACTATTGGAATGGCAGTTTGTTTTTATGTTGCCAACGATCCATATGGATTAGCTAAAAAATACGATGTTTGAATTGGCTAGAAAAAATATGTTTGTTTTATTTTTATAACTGAGATAGCAATAGGCTGGTTTTAGCTTAAATATTTCTGCATAGACAATGATTATTGTTTAATGTGCAATTTTAAAATTGCATTACGATGATACATGTCGTAGATGCTCGTCTTGCGCTTGCCTATATTTGCAATATAATCTATATTTTTATCAATTATATTGATAGCTTTTTATGTTAGCCGGTTCGTATGTAAAAAAACAGAACAGGCAGACACATTGCATGTCGCCTGTTGTTTTGTTTAAATAACGATACAATTTAATTAGAATGCACAATCAACAGATGCATTGAACCATATCATATTCTTGTGTCCAAGTAAGTTCGCCCAAGCCTTCTTTTTTGCGCTGTTTCCTTCATATGCAACACCAGCACGTGCTTTTGCACTACCAGTGATGGAATATACTAAATCAGCATTAACTCCATAATATGCATAATCTTTGTCGCCATAGGTGTTTTTGTTGTATTTGTTTGTTCCGAGTGGTTTGCTGGCACGATCATAACCAATTTTTGCTCCCAAATCAACACTTAGTCCACCAATTGCATATTGTGATAAATCGAAAGAATATCCTGCTGCTGCAACGACATTGATTTCTTCACGATCAAAATCATATTCGCAATATAGCGATGGTGAGAACATTACATCAGCTAACAACCCTAAATAGATTTCACTTGTATTGCGTTTGTAACCATCCGGAAGGCCATCGTAAAAGTGATGAGTATACCCTGCATCAAGAGTGAACATGTCATTGATGTCGTACATACATCCAACATATGGAGCAACGTTGTTGACGCCATCTCCTTTCATGCGCAAAGATGTTTCTGTTCCGACATATGCACGTGCAGCATCAAACAATTGGTATGATACTTCTGCTGATGGAACGAAGGCCGGCCCATGAATTGCTTTGCGTCCTTTGTTGACGTGTTCCGTTTCGAACTTCATTCCAATATTTCCTGACAATTTTGACTGCCATTCCATAGTTTTGACCGCTGCACTGTCATCAGCACACAAACATCCAAGGCTCAATAACCCTGTAGCAATAATAGATAATTTTTTCATATACTTTCCTTTTTTGTTAGAAACAAATCCAACGCATAAAGATGTTGTTTTGATTTGTGATTGTCAATAATTTTTGCTCAAAATTTTATTGTTTCCTATGCGTTTTCTGAGAAAAATTATCACAGAATTTAGGTGATACCTTGCAGGATAGAGTGTACGTATCATATCCAAATAGAGTAAAAATGCCAATGTTTCAGACGTTGGCGTATGACGACAGCGCCAATGGAATGGATGTACAACAATACTTATGTGTCTAATTACAAACCTATCAATTATAAATCTATTGTTAAAGATAATGTCTGGGTTGTTAATTTTTCGTTTTGAAAAACAAAACAACGAGTGACTACGGAAGTCACTCGTTGCTGTTTAAAAGTTTGAGTCGCGTTTTTAGAACGCGCAATCAACGGAAGCATTGAACCATATCATGTTTCTGGCATGGTTGCCATTTACCCAAGCGTTCTTCTTTGCGCTGTTTCCTTCATATGATACGCCGGCACGTGCTTTTGCAGTATCATTAATGGAATATATCAAATCAGCATTGACTCCATAATACATATAATCTTTTTTCCCCATTTTTGCATTGTAATCGATTCCACCAGGTTTGTTGCATCGATCATATCCTAACTTTGCTCCTAAGTCGATGCCGAGACCACTGATTGCATACTGTGACAAATCAAAATTATATCCCACTGTTCCTACAAAATTGAAATCTTCTGTTTTGAAATTATATTCTGCATATACTGATGGTGAGAACATGACATCAGTCAATAGTCCAAGATATAGTTCGCTGCCATCATAAGATTCTCCAATTTCATTGTAGAAATGGTGAGTGTATCCTGCGTCAACAGTGAACATGTCATTGATGTCGTACATGCATCCAACATACGGAGCAACGTCATTGAGGTCATCGTTCTTCGTGCGCAAAGATGCTTCTGTTCCGACATATACACGTGCATCATCGAACAATTGATATGATGCTTCTGCTGATGGAACGAATGCACATCCACTAATTTCTCTACGACCGCGATTGACATGTTCTGTTTCGAACTTCATTCCAATATTTCCTGACAATTTTGATTGCCATTCCATAGTTTTAACTGTTGCATTGTTATCGGCACACAAACATCCAAGGCTTAACAACCCTGCAGCTATAATTGATAGTTTTTTCATATGCTGTACTTACTAGAAAGTTGCAGCGAATAAATGTGCCTATTGCTAGTTTGTCAATGTTTTTTTTGATGATGAGTTGTCGTAGCATAGTAAAAAGAATTGTCAAAGTAGGTTTGATATTTTGTTGTTAGTTAGTCGACGTTTCCAATAATAGGTTTTTTACAACAGGAGGAGATGAAAACATTGATTGATCAAGTGATACTGCTGTCATAGCCAATAAATCTGTTTTGAAGACTGTTTTACAATATGCTGATATGTTCTTTGCGAAAAATTTTGATGCGCTGCAGACTGTGTTGCAAGATTCGTCACGAGTTTAATTTTGCGTTATCGATTTTTTCTTGACAAAACAAAATATGCATGTCATACGGACTGCTCATATTTATGAGAAAAAACTTAGTAAACATTGGTGCGTGCGTACCAGCTGGGAATCGTGTTGATAAGGCTAATAATTTTGCCAATCGGTATGGAGAGTTTCAAAATGAGCAACCAGCAGTGATTAACAATAAAGAGTTGGATGATGCGATGTCGCTGTTGAACCATAGTAAAGAATCAAGTAAAGAATTAAGTAAAGAATTAAGTAAAGGACTTGAAGAACTAGGTAAAGAACTAAGTAAAAGGGGCGCACGTAACAAATTTATTAATAGTGATAAAAATCATTCTGAAATTGAAAATGATAAAAATCATTCTGAAGAGAGCCAAGATGAAAACAACGAAGAAAACGTTACAGTCATTGACGAAAATGAAAAACAAATTGATGTTAATTCCGGCATGATTTTGCAGTAGGAATAAAATATAGTGATTAGCTATTAATTAATCTGTAAAAGCGTTTTGATGGTTGGAGAAAGACGGTTTCTGTGGTTGCAAATTAAGCGGCGGCATGGATCGTTGGTTAACATCATGAATGTCGAGATTAATTAATTAGGTTGAGATGTTGTATGCAATTGCCTGCTCACGACAGTGAGTGGGCAGTTGTCGTTTTATATTTTGTGGATAGCACGGTGGTTCTAGGTTGGTTGATCGTAGTTTGGTGTGACTCAACAATTTATGTTTGTGGGATTAGAAATGTTGCTTTTAGCATTTGGAGACACGAATGAAAGTTGTATCGGAAGCATTAATTGATGCAGCAGTTGGTTTTGTGGAATATGCAAATCCTTAGTTTGTCGATTGCGTAAATTTTGGTCAAATTATCTAATTTGATTCTAAAAAATATCGATTACATGGAAGAGTGTTGAGATTATTGAAATGAACCAGCGATAAATTGTATTATATACTATATATAACATTATTGAGATATTGTTGAAGATGCTGCCATGTTACTGTATGGACTTAAATTTTTGTAATAGTGTACACGTAGCATACTAGCTATATGAAATTATAATTGCAATGATTGGTAATATTACGAAACTCGCATATCCGTTGTATGGTGCCTTCATTAAGTGAGTTGAATATAGCTATTCGAGAAAATTTTAATTGGATAGAGTTGTTAAGAACGAATATCGGGCATGTTATCATTGGTCAGCGATATATGGTGGATCGTATGTTGGTCGGACTGTTGACCGGTGGGCATGTTCTGTTGGAAGGGGTGCCAGGGCTCGGAAAAACATTAGCGATAAAGACATTGGCGATGTCAATGGATGCAATGTTTAAACGTATACAATTTACTCCAGATATGCTGTCATCTGATATCATCGGTATGCAGATATATAATCAGAAGACAGGAGAGTTTTCTGTACAGAAGGGACCAGTGTTCGCCAATATTATTTTAGCAGATGAAATCAATCGTGCACCAGCAAAAGTACAAAGTGCATTATTAGAGTGTATGCAAGAACATCATATAACCATCGCTGGGATGACATATGATTTGCCAGAGTTTTTTTCTGTTTTTGCTACAGAAAATCCTATTGATCATGAAGGTACGTATCCATTGCCAGAATCTCAAATCGACAGGTTTTTATTAAAGTTGAAAATAGAATATCCGTCAAAATTAGAAGAAATTGATATCGTTCGAAATGCTATGAATGGTGTTCAAGAAAGTGATGTAAAACAAGTTATTACAATGGATGTCATTTTGAAAGCACGGCAATTGGTAAATGCAATTTATATCGATGAAAAAATACAGGAATATATTGTTGATATTGTTACAGCTACTCGTGAGCCAGATGCATATAAATTGGATATTTCACAATATATACAGTATGGAGCATCACCGCGTGCGACTGTGGCTTTAGCAGCTGCAGCACGAGCATGGGCATTTTTGCAAGGTCGTGGATATGTTACTCCGCAAGATGTTAAGTCAATTGGGGTGGATGTTCTTCGACATCGTATTATTACATCATATTTAGCCGATGCAGAAAATATTGCAGGTGAAGTCTTGGCTGCAAGAATTATTAATACTATACGTGTTCCATGATGTCACTGATTGATACATTACCAA
Source organism: uncultured Opitutales bacterium (assembly GCA_964577805.1). GTDB lineage: Bacteria > Verrucomicrobiota > Verrucomicrobiia > Opitutales > JAIRKQ01 > CAZPRW01. The sequence continues at coordinate 70,450 of CAZOAG010000002.1, forward strand.
ATTTAGTATGCTTGTATTTATAATGCTTAGCATGGATCGGTTATTTGGGTATTTGTAATGTTAACTGATTCGATGTTCAAATTATTATGATGAGTAGGCTCAAACGATGTTAAATAGATTTTTATATAATCATTGTCTTATACATTTTTTATAAAAATTTATGTTAGCATGCTGTAAAAGCATCGAAAAACATGCCAGAACTATGATTTTATGCGGGTTTGTTGGTGAATTTTAATAAAAAACACTTGCTTTTTATATATGTGTTATAAGGATGTACACTAGGTATTGGCGATTGGGCGAATATTAACTGAAACGGCACAAGGAGTCGAATAAATGAATAAAGCAGAATTAATTGATGAAATCAGACGGTTGAGCGGTGATGAATGTTCAAAAGCATGTGCAGAACGTGCTTTAAATTTTGTGTTGGAAGCGATCATGAACGGTCTGAAAAAGGACAAAAGTGTACAATTGATCGGATTTGGAACATTTTCTGTAGCAGAGCGTGCAGCACGTACAGGTGTAAATCCAAAGACCAAAGCAAAGATTCAAATACCTGCTTCACAAACTGTAAAGTTTAAAGTTGGTAGCAAATTCAAAGATTTGATCGCATAAGCAGCAAATCTTTGAACAAAATCATAGGCATGTTACATTATGCCAATATTGTTGATTTGCGATGCTCTGCTTGTTGATACCATGGATTTGTAAATTACGAATATGGTGGTTGTCTAAACGGTTGTTTAAATTGACAGACGCAGCATCAATCGGGCGGCTCGGGGGGGAGATCGCCCGTTTATTTTTAATAAGTAAAAAATATCGTATAATATGCCGAAATTGGCGATATGAGCACGGTGAAATTGACATCATTGCATTAGACAAATTGTCAAATAATGTAGTTTTTGTAGAAGTAAAATTGCGTACGTTGGGCACTGATGTACATGGATATTTTGCAGTATCTCGTGAGAAAAAATCTATTTTAAAGCAGACATGTTCCGCATTTTTACGACAGTATATTGAACGAAATGCAACGTATCGATTTGATATTGTGTCTGTTGACATTGATCGCAATAGTCGAGAATTAAAAATTCACCATTACGAAGATGTTAAATTATTCAGATGATGTTTTGAGAAAAATTTATCTTTGAAATGAATTTGATGCCAGAGCAAAATCACAGCATTGGTAAAAATTTATTTATCAGTGTTCGTTCAGATGATAAATGTTAGGAATATTTACATATCATATTAGTTCAGATACAATTTGCACATAATGGCAATCGAGTTTTTACTTTGAGAATTTTTTTGCTTTGTGGATTTCATGCTTTTAGATCAGATAAATTTTGTAGAGCATGAAATTTTTGCTCAAAATGAAGAAGGTGCATCAAAAACACGACTGAGGACTAATTTATGCATGATGGTGAACGGTAGAAATGTGCTTTCAGACGCTCTGTCAATGATACGGTACAACATTTCTGGTCAATGAATTTCTTGTTGTAATACGACGTGCTTCCCTAATAAGAGTTTTTCTTAAAAACGTGGCGTGCTGCCGAAAACAATGGTGCGAGCAGACGGAATCGAACCGACGACACCTGCTTGGAAGGCAGAGGTTTTACCATTAAACTATGCTCGCAAAACCTGACTAGGAGGCTGAAATATTTTGTGCACCGGTCAAGCATTTTTATATACGATTTCAAATGTTTAAATATTTTTGATGAATTATCATATAGGTCAATATTGGTATATTTTTGTTAAAAATATCGGATAATTGATGTCGGATTGTTGAAAATTTTATCATGTTTTTAGTAGATTGATATGGTCATGATTTTTCTTGATAGAAAATTTTCATGATATGATTATGAGGTATTACTGATATGACGACAGTTAGCAATGATGAGATAGTGATTACGAAATATCATGCATTAGGTAATGATTATCTATTTTTAGATGCAACAAAATATGAACGTCCGTCTTCAGAAATGGTAAAAAAAATATGCCATAGGAATTTTGGGATCGGGTCAGATGGGATTTTATATGGTGCGAAGATGGATGATTTTTCTGCTTGGTTAGAAATTTTTAACCCTGATGGCAGCATTGCTGAGATTAGTGGTAATGGCACTCGTATTTTTGCATGTGCTATGATTGATAATCATCAGTTTGAGATATGTGAAACATTTAAAATAACTACTGCAAAAAAATCTGTCACTGCAACAGCAATATCGAACAATCGCATCGAAGTAAATATGGGAAAACCGAAGTTTCGGGATGACAATATTCCATATTTTCCATCGCAGCAAGGTGAGTGTGTAATCGATGGCAAGAGTTTTGTATACCATCCAGTGTCAATGGGTAACCCACATTGTGTGATTTTCGTTGAAAGTCCAAGCGCAGCAGAAGCAAAAATATTGGGACCAATTTTTGAAAATCTTCCAGAATTTCCTCAAAAGACGAATGTTCAATTTGCACGTATCATCGATAAAAATAATATTGTTATTGAAATATGGGAACGTGGTGCTGGATATACACTTGCTTCTGGGTCGAGTGCTTGTGCTGTTTTTGCAATTTCACGATCGCTTGGAAAGTGTTCCGATAATATTACTATGCATATGCCAGGTGGTGATTTGTCGCTTTTTATGGTTGATAATGGCGATATTATACAGACTGGGACAGTAGAAAAAATTGCTACTTGCTTTGTAGATGTTGATTATTTCGCACGTATGTAAAATACAGGAAAGAAGTTATTATTATGTCATTGTAATGTATGTTATTTACTTTTCTGTGCTGGCCAGTTTTCATTGTATGACGTTTTGACACAAATGTTTATGACGTTTGAATACAGATATCGCCTGACGTGATGCGTTATTTTAATTTCAGTGAAAATTTTGTAGTGTTTGGTGTAATAGAAAAATTTTTTCTGCATGTTTGTTGGATCTGGATCGTCGTGCATGCGTGCATACCAAACTGTTTACGGTAAGTGTCATGGTGTCATAGCAATGTACTGTTATTTATTTTGTTGTGGTGAGCATGTTAATTACGCACGTGTTGTTATTGACAAACGCGAGATTTGGACGGTTTGTTACGTCGTCCTATTGATGTCGCTGGAATTATGACACTTTGTGCCATAGAAATGCAGCATAATGACCGAGCAGGGATTGATCATTCATGCAAAACATAGAAGAAATTTTTCTACTGTGCTTTTTTAGTAAATATTTCAAATGTGCCATTATGTACATGTTGGCATCGACTTTCATTCGAAAAATCTGCTAATTATGTAGCAGGAAGCATATACTTAACGAGTGTTAGCTGCTTTTCGCTGTGATTATAGGCGATTAAATTTTTCAAACCTTGTCCAGAAAAATGCAACATGTTTGTTTGATAAAAACTGGTTTGCTTGCGTATAAAATGTTTAAAGCGGAGATTATTATCATCCCCGCTCTAAAACCATATTCTAACAAAAAAAAGTACAATGTTGCGGATTGATTACCGCCTTTACATGTTGTAAGACGCAATATATTATATTTTGTTCAAATTTTTTTTATTTTTTTGATGAATTAAACATTTTCAACATTCTATCGGTCACGCAATATCCACTAACGACATTTATTGTAGCGAATATAATCGCTAAAAATCCTAATATGGCAACAAATGGAGATTGTGTAGTATTGCCTAATGTGACAATTGCTCCGATTATCGTAATGCCAGATATAGCATTTGATCCTGACATCAATGGTGTGTGCAATTGCGACGGTACTTTTCGAATTAATTCAAACCCTAAAAATCCTGCTAGAATAAAAATGAAAACGATCGACACTAAATCCACGCGATAAAATCTCATGAAATTTTATTTGCTGTCAAGTAGTGACTGTGTGCTAAATTTATGATATAATATTACTTGCAGTTCGAACTCACCGGGGATAATCGAACTCACCGGGGATAGCTAAAGTTTGCGGGTTGAGTTCGCTGCCAGTCGGTTTGAGAGATTTGGCAATTAGTGGAATATGTTTGTCAGCTGGTTGCGAAAGAAATTATGTCGTTTTTATATGAAAAAATCTCGTTATTATGAATACTGAGTTCATTTTTTTGTGAGCTTAAAGATTGCAAAAGATTGAAATATAAAAATGTATAGCCAGCTATATTCGGCAAGAGCAAATAACAGCTGGCAGATTACAAATAGATGTAATTTTACTAATATAGAACCATTTTTATGACATGAACCGCCCAGATATGGAAGTGCAATCTAGTAAAGTTAGAGGCAAATTGGCATTTGTCATTCGTGGAAGTTTTTACTGAGTGTGGGGATTTATAAAAAATGATGCCTGCTATCACTCATGATAATCAATAACAACATTGAAATCCCCACCAATAAAAGATCAATGTTAGCGGATGTTTTGTGTGGTTGCTTTTAAAGAATCTCCAATCGCGCGTAATAACCCGGTGGCAGTTGCGCCAAGGTTTCCCCAAGATTGTATCTTCGATTGTATAGCCAATAATTCAGCTTGTCCGATGTCGCCTTCTTTTTCCAATTTGTTGATAGCAGAATCTAAACGGGTTTCGTTATCTGCGACACATTTTGCTAACAATTCGTAAATTTTTTCTAAAGTGAGGTTTTTTGTCGAAGCTAGTTTTTCCATTGCCATGTATTGATGGCTAGACTAATCTTTTTGTTGTGTCAACACTATTCTTTAATTTTTTAAAATGAAAATTTAAAAAAGAATATGATGTAGAAAATTTGATTTAAATGCTTGCTTTTTGTTTTTGTAGATGTTGTATGTGATTCGAGTTGCCCGGCTAGCTCAATTGGCAGAGCAGTTGACTCTTAATCAATTGGTTCGGGGTTCGAGTCCCCGGCCGGGTACCATTGTTTTTTTTGCCCTTAATATTGATCTTTAAAAAGATGGGTGTTGTGTCGTTTCGGCGTCGTGTGTTTTTAGGCGCATTGTCTTTGTTGGCATCAATGATAACATTGCATCAAGCGTGTCCATCATAACATTGTCGCAATTGATACACTAATAATGGTATCTTTATTGCATACCTGCTGGTATTGCCATTATCGTTGCCTTGTTAATAATTTTTTATCAGCAAGTATGTAAAATGTTGACATGAAAATAATACCATGCTATACTTTTTAATCCCAAGATATAAGCAATATGAATACAAACATTAATCAAATATCAATAGATGAAGGTACTGTTCAACAGCTATGTAATATGTTGCAGGCGAAATTTCAAAAGGATGATGGATATGATGTAGAACAAATGGCAGATTGTGAAAAATCATTAAAACTCGTTCTTACAGCAAGGCAAGGCACTGGTAGTGAATTTTCTATTACAAATGTTGTCCCACAACGACAATTATCATCTCGTGCAGTTGCAGTATCCCATGTTATCGATACAGGATCGATCATATTAAGCATAGCAGCGTTAAGTTTGCAGGTTGCCATGCTTGTCGTGAATGGCGTTATTAGCAATGATGCATCATCATCAGATAGCGTTGTAGCCGATGAAGTAACAAAATGGATGAGTATAATAACAATGGCATTGGCATTGATCGCATCATCCAAAAATCAAGTTTTAGATAAATTAAAGAAGTAAAGTGTATTTGATGAGTAACTTTTACGGTAAGGGATAGCTGCACTCAGTTTATATGTTTGCATGCCACATTATTTGTAAATATTAAGGCTACGAGCCTTAAAGAGATTTTTTTAAAGTACCACTTGTCTAAGCACGTGATACTTGTGCATATGCTGATTGGTTGATGTTGCAAAATTAATCAGTCGGCATAGCTGCCGTTATTCAGCATTTATTTTTCCAGAACAGGCTGATTGAAAATCAGCAATGGCATATTTTGTGCCGGCTAATAATAGAATATCATTATTGCGCAGTTCAATATTTGGTTTGATTTCTGTCATTTGTTCATTGTCGCGTTGTATTCCAATTACATTAATGCCGAATTTCTGTCGTAAATGTAAGTCAGACAATAAATGACCAGTGAAATTTTGATCATTACCTATACAAAAACTCAACATGTCAAATTGGGCGTTTTTATGACGAGGCGCATCCGCTACAGTATTTTCTGCCAATAATATTTGTTTTGCATTATTAATTTGCTGTTGTGTTCCCAATAAAATGATGCTGTCATTTGGGAAAAATTGTGTATCTGGAGTGATTCGATATGTAGATACTCCTCCACGTGTAATTGCGATGATGTTCGTTCCAGTACGTTCCCGAAGTTGGATGTCAGACAATTGTTTTCCAATGATGTCGTGATTTGGTTTTAAAACTACTTCATGCAAAATTATTGACCATGGAGTGTCTTTAGCAGCACGGGCTAATATTGATCGACGATTGATTTGATCGGATGTTTCAATTTTGTCATTAAAACTTTTTATAAATGCTAGCTCGATGCGGTTGTTTAACAATGATAGATTTTTCCAAGACATAACGCCTAAAATTATTGCAATTGTTCCGAATAATGCGATCGGGACTCCACCAGGCAAGTATCGTGCAGCAATACCGAGAAAAATACCACTAAATAAAAATATTGCAGCAACAACCAACATAGCATGTATTACATCGAGCACTTTATTTTTTGCTAATGCACTTTGCATGCGTCTTCCAAGAGTATCATTGATTAATGCAACAAATATATGATAAACATTTTTGACTACACCTGCTAAAAATGGAATGCATAATAAAAATGCACATGACCAAATGATCAATTGCAGAAGATTTGTGCTCATTTCAAAAACATTGTTTTGAGATGCGATTTGATGTGCACATGATGGACTTAATTTACACAGTAGCTCTTGCATTGCGATCAACCCACGTGATATCATTTTGCCGAATTCTCCGCTGCGAGTAATTATAGCTAATTTGGATACCAAATACAGAGTTCCGCTGAGCAAAAATATCCATAGGATCGTCGCTAGAAGTTGTTTAAAGATCAGGCGCAAAAATCCATTTTTGGAAGCATTATCTTTTATTTCTGCTACTAAATTTGTATATGCGGTACAACATTCAGAGAGGAATCGTGGTGTTTTTGATGAAAAAAATGTATAGATAGAATTCATCTTTTTCTCCAATAATGAGCAGAGCAAAATTGTTCCAAGTGCTACACCGACAGTGACAGAAATAAAGTCCTTGTGCAATACTCCCAATGAATTTCCTAATGTTGCGATAACAAAACTAAATTCTCCGATCTGTGCTTTCGAAAATGCTGCTTTGAATGCAACTTCTGGCTTTTTCCCGACTAAAAATAGTGATATTGTACCGATAGATGTTTGTCCAACGAATGTTAATGTTGCGAGCAATACTATCCATGGCCATAGGTGCAGGATCGCTTTTAGATCTATCATTAATCCAATTGTCGTAAAAAAGACAGCATTAAAAACATCACGCAATGGTTCTGTGATCTTGTCGATTTCCTCAGCCAAATGAGTCTGTGCTAATATTGACCCTGCTAAAAATGCACCTAATGCGACGGATAATTGAAAATAATGTGCCAATAAGCAAATCGTCATCATGAACCCGATGACAGCAACTGCCAACACTTCTTTTGACGCAGATCGGAAGATTGCACGTACAAAAAACGGTGCAATCAATTTTCCTATGCAGAATACCATGACGACGAATACACCGATAATGAATGCACTTTGTCGCACTTGTGTGATATCAAACTGCCCTGTCTTGGCGATACTCGATAAAATTACTAAGAAAATTACTGCCAAAATATCTTCTAAGATCAAACATCCTACCGCGCATTGAGCATACTCTGTATTTAATGCATTTTTGGCCTTCAATAATGGTACAGTAATCATTGTTGAACTCATTACCAACATCGATCCAAGGAATATTCCGTTCAGTCCAGACCATCCCAATAATGGTGCGATCAGATTCCCTAATATCATCATTCCTATTGTTTGCAATGTCAGCCAGAACGCTGATGGCACAAAGATTTTTCGTAATTTCAGAAGATCAAATTCAAGTCCGATATAGAACATTAGAAAGATTACACCGAGTTCACTCAATTGTTCTATTGAATCTGCACCGTATACCCAGCTAGAAAAACAATGCGGCCCGATCAAAAATCCACCGACCATGTATCCTAATAACAGCGGTAGTCGCAAATAATGAAATAATAGTGCGAACATCCCACTAAATGCTAGTACGAGTGATAAATCTTGTAGAATAGTTACAGATTCTGGCATGTTTGCATAGACTGACCAAAGTTGTTAATTTGTAAAGCAGGATGTAAACTTATTATAAATTGTCGTGATGGAAAAAATATGTGATGCCAATATCTGCATACGTTAAAGTTTGCTATTGGGACATTGAAATATTTTGCGTATAAATTCTAGATGTTTTTGAGTGTTGAGAAATTGCGGTAATGTTGTTATGCTGTGTTTTACAGCTGACCTCAATCCGACCCGCGATTATTGTTTCAGAAATGCCTCATAAGCAATATAGCATATTTTTTACGAAATTTTGCGGGCATCGTTCGTCAGTGTAGAGCAAATGCAGCGACTGGGGGGATATTGTCCAATAGACCATTGCGTTTGCAGCGGTAGTTTTATTAAAAAATCAAAAATCTTTTCTTGCAAATCGCTAAGAAAGTTTCAAGTTAGACGACAGATGGTTCGCCCGGATGGCGGAATTGGCAGACGCGTCGGACTCAAAATCCGATTCCTGCAAGGGAGTGTGGGTTCGACCCCCTCTCCGGGCACCAAAATTTTTTCTAGGAAAATTTTTAAAATAAGCGTCGTATGAATAAATATTCAGCATCGAGTATAGATCGCCGTGGTTCATTGATCAGTTTGCGATGTGGTGTTTGTTCTATTGTTGTGGCATGTTTAATCGCTATTGCATCAAATGTTCGTATTCCATTTTTTCCTGTTCCGTTCACTTTACAAACATTAGCCATTGTTTTGTGTAGTGCATATTTCAGACGACAATCAGCATTGATTGGTTTGGGATTATTTACAGCATTTGCGTGGAGTTTTAATCCGTCGACATGCGGATATATTTTGAGTTTTTGTTTAGTCCCATTCATTGTTGGGAAATTGCGGGATTGTTCTTCGGTATCATATCTATTTGGAAGATTGTTTTTGGCACATTCTGCGGTATTAGTAATTGGTAGTCTTTGGTTGTCGCATTGTATAAGCATTCGTAGTGGATTTCGCAGTGGATGTTTGTTTTTTATCCCGGCAGAGATGTTAAAAATGGCGATAGAATATGTAATATTATCTCGTTTCAGGAGATAGTTTATAAAAAGATTTTATATGGAGAGATGACAGAGCGGCCGATTGTGTAGCATTGGAAATGCTATGTACTGGAAACGGTACCGAGGGTTCGAATCCCTCTCTCTCCGCCATAATTTCATGTAAAACATTTTTGATGGCTGGTAGTTTTTGTTGTTTAAATTTTTCTGTAGTTAATTGTTGTTTTTGTTTAAACATGTGTAGTTTTTTCAAAAATTTTTGATTTTAATGTACTGTTGGTTGAATTGATGTTTTTGATGTCATGATTGATTATCGACAATTCACCACTGTATCATGATATTGTTAAGTCATTTTTGTGTAAAATTGTATAATCTTCGAAATTATGTTTGATCAACATTTGATCAAGCAGTTGACACAATACTGTATTTTGTGGCTTAAAAAGTAAATGGACGTATTTATTCATCAATAAATTATTGTTTTGTAGAAAATTGGCCTTGCTTTTTGCTGCCGAATACACAACATGGTTTGTGTTGCGTGTGTCGTTGCGCGCAAATAAGATATGGACTTACATGCATACGTTGATGATTTGTTAGAAGCGATAGGAGTGTCGTTAGAACTCCCTGGGTTATCGCTAGATGAAAACAATCATTGCGTGTTGTTGTTCGATGATAAAGTAGTATTGAATATCGAACTTAACGAAGAAAAAGAATTATTGGTAATATATTCATATCTTGGAGAGGTCCCGTTTGAAGGCCGTGAAATAATTTTCGAAACCCTACTAGAATCTAATCTATTCTGGAAAGATACACAAGGTGCAACGATAGGAATAGATAAACAGACCCAAACTGTAGTGCTAGCATTTCCAATGGAGCTCCCCCTAAAAAGAAAAGAGATTTTCGAAGAGCGATTGGCCTTGTTTGTTGAAGTTACAGAAAGCTGGATAAAGAAGCTGGAAAAATTATCAACAGATGCAGAGTTAATAGCTAACGAAGAGCAATGAGCATTGACCAGTTCTTTTCTCATTGCCGAGGAGTGGGAGGGCGTATGGTGAAAGTTTTAATGCCGGGACTTGGAAACAATGTACCGCCTTTAGCAGGTACAAACGGTTTGTCTGTGAAAGGTGTGCGGATGTATTCTGCGTACTCTGATCTTGGTTTATTCAAATTGAGGGCAAATGTTATGAAAACCAGGCCGCTCGAAAAACATCGTATTGAAAAACAGCAGACAAATGGTTTTTACCAAACATCATCGCTGGCGATGTTTAGTGGAACTGGTATGAAGATTTCAAAATTTCGTGGCCGTGTAAAAGTTCTTTGTAGGTGATTTTCAAAATTTTTTTGATGCCAATAATGGAATTGCACACTCGTGCAAGTGATCCATCGATGGCGCATTGGTTCAATAAATAGAACGTATTTTAATTGTTTCTTTATAATCAGCTGCCAGATTATAATTGTATATAAAATTATTACATGAGCCATTCAAAATATGAGTGGATGGTATTGTAATCTTTTGAAAAATTTTTTAATTAAAAAGATAAGTTGCCAGTATGATTTTCATGTGCAATGTTGATGAATCATGCATGATGGAGATTGTCAACAGCGGGATATTGAAAGCAGATGGAAGCGTGTACGGTTTGTAAAAAAGATATTGCGTTATATGCCGCGCAAAGCATCGATCCATCGATATCCTGTCCTGAATAAATTTTCCGATATTGCGCGCCAACGTGCTTATTTATGGTCATTCCGGGTGACTGAGATCACGCCTGCATTTTATTTAGGATGGATAATAACATTAACCCCGATTCCATCGGTATTGCAGATTGTCATAGCATTTTTTGCAGCGCTTATATGCCGAGCGAATGCTATGGTGTTAGTATGTTTACAACTGCTGTCGAATGCCTTTACATTTGTTTTTCTATGGGCGATCACACATAGGGTCGGAACATGCGTAGTCAATCTGCTTGGAACTGATAATTTGAAGGTTGTGACAGATGTTCCTGCTGATGGGATTTTGCACTATAGCGAACGTGCCATCCGTGGATTTGCTACGATTTTATTGGGCGCCCTTGTCCTCGGTTCGATATTAGGCTTCATCAGCAGTACAATTTATAAATACATAGCACGACATTATGCCAGGAAGAATTGGTGATTGGGGAGAGTCTGTTGAATTACAATGTTGATGTTGTTATTTTGAAATATAGGTTGCAAAACTACATTAGTTAATGATCTTAATGAAGCGATGTTGTAAATAAGGCATTAGCAGCTGTTTTGGCGTTCTCAACATCGTCTTTTGTCGGATCGTAATAGCCAATATGTTTCGTGTTTGTTTCTAATTCTACTATGATCATTTGTAGTAGCAGAGCGCGATTAAAGGCGTTATCTTCAGACCAGAATTCATTGTATTCATAATGAAATAAAATTTTGTCGGCTTCTAGTTTTTCTGTTTTATCAGGCAAGAATGCATCGTTGAACTCGATGCCAGAGTCTATGTTTGTTACGTCAAAGGTTTTGTCATCAAGTGTATGAGTCGGCGGTTGTCGGTTTTGTAATGCCTTAGACAACTCTTCCGATGTGCACTGCCCTAGCATTGTACGCATAGAGCCAACACAATATGCAATTTCTTTATATTCTCTCGGAATGTTTCCATCGTTGATGATTTTTGTGAGCTGATCGTCTGTTAGCCTATAACAAGTGAAAGCAATTTTATTGCGGCTTAATGGCGATTCTGGTGATGTGCATTTGTCTGCATCGGTTTTTCGTTGGGTTCCATCATCAGTGTTTGCGTAGATCATGAGATTTTGATCTGTTAAAAAATCTACTACAGAATGCGACAAGTTCATTTGCGGAGATGTTTTTCTTTGTTGCACTTTGAGGATAAGTTGTCTATTCGATATAGGTTTCTGATGCTTATCAAGTGCCTTTGCCACACCATATATTGTTGCATAAGCAATTCCTAATGGCAAGCACAGGATCCCGGTTGTTATACAAATAGCTTTATGCTTTTCAAAAAACTCACAGATCTTGTGTCTTGTGTCTTGTGTCTTGTGTCTTGTTGATTGTTGATTGTTGATTGTTGATTGTTGATTGTTGATTGTTGATTCATGCATTCTAGCCGTGACAGTGTGTCCAATTGTAAAGAAATTGCAATGCAAAACAGCAATGTATGTAAAATTTCGGCAAAAACCATGGGTTCTGTTTGTAAAATCCGTCGTGATAATTTGGCAACAGCTGTATGTATAATACCAGCATTTGAGCTAACACTTTTGCTGTGTTGCAAAAGTGTTATTCAAAATTCTTCAGTTCATCGGATATTGTTGTCCATTCGCCATGTCCTGGTACGATGATGGTGTCATGTGGTAGGGTCAGTAATTTTTGTCGAATGCCATCGATTAATAATTTTCTATTTCCGCCGGGAAGATCATATCGTCCAATACAGCCTTTAAATAATGTATCGCCGACGAATGCTGTCCGTAATGATGGCAAATAAAATGTAGCATCTCCTGCAGCATGTCCAGGTACATTTTGACAGAAGATTGTCAGCCAAGAACAAATTTCCAAAAATCCATCATGGTCGATTTCTTCATCGACAGGACAGCCTAACAATTTATTCTCCGTCAATACAAATGATTGCATTTTATCAGCATGTTCTACTAACCATCGATCATCATGATGCGCAAAAACACGTGTTCCATTGTCATGAAATAATGTAGCGTCACCGACATGATCCCAATGCCCATGTGTCAATAATAATGCAATGATTTTAGTGTCAGGATGGAATACTGACTTGCTCGTTTCAAATGCTCCGAATGGGGCGTCAATTACAATGCCTTCTTTTTGATCACGGCATTCTAAAAATCCTGTATGTGTGGATAATTCACCACATCGTTTTACGCATAATGTTACATTGTCTTGTGCGATAAAAATTTTATCGGATGTTTTCATGATGTTGTTGGAAAATTTCTAAAATGATTTTATCGTTATATTTTGATAGTCCTGTCAATTTTTCTAGTGAATATAAATTGTAATGCTGCAAATGTTGTAATTCTTCATGGCAGTCCATTCCTCGTATGTACACAATGCGCCCATTTGGTTTTAATAACGGTGATGCATATGATAAGAAATTGGATAAATTTGTTACTGCGCGAGCAACGATAACATCAAATTTTTGGTGTATTGTTTCAGCACGTACATTATCAGCAACGGCATTCATTAGTTCTAACCGCTTGATCATATCGTTTACTGCCATTATTTTTTTACCAATTGAATCAATTAATCGGAATTTTGCGCACGGGTAGCATATCGCAAGCGGAATACCTGGTAACCCACCACCTGTCCCAATGTCCAAAATATTGGAATTTTGAGACAATGCTAACATTCGTGTGATCGATAAACATGGGATAATATGTTGTTCGACGACATGATCGATATTTTTTCTAGATATCAGATTAATTTTGCCATTCCACTCACACAAATATTTTACGTAATCATATAATTTTATGAGCTGATGTGATGTCAGCTCTGGATAAACATGTTCGATCTTAATATTTTCTTGATAGTGTTGTTTGTCAGTATTATGTCTCATAAATCCTTTATTATGACAGGTGCAAAATTGTGTCCAATTGTTGCCATTGTTGGATAGTAATGTTCCCTGGTCTGGCTTTTTCGTCAATGGAACATTTTGTAAGCCATTCATTAAATCGATTATCATATGTACGTAATATTTTTTGAATTTGTTTTCGTCGCTGTGTAAAAATATCGCGCATATGACGTTTTGTTATTTCATTAAATTGGAACGGATTGTTCAATTTTTTCAATGAAAGAATGACAGAGTCGACATGAGGAATAGGATAGAATGCTTGTTTCGGAATTTTATATTTTGATATACAGCAATATGCTGATTGCAGAATTATTGTTGTTGGGGAATATTCTGGTGAATTTACTTGTGCGCAAAATCGTTCTGCAGTATCAGATTGAATAATAATGTTTATTGTTTTTGGTAAATTATTTTGTGACAATACTCCGTCGATCCATGGTGATGAAATCGCATAGGGAATATTTGCTATGATTTTATAATCGTTAATGTTGGTTGATATGTTTGCAACAGGATATTCGACAGCATCACCGTATAAAATATGACAATGTGATAAATGTCTAAATTTATCTGTCAAAAAGTTATATAGACGTTGATCAATTTCAATACCATACAATTTAATATCATGTTGCAACAGTTCCTGTGTAATCGTCCCAAGACCACACCCTACTTCAACAATGGTATCGCCTGGCATGATGTCCGACGATGTTATTAATTTTTGTACAATATTTTTGTCGACAAGAAAATTTTGGCCATGTTTTTTCGACGGTATTATTTCTAATGATCTTAAACATGAAATCGTATCTTTTAACAGCGATGACATCGCCATGATGGAAATAATAAATTTTATTTCCCGTCAATGTTAATGCCTGTCTTATTTTAATATTTATAAAAAACAATAATGTCGCATTGACATTGTTAATAAAATATGCTCGTTTGGGTCATCATTCATGTTGTGGGGCCGTAGCTTAGTTGGAAGAGCGCGTCGTTCGCAATGACGAGGTCGTCGGTTCGAACCCGATCGGCTCCACCAAGTATTTTGCTGCTGCTTGTAATTGCAGTTGACTGTTGACAAGAATTGGAAACAGCAGTTTTTTGCTGTGAGTGTTAACAGGAACGTGAATGACAATGACAATGTGGTAAATGTTGGTCAAGTTAGAGGTTGTGGCGGCACAGGGATGGTTGTTAAGCAATCCTCAGTGGGCGGGATACCGAATGGGTGTGTTGACCAAAAGCTTAAAAACAAAGGCTTGGAGCAACATGATGTTTCGGAAGGTAATAATTCCGGTGCTAAAAAACGTGCACACGATGAGGCATTTGATAAAAAGTCTGATTCTGAAAATCGTGATAGCAAACGCCGACGCCGTAATGCTCCTAATGGATAGTTCTCGTGGTGGCGTGGAAAAACCTCTGAATCAGCAAGGTGTTATGGAAAAGCAAAATAACGTTGGGTCATCGCAGCCAGCTGCCAAAACAACAACATATACTTGCGAAGATGCAAAGAAAAAGTTGGATGAATATTTTAAGAAGGGCAATTCCGATTTTAAGGAATTTGCTTTCAAGAAATTTGCAAAAGTCTATAAGCGGAAGCTTGATAGTAATATCGTTCCGCATTCAGATATCGTTAAGAACAGTTTTCAATGCATGTATAATGTTGCCGATAAGTTGTTATCAGTAGGTATAACATTCGAAGAAGAGGATGTAGAAGAAGAGGATGTAGAAGAAGAGGATGTAGAAGAAGAGGATGTAGAAGAAGAGGATGGGAAAGACAAAGCAGATTGGAAAGATATTCACATCGAATTGACACCTGATGAGGTAATGGATGCTATTGCACGTGTTGATCGATTAGGATTATCTAATGATGAAAATAAAGCATATAAATTATACGGAGAGTTAGGTGATGTCATTTTCAGTAAAATGAACGAAGCCGTGCAAGATGTTAATTTTGACAACAATAGAGCGGCATTGGAAAATTGTTTATTGGCGAACCGCGATATATGCAAATCCATTTTGTCGTTGCCATTAGTAAATTTTGATAAAGGGATGACATTATGCACAAGAATGATAGACTCAGCGTTTACTGGTGAACTTAGTGTTTTCAAACTGCCGAAGCAAGTTAGTAAAGGAATAAAAGCTCTGAGGCATCGAATATTTGTCAATGATTTTAAAAAACTTGGAATGTTCTTTGCATTTAAAAATGCTAAATTAGCAAGAGAGATATTGCCAGCAGCGCAATTTGCCACATCTGTTGGTATGAAAATGCCATTGTTTATGGCAGAGATGGCGGCACCTAAGGATTCAAAGATCGCGACCGCTGGTCTTTCTGGTGATATCGTTGGTGTTGCAGTACGTGACAATGTTGTGTCAGCTAAAGATGCCAAAGGATTTTCATTAGCTCGTAGTACATTTTATCACGAGATCACACATCATGCAAGAAGTGCTGTTGGAGCGATGCATTTTGATGAATCAATTTCTAGAAAAAATTTAGAGGAAAAAATATTTGAAGACAATGCAAATTTAGTAGACGCGATAAAAGATCAAATCAGCGATTATGCATTGACTGATTCCGAAGAATACATGGCAGAATTTAGTGCGCTTGTATTATGCTGTTTAGAACCGAAAGAGACAGAACAGGGAAAGATAGAACCGAATGCAAATCCATTTGATTATATTAAAGACGAACGTCTTTGGCGATTGTATTATGAATTTGGAGGGCCAGATTTCGCACCAATAATTCAGCAAAAGGGATTTTTGCCAGCTGGATATGCTGAAGGTCGTAATATACTATCAGACAAAGGATGTGACTGGTGCTCAGGATATCCATCGAAATTTGGTATAGATATTAATCAAATAAAAGATCAACAAGTTAAAGTCGAAGGAATGACGGTAATTGGTCAAAGATCTTTTGTTAAGATTGATGAAAAAACAATTTTGCCACCACCGCCGTTAGGATATTGTTACACAACAGAGAATGGAAGGCTGCAACTAAAAATTGATAAGAGTATTGATGTTTTAAAGGGCAGTACTGATAATAAATTATACGATCCAGTTTTCTGCAGGTTGACAGACGGGCCGTTGACATTGATGAAAACTGAGCCACAATGGATACATCATTTCGAAGTTTTAAAAAAATAAAAGTAGCGCCATACTTAAATCACCGGAAAGATGCATCATCCAACAACAACGCCATGCGGTCAATCATTCCTACTGCAGGTAACCATGGTAAAATGGTGCCTTAGCTGGTTTAGTCATTCTAAGTAGTTCAACATTAGATTATCAGCCATTGTTTAACCAATGGCTGATAATTATTGTATGGTATTTAATTGTGCCATGTTCGTGTTGTTGTGTTAATTACATATGATTTGTCATGATATAATTGCTGCATTGCATTCGATACTTGCTTGCGTCATATAGCTTTTTTTTTAACAAATCCTCGAAAGGGGATTTCGTTCATGAAAATCAGTACATCATGGTTGCAAAAGTATTTATCGCGCGAAGTGGCAGCACAAGAATTGAATGATATATTTACTGATATTGGACATGAAGTCGAAGAAGTCATCAATGTTGGTGTACAACGACAGGATGCTTTGGTCGTTGGCGAGATTCAAACGATAGAAAAACATCCTAACGCTGATAAATTGTCAGTGTGTCAAGTTCGCGTTGGGAATGATAAAGTAGTACAAATTGTTTGTGGTGCAAAAAATTTCACATTGGGAGATCATGTTCCCGTAGCGCTTGCTGGAACAATTTTACCAGGCAATATTCTTATCGAACGTGGGAATTTACGTGGTGTTGCATCAGAAGGGATGATGTGCAGTGGTCGCGAATTAGGGTTAGGCAATGATCATTCAGGATTATTGATCCTAGACCGGTCGACACAGGTAGGAAAATGTCTGCATGATGCAATCGCTATAGAAAATGATACCATATTTGATCTTTCTTTGACGGCTAATCGCGGGGATTGTTTGAGTTATATTGGAATAGCACGTGATGTCGCTGCTAAATTGAACATTGATCTTGTAATACCAGATGTTCCAGAAATTGTTATCGAAAAATCGCGTCCGCATGATCATTTTTTACAAAATATAAACATAACAACAGATGCATGCATGTCATATTTTGTAGCATGCATGGATAATATAGCAATATATGATAGTCCGCAATGGATGCAAAATGATCTCAAAAATGCAGGGATTCGATCGATCAATAATGTTGTCGATGTAGGGAATTGGGTAATGCTTGAAACAGGACAGCCCGTTCATGTTTTCGATGCTAAAAAAATTCATGATGGAAAATTATATATTCGGGAAGCGATAAACAATGAATCATTCATAGCGTTGGATGGAAAAAAGTATGCTCTACAGCCACCAATGACTGTGATCGGAGATGATATTCGTCCATTGGTCGTTGCAGGAGTAACAGGAAGTGAATATGCCGGTGTTGATAATGACACAACATCAATAGTCATTGAAGTTGCAAATTTCGACTCAGATAATATACGAAAATGTGCACGGGATTTAAATATTTCAACAGATAGTTCATATCGGTTCTCGCGTGGGATTGATCATAAAAATATGCCATTCGCATTAGCACGGATCATTTCTTTGTTACAACAAAATGGCAATGGGGAATTGGCATCAAACTGTTGGGCAGCAAAACCATCGAATATTGAATTGTTGCAAATAAAATTTAATCCAGCGTGTATTGGTCGGACTTGTGGTTTCGATATTCCACTATCATTTTGTAAGAATGCATTGTCGAAGTTAGGATTTCTCATTCATGATGATGGTGCGGTCTGGGATATTACTGTTCCTGCTCATAGAAGTGATATCGTTTGTTCTGCTGATATTGTTTCTGAATGCTTAAGAATATATGGAACATCACATATTGCATTAGAAGATGTTATTTCAAAAGGAACACATCGGAAAGACGACAATAGTTTTTGTTATCGTCAAAAATGTACACAATATTTTGCGGACAATGGATTTTTAGAATGTTATAACCTATCATTGCAAAACAGTAAAATCTGGAATGAGATCAAACAAGATGGTGATATTTTAAAAATCCCAAACCCATTGACGTCAACCCAGGACTGTTTCCGGCCATCATTGATATTGGGGCTATTGGATGTCGTTAAGACAAATTTGCAAAATGGGAATGTTGACAGGAAGTTTTTTGAAATTGGGGATGTTGTAGTTAATATTGGCGGTAAGTTGACAGAATGTATATCTATTGCATGTGTAGCGATTGCTGATGAGATCGATCGTTCATGGCGTGGAATTGGAACAATTGATTTCTATGACATGAAATCTTTAATATTTCCAATATTACAGAACTTTTCACAACGCGTTCCTGTATTCAATCCAATTGAACAAGATGGAATGTGGCAGAGTGGGCATTCTGGTACATGTGGGCTATTACATCGTGAAAAATTTTATGCCACGTGTGGATTATTGAATGTATCGTGGACCAGGGAATTGGATATTAAACCATCGATTGTAGCAGCGGAAGTAATCGTACATCCTGATATCTTTAAGAGAAAAATATCAAAAATAAAATATAATCCATTCACATCATATCCTCATATTGCAAAAGATATATCGATCATTGTTCCGTGTAATGTCTCGTATGATGTTGTAGAAAATGATGTTAAAAGAGCACTGAAAAAATCTACACCGAAAGATATAGAAATATCATCAATAAAATGTTTTGATGTTTATCAAGGACAGGGCATTCCAGACAATACGAAAAATATTGGAATAACGATAGAATATCGATCGAATACTCGCACATTGACAGATAAAGAAATACAAGAATGTTTTAATGCTGCACAGGATATATTGGCAGAAAAATATGAACTTCGGAGGATTTCATGAACGAACATAATATTGATCTTGATAAAGTTGCTAAACTTGCACGTATCGAGATAACAGCAGAAGAAGGAGATGATCTGCAAAAAAGTCTATCTAATATCATCCATCATATGGACAAATTATTTGCCATAAATGTTGATGGAATTGAACCATCGGCACATGCGTATCCCTTATACAATGTTCTGCGAGATGATGTGCCAACTGATACATTTTCGCCAGAACTTGCTCTGCAAAATGCACCAAAAGCAAGAAATCAGTTATTGATTGTTCCAAAAGTAATTGAATGAGGATGTGAGGGAAAAATATGAGCGAAGAAATTTTTTATAAGTCTGCGACAGAATTGTCATCGATGTTAGATGCGGGAGAGATAACTTCAGTTGAAATCACTCGTGCTGTCATAAATCGTACCAAAAATATAGATGATAAAATCAATGCATTTATATCATTCGATGAAAAGAAGACATTAGATGAAGCAGCAGCATCTGATGCTCGCCGACGATCTGGAAATAAATTGAGTGATTTAGATGGCATTCCTGTAGGAATAAAAGATATAATTTCTGAAAAGGGACAGCCATTAACGTGTGCGTCCAAAATGCTCAGTGGATATATTTCTCCATATGATGCCACTGTTATATCACGTATGAGGGATGCTGGATGTGTTCTTTGGGGACGGTTGAATATGGATGAATTTGCAATGGGATCATCCAATGAAACATCATATTTCGGAAATGTAGCAAACCCATGGAATCTTGATTGTGTCCCTGGTGGTAGTAGTGGTGGCAGTGTTGCAGCATTAGCAGCAGGTGAAACAATTTTGGCATTAGGAACTGATACAGGTGGTTCTATTCGTCAACCAGCATCATTATGTGGAGTTGTCGGATTAAAACCATCATATGGTGCTGTCAGCAGGTATGGTGCTGTTGCATTTGCCAGTTCCTTGGACCAGATCGGACCGTTAGGCCGTTGTGTTGAAGATGTAGCGTCATTATTTCAGATTATATCTGGGCATGATGAAAAAGATTCTTCGAGCTATCCATTCGAAAAACCTAACTATTGTGAAGAGCTTCACAATTTCAAATCGATAAGAAAGATAGGAATTCCAAAGGAATATTTCGGGGAAGGATTATCGTCTGATGTTCGTACTGCTGTTGAACAAGCAATAAAATTTTATCAGTCACAGGGACATGAAATCGTCGACGTATCATTGCCATTAACTGAGTATGCAATACCTGTATATTATATCGTGGCAACGGCTGAAGCATCATCAAACCTTGCTAGATTTGATGGTATTCGATATGGTCATCGTTCAAGTGATGCAACAAATGCAATTGATATTTTTAGTAAAAGTAGAGGAGAAGGGTTTGGTCGAGAGGTAAAACGTCGTATTATGCTAGGAACGTTTGTTTTGAGCAGTGAAAATTTTGAATCATATTATTTACGTGCTCAGAAGATCCGTACATTAATACGTAATGATTTCTTGCGTGCTTTTAATGATGTTGATGCTATAATTACACCAGTTTCACCAACTACAGCATTCAAATCGAACGAGAAAATTACAGATACATTACAAATGTACCTTGCGGATATTTATACAGTATCTGCTAATTTGGCTGGTTTATGTGGATTGTCATTGCCTTGCGGATTTTCACAAGAAGGGCTTCCAATTGGCATGCAAATAATTGGAAAACCATTCCACGAACATGAAATCATGGCATTAGGATATGAATTTGAATGTGCTCATGATTTTAAAGACAGACATCCTAAATTATAATCCAAATCTACAATATTTATATAACGGTGGCGTTCATATGTGGTATTTATTATTACTGGACGTCATTGTTGTTTTATATCAGACAAGCTTTGTTAAGCGATAAAGCAATGAATTGTATGGCGACGATATTTGTCGTCAGCATATATGCTCTTTCTAAAATAGTAATGCATTAAATCTGTATAGGATTTTCTGGCATCATTTGATCATTTTGTCGTCGTTGAAATTTTTCTGAACGAAAATGTGAAATCATCAATAATACTACTGTTATTGTGGCAGCGCTTCCTATTGGCCATGACACATGTGTCGGACAAAACATTTCACGGTCCGTCAGTTTTAAGAAAATATGGATCAATGCAATGATTTTACATGCGATTGTATGAAGTCCAATACTAATAATTTTTATTGGCAATATATTGAAAATTATAGATAATGCACCACATGTGATCGCGCATGATGCCATTGGGATGATGCACATTCCGAGTGGGATAGCGAGCAATGGTAGTTCTCCAAATGTCTCTATAGAAAATGGCAATCCAATAATATATGCTGCAAACGATATAGCAAAAGATGTTAATATTCCACACCAGCACTTTGATATAAATTGCTGATATTTTGTCATAAATGTGCGCTTTAAAGGTGATTTTTCACGATATTTTCTAAATAAATATTTTTGTAGCGGTACACCGATTACGATTATTCCAGCTACGACTGTATATGACAATAAAAAACTAATATTAAATACTAAAAATGGATCAAACAGAACGTGTAATAATGCACTTCCTGACAGTGCAGCTTTTGCATCCGGTGCACGACCAATTAATATGCTACATTCATATAATATCAACATTGTCAATGCTCGTATGGCTGATGGTGGTGCTCCGATAGCAATTACATATATCCATGATAATAGCACTACTAAAAATGCTCGTATTGATTTCCGTATATACAATAGTCGCAATACCATTTCTAATGTATATGCTATGATGCTTATATGAATACCACTTACAGCGAATAGATGTGCAATTCCAGCATGTATAAATAATTGTTTAATCGCTGGTGTAATCGATTGTTTATCCCCTGTCAACATTGCGATCAAAATATCAGATTCTTGTCGCAAATTATCATTTTTATCAATATGTAAAGACTCCATTATCCATGACTGAATATTCCGTGCTGATTGTTGAAATAATGTAACATCGTCTACACATTTAATAAATCTGCCATATGTAGTATTCCAACTAATTCTGGATTGTTGTAAGTAATGCGAGAACCAATGGTCTCCATTATTTAATGTATTAATAATGGAACATTTTGCTTGAAATGTTTGATGCGGATATGGCATATCAGCATTTTTATACATGCGGATTTTAAAAAAAATACGATGTCCAATAATATTATATTTTGTCGGTGCATTTACAATGATTCCACTACCGAATATAGTATGATGTTTATCATGTCTTTGCTGTATTGTATCAGGAGATATTGATAATAGGACATTTTTTATACTGGTATGTTCAGGTTGTGCGATATGCGGATTACAGCGAATATGAAAATATCCATATCCAATTAAAAACAATGCAAGACCTATCATTAATAATATACAATACTGTCGTCTTGATGACAAAAATAATGATATAGGAAGAACAAGCAGTATGCTTATTGCGATACTACTGATATTACATGAACCTACCCTAATACCAGCAATAAAACATAGCACCAATGCGAAAAAATGTTGGCATACTACCTGGTCCATCTGCGAGCAGTATGCTTGGCATTTCATCGACTGCATGTTCTTATATTTGTATTGCTAACAAAAATAAAATTATTTTTCCAGAAAAAAATAATTTTTTTCTGTATTGTTTAGAAAAAATTTTTATTCATGCGCCTTATGCTTAGTGAACATACTGAAAACTGGTACTGTTCATCAGCATTTGAACATTTTTTGACATGAACCTAGAAACGAATAATGATAGTGCCCATAAAGGGATTAGTCGCATCGACTCGAAAACAACACGTGGTTGGTTAGTGCGCGGGTATAAAAACGGCATTCGCTATTCAAAACTGTTTAGTGACAGAAAGTGCGGTGGGCGTGATGATGCTTTGAGCAAAGCAGCTGTTTTCCGTAATGAATTGTATGCTCGCTTGAGCTCGATTCCAGCAAAACCACGAGTACAAAAAATTGTCTCGAAGGACAAACGTAATCGGACAGGTGTATTAGGAGTATCGAAATTGTCCAAAACAGGAAAGAATGACAAAAATCTTGTATTCTATTCGGTAACGTGGCGTCCAAAGGCTGGTAGCCAAAAGTGTACATCATTTTCAATCGCGAAATATGGTGAAGAATTGGCCTTTAAAAAAGCTGTATCATTGCGTTATGAAAAATTAGTAGAAGCATATGGTCGTGATATCGCTATACGTATTGTTGGACAAGAAAATGTTGATAAGTACGTCATTAAGGACGAAAAAGTCAATGTTGCCAACAATGGTGTTGCTGCCGGTGCGTAAATAGCAAATGCTGCTATGTGTAAAATTCGTGTGCGTGCCATTCCTAATGCATCGAAGAACGCTGTCGTTTCTTACATCGACGGTGTTTTTAAAGTAAAGGTAATGGCACCGCCCGATGGGCAGCGTGCCAACCGGGCGATCATCGATTTATTATCACGATTAACCGGCGTTAAAACAATTCATATGATAAGTGGAGAGACCGCACGGCATAAAATTTTTGATTTTGGTGATTCTATTTCAGAAAATGATGTCATACGATGGCTGTTAAAAAAATAAATGTTTTGTCGTGGTGGCATTCACGAAAAATCATTCGCAATGCAAAAATATTATGTTCGCAAGCGAAGAAAGTAATAAATTATCGGCGGCATTTGTTAACGATTGAAATTGTCACTGACATACGATCATTTTTAGAAATTTTACAACAAGCAATATCAAAGAAAAATATACCAGAAATAATACAATCATCGCAAAAATTAGAAAAAATTTTGACGCAATATAGCGGTAATATTTTCCCAATAAAATTTTGGTCAGACAATGCAGAAGTATTATTTGTATCTGTCCTGCTAGCAGTATCACTGCGTACATTTTTTGTACAATCTTTTCAAATACCAACGAATTCAATGTATCCGACATATTCTGGCATGCGGCATGTTATTAATCATAATGCTGATGCAACAGGCGTTAGATCATTATCATATCGATTATTGCATGGAGTTCGCACAGTGCGTTCTTTTGCTAAAACGTCTGGTAATATAACAATTCCATTGCAATGTGGTATACGATCAACGACCAATGAAACATGCTATTTTATGCCATATAATGTTATTGTTCGACGAACTTTGGGAGGTTTATATAAACAGAAAAAACGACAATATACGTTATATGCTGGCGGAGTTCGGCATACATTTGAAACACCTATCGATTTTTCAGCAGATGGTGCCGTCAGAGAATATT
The DNA here is from genome assembly GCA_964577805.1 of uncultured Opitutales bacterium. Taxonomy (GTDB): domain Bacteria; phylum Verrucomicrobiota; class Verrucomicrobiia; order Opitutales; family JAIRKQ01; genus CAZPRW01. The sequence continues at coordinate 95,351 of CAZOAG010000002.1, forward strand.
TTTTCGGAAAGACAGAATCGTGGGGTGATGTAATAAATAAAAATAATGTTAAATCGTTAAAAACGTCGTATGGATTATTGTTGTCAACGAATAGATTAGTCACTCCTGGTGATGAAATATTAATGTTTGAAATTTTTGCAGGTGATATGTTATTCGTTGATAAAATTTCGCCACATTTTCGAACGCCCAAAGTTGGCGAAAGCGTAGTTTTTACAAGTGATGATATCCACGCTATGGAAGGCAGTCCAAAGTTCCTAATCAAACGTGTTGTTGGTGCAGATGGTGACAATATTTCATGTAAAAATAATATATTATTTAGAAATGGGAAAGAGTTTCCAATAAATTCTATTATTGGAGAAATCAGTCATCAAAATGGAGAATATTCAAAAGGATATCAAGCGCATGGGATGTTATCGAATGGCAATATTGTAACTGTTCCAAATGACAATTATTTCATGTTAGGAGATAATTCTTGCAATAGTTACGATAGTAGGTTTTGGGGATTTGCTCCGAAACGGTCCATTCGTGGATTTCCGTTATTGATTTTTTACCCAATGAGCAACCGTGTAGGGACATGCAAGTGATCGTGTGATCAATGCGACAAATGCAGGTTTTTTTGATGTTTGTTATAGTGAAGTGACAGTAATTTGATGAAAAAGTACTCTTAAAATTTATAGATTGTTACATTTTGACATACATTCTTGATATTTTTGTAAACAAGCACGCATGACAAAATCAAATGATAATTCATTAATATTTTTATTTTTTGATGATAAGACACAATGTTGTGGTCGAGCTGATCCATATGGTCCGAACTTACATGCTTCTGTCGGCCCAAATAATGCTACTGTGGTTTTGGCCAATGCTGATGCTATATGTAGAGGTGCGCTATCATTTGTCACTACCATTGTCGCATGTTGTATTAAATAAACGATGTCATCTAATGTTGTTTCCCCAGAAAAATTATAACAATTAGAATATTGTGGTGATATTATATGATTACGCTGTCCTGCGATGATGATATCTGCTGATGAACAATGTTCTGATAATGCACTTGCTAATGCTTGGAACTCAGCCCATTCCTTTTCTTTCCGTCTGCTTTCAGGAAATAATATTATCAAACGTCGACTATTATCTCTATTATCCACAAATGATGATATGTTTTTGCTAGGAGATGGTTGTAACGTCAATGGTGTTGTAAGTTTCGGTGGCAGTCCAAATAATGGCAAGAACTGACATAAAATATCTATTGCATGTTGTGATGTTGGTGGTGGCGTATTGATTGTTTTATCATATGTTAATCCAGACAATTCTCTAGAGTCATATCGTCCGATCTTTTTTCCTCCATGAGCAAAATATGTAATAATACCACTACGTGCTAGTCCTTGCATGTCCAAGATATAATCATAACGATGATGTCGTATTTTTCGTATAAGTTGTATAAACTTCAATAGCCCACCATGCCTGTGAAAAATATGAACATTTCGTATCCATGGTACCATTCGTATTATTGGACAAAAACAATCACGAACTACCCAATCAATGTTCAATAAAGGGAATGCATGATGTATTTGTTGAGCCACCTGCAATCCATGAATGATATCCCCCAAACTCGATGGTTTGATTATCAAAATGTCAGCATGTTGTTCTGATAATGTCATCATGATACCATATTTAATGGCTCCGTTTGCATTACCCTTCTGATTTTAATGGCCTGCTCAATATCGATTGAATACTACTGTGCAATGGTTTGTTCTGGTGAAGAACATCGAATATACCACGCATTATAGGAGCATCAATTCTACGTTGCTCACATAGATTATAAAATGCCTTGGATGTTTTATATCCTTCAACAGCAGCCTTTTGTGTTTTAAATATTTCTTCTGGAGTCTCTCCACGTCCTATTCTCTCACCAAACGTACGATTTCTGCTCCATTTCCCCATGCATGTTGCGATGAAATCTCCAAGTCCACTCATTCCATAAAATGTTTCTTGCTTACCACCGAGGGCTACTCCGATTGTTATTAACTCACGCAATGCACGTGTTAAATAAGCTGCTTTGGCATTATCTCCGACTTCCATACCATCGCAAATGCCAGCGCCGATTGCATAAACATTTTTCAAACATCCTCCAAGCTCACTGCCTTTAACATCATTGTTGGTATAAATACGCATATGGTCAGAACTGAATGCTTTTTGAATATCATTCTTTTTCGATGATGTTGTAGCCAATGCCATTGCCGCATGTTTTCCTTGTGCAAATTCTTTTGCATTGGTAGGGCCAGCCAACACAGCGAATTCAAAATTTGGCAAGAATCTTTTTACTAGGTCTGATGCTGTTTCCAAATGATCGTTTTGAATACCTTTGCACAATGAAATCAACAATGGTAATTCTTTACGTCCTTTTGCAGCATCCGCAATCTCTTTGCAAAGATCTTCCATGCCGACGGATGGACATCCAAGAAATCCAACTTCAATATCATCCATTGCATCTTTTACTGATGTTGTTATTGTAATATCTTGTGGTAGTGGGATCCCTGGCAAGAAATCAACATTTTCATGACAAGATATCATTTTCTCTGCTTGATCTTGAAATTTCGGGACTAACGTCACGGTATGTCCAATAGAATGACAATACACCGCCACAGCAGTTCCCCAAGCACCAGCACCAAACACAACAACTTTCATAATATTTGTTTATTTAATTTCTACGCCGCCACGACCAGGCTGTGGATATACCTGTTCGCCATCTGGCCTGTTGATAAGTAAATGCTCTCCCTTGTCAAAAAAAATCTGAATCGGCTGTTCATACGGAATTTTTTTGATTTCACCGGGTTCTAACACTCCAGAAAATATTTTTTCTGATGAATCTTTTGTACGCACAATTACTCGAACATTGCCAGTAGATACTAATGATAATGACTGTTGTTGCACGACTGCCTTTTGCGACTGTTCTACATGTTTTGGAGCACTGCTATCATGATTTTTAAAATGACAACATATTGATGTTATTGCGATGATGGCGATTACTGCAACAGTCCCTATCAATAATACTTTTTTCTTAGTCTTATAGAATGTTGTGCATTGTTTTTTTACATCACGCATGATATCAGAAAATTTAGTGCTGTCATCAATGACAGTCTCAGCATCTTCATCCTGTTCTTTTTCATTGGTCACTATTGTAGTAAATGACATATCCCGCGATGGACTATCCAATACTTCAAATTCCTTTATTGGACATTCTTTCATTACTTTTTGTACATCGAGGTTCAAATACTTCGCATAAATTTTTACAAACCCACGTACATAAATATCCGGCAATGAAAAATCAGTACATCCCTGTTCAATAGCATTTAAATACTCCTCACGGATTTTCGTATTTTCAGCGGCCTCTTGCAATGATATAGATTGCGCTTTTCTAGCATCAGTAAACTGTTGTCCGAAATCATTGTTCATTATTACATGCTAACATGTAGAGAAATTTTCTATAACAGCAATCTAATCTTTTTTAAATTTGATGATGGGTGAATTGTGACAGCTTAAAAATTTTGTTTTAATTACGCTTACATTAAATCCATAATTCTTCGTTTTTTCGGCAGTTTATGAGCTGCATTTTTTTGACTTAAATCATATTACTGCACAACCATGTTTATTTGATAAAACGTATATTTTCCAGAGTTTCTATATTGAAACAAAAACATATTATAAACAACACCGACATAATGCTGAAATCTTGCATTATGCCGGATTTTTGGAATGTTTCCAATGAAACACTCAGGCCATATTATATAGTCTGACGAAACTAATTAGCTGGTTGAGGATTGTCAGTAATGTTGTCCATTTTACGCATGCCTATCATACCAATAGCACCAGCGCCTGCTGTCAAGAAAGCAGCCCATCCTCCTGTTAAAAGTGTGGTTGCAAAAATTCCTCCTACTGTTGCCGTACCAACCAGTCCCTTTTTAAGTGTAGTTAGCCATGATGACTGTCCTTGTATTTTCGATCCTTCTATGATTTTTTCCATTTCATTCAACGCTTGTGCCATTCCTTCTATTATCCCTTGAGCTTTTTCATTCTGGTCGACAAGTTCTGTCTTGCACTTTTCAGCAGCTTGCAGTTGTTTGTCCATATCCTCATTGACTGCTTTCAGTTTGCCAATGTTTTCATTTTGCTGTTGAATTGTCGTTTTTGCAGTTTCAAGATCTTGGCTTAATCCTTGATTGATTTGTTTGGCATCATCTAGTTCTTTTTGCATGGTTTCGATTTTTGCCTTGCTGTCTTTTTCTAGTTTTTCGATAGATTGTTTTTGCGACTCAATTTTTCCAGTCAGTGCATGTATCCGATTTTTAGCATTCTTTTGAAGATTTTTCGCTTTTTTTACAACTTGTGACAATCTATTATTGCTTTCTACAAATTCTTGTTGCGCTGTTGTGGCTTCTGTTGTTAATTTCAGAATTTGTTCTGACAATATACGTCTTTGCTCTTTGCTATTTTCGGATAACTGCTCCAATTCTTGCCGTTTTTGTTTTATTACATTATCTTTTGCTTTCAGATCTTGTTGTTGTTTTTCGAGTTTTTCTTTATTGCTATCAATTTCTTTTTGCAGTTTCGTTTGTATTAGTTGTGAGTTTTCTTGTATTTTTTGTTTTTCTTGCTCAAGCTTTTTTTGTTTTGCTTTGAATTCCAACTTCTGTTTGATCATTTGATCTTGCTGATCTTTAATTTTATTTTCTTGTTGAGCTATAGTGCTTTTCGCTGTGTCTATTTGGTTACTCAATTCTGCAATTTTCTTTTCCGCTGCTTCACGTTCTGTAGCAATTTTTGTTTGTACTTCTGCAATATCACTTACTAATTTTACACTCAAGTCACCTAGTATTTTTTGTACTTTTGCTGTATTTTTGTTAATTGTTGCTAGCGCGTTCTCCAAAGTGTCATTTTTTAGCATTTCTGCCATTTTTTCTCTGTCTGTTATTTTTACTGACAGGTCTGCGATTTCTGATAATAATTCTTGCACTTTATCGAGTTCCGTTTTGGCATATTTACTTATTTCTGTAAGCTTTTCTTCACCACCCTTAATGCCTTTGATGTGATTAACTATTTGATTTGTTGTTTTTTGTTGTTCATTAAATTGTGCATGCAATTGATCAATCGATTCTTTTTGTCCATTAATCAATGTTTCAAAACATCCATAACATTCTTCTACTTGCGTTTTTAAAGCAGCATTGTTTTGCATTTCTAATGCAAGTTCTTTTTGAACTGCTTGTAATTGCTCTGCAGTCAACTTGAGCTGGCTGTCCTTTTGGTCAATTTCCAACTTCTGTGATTTTATTTTGATTTCGAGGCACGCTTTTTCGTCTTCTTGCAGTTTGATTTGCTGATTTAATTCAGTTATTTCATTTTCTTTTTCTTTCAATTTAGCATCTGCAAGTTGTTTTTGGCTTTGTAATTTTTCTGCCAGTTCTTTTTGTTTTGCTAATTGGCCCTCGATATCTGCTAGTTCGCTTTTTTGCTTTTCTATATTGTCAGACAGTTCCTTGCATGTTTTTTCACCATCGGCAATTTGCGATTTCAATTCTGAACATTGTTCTTCATGCTGTTTTTGGAATTCATTTAATTCCTTTGCCAGGTTGTCATGTTTTTCTTGAAGTTCTTTTTCTCTCTGTTGCGCCTTGTCAATTTGCGATTTTAGCTCCCCATTATTTTTAGCTAACTTATCTACTTCAGATTTAGCTTCTTTAAGATTGCCTTTCAGACCAACAATTTCTTTTGACAAATCTTCTATTGTTTGTTCTTGTCGTTTTTGGATTTGGTCCAATTCATTCGCATACGCTTTGACTTTATTAAGTTCGTCCTTAAGCTGTTCTGTTTTAACGAAAGCAGCAACAGCGCCGACTAGAAATATTGTTCCAACGACAGCGCCAATTCCGGCTGCACCAAGAACTGTTCCTCCAATAAACCAACATGCCGCAAACAAAGTACAAGCTACAGCTAGAGCTGCGATTGTATTTTTAATGATAATTCGTCCAAATGTTGTTTCTTTGATGTGTTTAAAAAACTTATCACCCAATCCTTTTCTTTCAGATTTCTCTACAGATTCATCGTTGTTTGTTTTACCAGATTGAGTTTTGCGCGTGAAAATTTTGCCTATTGTTTCGCCTGTTGTATTCAATGTTGATTGAGTTTTTTTTGTAATGACGCATATTTCTTGTTGTGTTGCAAATGAATCTTCTGGCGTTATCGATCTGACTATGCTTTGTTTGCTGTCAACTCCGCTACTGAATTGATCAATAGGATTTTGCGTTACAGAGCTTTCAATTGATGACATTGTTTCTGCTTGTTTGTTGGTGCCGTTAGTATGTGTCTGTTGTATTAACTCTTTGCGTTTAGCCCCTTCTGAGTCTTTGCTGTCGATGGGGACATTGTTGACACTGCTTTCTTGTTCATTAATAGGTTGAGCGTCAGATGGCTTTATCTCCTGTTGGTTTTCCAGTGGCGAATCTTTGATCGCATTTGGACCTATAATATTTTGTGATGTTATTGTTTTATCATTTGTCATATTCTTATATGAGAAATTGTATGTGTTGATTGGTCATTGTCAAATATTTTACATATTTTTGTGAATAGCATGTTGGTTACGTTTGTGTCATTGTATAGCAGTTGTGCCGATATTATGCCTTAATATGGGATATTCTGCTTTTCCCTTGCTTAATTATGGTCGTTGTATTTTCTGCTGATTATGTGGTTTCAGATAGATGCTGGATTGTCAGAAGCAGTATGTATGGCAGTTGTTGAGTGTGGGCGGGATGGTAGTAAATTCATGCCGGATATTCGTCCGGCAGACCAACGATTCGGTGATTTTCAAGCAAATGGAGTGTTGTGACGTGTTAATCGGCGCTTGCATAATTAATTTTTCCATTGTTTTATATGATCTACTTGGCTACATGTAGTCATACAAATATGCCTTAAAAAACAATGAAAGTCATCGCATTATTGTTAATTCAGCACGCTCAGTCCAAAATTAAAAATACCAATGGTTGCTTTGTTAATTAGTGCAGTAATGCAATTCCACACTGAACCTATAAGGCTATTATTCGAACTTTGGGATAGATCATTAAGTTTGTCAAAATGATGTGGTAGTGTGGTATTCATTAGTGTTAATGTTCCATTTGTCATTCGGCAGAAATTAGGTTGATGTCGTTTGTTGTTTTCTGTATTTAAGAGCTCCAAATATCCTTTGTTTGTAGCGTAATGATATCCTATTGGCGGTGGTGGCAACACTGTATTGCTGTCTATTTTTACTGCAATAGTATCGTACTTTGTTGATCCAACGCGGACACAGACTGTGCCTCCTAAATCGCTAACAATGATATCGAATTTTTCTGGATAACCAGAGCACCAGTTACATTTTTTGTCTGATAGTATATCACAACTTTTAGCATATCCAGCTGGCAAAAATCCTTTTTGCTGAATTATTGGTGCGAAATCTGGCCCTCCAAATTCATAATACAATCGCCAAAGACGTTCGTCTTTAATATAATCAAATGGATTTGCATTCGGTTCTATCTTTCCCTGTTCTGTCTCTTTCGGTTCTAAACAGCATAATACAAGTGAAGAAAATTCTGCTATGTATTCTTCGTAATTGGTCAATGCATATGTACTAATTTGCGATAGTATTGCATAGATTATATCGTCATGTCCTTGCAATATCTTTGACAGGTCTTTTTTGCCAAGTGTGTTATCGGTGTGTATTGCACCAACAGCACTACGTGCATGATGCGTATTTTCATGATGAAAAAGCAAATGTAATATATTAAAATCTGGATATGACAATTTATTGACTAATTTGGCAGGAAATGACATGACGCTAGAATTTATCATTATGCCATCAAAATCATATGAGATGCCAGCAGGATTATATTTGCTGTACTCGAACTCTGTCACAAATAATGGAGTTGTCATGCCTAAAGATATAGCAAATTGTGCGGCTGGCAATATTCCATCAGCAAGTTTCTTATCTTTAAATGCACAGAATATGCCGAGTTGTTTAAATTCATCGACATATTGTTGTGGCGTATTGGATGTCAGATGAAAATCACTAGACGTTGTGCCATTAGTTAGCAATGAGCCTTGTGCGACATTAAAACGACTGTCATCTTTGAAATAGGAAGTATCATATTTGTGTAGTTGGAATAATCTTGTGCATAATTCAGTCCCTTTGTTGAAATTAGCCAACGGCAAATATAAAAGATGTTTGCACAAGTCATAGCTGTTTGAAAGACAATTTGCAATACTTTTCTTTTGTTCATCGAAAGACTTGGCATTTACTACATAGAAGAATTTGCTTAGAATGATAATTCCTAGCTCTCCATATAATGCATATGCTTTGTCTTCGCCGGAAGACAGTCTGAGATTCTCTACTTTTTCATTAGCATCAATTATTTCTTGGTCTGTCAATTTTATTATAAAACTCTCTGTTTCTGTAGTGTTGACTGCTATTCCTCCATTGAGCAAGTCGTCTGCAACAATACGCATGCTGGCAAAACTGTTCCTGATGTTGTCTGAATTTGGAATGCATTGTGAATTGTATGGAATTTTGTTAATTTCTGCAAATTTTTCAAATTTGAAGTCAAGACCGGCGAAATGTTCTTCGCATATGGATGCTGCTGCGTTTAATTGATCGTTGTTAGGTTCTTCTGTTAGCAGATTTATAGTGTCTATTTCACCCGTTTTAACATCATATTTGACCATAGATTTTGTCTTGACCTGTGGTTGTGATTCGCTCATTTGTTGGCTGTTCTCAGCATTTTGTATGGTATGTCCAAAATTGTCATTGCTGGATCGAATATTTCTGTCGGCTCCCACGGGTGTGGAGCTAATTGTCTTGGTGCTTGTCATAAATTCAACGCCAGTGTGCTAAATGTCCGACGTTAGTCAATGTTAATTTAAATTCTCATGTTAAGTTGAACTGCTTGTTGCTGCAAATTAATAGCTGTATTGCTATGCCCATGCTTTTTCCTTGCTTAATTGTGGTCGTTGTATTTTCTGCTGATCATGTGGTTTCAGATAGATGCTGGATTGTCAGAAGCAGTACGTATGGCAGCTGCTGAATGTGGAATATCTAATGACGCATTCATGCCGGATGTTCATCCGGCAGACCAACGATTCGGTGATTTTCAAGCAAATGGAGTGCTTCAATATGCGAAACTATCACATTCTAACCCGCGTACATTGGCAGAACAAATAGCATCAGTGTTGAATAAGATGCCGGCAATTCAAGGGAAAGTTATTGTTGATATTGCAGGCCCTGGGTTCATAAATTTTACATTGTCGAATGAGTTTTTGACAGAATGGATGTCGACGTATTCATCAGAACAAGATTTTCAAAGTGCAGCAATATGTCAGTTTAGCGGTCATACTGTAGTCATAGATTATTCATCGCCAAATACAGCTAAACAAATGCATGTCGGACATTTGCGTTCAATGAATATTGGTGATGCTATTTATCGTTTGTTGAAGTTTTGTGGTGCGAATGTCATTCGAGATAATCATGTAGGGGATTGGGGAACACAGTTTGGAATACTGATAATGGCAATAAAACAGCAGTCGATTCCAGTAGAATCATTGTCATTGGAACATATCGAAGTATTGTATCAACAAGGAACACAGCTCACAAAGGATGATCCAGAAACATTATCAATTGCACGGAAGGAATTAGTAGATCTGCAAAATGGGGATCCCGAAAATGTCCATATTTGGAAAACAATAAATAAAATTTCGCAAGAAGCATTTGATGAAATTTATTCACTTGCTGGTGTTTCGTTTGATTATACGTTAGGAGAGTCATTTTATCGCGATAAAGTACAACAGGTCTATCAAGAGCTGACAGAATGTGGTATCGCAAAAGAAGATAATGGTGCATTATGTGTTTTTCATCCAGAACATGAACGATTTGCCGCACAACCATTTATCATTCGAAAAGCAGATGGCGCGTCAAATTATGCGACTACTGATTTGGCAACAGTTTATTATCGCACAGATACATTCCATGCAGATGATATTATTTATGTCACCGATGGTAGACAACAGGACCATTTTCAACAACTGTTTATGACGGTAGAAAAATGGTATTCTGCGTATAATCGCGTATGCCCAACATTGCACCATGTATGGTTTGGAACAATTTTAGGAGAAGATGGGAAAGCAATAAAAACACGGTCTGGCACACCAATAAAGCTGAAAGAATTATTCGATGAATCAATACGTCGTGCTAGGATGGTTGTTGACGAAAAGAACCCATCATTGCCTGAGGAAGAGCGACAACATATTGCAAATGTATTGGGAATTGATGCTGTAAAATACGTGGATTTATCATCAAATCGTACAAGTGATTATGTTTTTTCATGGGATAAAATGTTATCATTTGATGGAAACACTGCAGCATATTTATTGTATACAATTGCTCGTATACGGTCAGTATTGAAGAAATGCCATGAAAGACAAGAAACTCAATTGGTCAGCACGTTGTCTACCGACAGTGAACGTGCGTTAGCAAGAAAACTGACATATTTCCCAATTGTGCTCGCGCAAGCAATATCTGATTTAAGACCACATTATTTGTGTACATATTTGTTTGAATTGACGTGTGAATATTCTGTGTTTTACAATAATGATAGGATCATTGGTGTTGACAGTGATGTAATGTCACGTCGCGTTATGTTAACAGAACGAACATTAATGATTCTTGAAATTGGAATGCGATTACTAGGCCTGGAAACATTGGAAAGGATGTAATATGCAAGAGCTGTCAGAATTGGTTGTCGCTGTCAAAAAAATCGATGAAAGAATATTGGTTTTATCAAGATTTCTACGTGTTAAAGAAGCAGAACAAGAAATTTCAAAATTGGAGAATGAAATGTCTGCTCCAGATTTTTGGAATAATCCGGAACAAGCCAAGGAAATTGGTGCACAATTACACCAATTGAAAGAAAAAGTGGCTGGTATGGGTCGATTATTACAGTCAGCTGATGATGTTCATGTTCTATTAGAATTTGCAGAGTCCGATGCAGAAAACACAGAATATTTGCAGGAGGCAGAAATGTTGATCAATTCTATCGCACATGAACTTGATCAATTGGAATTATCGTCATATTTGAATGGCAAACATGATCATTGCAATGCAATTTTGAGCATCCATGCCGGTGCTGGTGGTACTGAATCATGTGATTGGGCAGATATGTTATTGCGCATGTATACTCGATGGGCAGAACGTATGGGATATCATTTTGAAATTCAGGATATTCAAGCGGGGGAAGAAGCAGGGATCAGTAGCGCAACAGTACATATTGCTGGTGAAAATGCATATGGATATGCCAAGTCAGAACGTGGTGTGCATCGCTTGGTACGAATTAGTCCATTTGATTCCAATAAACGGCGTCATACGTCATTTTGTTCTGTTGATGTTATTGCTGAAATCGAAGATGATAAGGACATTGAGATTCGTGATGAGGATATTCGGATTGATACTTACCGCGCTAGTGGAGCTGGTGGTCAACATGTCAACAGGACAGAGTCTGCTATACGGATTACGCATTTGGCGACAGGTATTGTTGTAACGTGTCAAAATGAACGTTCCCAGCATAAGAACAAAGAATCTGCGATGAAAACATTGCGATCGAAATTATACGAAAAAATGGAAGATGAAAAACGATCTGCGATGGAAAAATTTTATGGACCGAAGGGAGAAATTGGGTGGGGAAATCAAATCAGGAGTTATGTTTTTCAGCCATACCAAATGGTTAAGGACCTTCGCACTGGGACAGAATCTGGCAATTTACAAGATGTAATGGATGGAGATATTGACATTTTCATCTCATCATGGTTGAAAGCAGGTTGCCCAATGACTCGCCGAACGAATGTAGAGTGATTGGAAATCTAGAACATTATTATTGTTTCAAATGCAAAATGCCAGTGATGTACTTTTGATTATTGAGTGATGCATGCAATAATTTCTTTTGAAAATTTATGCAATAGTACATATGACGTGGAGAAGGTTCTGTTGGTTGTTCAATTTTTGGTAAAATCATAGGTCGAATATTAAAACACGAATATCCAGACATGTGCGTTAGGATATATTTGCAATAATTGCTGAGATATTTTATTCGTTGGTTAATTCCTTTAATCGCGTCACGATATCTCGTGCACGCTTTTCCCATGTGTTTTGTTGGGCATAATGGTATAACTTATCTTGAATATCTTGGTCTTTTCCTAACTGAATTGCTTTGTCGACGTTTTTGATAAATTCATCTGATGATTGTGATACCAATACTCCTTCATATCCATAACATTCTTGCAGGTCTTTTGTTGCAACTACAGGTTTTTTCATTGCCATGTATTCAAACAATTTTACCGGAGACGTTGCTTTGGCAATTTCTCCTCTTAGGAACGGAATGATGCAACAGTCGAAGTGTATGCCGTATGACGCTAATATGTCATAATTTTTTTGGGCCAAGAAAATATACATTGTCCCTGATTTTTAATTTCTTTAATGCTCCACCGCAGTCTACACCAATATATACAAAATTGTACTCTGGTCGTTGTTGATGTAATGCGTCAAGTAGGTCATAATTTAACCAAGTGGCAATGGCTCCGTGGTATCCGACAATTGGTCGCTTTTCAGCAACTATTTTTGCCAGGTCATCTGGAATTTGTGCATCATTTTTTACTAGCCAATCTTCAAGAACTACACCATTTTGATTTAAGAGAACACTCTTTGCAGGGAATCGTGCAGCCATGCTGTCGTACAAATTTTTGGCTGTTGCAACAATTAAGGTAGGAGATATTTTTTCTAGATTATTGTAGCGTTCCAATTGCACTGAAACATTTCCAGATATGTCAGGATGAATTTCGTCAAGTAATTCATATATGACATGAAAATTGTTGTTTGGTCGCGATTTTTCATTTGCCTGATATGAGTTTTTTTGGCAGATAATGTCTGCTGCATCTGATGCAGACAATGCATTTAAATAGAAACATGCTTTTGGTGATTGTACTCTTTTGTCTAATATCCATTGTAGGTTAACCAGATAAAGGTTGTCTGTGATTTTTTTGCATGTCAAACAATGTTCGTCTGTGTAAAACACGAAATGTCCAAGTTTCGCAAATTGTATAGCCAATTGTTGTGGCCTTTGGGACATGATATAGTTGAAAGGTATGGTATCAAAAACAAAGCATATATCGTTGGCTCCACTATACAAATCAAGAAACCGTTTAAATTCTTTTCGAAAAATTATTTTAGATTTGTTTGGTAAGACACTTGGTCAATGCACTGCGTGATTGACGACGAAGATGTTTAAATGGTATCCAGAATGTTAGTATTTTTGCTATTCGAGAGTACATAATTTAATATTTTAATAGTGTTGATAAAATACGTTGGCTGGCCCTACCATCACCGTATGGGTTTTTTATGTTATGCAGTCTGGAGTCTACGAATGATTTTCGTAAAATCGGTGTTGCTAAAGATATTATCTTGTTACTTTCTGTTCCTGCCATCTGTGTTGCTCCGCATGCGATGCCTTCAACACGTTCTGTTTGGTGGCGTAGGACGAGTGTTGGTACATTGAAAGTTGGTGCTTCTTCTTGTATACCTCCGCTATCTGTCATTATTAATTTTGCCAGTTTCATCAGTAATACCATTGCGGCATAATTTAGTGGTGATGTTAATATGATATTGTTTATTTGTTCTAATGAATTTTGTATTTTAGATTGTACATTTGGATTTGGATGCAATGGCACTATAAACTGATGATCTTGAAATTTATTGCTCAAAGTTTTTATGGCAGATAAAATTTGTTGTAATCTTTCTCCATGGTTTTCACGACGGTGTACAGTGATCAGGACAATATTATCTTCAAATTTCAACCCGGTTGATAAAAGCTCTTGTTCTGCATTGTTCAAAGTATCTTGTTTTAATGCAAACAATGCATCAATACATGTATTTCCTGTTACAAAAATTTTATTTGGTTGTATGCCATCTTTTAAGAGTGCATGTTTTGATGATTCTGTTGGACAGAAATGAAAACTGGCAATTCGTGAAATCATCTGTCGGATGGCTTCTTCAGGGAATGGTTCGTATATATTGTCTGATCGCAAACCGGCTTCAATGTGGCATACAGGGGTCTTGTGGTAAAAACTGACAAGTGCACCACAAAAAGCAGACATTGTGTCCCCTTGGACAAATGTCATATCAAATTTGTCTTTTGAAAAAACGTCGTGGAGCTTTTTCATGATTATGCTCTGAATTTCTGCTAATGATTGATTTGTTGTCATCGAATCTAAGCAAATATCAGGACGAATGTCGAAAAACGACAATGTTTGAGAAGATAGTTCCTTTTGTTGTTCAGTATTGCAGATGGTACACGTAAAATCAGAACTATAGCCTTTTATAGCTAGTATGACAGGTGCTAGCTTTATGGCTTCTGGACGAGTTCCTAATATTATTGCGATGCTTTTCATGCGTAGTTTATGATATTAGGCGTAAACTCTGGGCGTAATATGTCAATTTATTTTGGTGGAGGTGGCGGGGATTGAACCCGCGTCCTATGTATTGTCAGTAAACACATCTACATGCTTATCTGATATCATTATTTTCGCAAAAAGTTGTTCTACCAGCAAAATGACTTTTTGTTATCGCAATATTAGTACTTCATGTCTGCCAATTGCGATAGGAGACATGACGGCTTGATAAGTCGACATCATAACTGCTCTATCAAGCTTCGAGCAGTATGACGTGCTGCGGTTTTATTAAGCAGCGGCGCAGACTGCATTGCTGAAGTCTACATTTATGACATTTTTGCCATTTATTATTATGACGGTTTGATAACGTAGCCAACCGTCAACTACGACATGCAGTGTTGACCTATCCTACACAGTCGAATCCATGGCACCCCCACAAATAAAACAATATAAAAGAACGTAAAATTTTACTATTCCCAAACTATGATGAAATGCAAGGGAAATATTATGATGATGAAGTTTGTTGTTTTACTGAATTGCTTTTGGACAGTTTAATGGCGTCATTAGCAGCGTGCCATGCTAAAGTAGCACATTTTATTCTCATCGGGAATTTTTTTACACCAGATAATGCACAGACATCGCCCAATGTCGTTATTTGACTGTCCGATATCGTGTTATCGGAATGTAACATTTCCAAGAACATGTTGATGATTGAATTCGATTCTTCGATAGATTTTCCTGTAAGCAGTTCTGTCATTAAGGAGGCACTAGCTTGTGAAATAGCACATCCTTCACCATCAAATGTAATTTCATGAATTAATCCATTATCAATTCTTGCGAATACTGTAATATTATCCCCGCAAGATGGATTGTATCCTTGAGAACATGTACATTGATCGTTCAATGTTCGTTTATTTCTTGGATGTCGATTATGATCGAGAATGACAGATTGATAAAGTTCATTAAGAGCATCGTCCACACTGTATTTTGTTATGAGATAATAATTTTGTGTCAACGACATTGATAGTGGCAATGTTTGTACATCAATAATTATGATAAAATATGATTTTTTTCTGTAGTATATTCTTGTGCAGCGTGATATTTATAACAGATTTCTCCGAAGATTTCTGGGAGTTGGGTAGTTATGAAGATCAATATTAAAAAAGCCAGTTGTGCAATCATAATTTCAATCATAGTATTGGTCACATTCGGCATAATGGGAAATGCTCTATGTCGATATCGAGGAAAGTATCATTATTATCGTGATCAGGCAAATTGTGCGATGTCAAATGTGCAGTATGTTCTAAGCTGTTATGGCGATCCATATATAGTGGATTTTAAAGATATAATAAAACATCCAAAAGTTAGTATAATACTGCCAGTATATAATAAAGGTTGGTGTGTAGAAGCAGCATTGAGAAGTTTGCAAAGACAAACATTAAAAGAAATCGAAATCATTTGTGTAGATGATGGGTCAACAGATAATTCCATTGCTAAAATAAAAAATTATCAACAACATGATACACGGATAAAGTTAGTAGAAAATGGAAAGAATCGTGGCCTTGTGTATACCCGTGTACACGGAATACGAGAGGCTACAGGAGATTACATAATGTTTCTAGATCCAGATGATTTGTATGCTACAAATGATATCGTTGAAGTTGCATATAATAAGTGCGTAGAAAATGATGTTGATGTTGTGTGTTTTGGTGGATATATTTCGAGAAAAGAGTCTTTGCGTCCTGATGCCTTTTGTCATGGTATTGATATTGAGAAAATCCAACATGATAAAGATCTGTTTTTTACGAATGTTTCAGTGACAGTTTGGAGCAAATGCGCTAAACGAGAATGTTGGCTTGCTACACTAGATGTTATTACTGATGATATTCTAAATGAATATATTAATTATAGAGAAGATGTTTTGTTTTCGCAAGTTTTGTCCCTGTGCATAACAAAATGCATTTGTATACCTGAATGTGGATATTTTTATAATTGCAATAATCAGTCCTTGTGTTCGCAACAAACCATGAATTTTGATTGTGATTTAAAGCATGCCAATGATATTTTTATAGCTTATAGTGCTATTTTGAGATCATCACCGCATATGCAAGATTTCTTACTTAAACATTTTGTGTATTGGATTAATGATCATAGAATTTTCGCTCCTTACACCGATGATCAATTGCAGCAATTATATGATATTTATATGCAAATAAATTTTGATGATGAGCATAAAGCGAAATTGTCTAAGTATTTGCAAGATGGTATGGCGGAAATACGAAAGCTGAGAGACAGCGATCTGCAAAAGTAATTGTGTACTGCCGGTGCTATTGTGAGTAGTTCTATTAAATGCATGGCATAAAATAGTTTTTTATTAAAATTTAATCAGCATTTGTGGCTACGATTTTGGTGTCATTTATGCTGGTTTTTATTTTTGTAAAAAAATATTGTTTATTTGTGCTAAGCGAACGAAACGTCCTAATCTTGACACGTTTGTGAGGTTTTGGTAAGTGCAGATATTGTGACTTATCGACGAAATCTTGTAGATGATTGTGTCGTATAATGGTTTTGTTGATTGGAATTGTGGGGAAAAATCATGGTGTTGCTGCAGAAAATAAAAGATATATCATGTGGAATAGTTGATGTATTATTGCCACGTAAATGTTTGATCTGTGGTTGTCCATCAGCGAAACATTATAATAATTTATGTGGTAGTTGTTTATCAGCTATACCGTGGATATTTGGTCAGAGATGTATATTTTGTTCACGTCCGATGGGAGATGTTGGAGCGAGCGAACAAGCAATATGTTCAAATTGTAAGAATCAACCATTTCCATATCTTGATCGCATTGCATGTTGGTTGCACACAGGTATTGGACGGAATATCATTTTAGCGTTGAAATATCATAAGGCAGATTTTTTACAGAGAGATATCACGCGACTTATATGTGATTTCAGGCAGGATATTGTAGAATTTGTTCGAGATGCCGTTATTGTTCCTGTCCCAGTGTCATATTTGCGATATTTGCAACGTGGGTATAATCAAGCGATGGTGATAGCACGGGCGATATGCCGTGCGACATATGGTTCATCTGTGATGAAGTTATTGAGCAGTAAATATAAACGTTCACAGACATTTTTTAATCATGATAAACGAATAAAAAATGTACAAGGCATCTTTGCTGCGAATTCTTTATGTCAATGGATTTCTCGTGATCGAAGGATCATTTTAGTAGATGACGTTGCAACAACAGGGGCAACTGTTATTGAGTGTTGTAATGTTTTAAAAAAGTTAGGATTTAATGATTTACATGTGCTTACTTTATCATACGGATAATTAGCAAATGGCCATCTTCAGTAAACCGAAATATTCTACAATTTCGATAAAAAAACGTGATATTCCTAAGGGTGTTTGGACACGATGTCCTGTCAGCGGCGAAATGATTTATAATCGCGACCTAGAAAATAATTTTATGGTAGTTCCGAAAAGCGGATATCATTTCCCATTATCTGCTGATAAACGTATAGAATTATTATGTGATGATGGGACATTTCATGAACTGTGGACAGATATTGAAACAGTAGATGCACTGGGGTTTCAAGGAGATGTTTCATATGCTGATAAATTAGAAAAAAGCCGTGCGAAAACTGGCATGAGGGATGCTGTCATTGCTGGCAGTGCACAATTAAATGGAATTGGCATTGCATTTGCTGTTATGGATTTTCGGTTTTTGGGTGCCAGTATGGGGTCCGTTGTTGGTGAAAAAATTACACGGACAATAGAGTTGGGACTAGAAAGACATATGCCAGTAATCATTGTTTGTGCATCTGGTGGTGCTCGTATGTATGAAGGAATTTTAAGCCTTATGCAAATGGCCAAAACATCTGCTGCATTGGCGAAATTAAAGGAAGCAAATATTCCTTATATTCCTATATTGACCAACCCTACTATGGCTGGTGTTATGGCGAGTTTTGCATCATTGGGAGATGTTATAATAGCTGAGCCGGGGGCGTTGATAGGATTTGCTGGTCCGCGTGTTATAAAGGAGACGACACATCAGGACCTTCCAGAAGGGTTTCAAACGGCAGAGTTTTTATTATCACATGGATTAATCGATCAAATCGTCCCGCGGTTACAATTGAAAGAACGGCTGTCATTTTTTTTAAGTGCTTTCGGATTTGGCAAAAATAAATAATATTATATGGCGACATTTGGTGAATTATTAGATGGCATTGTTGTTGAATCATCTGATATACTGTTGCAGTATCAACATTTGCAGATTGATCACATTACAGCAGATTCTCGAAATGTACCGTCGAATGGTAATATAATATTTTTTGCATTAAATGGTGTTCACGTTGATGGTCATGCCTTCATTGAAGACGTTGTTAAAAAAAATCCTAATACTATCATTATTTCGGAACATTCAGTAGATACAAAGTGTTTATTGTCAATAAGAGTGGATGATATTAATGATGCAATGGCCAAGGTCGCCAGGCGATATTTTCAATGTCCTGATGACTCAATGGAGATTATCGCTATCACTGGTACTAATGGCAAGACGACAACATCGTATTTATGTCATGCTATGCTTGGTGCGTTGTGGAAGACTGCAGTGATTGGAACGATTGCGTATCGTATAGGTGATGAAGTACGTGATGCGCCGAATACTACTCCAGTCGCAATAGATTTATTCAACATATTGTCGGATGCCAAAAAGCAGCAATGTTCTATCGCTGTTCTTGAAATTAGTTCTCATGGGTTGACGCAAAAACGTGCATTGGGATTATCCGTTGATGTTGCAGTATTTACAAACCTTACGCAAGATCATTTGGACTATCATCATGATATGGAACAATATTTTGATGCTAAAAAGATGTTATTTGATGGCAGGAATGGGATTGTTCCGAAACATGCAGTTATTAATATTGATGATGTTTATGGTGATCGATTGTATGAAATGGTGCGTAGTACGATACATAGCATATCATTTGGATTTTCTGAATATGCAGATGCTCGTATTGTTGTAACGACATATAATTCAATATCTGGTGTGTCTTTTGAACTGCATTATAATAATTCTGTATATTGTTTGTCGTCATCATTGATCGGCAAACATAATATTTACAATATTGCAGGTGCGTTTCTTGCATCATTATGTTTGCACAATGAACCGGATGTTTTTTGTCAGGCATTGGTTGGTGTGTATGGGGTTTCTGGAAGATTAGAAAAAGTACCGCTATGTAATGGTGCATGTGCATTTGTTGATTTTGCTCATACGCCTGATGGATTACGTGTAGTTTTAGAAGCGTTGAATGAACTTAAACATCATGATGGACGGTTGATAGTTGTGTTTGGATGTGGTGGTTGTCGCGATAGAAGTAAACGTGCTCCGATGACGTCTGTTGTCGATAAATATGCAGATATTGCGATCGTTACGTCCGATAATCCACGTGATGAACAAATAGAATCAATTTTCGATGATATGCGACCAGGGATTACGAATGTAGAAAAATTTTCATTCGTTAATGATAGAAAAGATGCAATTCGGCAAGCATTGAAAATGTCACGAGCGCATGATATTATTTTAATCGCTGGGAAGGGACATGAACAATATCAAATTATTGGAAACAAAAAATATCACTATAGCGATTGTGAGACGGTGAAATTTTTGAATGAGGAAATTGATGATGTATCATTATTATGACATATTTGAAATAATAAATTGTATTGTAAGAGATTTGCATTAAACCACGCATGGTGTATCTTTAGGACTAGAGAAGGTGGAGTGGATGGATATGTTATTGGCAATAATTTCAATCATAGCATTGGTTGTATTCGGGATAATGGGAAATGCTCTATGTCGATATCGAGGAAAGTATCATGAGTATAGAGATCAATATAACAAATGTCATGCGCAGTACAAAAAATGCAATGAACTTGCAAATGTTGTCCAAGAAAGGTTGGAAAAAACAAATACTATTGTGGCTAATATAGGATATGTTCTAAGCTGTTATGGCGATCCGTATATAGTGGATTTTAAAGATATAATAAAACATCCAAAAGTTAGTATAATACTGCCAGTATATAATAAAGGTTGGTGTGTAGAAGCAGCATTGAGAAGTTTGCAAAGACAAACATTAAAAGAAATCGAAATCATTTGTGTAGATGATGGGTCAACAGATAATTCCATTGCTAAAATAAAAAATTATCAACAACATGATACACGGATAAAGTTAGTAGAAAATGGAAAGAATCGTGGCCTTGTGTATACCCGTGTACACGGAATACGAGAGGCTACAGGAGATTACATAATGTTTCTAGATCCAGATGATTTGTATGCTACAAATGATATCGTTGAAGTTGCATATAATAAGTGCGTAGAAAATGATGTTGATGTTGTGTGTTTTGGGGCGTATATGTTGCGTAGAGAATCATTGCATGTAACACCTCTTTGTGAAAATATTGAAACTAGCAAAGTATATAGCGATAAGGATTTGTTTTGGACAAATATTGAAAGATATTGTTGGGATAAATTTGCTAAGAGAGAATGTTGGTTGGCAGCATTGAATATTATTCCCTCAGATGTCATAGAGAAGCATGTCCGTCATGCTGAAGATTGGTTGCTGTCGCATGCACTGTCACGATGCATTAAAAAGTATATGCATATAAATAAGAGCGGATATTTTTATAATCTCAACACACAGTCGGCATGTGTTCAACCGTGGAAGATTTTTGATCGTGCAGTCAAGCATGCTAATGACATTCTGGTTGTGCATAATCAAATCCTGGCATTGTCCCCGTGCTTACAAGATTTTTTGATACAACATTTCAGATGTTGGATCAAAGGCCATGACATTTTAGGACCTTACACAGACGATCAATTGCAGCAATTATACGATATTTATATGCAAATAAATTTTGACGATGAGCATAAAGCAAAATTATCTAAGTGTTTGCGAGATGGCATTGTGGAAATACGAAAGTTACGCGATGGTGCGCCACGAGGATAGAATGTCATTTGTGGTAGTATTGATTGGTTGTTTGTTGAATTGCCAATCAAAGTGTTATGATTGCTTTTGTTCGTATTGAGTGCCCAGTAATTTCGTTACAAGTGATCGAGTACGATCAATAATTGGCTGCCATAATTTCTCATCCTCTGGCAATTTGGTTAAAGTATACAGCTCATATATTTCTTGTCTAAGAGATTTATTATTGACATGAGAAATGACAATGTCTGCAGATGGTTCGTCAGGTGGATATGATTTCGGCATGCCAAGACACCGTCGAATAGCATAACGTATAAAAAATTTAAAGTTTTCATCGTCACTATATAACATCGCACGCTCTAAATTAACAATGGCAGCACCAATAGAATATTTTGGGTCAGCGAAGTTTTTAGCATCGGTCATTCGTTTTTTTCTAATGCCGTATTTTATTGTGCATGTTAGGATGGCAGAAGATGATATCGTTAAAAAGATAAACGCGAAAATCTTCCAATGTTCATTAAAAAATTCTATCATTTGTGGTGACACAAGATAAAATCTGACAATGGCAGGTTAGCCAGTCAATCCAAGATTGTGATATTATATGCATTTTGCGGAGTATTAGGTCCATTATTATATGATATTGAAAATTGAATGTTGGCCGATTCTTTGAACAAATATATGCTTTGACAATGTTGTTATTGTTTGCAGTAAATCGTCGGGTAGTAATGTTGCATGTCCCATGTTTGTAGACGAAGTACACAATATTAAATTAAAAGCTGGTGATGGTGGTGATGGTTGTTTGAGCTTCCATCGTGCTAAATTTATTCCAAAAGGCGGCCCTAATGGTGGTGATGGTGGACGTGGTGGAGATGTGATATTGATAGGTGATGAAAATACTAATGATCTATCAGTTTATAGATTCAAGCCACATGCTCATGCTAAAAATGGGGAACATGGTATGGGCAGTCAAATGCATGGTAAAAATGGTGCAAATTGTTTGTTAAAGGTGCCAGTTGGTACTGTGGTGGTATCAGCTGAGTCCAAAGCATTTGTTGCAGAAATCATATCACATGAACAACGTGTCGTCCTCCTAAATGGCGGAATCGGAGGTAAAGGGAATATTCATTTTAAATCATCTATTAACCAAGCACCGAGGCAGACAACACCAGGAATGCCAGGTGAAAGTGGAACATTTGATTTTATTCTAAAAACAATAGCGGATATTGGGTTAGTAGGATATCCTAATGCTGGTAAATCTACATTGTTGGGAATGTTGACTAGCGCTAGTCCGCGAGTTGGTAATTATCCATTTACGACATTGCATGCAAATGTTGGTGTTATGCAGGAAGGTTCACGATCAATATTTATAGCAGATATTCCTGGTATTATTGATGGTGCACATGAAAATCGTGGTCTAGGAATACGGTTTTTAAAACATATTGAACGGTGTTCTTCGTTATTATTTTTAATCGATATGTCGGGGATAGATAATCGTTCGCCTATTGATGATTACAAACATTTGTTGGAAGAATTGGGACATTATGACAAAAGTTTGTTGAATAGACGACGCATTATTGTTGCAAATAAAATGGACATTGACGGTGCTAATGAAAACTTGGTACAGTTTAAAAAAGCCTATGGTGATGATGTTATTGAAATATCATGTGCTGATAAAGAAGGTTTTGATGTTCTAAAAAATGCAATTAAGCGTTCGATTATTGAATAAAATTTCGTAAGAAACGTTCTTATCTTGCAAAATTTTGTGCATGCATTTATCTTTTGCCACTGCCGAAATGTCGAAAGAATGTCCAGAGTGTAATTTTACCAATCAATCTATTGTTTCATGGAGGAAAAAATTAGAACATTTTGACATGTGTGAACATTTTGGCCGTCGACCATGTTCTATCGCTAAGGGTGTTTTTGCTACAAAAGCAATAAAAGAAGTAAATCTACTGCCGGATGTTGCTAAGATTCATGCGTATTTTAATGGTGAGAAAATAGATTTCGAGATTATCATTCAAGATAATGGTCTTATAGAAACTTCTATTGATAAACGGAAAATAACATCGCAAATCGTCACAATAGCAGCGTTGATGGAAATATTGATAATCATTAACTCTGCTCCAGAACAGCCTGCAGAAGAAGAACAGTCGATCCAAGCTTCTGTAGAAGAAAAAAATGATGATGACAAACTTGACGAGCCAGAAATTGTATCCAATACAAATGTATTACAAAATGGTGCTGTAAAAAAGAATGTTTTGGTAAAATTTTATATGTCTGGCAATGATGTTGTCATGCGGGCATATCTCGATAATAATGATAAAAAACCGATATTTATGCAGAGTAGCAGCTCTGTCACTGTTATTTCTGGAAATGCCAAAAAAATGGCATTATTACGGTTGTTATATTATGCAAAAAAGGCGAAGTTTGAATTTTGTTCATCTAATCGAGATTATCGATTAAAAAATTTACGGGATGCTACTGATTTGATGCGCCACAAAATCGACATATGGGACAAGTTTTTCTTTGTAACATTGTCGCCAGAAATGTTATTATTGAAACATGGTGTAATTTTTCCGGAAATTTGTGCCAAAGTAGAAGAAGTCGACGACTATAATATAAAAATTTCTTGGGAAATAAAGACCAAGTATGGGCACATTCCAGAGTCATATATGCATGACTTATTACGTGCAAATGGACGTGCGATCTTCGTTGAAAATATCGGTGCCGTTGCATTGACTGTTGATCAAATCAGTGTTGTGCGTCATGTTTTTTGCAATAGTGCAGATGGATTATTGCGAAAATATATGTTGTATGTCCTATTGAATCAACATTGTGTGCGTGTTGATGCATCAGGATGTCGTATTTCAAATTTTGAAGTAGGAACTTCTACATTCCCATTACCATCATTCTTAAAAAAATATCAACAAGAAGGTGTGTATTCCATGCAAGCAATATTGGATGCAGGATGTCATTGTTTGCTGGCAGATGAAATGGGATTAGGTAAAACATTACAAGTATTGTCATTGATTTGTTCACGTCATCACACAACGAAAACATTAGTTGTATGTCCTGCCAGTGTTGTCTTTGTCTGGCAGCGAGAAATTGCAAAATTTTTTCCAGAAAAAACATCGCATATTGTTGATCGATCATATGAATTTATTGACCTTCCAGATTTCTTATTATGCAGTTATGCTCAAGTACATAAATTGAATGCTAAATTGCGTGGTATTACATTTGATTATATTGTCATGGATGAGGCACAGTATGGCAAAAATCCACGGTCGAAAACAATGATGTCATGTTGTAATATTGATAGTAAACATCGTATTGCTATTACTGGTACCCCGATAGAAAATAACCTGACTGATATTTGGAGCATATTCAAGTTTCTTATGCCAGGATTTTTTTGTGGCTATAAACAATTCCAAGAAAATATACAATATCAAGATTTTAGAGATAGTTTTAAAAAACAAATTGCTACGTTTACTATTCGACGTACAAAACAATCAGTTGCTCTGGAATTGCCGAAAAGAAATGAATTAGATCTATTATGTCAAATGACAGATGGCCAACGGCATGCATATGATGCAATTCGGAAAAATTTGCGGACAAAGTTGAATAGTGCGGTTGTGCCAAATGCACGCAATCGTATGAATATTTTAACAGCGATCATGCGCCTGAGACAGGCAGCTTGTGCACAATTTATATTGCCAGAAGATTTACGGCATGATAATTCTCGTGCATCATATAAGGTCGATGCAGTGATGTTGAAATTGGCAAATATTGCTGCTGGTGGGAAGAAGGCGATTATTTTTAGTCAGTTTCTTGATTTATTGCGTGATGTATCAGGAAGAATACAAGATGCACTTCCAGAAGTTTCTGTTCATATATTGACTGGGTCAACCAATAATAGGCAGGAAGTAGTAGAAAAGTTCCAATTGCATAAGGGCAGTGCAGTTATGTTGATCAGTTTAAAAGCTGGTGGTGTTGGTATTACATTACATTCTGCAGAATATGTATTTTTGATGGAGCCATGGTGGAACCCTGCTGTTGAAGAACAGGCGATTGCTCGCATTCATCGTATTGGACAAAAGAATGTTACAACGATCTATCGCATGATTACAGAACATTCTATAGAAGAACGCATGCGGCATATTCAAGTGACAAAAACCGCATTGTTTAACGAGTTTATTAAGACAGGGGTTGATAATATTGCACTGACAAATTTTTATTTAAAAAATTTAGAACATTTACTAGAGTGATCTTCTAGTGGCAAAAAGAAGATTTAGTCGTCGTATACGAAATTTAATCGCTGTATTCCGTGGGTTACCTATTGACACATCACGTTCATTTTTAAAACGTGCACGGCCAGTTGGTGATACAGTGACAGCATTGATGAAAAAAATAAATGTTACTGCTGTCCGGCCAGAACATTCTTTGCAAGAACATTGGGAAATGATAATAGGTAGTTATTTATCGCGTCGTTGTCATCCTGTAAAAATTACTAATGATGATGTTTTAATAATTCATAGTGCTAATGCAGTTGTTCGTTCAGAGTTGCATATGCAAAAGGAAAAGATTTTGGAACGAGTACATTCATTACCACGGTGTGCGAAAATTTCTGACATCCGTTTTATTGCTAATCAATAGAAAATGTTTCTAATTTAATATTATGTTGGTGCATCCCGTTTATCGTATTGTTGTTTTTTGTGCAAAGATGATGTTTCGTGAATTATTTGATGGCGACATATATGGCGATGAAAATATTCCAGCAAAGGGAGCATGTTTATTAGCATGTAATCATTTGAGCTATTTTGACCCACCTTTTATTGGTAGTGCAGTGCATAATCGAGAAGTGTTTTCAATCGCCCGTAGTTCATTGTTCAAAACACCATTTCGGAACTGGTTATTTCGTAATATGAATTGTATACCATTAGACCGTGCAAGTGGAGATATTGGTGCGATCAAGATGGCAATAAAGTTATTAAAAGATGGAAAATGTGTCATGATATATCCTGAGGGCACGCGGTCAGATGACGGTACTCCAAATGATCCGCAGGCTGGCGTAGGAATGTTGGCATATAAGACAGGAGTTCCTGTTATTCCGTGTAAAATTTCTGGTACATATGAAATTATGCCAAAGGGCAGTAAATTTTTCGATTGGTCACAAAAAGCAACGATCGTTTTTGGGAAACCATTGACGGCATTAGATTTCAAAGAATATGAAAGTTCGCGTGATAAATATCAATTGATAGCATCAAGAATAATGAATGAAATTCATAGTCTGAAGTGTTCATGATTTAATTGCGAAAATTATACTAAGAAAAAATAGTGCGATATTGTGATCTCATGCGGGATTTTCGTGAACGAGTGCGTGACTTTTAATTTCTAGAGTGTTTGTACACTGCGTGTTTGGATATTTAGGATTGTTTGTGTGGTATTGCGCGGCCATTGTTGTGATTGCTTTTAATACATGAGATCTGAATAAAACAAATGGCCCAACATGTTCGTTGGGCTATTTTCGATCATCAAACAATAAATTATCAGATAATAATATTTTTTATTTATTATATGATTCTGCCAATATTTGATAATAAGCATATCGTGATGCAATATTACTTTCTGCTTGTTTCATCAATTCTTCTGCACGCGCAGGATCTTTGGTCATTATTGCATTAAATCTGTTCTCGGCACGCATATATTCTATCAATGGCAATGTTGGTGCTTTTGAATCTAATGAGAATGCTGGTTTATCAGTCCCTATTTCCCTTGGATCATAACGGAATAATGTCCAATATCCACTATCGATCGCTTTCTTTTGTTGTGATAATCCATCTCGCAGATTATATCCATGTGCGATACACGGACAATAAGCTATTATTAAAGATGGCCCATTATATGATTCTGCCTCTTTGAATGCTTGATATGTATGAGTGTCTTTTCCGCCGAGTGATACTTGTGCAACGTATACATTGCCATATGTCATTGCTAACATTCCAAGATTCTTTTTCTGGGAAGATTTTCCTGCTGCTGCAAATTTCGCTATTGCACCGATGGGGGTAGCTTTCGATTGCTGTCCTCCGGTATTAGAATATACTTCAGTGTCCAATACCAATATATTGATATTTTTTCCACTGGCAATGACATGGTCAAGACCACCATATCCTATATCATATGCCCAACCATCACCACCAATTATCCAAATCGACCGTTCTACTAGGACATCGGACAATTGTTGTAGAACACGTGCTTCAGTACGGTCTATTGTTGATAATATTTTATTCAATTCATCAATGCGTTGTCGTTGGTTCGCAATAAGAGTATCATCTGATTGTTCAGCAGATAAAATATCATCAACTAACTGTTCCCCGATGTCATTACGCAATAGAGTTAATAAATGTTGGCATGTCGCTCTTTTATGGTCTGTTGCTAATCGCATGCCTAGTCCAAATTCTGCATTGTCTTCAAATAAAGAATTTGCCCATGCTGGTCCACGACCATCTTGATTTACACAATATGGTGTAGTTGGTAAATTCCCTCCATAGATCGACGAACATCCAGTAGCATTTGCTATGATTAATCGATCACCAAATAATTGTGTTAACAGTTTAATGTACGGTGTTTCTCCACATCCAGCGCATGCGCCAGAATATTCGAATAATGGTTGTTTAAATTGTGATGATTTTAGATCATTTCCTAATGTTGTTGTTTCTGGGTTAGGTAGCGACAGAAAATAATCATAATTCTTTTTTTCACATTCAACAACATCTTCGTGTGGTGTAAGATTAATCGCTTTTTTTGTGGCATCTGTTTTATCCCGAGCAGGACATGCTTCTACACATATGCCACATCCCGTACAATCTTCAGGGGAACATTGTATGGTAAATGAACAGTTTGGATGATCCTTTGACCTGAAATCTTTTGATTTAAATCCATCAGGTGCATTTTTTAATAACTCACTGTCATAGAACTTTGATCGAATGGCAGCATGTGGGCATACACTAACACATTTATTACATTGAATACAAATTTCTGGGTCCCATACAGGGATTTCTTGTGCGATATTACGTTTTTCCCATTGCGATGTTGCTGATGGCCATGTTCCATCCTCTGGGAATGCACTAACTGGCAATGTATCACCTTTATCTGATATTATTTTAGCAGTTACATTTTTTACAAATTCTGGCGCGTTGTCAGATACTGCAGCTGGCCGCATATGACCGTTCAATGGACCACTTGTATCAACTTTATGCAAATGTTCTAATGTGGTATCGACAGCAATGAAGTTCTTTTGAACAACAGCATCTCCCTTTTTGCTATATGTTTTTTTGATCGCTTGTTTGATCTTTTCGATTGCTTCTTCTCGTGGCAAAATACCAGATATTGCAAAGAAACATGTTTGCATGATGGTATTTATTCTGCCGCCCATACCAGCACGCCGTGCGACATCATAAGCGTCAATGCTATACAGTTTTATTTTTAATCGTTGAATATCAGATTGAATATCCTGTGGTAAATGCTGCCATACTTCATCATGAGAATATGGTGCGTTCAAAAGGAGGACAGAATTTTCCTTAGAAAATTTTGTTATGTCATACTTGTTCAAGAAGGAATATTGATGACATGCTACAAAATCTGCTTGATCGACCAAATATGGTGCATCAATTCGTTGTTTTCCAAATCGTAAGTGCGATACTGTCATTGCACCTGATTTTTTGGAATCATAAACAAAATATGCTTGTACATAATTGTCTGTTTCATTGCCAATGATTTTAATAGTATTTTTATTGGCACCTACTGTTCCATCGGCACCTAGTCCAAAAAACACTGCTTCGAACATATCATTTGACTGCAACTTGAAACTATTATCAATAGATAATGATGTATTCGTGATATCATCATCAATTCCTACAGTAAAATGTTTTTTCGGGGATGGTTTTTTTAGTTCATCAAAAATCGATTTTACCATTGCCGGGGAGAACTCTTTTGACCCTAGTCCATAACGCCCACCAATAATATTAATATTTTTACGAGACGACTGTTCTAATGCTGATACTATATCTTCAAAAAGAGGTTCTCCAACAGATCCAGATTCCTTTGTCCTGTCAATTACAGCGATTGCTTGTACAGATTCTGGCAGGATCTTTATGAAATGTTTTACCGAGAATGGACGATATAATCTTACTTTTACCAGTCCAACATTTTCACCATTAATATTTAGATGATTTACAACATGTTCTATAGTAGAACAAGAAGATCCCATAGCAATGATTACACGATCAGGATGTTCCGATCCGACATATTCAAACGGTTTATAATGTCGTCCTGTCAAATCTCCCAAAAGATCCATATATCGTTCAACAATATCGGCTGCATTGTTGTAATAAACATTGCTACGTTCGCGTCCTTGGAAATATACATCAGGGTTCTGTGCTGTTCCGCGAATAAATGGGTTGTCTGGTGATAATGATCGTTTACGATATTCTGATATTAAATCCTGTCGTATTATTTTATTTAAAATTTCATCAGAAATATGTGTATATGTATTTATTTCATGCGATGTTCTAAAACCATCAAAAAAATGCATAAACGGCAATCGGCATTCTAATGTGGCTGCATGTGCTATACATGCCATATCATGTGCTTCTTGTACAGTATTAGATGCTAGCATAGCGAACCCTGTCTGCCGACATGCCATGACATCAGAATGATCTCCAAAAATCGACAACCCATGTGTTGCTATACTACGGGCAGTAACATGCATGACGAACGATGTTAATTCTCCCGCGATTTTGTACATATTAGGGATCATCAATAATAATCCTTGTGATGCTGTGAATGTTGTCGTTAATGCACCTGTCATCAATGATCCGTGTATCGCACCAGCAGCTCCACCCTCTGATTGCATTTCCATGATCGATGGTGTTGTTCCGAAAATATTTTTTCTGCCATTTGTTGCCCACTCATCACAATGTTCTGCCATTGCAGATGAAGGAGTGATTGGGTAGATTGCAATTACTTCATTTAGGCGATATGCAATATCAGCTGTTGCTTCATTTGCATCACTAATACAAAATTCATCGTTCTTCATAAATCCCGCTATCTACACTGATGATTTATGCCATCTTTTGCAAGGGATATTTTTCTAATCACTATGATGATTTTATGGTAAATATCATGTGTTGACTCGTATTGACATAATACCACTGTCATGTTGCATGTGTGCCTTACAGTTCGTTGCCATAATATTATTATCATTTTTTGTAATTTGTGGCATTCATCGATGTATGAATCGTCCTAGTGATAACATAGGGGTTTCTCCATTATTCATGCCATCACGACGGTTTTTATTTGTATTTGCGATATACGTTTTGGTCAGTTTTTGTTTGCCAGTAATTATTAATTCTACCTGTTGTCTTTTTTCATTTTTTAAAAATCAATCATTGTTCGATCGTACCGTCATAGTACAATGTATGGTCCTTTTGTTAATATTATCTGCGATAATATATTGTTATAATAAATTCTGGACTGCTGAACGATATGTGATGTCACATCGTTCGTTGTATAAAACAATATCTGGTTCAATATATTCTTTTGGTGTATATGGTGGTATATTATTGCTGACATCAATATTATGGTTCGCAACAATATGGTTTTTACGTGGCCATGGTATCAATATTCCATTATATTCACAAGATGCCATCATTCTATTGCTTGGTGTCAGCAAAATATATCATGTCATATTATTTATTGTAATTGCAGTATTTTTAGCACCAATTGTTGAAGAAATAGTATTCAGGTATTGGATATATCGATATTTTAAAGGGAAAATTAATGTGATATGGGCAAGTGTTATTACTGGTATAGTATTTGCAAGTATGCATAATAATTTTGTAGCATTTGTACCATTGTTTGTTCTTAGTATATGTTTATGTCGCGTATATGAACGATATGGAGATATTCGCTCTCCTATGATCATTCATGGATTATTCAATGCTATGAATATATTTTTCATTCTTGCTGGGGGTGGGTATGGACAATGTGTTTGATCATGAAATTATTACAAAAACATCAGATGAGACACAAGATATTGCATGTGAGTTCATAAAAAATATTCCAGAAAATGTATCGATAGCATTGGTCGGTGATTTGGGTGCAGGAAAAACAACTTTTGTTAAAGGGCTTGCACGTGCGATAGGAATAAACACTGTCGTTAACAGTCCATCGTTTGACATTGTTCATATTCATAGTGGTGAAAAAATATTGATCCATGTAGATGCATATCGTTTGGATGGTTCACAAGAATCTGCCAATGGATTGTTTTTAGATGATTATTTGATCCCACCATATTATTTAATAGTGGAATGGCCACGTTTATTGTATGGGTTCTGTAATAATTGCGATTTTACTGTATCATTTAAAATTTTATCAGATAACTCGCATAGTATAATGGTGCATGATAATCGCAAAATAAAAGAATGATGGTATACGATTTAAAGATTGAGAATGTGATATTTTTATATTAAATGGTCGTTGGCCTAGTTATCATGAGTGAGTCATTAATTTTAAGTGTAACATCGAAAGCCCTGATATTGGTATTAGTATTGTCAATGCCGCCTATTTTGGTAGCGACAATTGTTGGATTAATGATTAGTTTGATACAAGCACTGACGCAAATACAAGAACAGACATTAGGATTTGCTGTAAAATTGATTTGTGTCACTATCGTATTGATGTTGACGACATATTGGATTGGTGGTGAAATTTTAGAGTTTACGAATTATTTATTCAGTGATTTCCCTTCAATGGCACAATATTAGTCAATTTCGATGGCATATGGACCTTCCGATTAAAGAAATTGCTAGCTTATGTGCGCTTATCGTCGTGTGCATGGTACGTATGGCAGCAGCATTATCTATAGCACCGTTTTTTTCACGACAATTTGTTGTAGGCACAAGTCGCAATGTTGTAATCTTTGCGTTATGTATGCCATTATTTTTGCACCTCATTCCTACATTGCCGCAAGGAGATGTAACACTGTTGACGATGGGTGCTATTTTGATAAAAGAAGCAGTCATAGGGATAGTATTGGGGTTTGTTACTAGTTTTATTTTTTATGCAGCTGAGGGTGTAGGATTTATTGTTGATGTTCAACGTGGTGCATCAATGGCAACGATATTCGATCCAATGGCTGGTTCACAGACATCATTGATGGGAAGTTTTTTGATCCAAATGATGTCCGTAGCATTCTTTTCTGCTGGTGGATTTCTGTTTTTTTTATCATTGATGTACAAGACGTACCAACTATGGCCAGTGTTTACATGTTTCCCGACATTCCAGACAGGATTTGCAGTATTTTTTAATGATTTTTTGAATCAATTAATGGCAGTTATCTTCTGTTTGAGCGCACCAATATTAATAGTATTATTCCTGTCGGAATTTGGGCTAGGGTTGGTCAATCGATTTGCTCCGCAATTGAATGTATTCTTCTTGTCGATGCCGATCAAGAGCTGGGTATCGATGTTGTTCTTATTGATGTATATGCCATGTTTGGGGTATTTTTTTGAAAAATATTTTACAGTAGAGAGCAAATTATTAGAATTTATTAATGTTTTTCTTGTGCCATGAGTGGTGAAAAAACAGAAATGCCTACCCCCAAGCGATTGCGAGATGCACGCAAAAAGGGACAAGTGTCGAAGAGCACGGATGTTGTTTCGACAGCATTATTGATAGGATTATTTGCGTATGTTGGGTGTGGTTGGGGATCTCATTTGCACAGATTGGGAGAATTATTAGTCTTCCCAGTAGATTATTTGACGCAAGAATTCCAAATGGCATATCCCAATGTTATCAAGGGTATATTTATAGAATCCTTGAAGTTTATATTGCCAGTATTGGGGATTTGTATGGTGATGGCAATCATAGCAAATTGTGGACAAATAGGATTTTTGATAACATTTGAAACGATAAAGCCAGATATAAAAAAGATCAACCCAGCAGATAAAATAAAACACATTTTTTCGAAAAAGAATCTTTTTGAATTTTTGAAATCTTCTTTCAAAATAATTTTTTTAGGGATTTTAATATATCTTGTAATAAAGACTTTGATACGTGATTTATTATTGTTGCCATTTTGTGGATTAAAGGGGACGATAGATATTCTTGGGCCGATCATGCGACGATTTGCATATAATGTACTATTTGCGTATATTGTTGTAGCATGTATAGATTTTGTCTTTCAAAAACGTGATTTCATGAATAAAATGAAAATGACGAAGGATGAGGTCAAACGGGAGTATAAGGAAATGGAAGGTGATCCACAAATAAAAGGTAAGCGCAAACAGATTCATCGTGAAATGGTTGAACAGGATGCCCCGCGCCGTACTAAAAAAGCGAGTGCTTTGATTACCAATCCTGAACATATTGCAGTAGCGATTTACTATGATATGAAGAATAAGGGTGCATCATTGCCGATTATTCTTGCTAGTGGACATGGTGCAATAGCAGAAGAAATGATACGTGTAGCGCGCGAGAACAATATTCCAATCATGCGTAATGTTCCACTAGCACACTCTTTGATGGATGTTGGTGAAGTCATGACATTTATTCCGACGGAATTAATAGAGCCTGTTGCGGAAGTTTTGCGATGGGTATATGAGATGAAAGAGCAGCATGAACAAGGAATTGGATTAGAGGGCGAGTCGTGGTGAGTGTTTTGCAGTGCTAGATTTCCCGAACAGTGGTTCCCTCATTCTTCTTTTTTAAAAAATCTTTTGGAGAAATATCTCCTTGTGTTGTTTTTTTTGATCTTAGTTGTTGCCGTCGACTTTTGTATATTCTTATGTAAATTCTACATCATCAAATTAGTTATCACGTATCAATAGAAGAACGAGTGCTGGATTTATGTGTTGTGTTTTGATTTATAAATTCTGCTTTTTAATTTGAAAGTGCTCTTGATTTAATGTTTTTTCAGCGCTAGCATTTTTGTTTGCATGCCCGCCGAAGATCCGAGAGCCCGCCGAAGATCCGAGAGCCCGCCGAAGATCCGAGAGCCCGCCGAAGATCCGA
>CAZOAG010000002.1:130022-158494 GCA_964577805.1 uncultured Opitutales bacterium
GAGCCGACAATCTACCGTTGCCGGGTGTGATGGTATGTGCCTAGTTTTTATAAATTAAGATAGTGGTGTTCTGTGTACAAGACATAAAATTAATACTGAGCAGTCGATAAAATACTTTTTTTAAAAAATTGATCGTGAGGACAGTGTTCAAAACGCGACAGATCGACGATCTGGTCAATATGCTTTAGTTTTCTAATATCAAAAGTCGCAAAGGTAGTTTTTTCAAAAAAATTAAATCATGCAACGTTCATGAAATTTTCCATGCGTTGTTGTGCGATGGACTTCGGCAATACATGCAATAGTCCAAAGAAGCTCGGTCCAACATTCCGACCAGAAACTGCAAATCGTACACTATGTATATATTCACCAGTAGTGGTATTGTTTTTTTCGGCTAATTGATGAACATAGTTTTCAATGTCTTGCTCTGATAATTTAAACGACGATTGTGAAAAAATGTCATAAAATTCTTTTACGCGCAGTTTAACATCACATTTTGTCCGCAATTTTTCCAATAATGTTTCATCGTATGATATTTTATCAGAAAAGAAATACGAAACAAATTCAGGCAATTCAGAAAATGATCGTAACTTTTCTTGGCACAGTAACAGTACGTTATCAACATACATATCATCATATTTAGATAGGTTAACGTGCGCCTCTTGCAGTACTGATTTCCCGCGAGTGCAATATTTATCGGCTTGCAATGTCCGCAGATATGACGTGTTGAAATATGACATCTTTTTTTCGTCGAACCGTGCATTGTTTTTATTGATATCAGCAATATCAAATATTTGAACAATTTCTTCTATAGGCAATATCTCGCGATCATTTTTGGGGGACCATCCTAGCAAGCATAAATAATTTCTAACGGCATCAGAGATGAACAGGTTTTTTCCATAATCTTCTATCAATGCACCGGTGTCGCGTTTGCTCATCTTCCCTGTGCCATGTGATTTCAATATCAATGGGATATGTGCAAAAACTGGTGGTTGTGCGCCAAATGCTTTGAACAATTCTACGTGCTTGCTCGTATTTGACAAATGATCTTCCCCACGTATGACATGCGTGATTCTCATCAACATATCGTCGACAACGTTTACAAGATGGAATACAGGCTTCCCGTTCGATCTAACAATTACAAAATCTTTTTCCTCTTTGCGGACGACATCACCACGGATTCTATCGTGAATCGTTTGTGGTTCCCCGGACACCTTAAAATACACAGCTCCATCCTTGTCGTACGCTCTGCCGGCATTTTTGAGCATTTCAACGTGATGTTTGTAGATTTCGGAGCGCTGACTCTGAAAATATGGCCCGTAATCTCCACCAACGTCTGGGCCTTCATCCCACTGTAGTCCTAGCCATCGGAGACCATCCAATAATACATCAAGATATTCTTTGCGGTCACGTTCGTCGTCTGTATCTTCGATACGAAGGACGAATGTACCATTTGTGTGACGAGCGTATAGCCAATTGAACAATGCCGTCCTGGCACTGCCTATATGAAAAAATCCAGTTGGGCTAGGAGCGAACCGTACTCGCACATGGTCATCCGTCATGATAACTTCCTTATTTTGTAAGTTCTAGTCGCTTTTCTTGTACTTGCATTGCGCTCTTGCCAATGCGATTGCGCATGTAATATATCTTGGCACGTAATGTTTTGCTCTCTCTGTCAACAGTGATTTTCGATATAGCAGGTGAGTTGATGTTAAATATACGCTCTACTCCTTCACCATATGAGATTTTGCGAACTGTAAATGTTTCATTGATACCATGGCCACGACGGGCAATAACAATACCAGAAAATATTTGAATTCTTTCTTTATCGCCTTCTTTTACTAATGTGTGAACGCTTACTCCATCGCCTACTTTAAAAACATGACGGTCGTTCTTGATTTGACTACCTGTTACGATTTGCTCTATTTCTTGATTCATTTTAAAGTTCCTTCCTTGATTAAATCTGGCCGGCGAGACATCGTCCGTGATACTCGTTGTTGATGCCTCCACTTTGCGATCTCAGCATGGTTGCCAGATAACAATACGTTAGGTACGCACATGCCATTAAAACATTCTGGGCGTGTATATTGTGGAAACGAAAGTAGTCCATCACTAAAACTATCTTGCATTAGTGAACACTCACCTCCCAATACACCAGGTATATGTCTGGCGACTGCATCGATCAATACTGCGGTTGCTAAATTCCCATTGGTCAAAACATAATCTCCTATAGAGATTTCTTGATCGACGACAGATTCTCGTATCCGTTCATCAATACCTTCGTAATGACCTGAAATGACGATGATATGTTGCTTCTGTGCTAGGTCTTGTGCTATGGATGTTGTTAGTGGAACTCCATCTGGACACATGTAGACAACATGAGAATCGTGTTTTTTTAATGATTGTACCGCAGAAAATATTGGTTCAGGCTTCATTACCATTCCTGAACCACCGCCAAATGGGCTATCATCGGTCAAATGATGCTTGTCTGATGTCCAGTCGCGTATATTGTGCAAATTTACACTTAACAAATGATTGTCGACAGCACGCCCAATCATGCTACACGATATGAATCCATACAGCATTTCCGGGAATAATGACAGACTGTCGAATACTAACATTTTACAACTGACCCTAGACTGTGTCAAGCTGCAGCCAATGATTTGCGTGCGCGCTTGATTAATGTTTTAACTGTGTCTGTTGGCTGTGCTCCGACACTGACCCAATATTCTGCACGATCCATTAATAATGTCAATTCTGGTGCTTTTCCACGTGCATTAGGGTCGTAATTTCCTATTGCCTCGACAAATTTTCCATCGCGACGGCTGGTGCTTTCAGCAACAACAATCTTGTAAACAGGACGATTTCTGTTTCCACGTCTTTGTAATCTAATTCTTAATGACATATACTACCAATTGTAATGGAAACAAAAACGAATCATAACCCTTGTCAAGGATTGTTTACATCGAAGGTAGTTTTTATATGCGATATTCCATATTTGTTTAATCGTGCATATCAGTTGATTTGATTGGTCGCTATATGGAGATTTGTATAACCAGCAAATTTAGCAATTTCGCAAATTTTTAATACCACTTGCAGTGGTACGGAACGATCGCAGCGCACTAATAAACTAATAGAACTTGACGGGTGAATATTGTTGGTATGCAAAAATTCTACCAAATTATCGTATAAACTTTCCAATGTTAATATTTGGCCTTCAAATATGATAAAATTTGATGATTGAACAGTGATTATCCCTGTTGTTGTGATTGAGGTTGCATTTGTTGCAAATGGTAATTTGATCGTTATTCCAGCTGGTAATATTAATTTAGTATTGATCGAAAGGAACGAAACAAAAATTAAAACCAAGCATAGTATAGGAAAAACGTCAATTGTAGAATTTGGATGCCTCAACCGTACGTTTTTAGCAAAGTTTAAATTATTTAACCACATGATTGTTTCTTTCGGTGTGAGTTAATTGTTCCATGACAGCATTGCAGCTCCATTCCATATCATTGATCAAACGTCGTATTCTGCCATATAGAAAATTATACATGAGAGCGCCAAGTACATTCACAGATAGTCCGAATATCGCTATTGCTATTGCAGTTTGGAGGCATTGTAATGCATGTGTTGCATCCAAATAAATATGTTGATGTTGAACATATGATAGTGTTTTCCCTAACGATTGTAATATTGCTATAAAGCTGATTATAGGTGCTAATTTTGCGATTAATCGTATAGACCCAACGCGTTTCTCTAGCAATGGTATTTGAATTGCTGCTTCTTCAGAAATTACACATTTTAAAGTTTCTATATCGTCAGTTCTGTGCACCAGTATTGTTTTTATAATTGCTGGGACGCAACCTGATGTAGTTTCGCAGATTTTTATCGCTTCAGAATGACGTCTATTGTTTATTAATACGATAATTCCATCAACAAATTGTTGTATTCGTATCTTGCTGCTGTGCAAAAATAATGTTCGCTCAATGGAATACATCATCATAAGGAAGAATAGCAATGATAACAAACATATTGGAATGTTGGTAGATTCTACGATGCGATGAAAAAAAATATCCACGCCGGTTTATACAAAGACGGTCATGAAAAATTTCAAATGAAATTTAAGAAAAACATGGAGGCGCGAATCGGAATCGAACCGATGAATAAAGGTTTTGCAGACCTCTGCCTTACCACTTGGCTATCGCGCCATGCCAACTGTGCTCAACGCAAGCAAATATAACATGCTTTTCAAGCGAAAAGTGTTCGTATTTACAAATTTTCCTGTGTTGATTCTAACGTTGTGCCAGCAGACAACCTTATTGCTGACATAGCATCATTTGGAAAGTTTAACATTTCTACATGTTTTAAAAATGCTACTAATGATTGTTCATCGTTGCCTGATTGTAACATAGCAGCGAGATAATAAGCCGCGCATGATCGAAGTGCTACATCTGCTGTTTTATCATCGACAATTGTTGTCAATATTTTCTTTGCTTCATCTGGTTTTTGAGATTGATATAGTGATAATCCCTGTCCGATCTGTGCACGATGTTGTAGTATTGTATGTTTCAGTGCGCGATATGCTGATGTGTAATAGTTATATGCATTTTGGAAATCATCTTGTGAAAACGATTTGTCGGCGATAGTTAACGCTGTCATTCCTGCTAATATTGATGATGGATATTTTTTTATAAATGATATGCGGTCATCATCTGTCATTATCGCAGCATATGATTTTTGTATTTTTTGAGCATGTTGTGATCTAAATAGTGTAAATAGTATGAAAAACAATATGCAACATCCAATAGCAGAAAGAGTTATAGCCAGTTTGCGTAAATTTTTATGAAAAAACAACCACAATTTATCGCCAACGTTGGCAGATTGAAAAGCTTCATCCATTTCACTGCTATTCTTTTTCATAATACATATTATTGAAATGACAGAAATATTTCGCAGGTACTTAGCAAACAAAATTATGCAAAAATGCTATTATCATGGTATGTTGTCCGTCGGAAGTATTTTTTTGTCGGAAGAAGAAAGTCATCATTTGGTACATGTTGCTCGTATCAGGCATGATGAAAAAATTATGATACTAAATGGAAATGGGCAAATAGGACATGGTCGTTTTGTCAACTATTGTGATAAGGTCGCTATGGTTCAAATCGATGATACAGAAATCGTAAATAGACCATCGATTGATATATCACTGTTGCAATCGGTGTTAGTAAATAATTGCAACGATCATATTGTAAGAGAAGCAACAGCGATAGGCGTTAATAAAATTATTTTTTGTGAGACGCAACATTCAGAATGTCGATTGGCAAAGAAAATAGATTCTAAACTTGCTAGGTGGAACACAATAGCGATAGAATCGTGTAAACAATCTGGAAATCCCTTTTTGCCAGAAATTTTATATTTTAAATCATTAGATGATGTCGTTGTTTCAGATAATTCTATAAAGTTGTTTGGTGGGCTGAGTAAATATGCTATTCCAGTATTACATTCTCTTAAAAATGTTACCGATGAAAGTGAAATAGTTTTTGCAATTGGTCCTGAAGGAGATTTTTCATTTCCAGAATACAGAAATTTGAGGAGTCGAGGGTTTATAGAATGTAGTTTAGGAAGCTCTGTCTTACGTTCTGAAACAGCAGCAATTTATGTAATGTCTGTATTGAGCAACTGGCGATTCAATCGTTCCATAGCAATTGAGTCATAGTATGTATTTTCAGATTAAAAAACATAAATTAGTCTATTTTGTGAAATCATATTTCATGGAATGTTTTCCAAAACATTGACTACTTTCTTTATGTCGTCATCATGTGTTGATGCTCCAGACATTACACCTAATGTATGAAATTTTGATATTGCAGAAATATCAATGTCAATGTCGGATTCCACATGAAATGCTGGAATACCGTGCTCTATAACCTTTGTGACCAATACACAGGTGTTATTAGAATGTTTCCCTCCAACGATAACAATAGCTTGTGCGCCTTGTTTGATTAAATCATCAATCGCAGATTGTCGTTTTTTAGATGATTGGCAGATGGAATTATATATTGTGATGTTTTGAAATTTTTGTCGTATAGCATCGGCCAATATATTGAAATGTTTTTCATCTATTGTCGATTGTGCTACGAATAAAATATTTCCATGAATCTTTGGTAATAGTGATATGTCATCAAGTGATGATATTACATGACATGAAGAATTGTTTGCTGCACTCATTAAAGCGATTACTTCAGGATGTTGTTCGTTTCCAACGATGATAATCGTGTCTTCATTTTGAGATGCTGATTCTATTGTTTTAATAATTTGTCTGACATGTGGGCATGTTCCATCTACAATTTTACAATTTTGATAATATAAATATCGTTGTCGGTCTTGAGGCAGGCCATGTGCACGTGTTATTATACAGTCTTCTGGTTGTATAGTTTTCAAATCATCATCTGATAATATTCTTATTCCTTGATTACATAATGACTGTGTGATGGATTTATTATGTACGAGTTCCCCATCTGTAAATACATTGCCTGATGCTGTTTTTATCGCATTATGTACTAGTTGTAATGTTCTTCTGACGCCGCAACAAAATCCAACGCTATCAGACAGTAGTACTTTCATATTATTGTTGATACGCACAAAACATTTATTCAGCAATAAGATTTTGTCGGATGTATATAAAATTCATTGCAAGGTGACATAACATTTTCATCCTGAGTGAGTTGGTTGTGTCGTGATTATAAGATTCGAGAATTGCTATTGTTTATTACTGTTACTATTGTTACCAGTGATAGTTTTTGTAAAACGGAGATATGTTCCTATAGCAACATTTTTATGCCCTGGGGTATATTTAATAAAAAAAATCATTGGTCATGATAAGACACGTCATCGTGATTGGCCATTTTATTGTCGATGTTTATCGATAATATTATTGATATTTTCGATTGCTGGTCCTGTTTGGGAAGATACCTTTTTTTTAGATGAATATTTTATGTTAGGGAGCATGTTATTGTTTTTGACAGATGTTTTTTTACAGGCGACAATATTTCATAGGATGCCGTAATTTATGACTATATTTTTTCAAAAAAATATTTTTTTTAGTATTTTTACAGTAGTTTCTATAATTGTTTTATGTGCATATTTGCGGCGATATCGAACATTGCATAAGATGAAAAACATGGTAAGTCATGTGGGTTGTGGGATGTTATTGTTTCGATTCAGTCCACTTAAATTTTACATAAAAATAATATTACAAGTATTGATAGGTGTGCTTTATGTTCTTTTATTAAAACACAATGATGTTTGTTCAACGAACACATTATGCCTTGCTGCAGCTATTTTAATATTTTTAATATGTGAACCATTATTGTCTGTCAAAAAATAGTAATGGTTGAAAATGCTATTTTTGTTTGGATTTATTGTGTTGAGAAAATGAAGTCTTGCAAAAGAAAATGATCAATGTAGGATGCCGGTTTGGTAATGTCGGAACATGTTATAATGCGATGTGGTGCGGATACGATTTCCGTAGCGAAAGTTACGCGAGATTGCATCATTACTGATGCATCGTTTTATAGTATTACAGACAATCCAGTCGGTGTTGATGATGCAGCAGAATGGTTAAAATTGTTTGCACAAGCAGTAAATAAAATTCCCAAAAATATTCGTCGTTCTATATCATTTGTCATCCCTCCAAATAAATATACTGTAATTAGTTATATTAACATTCCTGATGTAACTGATAAAAGTAAAAAAGAGGCATTTCAATTTGAATGTGATGGATTGCTTCCTGGTGGAAATGATGAATGGAATTGGGATATTTATCAACCATTTGATGGTAGCAATTATGCATATGTTTTTGGTATTAGAAATTTGTTTGCGGAACAATTTGTCGATATTTTATTAAGGAATAAAATTCAATTTAAATACATTTATCCAGAGGTATTACTTAACAATATTGCAGTTAAACAATGTTTGAATATTGCTGGTTCTGTAATTGTCGCAAATCTTGGCAGTCAGACATCGGTTTTATCATGTTTAAGCCCTTTTGCGGAATATTTGCGAAGTATCCCAATGTCGGCATCTGATTTAACAAGAACAATAGCGGATGCACAGAAGATATCTGTTGAACAATCTGTACGGTTGCAAGAGGAATTTTTTGGTGGTACAGAAAATGATAATAGTGCTCTGATGGCCTATTATACCAAACAATTTATTCAACGATTGAATCAAGAGATCAAACGTTCTGAATTGTTTTATTGTAGGACATTCCAGCAGGCGCCGGTGTCTACTATTATTTTGACTGGTAAAGCCAGAAAATTATGTCCTCATTTCAGGAATGATGATAATATAAGTGTTATAGATGTTTCTGAGATGTCATCACGGTATATTGCCATTTCTGATGCTGATAAATCAGAACAAATAAAGGATGATATTTGCAGTTTTGTTGGTGCAGCATATTGTATAAGTAACAAAAAGACGAATTTTTTGAATAGTTTGGTGTCGAATTTTGTTAATCAATCAGAGTTTCAGCGACAAAACATAGGGTATTTATTATTGGCCGTTGCAGTTACATTGGTTGAATTGACTGTCCTAAAAATATGTTCTAAAGATGTGCTTGCATTAGAGGTCGAAAAGGAAGCTTTGTCAGCAAAATTGGTTGAAATGAATACAGACAGTATACGGTTTCGAGAGGCCAGTGATGCTGCTAAAAAATATCATCAATTTATTGATGGTGTAGAGATGTCATTTGATTCCCAGGCAGAATGGTCAAAATTATTGCATGTTTTGCAGTCACAGATGGAATCATTGAAGACAGCATGGATAGATTCCATGGAATGGAATGATGATAAAGTTGGTAACGGAAGACAATGCATTCATTTTGTTATGAAACAATGGATGGAAGATTCTGGGCGACAAAAGGAATATTATGATCGTTTAGAAAGGTTTATCGAAAAATTGTCAAATAACGACATGGTAGATCATGTTGAAAATCTGTCGATTGATGATGATGGAAATATTGTTTCATTATCATTTGATACTATATTGCGTACGACAGCGAAGATGGTGATGTTATGAAAAGAATATTTTTAAAGCGCCATATTTTCTTTTTTGTCACGCTTGTTTTTTTGATCGTTGGACAGATCATGCTTATTGGTCGTTGTTTGCGGATGTACGAACGTAAGGTAATCGTCCGTACTGATGTAGAGTCATTGTCGAAAAATGTAAAATTAAAAGCCAAATCGTTGCCAGCAAAGCATATTGATATTGAACACAAATTTCAACAATCAATACAGTCATATAAAAAATTTGTAGAAGAAGCATGGCCAATCATGACTCAGCGACAGATTGCAGAAGAAAGACATCCTGCCCCTGCGAATCATGTTGCATTATTTTTTGAAATTTCAGATTATTTGAATTGGGCGAAGGATTCATGTGATGCCTTTGGAGTTGAGTATGATGTAAATTGTACATTCGGCTTTAAGGATGTTTTTGAAAAGAATGCACATCCATTGATTAGTGAAATTTCTGATCTTCACCGCCAGAAAGAGCATTTGAGTGTATTGCTGTCATATTTGTTTGAATCAAAAGCATCATATTTAAAGATTTTATCGATAGAACGTGGTGATTATAGTGCGACGTATTTCAGAAAAAATGATGTTTTTGATAATAAAATGCGAACAAATGGCATGATTCCATCGCATATTTATAAGATACGGTATGTTGGATTTACTACGATATTACGTAATTTTATGCAGAA
The DNA here is from genome assembly GCA_964577805.1 of uncultured Opitutales bacterium. Classification (GTDB taxonomy): domain Bacteria; phylum Verrucomicrobiota; class Verrucomicrobiia; order Opitutales; family JAIRKQ01; genus CAZPRW01. Next base: position 139,783 of record CAZOAG010000002.1, read on the forward strand.
TTTATATAATAATGATGTTCCAGTGATTTTTCGTAGTATAGTAATACATCCGAATTATTCTGTCAAGCTGACGAAGAACCAGCCGGATCAAGTGTTAGAATGTTTGCCATCTACGATGACATTGATCGTTGAAGTTCTTGACGTTCCATATAATTTCATATCACCGAAACAACCGAATGCATCATTGATTCGGAAGATGAAATACATGTCATTGCCATGACAATGGTTGTTGTGATGTATGTCTGTGGTTTTTAATTGAGTTGCATCATTTTATAGCTAGGTCGCTGATTGCATCATTGATGTTCCAGAATTGATATATTGCTTTGGTACGGAGCCCATCATGAATTATTATTGCACATGTTTGTTGTTGATGTTTTCCTTTTTAGAATTATATAATTCGCAACAAGTCGCTTGACAATGGTCATTAGTTATGCTTGATACGGTAATGTACTTGCCAGAGTAGCTCAGTGGTAGAGCAGAGGACTCATAAGCCTTTGGTCGGCAGTTCAATCCTGCCCTCTGGCACCATTTCATGGTTTTTTATAAAATATGTTGTTCTTTCGATGAAATTTTTGTCAATTGTGATTGACATCTTTCGATGTATTTTATTGATAGTATTTACTGATTGCCCGATAGCTCAGTGGTAGAGCAGGTGACTGTTAATCACTTGGTCGCAGGTTCGAATCCTGCTCGGGCAGCCATTAGGTTTGCAGGCATGTTTTAATTTCTTTCTTGGAAGATTTCTTATAATTTGATGTTTGATCGTCTGTAAATCTTTGTTTTTTTTGCGTAAAAATGCTGAAATGTTTGTTGCTCTAATTTTCGTTGTTTGTTTCAAAAATTCAAGTTGCAGTTGTTTTTGACGAATTGTGTTAAATGCGTTGTAATCATAAAAAATGCGATGAACAAAAGCAATGATGCCTCATGCTTTAGACTAAAATTTTGTGCTGCATTATCGAGCATTGCTGTGTTTAAAATCTAAAACGATGTGCGTTTAAAAATTATTCTTGACTGCTTTTTCTATACCAATCATAAACGCACTTTGCTAATTAAAAATATAGGAGATGCAATGAATAATATACCAAATAATAAAATTACGCGTGATTGTGCCATGAAAATGCGAGAAGCAGCAGATACAATTGGTCAATTAAATGAACTTGTAAGAAAATGCATTGGAATAATCGATGCATCCAAAACGCAATTGCAAGTAAAAGAAACTGAATTGGATGAATATAAAAAAGCTTTGGAAGCTCGTGTTATGGAAGTTGAAAATAAAAAAAGTGAAATCTGCTCATTAAATAAAAAACAAGAACAGCTTGAAATTGAAAAGAAACAAGCAGAAGAAGAATTGGGACGTTTCAAAATGATTATTGATTCGACAACAAAATCTTTAGAGGAGATTAATAGTTTAATACTTACAACTGATAGCAGTAAATTGTCATCTAGTGCTAGTATTGATTTGTTAATAGACAGTATTAAGACTAGCATTGGTGATCTTAAAAGCCAAGTTGATGATCTCAAGCAACAACAGTTAAATGTCAAAGGATTGGAAGAGAAGCAGGAAAATCTCATAGCCGAAAAAGATAATGAAATTCAAAGATTGACTGAAGCCAACCGGAAAGCAGAAAATGAGCTGGGGAATGCTAATTCAAGGATCGGCATTGCCGTCCAAACAATGCAAAAACTTGTTAGTGTGGTGTCTTCAATAACAGGCGTAACGTTTGCTGGTGAAGGCTTGGATGCGACGGTGGAATTTTTAGACAAAAACACTGAAAATATAGAAAAACAAACAAATGAATGGAAAGGTCAGAATAAAGTTATAGCCGAAAAAGATAATGAAATTCAAAGATTGACTGAAGCCAACCGGAAAGCAGAAAATGAGCTGGGGAATGCTAATTCAAGGATCGGCATTACCGTCCAAACAATGCAAAAACTTGTTAGTGCGGTGTCTTCAATAACAGACGTAACGTTTACTGGTGAAGGCTTGGATGCGATGGTGGAATTTTTAGACAAAAACACTGAAAATATAGAAAAACGAATAAATGAATGGAAAGATCAGAGTAAAGTTATAGCCGAAAAAGATAATGAGACTCATGAATCGATTGAATCCAACGAGGAAGCTGAAAATGAGTTGAAAAATTCTAAGTTTGGAACTAGTGACGCTACAAGACTTATGAAAAATTTCGTTGATGTGATAAGATTAATAACTGGTTGTAAAGACAAAGTTCCCCAAAAAATTGGTACGATAATAGATTTTATACACAACAACATCGATAATGCAGAAAGACTAATAGATGGATGGCTTGATAAGGAAATAAGTAAAGGAAAAGAATGTGGACTGTTGACAACAGAGGAATTTGTTGGACAGGAGGCAGGAAGTCCTAATATGATGATTAGTGCTACTGAAAAAGCATTGAAAAGGTTTGCCAGTATGTTATCATCAATAACTGGCAGGACATTTGCAGGAGATGATTTTGATGACATTAAAAGTTTTATAGACGAAAATATTGATATTGCGAAAGATGAAATAAACAAATTGCAAGAACAAAAAGGTGTCGCTAAAAGAAAGCATGGCTCCGTGAAAAAGAGCGACAGGTCATGTCGCACACCGGGAAAATGGAAAAACAATAAAAAAAGTTCTCTAAATGTGAATAATTCAACGCCACTTAAGTCTGTAAAAACAACAATAGTAAATGAAGAAAATGGTAGATCGGATCCTGAATTTGTTGGTGAGAATGATAAAAAAAAAGATCTAGCATAAGAGGATTAAGAAGAACAGAGCACAAATTAGTAAGCATAAGTTGCGCAAAAGTTTTGTCTCAAGATGAAATAGATATTGTTGGCGAAGGGCATGGAGTTCAAGGTGGTATTGTTACATTAAAGCAACATGAATCCGAAGATATATGTGCAAATAAGTGTTTTTCGGACATGTTTTCTTTAGACGTTGGAGATCGCTTTGCTTCATTTACGGAAGAAAATTTTTTGGTGTTTAAGAAAAAGGTCATTGGCGAAGGGAAAGAAAGTGCTTCTTTTAAAAGGGATGATATAAAAGAAGACATTGCCCTGCTTGAGGCAGTTGTTAACGGTTTGGCATCAGTTATAACAGGAAGTGAAGGAAGCTCAATTGATGCTATCAGAAAGTTCCCTCGAAAAATGGAGAAGGTTGCTCCCTTTGTTGCAAAGTTAAATGAAACAGATCAAATTGGGTATTGGCTGTTGCTGCGTTTTCAAGTTGAGTGTATGTCTACAGAATTAATGTATAGCAGTCATGCTGGATTTGGTAAAAGGGTTTTAATCGACTATCCAGAACTCAAAAATCTTGATATGACAGTGTATACTCTATTTCAATTTTTGCTATGTCGAGGATATGTTTTTGCAGAGCCAGTGTATAGTGTCGGAAACAAGCCAAGGAATGGCCTGGTTATGGGAAAGAAGTATCGTTAGCTGGTGTCAACAATTTTTTGACCTTGTTTTTAGCGATTGTTTCATAGTTAGTAGTGTGTTGCTATGAGCATCTTTTTGATTGATGATGTGTTAAATCAACTTGCAAGGTGGTTGATGTCTCTTACTGTCGGACATTGATATTTTTCTGAAAGTGAGTGATATGAATATGTCTTGTGCAATTATTGATGATGTTATGGCACGTGAGATAATAGATTCACGTGGGAATCCTACAGTAGAAGCGGAAGTAATGTTGACGGATGGTACAGTTGGTCGTGCTGCTGTTCCGTCGGGAGCGAGCACTGGAGAACGTGAAGCGATAGAATTACGGGATTCATGTGCTAATGATGAACTGCTTCCGTCAGATATTGATAAATCACGTAGATTTTGTGGGAAAGGTGTCCTTGCAGCTGTCAAAAATGTAAATGAATGTATTGCTGATGCGATCATAGGATTAGATGTTACTGATCAAGCGCTTATTGACTCTGTGATGTGTGAATTAGATGGTACTGACAATAAAGCAAATCTTGGTGCGAATGCGATTTTGGCGGTGTCGTTGGCTGTTGCACAAGCAGCTGCAAAGAGCCGTTGCATCCCATTATTTCGTTACATTGGTGGTGTTAATGCAAAGATATTGCCTGTTCCGATGATGAATGTATTGAACGGTGGTGCGCATTCCGATGCTCCTGTTGACATTCAAGAATTCATGATCGTTCCACACAATGCACATTCTGTCCGTCAAGCGATTCAAATGGGAGCAGAGGTATTCCATTCATTAAAAAAAGTATTAAAAAATATTGGATTATCTACTGCTGTCGGTGATGAGGGTGGTTTTGCACCGAATGTACGGTCGAATGAACATGCATTGGAGGTCATCGTACAAGCGATCCATGATGCAGGATATCGTCCAGGTGATGATATTTCGATAGCATTGGATGCTGCTGCATCAGAATTTTATGATGTTGCAACAGATAAATATATTTTCAAAAAATCCGATGGATCGCAGCGGACAGCTGATGATATGATCGCATTTTATGAAGATTTAATGGCAAAGTTCCCAATAGTATCTCTTGAAGACGGATTGTCGCAAAATGATTGGGCAGGATGGCAAAAGTTGACATCGAAATTAGGCAGTCGATTACAAATAGTTGGTGATGATTTATTCGTTACGAATACAAAGTATTTATCACGTGGAATAAGTGAACATTCTGCAAATGCGATCCTAATAAAGGTCAATCAAATTGGGTCGTTGACAGAAACATTAGATGCTATTGAGATGGCCAAAGTCGCTTCATTCAAGCCAGTTGTATCACATAGATCAGGAGAAACAGAGGACACATCAATCGCAGATATTGCTGTTGCCACAAATGCTGGACAAATAAAAACAGGGTCGATGAGCCGTACAGATCGTATTTGCAAATACAACCAATTGATGCGGATTGAAGAGTATCTTGGTGATGCTGCAGTGTACGCTGGTGAAATGTTAACACGGTTATAAAAATTTTAATAAAATATTCATATAACCATCCCGATGGCGACTCAACCATCAGGATGGTTTTTTTAATATTTATCAATCAATTAATGATTGTATGTTTGATTGCTGTGGGTTAGAATTTATTGTGGTATGTGTGATGAGATGATAGCTAGTACATCAGCGAGTAAAGTATGTATTAGTGAAGGTTCATGGTTGATTAACGCCGAATTTGAGCAGCATTGTATAGAACTTGCGGATATTGAAAAACGGAAAAAGAATGCGCAAAACAAAGTTGAGGAACTCCAATTGTAGGCGAACCGACTTGATGATCGTAAAGCTGCGATATCAAATTCAGAAATAGGTAAAAAAGGACGTTTCGGAGCAAGTAAAGAAAAACAAATAACAAAGCTTTTGGCAAAACAAAATGACATTAAAAATCAATTAAAACCCCTTGGGAATCAAATTGAAAATCTTGAAAAACAAAGAACAGGTATTATAGAAAACGAATTGCCCTTAATGGACGGCGCTGTCATACAGCTTGTCAAAGGCAAAACGTCAGGTGTTACTGGTGGTGCTGTTGTTAAAATCAAAAAGGATGACGTACGCAAGCAGTATATGTTGAAAAATATTTTTGATACAAAAAAGACGTACAAAAATGTATTCAGGCAAGAAAAACAACATTCAGGTAAGCATTATTATGATCCGAACTGTAAAAGTGAAACGCGGTCGTTTTTAACGAGGCATACATTGAAAGAAGTTAATACTTCTGTTATTCAGGAATTTATTGCATTAAGATTGGCAAATGTTGTAAGTCCTGGTATTGCGCCAGATGCAATTTTAAGAACAATAAATGACGGGAATGGTAAAACACGTTATTGTTTGTTGACTGAAATGGCAGGGCAAGAGAAGGGGGAAACTTTTTGTACGTTAGATGCCACTGCTAATATCGATACTGCAAAGCCATATGGTGTTGGTAAAGACGTTTGGAAATCTTTTTTCGCGATAGGAATTGGGCTGTTGAATGATAAAGATGTTGCTAAAAAGGACAACATTGGTGTTGTGACAAAAGGCAGTGATCAAGGTGCTAATTTATCATTGTTTGATTTAGGGCATGCTTCGCCAGATGAGTTTAAATTGGATCCAGAGACATTGCTTCCAAAATCAAAGAGTAGGTTGGCTGATTTTGTTTTATGGTTGATTAATCTTTTTGTTCCTGCAAACGGTATTACCGGTACATTTTATTTTGACAAAGATATACAGGGGATCCTGACGATTGATGAGCGTAAGGAGGCTCTTCAAAATCTATTGTCTCATAAAGATGATATCATGGGCGAGCTTGAGAAAATAAAGAAAGATATTCCTGAATATGACAGGAAAATTGTCGACGATATGAAGCGTAGAATAAAAGCAAGATTTAATCAGTTAAGGGATGTGTTAGAAGCTCATAGCAAGATAAATGCTACGAAAACAAGGAAAAATGAAAATAATGTTAGTCACTCTTCTAAGCAAGAGGAAGTCGGCGAAGTTGCTGAATCGCGTCAGGCTTTAAAGCAAGAGCTGGGAGGATTAATGGAAAAGTCGCAGAGCCAGTCCTCCAATCAAAATGTAGAAGGCAAAACAACTAAATTGAACAAGTCTTCAAAGCGAAAGAAAGGAAACAAAACAACTGATGTCAGCCGATCTTCTTCCAAGCGAAATGTAGAAGGCAAAATAACTGATGTGAACCAAGCTTTCGTGCAAGAGTTGAAAGAACGACAAAAAGAGATGGGTAGTCAGTCTTCCGAGCAAAATGGAGGAGGCGAAGCTGCTGATGTAGATATTACAATAGAAGAAATTCCAGATTAAAAGGGCAACGCTGGCAAATTCAGATATCAGAAATACTGAATGATAAGGAATAAGTTACAGTAATACATTGTCGTTATTGTAAAGCCGATCGTGTGATCGAAAAACAATGAATGTTGTCGCGAGATAATGTTGATTGTAATACCATGGTAATATAAAGTATTCCAATATTGAAGGTGACGGATTTTTAAATACTGTATTGGGATTTAGCAAACGATTGAATTAGGCAGAATTGTTGTGTTGTTTACATTATGCCGCAGGCGGTTTATCGTGTTAAGATCGCGATAAACGATTTGTGCAAAACAATGTAAAGCCGTTGAAGCGAGGTTGTTGTCTATTTTTGTCGTGCATTACATGGGGCAGTTGCGAAATGAGTCTTTAAAAATTCATCTAAATTGTCCATGCCGAATGTTTTGGCTAGTTGTTGCGCTTGAATGACAGTTTGTCTTCCAGCTCCCTTTGACAGCGTGATACCAGCTTTTTGGGATAAAGCAGTCATTTGTCGATTGTATTCAGCACGTGCTAATATCGATGCAGCAGCAACAACTGGATCAGCTTCTGCCTTTGTTTGCATGCGCAAATCAAATGTTTTGTCCTTCAAAAATTCTTGGACGATCGGTTGTTTTGAGAATTGGTCTAGCATTCCCCATGTTGCTGGTCGTTCTTGTAATGCATTTTGCAAAGAACATGAATGCATCCATCCCAACAAAATATTCATATTGTTGCCGAATTTTTTATATAATTCATTGTATTTTTTCATGTTCAAGCACATGACATTGGTAGTGCAGTCAGATGCTAATATTTTTTTTTCTAACATTGTGATTGCGCGATCGCTTGTTACATTCTTGCTGTCGCGAACACCATCTTTTATCCATTGTTCAACAACTGTACCACCAGCAATAACACAAGCTGTAACCAATGGGCCGAATAAATCTCCTTTCCCGCTTTCGTCCATCCCTGCATGTAATTCAAACCATTCAGGATGTGCGACAGATTCATATCCTAGTTCTACACAATGCGTAACGTTTGTTTCGATTTCAAATTGTACGAAATCTTCTGTGTTCTTTCCTTGTACTACCAATTTTCCGCTTTTATATCCGACAATTGACAATCCATCTCCTTTGAACGCAAACAGTGCATATTGTACTGTGTATGGAGAAAATCCACGTGACATGCAAATGTTTTCCACGACCCGCATTTGATCATCATTCAAAGTAATAGAATATGTTGTGATTTTTTTTGATGATGATGTGGTCATATCCGTGAAAAATAATAAATAGAGATTATTCTGCAAAAAATTCTGGCATAATGCTCAAGTGAATAATTTCTCCTGCGCGCAAAATTTCAACATCCAGTGGTTGATTTGTCTTTGCAAAGAACAGTGCATTATACAAATCTTCTTTATATGTGATGGTTGTGCTATTTATACATTGAATTATGTCGCCAGGGACTATGCCTGCTGATGCAGCGGTCGATCCAGGTGTTACATTTGATACAACTAATACTTGTTTTTGTCCTAAAATGTGTTCAGGATGTATGTCGATCGCCAATTTAGCATGTTTTATCATTCCATTGGCAACAATATCATTAAAGATTTTAGACAATGCACGGCGTGGTAATATAAAACTAGCATTCATTTCTGGCAATGATGCTATCATCATACCGCTGAACTCTCCATTGATGTCGAAAACTGGCGCACCGCTCTCACCGCCTGAAAACGACAACGTTGTCCTCAAATACGTTGTTAAAAAAGAATGGTCGCTATAGGAAATATTTTTCCCGCTGACGAGACCTATATCAGGCGAGGGGTCCATTCCGAATTTGCAACCAACAAACACAACGACAGACCCAATCGGAGTTAATTTTGATATATCATCTTCTGAAATGTTGATAGTTGTACAACTAATAGGTAATTGTAATAACTTCAATATAGCTACATTGGTAGCAGTATCATATCCGATGCATTCTGCAGGATACGACATCCCGTAATAATCCACGCGGATGGATTCTGCGCCCTTTGCGATTGATGATGTTGTTAAAACATATCCTTGCGATGATACTAAAAATCCTGTGCCGGCTAGTACTTGTTTGTTTTGTGGAAGATTTTCATTGTATGCACAAACGACACGAACAATGGCAGATTTTTTATCATTGAATATTTTTTTTACGCAATTTTCAATATTATATGCGCAGTCATGCTGTTCGTTAACAAGATTATGCCCCTCTTGTTTGCTGAAATCTTTCCCTGACAGCGTAGGAACAATAAATGACGTCGCCGCCAAAATATATATAAACTGCCAAAATCTTATCATTGCCGGTAATTATAAGCTGGCCATAACATTATGTGATGGAATTGTCAAGATGTCTTGAACATATTCCGTCGTCGATGCTATACTAATGTCTGAATAGTCGTTTGTGACAAACGATGGCAAATCGTCGGACATTGACATTCGGTCAGCGACAAACTTTACATATGCGTGGTCATTACAAGCAGTGATAGATTCATTGTTATGATGCAATAAACATATCCCGATCGCCGCTGCACATGTTATTGATGTTGATGCAAATCGCAATAATGATTTTTTTGCAATATTCCGTATTGATGTCATCAGTGTGGTGCGCTTATTATCTCCACGCATAGCGATGAGTTTTTTATTCTCAAATGCTATCGAAAACGATTCCCATTCCTGTTCTGATGGGACCTCTCTACGTTTGATTTGCAGCAAACGACTCAATTGTATGTCTTTATCGTTATTTGTCATCATCGTAAATAATCATGTAAATGTAATTTTAGTTGTTCTTTTGCATAATGCAAGCGAGAACGTACTGTTCCTTCAGAGCATTTTAATATTGAAGCAACTTCAGAAGAACTCAATCCTTCGACTTCGCACAATACCACAACTGCCCTATGTTTGTTAGACAATTTTTGTAGAGCAATGTTCAAATTTTCTTGTAATTCTTTTAAAAAAGTTGAACGATTTGCATCGTTGGAGTCTGTCATTCCATCAAATGTAAATTGATAATCTCCTGATTCATCTATGTTTTCTAGGCTAAAAAAACGACGTAATCTTGTCCTTTTTATGTGAGAAAGTGATGCATTGATCGCTATTCTGTATATCCATGAGAAAAATGATGATTTTTGATTAAAATTTTTTATGCCACGATATGCTTTTATGAAAACATCTTGCGTTAAATCGAATGCATCTTCTTTGTTGGATGTCATGTTGTAAATGACAGAAAACAATCGTGAGCGATATTTATTTACCAAGATATCAAACGCAGTAGCATCATCGTTTTGTACACGACGAACCAATGCAACATCGTCAGATAAATCTGATGTTGTGTCCTTACATGAAGATGTAGGTGATGATAAAATGATGTCTTTTGTTATCAATGTTTGGTCACAATATAATAAGTTTGCCAATAATCAATATTTCATTTTTTTGCATTCCATTACGTTGACAAACTATGAATATTAATTTGCAAGAGCTTAGCGTAATCATTATTGCAAAAAACGCTGAAAAAACAATAGCACGCTGTTTGCAATCTGTTGCGCCGATAGCGAATGAAATCATTGTTGTTATAAACGATTGTACAGATGATACTCGTAGCATAGCGGAATCTTATGGTGCTCGTGTTATTGAACATGAATGGGAAGGGTTCCGTGAACAAAAGAATTTTGCATTGAGTCAGGCAAGATGCGAATGGGTATTATCATTAGATGCTGATGAGGCGTTAAGCGATCGATTGAGTAATGCTATAAAGAGTTTTATTTGTAATTCTACACAACAATATTCAGGTGCCAAATGTGCCCGTAAAACATTTTTATTAAATAGGTGGATTACGCATGGGGATTGGTATCCTGACTATACTATTCGATTGTTCCGAAAGGATGCTGGATCATTTGTCGGTGGTAGGGTACATGAATGTGTTCAAGTAGCTGGCCGTATCAAATGTTTGTCCGGTGACATTTTGCATTATTCTTGTGAAGACTTTAGTGAGTTTGTAAAACGGAATATTGGGTATGCAGATTTATCCGCGCGGGATATGTTTGAACGTGGTCGCAGCCCATTGTTTTTAACAGCAATATTAAAATCATGTTGGAAATTTTTCAGATGTTATGTTATAAAGCTGGGATTTTTGGATGGTGCTGGTGGATTTTTTGTAGCGAAGTTACAAGCATTCACAACATTGTATAAGTACATAAAGTTACGATCATTATATCTCGATAAATAATCCAGTGTTTTTTGGTTTATTATAGATATTGGACAGTGTTTTTGTAGTCAGCGCTGATATGCAAATTTTATTTTGCTGAAAATCGTTTAATGACATCTTGTAACGATGTATTTTTTAATACAGCGACAACACGATCGCCTGCTTCTAAACAATCATCCGCTGCTGGTATTTTAGCATTAAAATTTCTCATAAGGGAGACCAAAAGACATCCTTTTGGAAGCCCGATATTTCTAATTGGCAATCCAATCACTTGAGAATTTTCAGTCACTGGGATTTCAACAAAAATATTTTCATTATCTGATACATTTGGTAATAAATAATGACTGCTGTCAGAGACGAAATTTACTAGTTCATGTGCTGTAGCACGTCGTTTTGACACTATCATATTCAATCCAAGTTCTGATTGCATGTTTGATAGTACAGATTCATATTTTCCATCATTTAATGCTAACATTACATTTGGTGCCCCGATATGTTTTACTTGTAATGCTACCATAGTATTTTTTTCATCATCATCAGAACATGCTACAAAGTAGTCGCAATATGATATTTGTTCTTCTTGTAAGAGATTGTTGTTAGATGCATCACCATGTATTACTGTTATATTCGGAAACTTTGCTGCGATTTGTTCGCATTTTTCATATGATTCATCAATTACACGAATATGATATTTGCTATATTTCAAATATGATATCAGTGATGCAGCGATATTTGATGCTCCGAATATTGTTATCGATGTTTTGGTATGTAATTCTTTAAATTTTATACGTGATAATAATTTAGTAACGTCATCATGCTTTCCAGCAATTGTTACAATGTCACCTGGTTCAATTGTTGTTTCTCCTGTTGGAATATTTTCTATTCCATTGTGATTTATTAATACAAACCGTACATTTTGACCAATATTAATGTCATGCAATGGTCGTCCTGCCAATTTAGTATCGTTATTTACAATAAACCGTTGTATTTCTATTTGATTAAAAGCAATGTTTTCGACAGCGACACGGCCTGGATTTCGTATGATTTTAGCAAATTCAGCAGCGCAAATAGCATCAGGTGATATCATCATATCTATTCCGAAATGCTGTTGGTAGTTGAGTGTATTAGTACTATTGCGATGTGTTAATAAATTTGCATCTGTTCGTGCGATTACTTTTTTCACACCTAATTTTTTTGCTATTGATGCTGATAATATATTGGTTGATGAGTCATTAGTTACTGATAAAAAGAAGTCGCAATGTTGCACGCCAGCGTCGATTATTGCGTTAGCATCTCTGATGTCGCCTATAGATATTGAAATATTGTATCTGTCCTGGAATGTTTTTATAACATCACGACTGTTGTCCATCAATACGACATTATATCCTCGTTTTAAAAATATTTCGCACAAGAAGTCCCCGACTTCACCAGCCCCACCAATAATAATATTCATATTAATTGTTTTTGTTAGCCATTAATGGCATATTTAACAGCACATTGATTTTACGATATAATGCTTTGCCGTAACTGCCTTCTTTTTCTAACTTCCATTTCCCTGACAAATCCAGGACATCATGTCCTGTTCCGCGTTGTACAAGGTCGAACCGCGGGTCAATACATTGATTGTTCAATGATTTACGTGAGCCATATGCCTTTAAATGTTGAATATGCGCACGGACACCATCTTTGATCGTAAAAAAACATGCTCCTGTGATGTCATAATTCAATGTTGTCAGTCCGCAGAAATTATTTTGTGAAGGGGCATATTGTCCGCCGAACCGCAAGAAATTTGTCTCATGGCACATTTGAACAAATGCTACATCATGATTTACTCCTTCATAAAGAGATTCCCATATATACATTTTTACGATATATTTCAACTTCTGTGGTGATATTTCATGATTATATTTGGCGACATAATCGAACATCATTTGTTCTGTTGCGTGCCCACGTCCCATTATGGAATATTTTTTGCCTGAAAAAGAAGTTTCTGATTGATTGATATTGCTTCGGCAACAATCCAATAACAAATATATTGCCCACAAACTTCCTAATAGCCAGACAATGGCCATCCATACTGTGCGTAATCGATTCAAATGAATGTGCGAAGTTATACTGACGATCGAAATATTGTCAATGCATCATGATGGTATATAAAAACATGCAGGTGTTTATTTGACATATACGATTATTGGGCCTGCTAACCAATCCATCGCTCGTGCATACGTAGACTAATATCGTAATGTCTGAAAATTTTCAAAACACCATGATTCTTCTGCATTTTTAATGATTTATTTTCTTAATTGTGTTATTAAAAATGCAAGAGCTATTTGGTTTTGTTGCTGAGTAGGACTATCTCCATTTTGCTCTTCCTAATATGTTTTTGCGATATTGTAATTTTTTGACAGTTTTCATCTCTTCTGAGCCTTCGACTGGTTCTTTAATTGTAAATGTAGGTGGTTGACCATTTTGTGCGCCAGTGCATTCCATTGCGATGACTGGTTTGGTGCGTCCGCCTATATGAAGACCACCTTGTTGGTAACGTGTATTTGCCATGAAGAATGTTGTTGCATTTTTGTTGACTGTGAATTTGCTATTATTATCCTTTGCGCCCTCTGAAAGAGGTATAGTAGCTATGATTTTTTCTTCAATACATAGTCGATTTGGAAAATTTGCCATATTTTGTTCGATTCTGCTTAAATCAGCAGTATCAATTATAATTGCTTGGTATGTTGATACTACAGTAATTGTGTCATTGTCTGTAAGCGATATTGTGTAGTTTGAACCTTTCGTTTGTTGTAGCTGTAAAGGATCTTCCAAGCCATTTTCTTTTTCGCAATGCGAGAAAAACTGCCAGTATGTTGTTGCGGAACCTCCAGACAATGCTTGACCAGGATATTTAAAAATTTGTCTAAAGAATTTAATTTGTTTCTCTTCGATTTGTTTTTCTTCGTCACTTGTTAGTTCTGATTCTTCTTTTTCCAATCTTTGAATTTCATGATGCTTAATTTCATCTGCCACTCGCTTCATGAAATCTTCATAAGACTCGTTTTGTGCGCCTTTTACATTTACATCTTTATATGTTAATTTTGTGCCATAAATGTTGATTGTTTGGCAATTGCGCGGAAAGTCTGTCCAAGCTTGTGTGCTGTTAATTTTCGCATTGGCATTGCCGTTGATAACTACTTTTAATTCATCGTCAGTTAAGTTTTTTGCTGTGTCGATTGATTTTATTAATGCATTATTGGTCGTGCCTTCGGGCAAGGTTCCGTCTACATTTAATGCGAAATTGTAAGTTCCGTCATTTGCCATGCATGTCGCAATATTCTCTGGATTGTCCTTGATGAGATCAACAACGCCATTTGCGACGTTTTCGTAGCCTTCGCCTGGTTGAATAGTGACAGTAGGTGCCTCGTTAGTTGTTAAGCTTGTTGGTTGAGGTGAGGTGTTGATTGAGTTTGCGTTTTGATTTGCTTCTGTACTTCGGTTTGATTGAGAGCTCTCGACTTCGTTGGCTTGGCTAGATGAACTTTCTTGTGCTTGAGTCTGATAGCGCGTATCATTTCCCTTCTTTAGTTCCTTTTCTTCCTGGACTTGGTTTTCTTCCTGGACTTTCTCTTTGTTTTCGTTGGCTTGGTTTGCACCTAGTGCCAAAGCTGTTGCTTTTCGGCTTGATAACCCGCGAGTGCCTATGTAAATAAGAGGTGCTCCAATAAACACACCGATTCCGGTTAATGACAACAGTATGCCTGCAACGATGCAAGCAATTGGGTGTTTGCCAAGCTTTGCTTGTGTTTTGGGCTGATTGATTTGTTGTCCATTTGTTGCACGATTCAATCTGCTTGTTTCTTCACTCATACCACAACATTTTACATCAAATTTACCAACATGCAATGCGTTTTTTTTTGAAATTTAAGAAATTTGCGAAAAGATATTGTCGCGAGATTTGGAATGAGTACATATTACACGATATATGACATCGTTTGCTGAAATTTTTTATGGGATTGATACTATTGTCGGTCGTGAAGTGTTGGAAAAGAAATTAAATAGCGGAAAGAAATTACGAGTAAAATTAGGGATTGATCCTACACGGCCAGACTTGCATTTCGGTCATCTTGTCGTTCTAAACAAATTGCGGCAGTTTCAAGAACTGGGACATGAAGCGATATTGTTGATCGGTGATTTTACAACAACAATAGGAGATCCTAGTGGTCGGTCGTGTGAACGCCCAATGTTGTCGAAAGAAGAAATAGAAAAAAATTATCATACTTATTTGGACCAAGCATTCAAAATATTGTATCCGGAAAAAACAATAGTCAGAAAAAATAGTGAATGGTTTGGTAGTATGACATTCGCAGATGCTGTTTTATTAGCACGGAATATGACAGTTGCTCAAATGTTGGAACGTGATGATTTTAGTAAACGATATGCTAGTAAAACACCAATATCAATAGTGGAATTTTTATATCCGCTTTTGCAAGGATATGATTCTGTCATGTTGCATGCAGATGTTGAATTGGGCGGTCGAGATCAATTATTTAATTTATTGGTAGGAAGAGATTTGCAAAGGTCTGTTGGGCAGGAAGAACAAACAATAATTACTATGCCATTGCTGGTAGGATTAGATGGTGTCAGAAAGATGTCGAAAAGTTATGATAATTATGTCGCATTCAATGATTCCTTGAAAGATATGTTCGGAAAAATCATGTCGATATCTGACGAAACAATGTTGGTATATTATCGTTATTTGATCGGGACATCAGATGAGGATATAACAGCTATGAAAAATATGCACCCTATGGAATGTAAAAAACAATTAGCAGTATCATTATGCGCCAGGTTCTTTGGGCATGAACAGGCAATGGCAGAAAGAGAGCGGTTTGAACAAGTGTTTTCTAAAAAGTGTTTACCAGACGATATGCCAGTTTTTAAAATGTCAGAATTGTTAGGTACTAACGAGTCTAAATTGGTAGATGCTTTGTATGAAACACAATTGATAAAAAGCAAAAAAGAAATTCGGCGGTTAATTGAACAAGGTGCTGTCAAGGTAAATTCCGAACGAGTGAATGAAGATTATATCATAAATGTTACAGACGGTGATGTTGTGGTTCAAGCAGGGAAAAGAACATTCGTCCGGTTTATTATGTAAGATGAATACTCATCTCTAGGATGAGTATTTTCTCGACAATGTAATAAAATGTTTTTCTGTTACGAATTTGTCCGATGATATGTCAGATGCATTTTTATCTGCAGTCGGACGTTTCATTTTTATTATAAAATATATATTATGCCAGAATTTGAAGAAAGTGATCAAAAGGATGTAGTTCCAATGTCGGATGCAAAAATAGAAAAATCACCTGATGGGACAAATGCATCCAATGATGATGTTGTAGAAAATAAACAATCTGATGTTGTAAATGATATTGCTAGTGCTGAAAAACCTAGCGATGGAAATACGAATGGTAGATATTTATTGAAAAGAGGACGGTTGCCGCAGTCGAAATCATCTGCTGCCGTCGAAAAACGTACATCTGCCAATGTTGTTGATGTCGAACATGATGCAATAGGAATCCGTGCAGATAATACACCGAAACGTCCTATACCTGTAAAGAAAACAACACGTGTTGTTGATGATGAGGCAAAGAAAACAAATGGACAATCGAAAAAACGCCAGCAGACAAATCGTTCGAAAGATAATGCCAGTAAACAAGTTTCTAATAAACCTGTTGAAAAACAGTCATCGCAAAAAGAATGTAAATGTTGTGGCCTGAAAGGATTATTGAAAAAAATTATTGAATTCTTTTCAGGGAAAGAACAACAGCCGACAAAAAATCGATTTGCGCATGAAAATAAACAGCGTGGTCAACAATCCAAGCGGCATGGTAATAATAAATCTCATCATCGTCGTCAAAATAACTCTAAAAAATCAGTATAAATCATTATGGAAGTCGCTCACATTTGGGGTGGAGAGCGTTTGAATGGTAGTGTACGCGTAGGCGGGTCTAAGAATGCATGTTTGCCGATCATTGCGGCGTCGTTGTTGACACCTGACGAATGTGTTGTTCATAATGTTCCACGGTTATTGGACGTAATGACCATGGTGGATATTTTGCGTGAATTAGGTGCTGATGTGTCGTGGAAAGGAGACCATGATGTCGTCATTAGAGCACACAATATTAGCAGTGATGTCCCGTATGATTTAGCGAAAAAAATGCGCGCTTCAATATGTTTATTGGGCGCATTGATCGCACGATGCGGTCGATCTCGTATGCCACGGCCAGGTGGATGTCTTATAGGTGATCGACCAATCGACCTACATCTTAAAGGATTAAAATCTCTCGGGTGTACCATTGAAGATGACGATGATTATATTACAGTAGATGGCAAAAGTTTGCATGGTGTATCTATTGACATGTCTGGTCGTTATGGCAGTACAATGACAGGAACAATGAATGTAATATTTGCAGCATTGTCAGCAAATGGTGATACAGAAATTATTAATGCTGCTTGTGAACCGGAAGTAGTAGACTTTTGCCATTGTTTATGTTCGATGGGTGCATCGATTGATGGAATAGGAACATCGTGTATCATTGTTCATGGTGGTCATGAGTTGCATGGTTATGATTATACAGTCATTGGGGATCGTATAGAAGCTGGTACATTTGTATGTGCTGGATTAATGACAGGTGGTCAATTGACGATAACTGGTCTTGAGCCTGGGTTGTTAGGGATATTTTTGGCAAAATTACTAAATGCTGGAGCTGATATTTATGAAGGAAGTGATGGAACGTTAACTGTACGGCCATCGCGATTAAATGGTATGGAGATTATTACTGGTCCACATCCATCATTCCCGACAGATTTACAAGCACAATTATGTTCATTATCGATGATTGCAAATACTTCGTCGACGATTGAAGAGCGTGTATATCCGAATAGGTTCCTCTACGTGAATGAATTGAATAAGATGGGTGCTGGTATTATTTTGCGAGAGCATTGTGCGCATGTAATGCCTATTGCGCATGAATTGAATGCTACAGATCTTGAAGCGAGTGATTTGCGTGCATGTGCAGCATTATATTTAGCTGGTCTGATAGCGAATGGCAAAACAACCATTCATAATATAAAATATTTAGATCGTGGATATGATAATTTCGAAAAAAAATTACAATCGCTTGGTGCACATGTTCAACGAGAAATAGTTTAATAATCTCAAAGAGTCAGATGTTTTTTCGATTAAAAAATATTTCTTTAAATCGTTTGTGTTTTGTTTATGTGCAATATTTCCGCTGTTGGATATTCTGATTTAAAATTTTTATCGGCGCAATCGATTGCTCATGCTTTCTTGTAAAAAGGCGATGATTATATAACATTGTCAATGGTTTTTTGGAAAACATTGGGTTTCGTTTGTACAACATACGACTGTTTTGATGCCGTTTTGTAACTGTTGTTCGAAAGGTGATGTTTTTTTATAAACGATGTTTTAAGCCGGTTGTTTCAGTATTTGTTCTGCTGTATTTTGCAGATGTTGCTAGATGATAGGTGATGTGCTTTGCTAGTACATTGATTTATAAATATATCTGGTATTTATGATGGAAATATTATTCGCTGATTAAATATTCTTCGTGATGTTTGTCTGAAAATGATTATGCTTGCTTTTTAGCAAAAGAAGCAGCCCGCGACTCGAAGCAGCCCGCGACTCGAAGCAGCCCGCGACTCGAAGCAGCCCGCGACTCGAAG
>CAZOAG010000002.1:158594-229439 GCA_964577805.1 uncultured Opitutales bacterium
CAGCCCGCGATTTAAAATCTATCTTGCGAGCCAATGGTATTTGCCGATTCTTGCTGTCGAAAATGTTATAAGTAAGGTGCAGGCCGCATCATTTAACTTGGTCGTCACGAGATACAATCAATGCGCGATAACTTATGTGCGCTACAAGATTGCATTATGGTAGAAGTAATGTTGCAGATTGTTTAATCAGAAATTTTTAAAGTCTTTAAAAATGCTTCTTGCGGTATCGCCACTTTACTGTTTTTTATCGAGAATGTTGTGAGAAAGAGTGGGATTGCACCGTTTTATTCGGCAGTTATGAGGCGCTTGCAATGCGAGACAATTGCTATGAAGTGGTTAATACCTGTAATAGTTAAACCAGAAGTTTTTAAAATTTTCGAAAATACTTTCTGCTAGATCATTGCTTTGTCGATTTTCTATATTGAAAATGTCGAGAGTAGACTTGCAGCATCATATGGTTGGGAAGTTTATGAGGCACCACCAATGCAAGACATCTTGTGCGTGTCGTATGATTATATTACTGCCGAGTTAATGTTAATCAGAAGTTTTTAAAATTTTCAAAAATGCTTCTTGCGGGATCGCTACTTTACCGATCTGTTTCATCCGCTTTTTACCCTCTTTTTGCTTTTCCAACAATTTTCGTTTACGTGTAATATCGCCACCATAACATTTTGCAGTGACGTCTTTTCGTAATGCACCCAATGTTTCACGTGCGACAACATTACCGCCGATTGCTGCTTGTATAGCTACTTTAAACAATTGACGTGGCAGAAGATCTTTTAATTTTTCGCACATCTCACGTCCTCGACCGACTGCTTTACTGCGATGAACGATAGAAGAAAATGCATCTACCGGATCACCATTTACCAAAAGATCTAATCGTACTAAGTCAGATGCTACGTAATCTCCTAAGTCATAATCCATAGATCCATAACCACGTGTAATGCTTTTTAGTCGATCATTAAAGTCGATCAAAATCTCATTCAACGGCAGTTCGCATGTTAAAATTACTCGGCTATCATCTATTGTCTCTGTGCTGGAACAAATACCACGTTTCTCACTAATTAGGGCTAGAATATCTCCTATGCTACTATTTGGTATGTGTATGTTGGCTTTGATAGTTGGTTCATGAATTTCTGATATTGTCGATGGATCTGGTAATTTTAATGGATTATCAACCTCTATCCAACTGTCATCTGTTAATTTAATTTTATAAACTACACTAGGGTATGTTGAAATGATATCTAGGTCGTACTCACGTCGTAGACGTTCTTGAATGATATCCATGTGTAGCAGCCCAAGGAACCCACAACGGAACCCAAATCCTAATGCAATAGAACTTTCTGATTGAAAGACCAATGCAGCATCATTCAATTGCAATTTTGCCAGACTGACCTTTAACTTTTCAAAATCATTAGTGTCAATAGGATAGATTCCACTGAATACCATTGGGCGAACTTCTTTATATCCTGGCAGCATTTCCTTCGCTGGGTCATTGTAATGTGTTATTGTGTCACCAATTTTTACATCTGATACATTTTTAATGTTGGCAGAAATATATCCAATTTCACCAGTTTTTAACGCTGGTAATGCTTTCATTTTGGGACAAAAACATCCAACTTCTTTTATGGTATTATTCATGCCTGTTCGCATCATAAGAATGTTGTCGCCTGCTTTTAATTCCCCAGAAAAAATACGAACATGGCATATTACACCCTTGTATGCATCGAATATGGAGTCGAATATCAAAGCTTTTGTTTGTTGAATATTTTCGTTTTTAGGTGCTGGGATTCTATCAACAATTGCAGATAATATATCGTCAATGCCAATGCCAGATTTTGCACTTGCTAAAATCGCTTCTTCTTTTGGGATTGCAAGGACATCTTCCAATTGTTGTAGTATCACATCAACATGTGCACTTGGCAAATCAATTTTATTAATAACAGGAATTATTGTCAGACCATTAGCCATCGCTAAATTGGCATTTGCGACTGTTTGTGCTTCTATTCCTTGCGATGCATCGATTAATAATAGTGCACCTTCGCATGCTGCTAAACTACGCGATACTTCATATGAAAAATCTACATGCCCTGGTGTGTCATTTAAATTTAATAAGAATGTTCCCTTTGTTGGGTGATGATACGTCATCGATACAGGATGGCTTTTTATAGTAATGCCGCGTTCACGTTCCAAATCCATTGAATCTAATAATTGGTCTTGCATTTCGCGTTTTACCACAGTGCCTGTTCGTTCTAACAGTCTGTCTGATAGCGTAGTTTTGCCATGGTCAATATGGGCAATGATACAAAAATTTCGTATATTGGTAATTGGGTCCATTGTTTATATTGTCACGCAACAATTGTTGAAATAATATTTTTTGTAAAGCAGATAGATCATGAGCTATTTTCAAGAATAATTATTTTTTGGCATTGGCTAAATGACAAAAACATGATTATGACGAACGCACTATGAATAAAGTAAATAAGCAACATTCGAAACCTGCATATATTGGTTTGACAAATGAGAAACAGGAAAAGGAAATTAAAAGTATAACAAGTTCAAAGAAGCAATCAATTTCACCTAAAAACAGAAATAAAACGCCAGATAAAAAACAATTGCACGAACGGAAAACTGATGTTCAGTGTTATAAAGATATTTGCGATCAAATGAAGACTGATGGTTCACGTGTCGCTCAAATGTGTCTTGATAAGATCACATCTTCGGAAGATCATGAAAATGAAGATGTCAAGAAATTAAAAAATTTTTTCGACGAATTGTTACCATCAATTAAGTTACATTCAATTAAAGGTGCGGTAGTAAATTCTGTTATAACGACAAATTTAAAAGATTTGCCGAAAGTATTGCGTAAAAAGCCAGAACAGTTATTGATTTTAGGTTCACGGTTCGCTGCATCTGATTGGTTTATCAAAAAGTTGGAGGATATTTATAGCAGTGATAAAAAAGCTGCCCGTTTGTTGAAAGCTGCAGATATTCCACGTAAGATAGAAATTGTAATATACAACTCTCAAAACTCAAAAAATAAAATCAATGAAAAAAACACAAAGGAAATTTCAAAAAATATACTAAATGCCGCAAAACAGATATTGCCAATAATGCGAAACAGCAGTCCGATGATTAAAAAATTACAAATGGGAAAAACATTGGAGACAATTCAGAAAAATTTGCCATCAGAGAAAGATTGTCCGGCAGTTGCAGAAAAGCTAGTAAATGAATTATTGCAAATAGCCAATCTTCATTTGAATCAACCGAAGTCAAGGCCTGATGATGACTTGTTAAAAAAGATATTGGCTAAAGCTGCAGAGATTTTGCAGAACAATAAATAATGTTATTGTTTTATGTGTGTTACGATCTTTATCGTAGCACAATAAGCACCAATTTTATGTGTGTTACGATTGTAGTTGTAACACTATTAAATCAATTATAATTGTGTTACGTTTTTCTGTTTTGCGGATAATAATTTTTATGTTTATGTTACGATTTTTATCGTGACGCAACAAAAATCCATTGTGTTTAATTGGAAATATCTCATCATATCGTGAATTGGTTATGAGTAAATATATAGAAGAATTCAAGAATGGTGAGAAAGCATACCTTTTAGAGCATAAATGTACTACTATCGATAAGTCAGTGTTGCATTTGCCATCTCCGGATTTTATCAATGATGTCTTTTTGGCGAGTGATCGTCCAGTTGCAGTATTGAATAGTTTGTCGCGCATTCGCAATACTGGCCGTCTTGCAGGGACAGGTTATATGTCGATATTGCCAGTTGACCAAGGAATTGAACATTCTGCAGCGGCAAGCTTTGCACCAAATCCAGAATATTTCGATCCTGAAAATATTGTAAAATTGGCGATAGAAGGTGGTTGTAATGCTGTTGCTTCAACATTGGGAGTGTTAGGGTCTGTTGCTAGAAAATATGCACATAAAATTCCTTTTGTTGTAAAATTAAACCATAATGAATTATTGACGTATCCTAATAAATTCGATCAGATTTATTTTGGACATGTTCAGCAAGCATATGACATGGGTGCTGCTGCAATCGGTGCTACAATATATTTTGGGTCAGAGGAGTCTGCCCGTCAAATTCAAGAAACAACGGAAGCATTTCAATTAGCACATGAGCTTGGCATGGCGACAATATTATGGTGTTATTTGCGTAATTCAGGGTTTAAGTCAGATAAAGATTATCATACTAGTGCTGATTTGACTGGCCAAGCGAATCATCTTGGAGTTACGATAGAAGCAGATATCATCAAACAAAAATTGCCTACAAATAATGGTGGTTATCGCGCATTGAAATTTGGTAAGACGCATGATAAAGTATATAGTGAATTAACAACAGACAATCCAATTGATTTAACTCGTTATCAGGTGGCGAACTGCTATATGGGTCGTGCAGGGTTGATTAATTCTGGTGGTGCATCATCTGGTGCTAGTGATTTCCAAGAGGCAATTGAGACCGCTGTTATCAATAAACGTGCTGGTGGATCTGGATTGATTTGCGGAAGAAAGGCATTCCAACGCCCAATGAAGGATGGGGTCGAACTATTGAATGCTATTCAAGATGTTTATTTAGATAAGAGCATAACAATTGCATAACATTTCATAAAATAATATACTCCAAGCACTGCAGATATTAATCGTCTGTGGTGTTTTTTACAATTTTTATTGGTGCCTATGTTGACATTGTATAAAATTATGGCACAATGCATACTTTATGTCCAAAATTGAACAAGCAGACCATATGTATAGTGTGGAAAAACAGGGGGGGGTAAATGATGACAGTAAAATACAGCAAAGCGATGCAATACTTGGTTGCAGTAATGCCGAAGTGCCAAACGAGCAGTTGACGGAACGTAAGGTTAGAAAGTTATCAGAAAGTGGCGCGAATGATGTTGGCGAAAAAAATGAGACAAAAGATAGTACAAGTTTTATTGAAAAGGCTTGGTGCATTGCAAGGTTGTGTAAATCGGTCAAAGAATTGTTTGTTTGCTTAAGAAATTGTAAACTTTTCAAACCGTTATTCTCAAAGATAAAAAAGCATAGAGAGAAAAAAAAGAAGCTTGCCAAAGAGGTTTCGGAGAATGCCACGAATGCGAACAAAAACATAAACAATGCCAAAAACGACCTTAATAAGATTAATACTGTTGCCGATCAGATAAAAAAAGAAGTGACAGATGTTTCTGACAATATGGATGCATTGCTGCAGGCCAATAAGGAGTTATACAATGATGCGGTTGATAAGAATACAGAACTGCGAACGAATATACAAAATCAAATAAAAGAGTTAGAGATCTATAAGGAATCTCGCAAAGATGCTAGCGATGGACTGATTAAAGAATTAGATGAATTTATCAATTCTACGGAAAAAGAATGCGAAGCAATTTTAGCTGATATTGAAGAAATTGATACTTTGTTGGGACAATTTAGAGAATGCAAAGAAGACGAAAAAGACTCACGTTTAAAACAAATTCAAGAAAAGGAAGAACATGTGATAAATAAACTTTACGAACTGCAAACGAAGCAACTGGAATTTTTAAAAACATTAAGAATCAAATTGTCTAATGCATATGCCGAGATGGCTCAACAAAACGAAAATCTTATACAAGAATTACGCAAGATTGCGGGGTCGACTGAAGATAGTGATGCGATTTTAAAAAAAGCGAATGAAGAATTTTATGATGCCAAAACAAAATATGAGAAAACCAAAAAAGATCATGATAGTTGGATGCCGGCTATAGGGTGGACTCGGCCAACAGATAAAGAGGTAGAATTTGCAGAACAAAAATTTTTACGTGCACAAGCAAAGTTAAGTATTCTTAATAATATTGATAGTGATAATATTAAATCTGGATTGCAGAACCTACTTGATGATCTAGATGAAATAAAAAACTTTCAAGAAAATGCGCTTAAAAAGCTTGACGATGCACAATTCAATCTTGACAGCATTAATAATTTGGTAAATAAAGCACGTCGATTGACAAGAGTGTTTTCGTTTGGCCTCGGTCTAGATTCTGTGCAAGTTAAACTTGGTCTTATTGGTGGCACCGTTGGTGCTTTTATTGCGATTGTTGCAGGATGTTCTACACTTCCTGTCGTTGCTGCTACTGCTGGTTGTGCTCTTATAGCAGCTGTTGGTGGAAAGTTAATTAATGAGATGGGTCCTGAAGGCCATAAGAATTCTCTTGGTGATAATGAGCAAACTGATGACGATGATTTAGTCTTGTTGCAGTATGACATGAGCGAGTTGCCGGTTGAAGGAAATGTTATCGATCAATCGCTGAAAATAAAGAAAACTGCAGAAGATAAGCAAAGTGATGATCCTAATCATGCTAATATATCTAAAAACTCAAATAACAATGTTGGTGATGAAGTCGGAAATGTTGTTAAAACTGATGGTGATGATTTGGTCTCGTTGCAGTCTGACATGAGCGAGTCGCCGGTTGAAAGAAATGGTGTCGATCAATCGTTGGAAGTGCAGAAAACTGCAGAAGATAAGCAAGGTAATGATCCTAATTATGCTAATAGATCTAAAAGCTCAAATGACAATGCTGGTGTCAGAAATGTTGATGAAATTGATGACGATTATTCAGACTTTTTACCACAAGGTTTTGATCAATATCCTACTAACTACGGTGTGATTGGTCCAGATGATAAAAATGCGACATATAAAAAAGAAACTCCTGAGCAACCTAATGAGACTGATAATTCTAATGACAATGCTGGTATTTGGGGTGCAATTGGTGGTGTCACAGCAAATATTTATAAAGATACTGTAAATATGGCAACGAACGCAGCTGGTACAGCTTTGGATGCTGGGAAAAAAGTTATAGGAGGTTGTGTTAATTTTGTTTCAAAATTATGGCCTTTTGGAAATGGCAAATAAGGCGATTCTGATGAATAACCAACGTGGTGATTATTGTGGTTGATTGCAACTTTCATGTATTATTCTACTTAATGACAATCTGTGCATATAGTTGATATGATATTTTTCCATTGGCATGTGGAATGTACACAAAAAATGTATTGTTGGTTATTTATAGAATACTTGATCGTTATTGATTGTGCGTGTAAAAACAATCGATTTTCATGAAATGATGTTCGGAAGATTTTATTATATGCACGGTCGCCATAAGTATCATCACCAATGATCGGAAGTCTATTCATCGCACAATGTACACGTAGCTGATGCGTACGGCCTGTGATTGGATGTAAATTTAACAAACTGATTGTTGTTGATTGTACACGTCGTGATTTAATAACATTGTATTGCGTTATTGATAAATTTCCTGTTCCACTGCGTACTACAAGTTTATTTCCAATATGTTGTTTTTGTAACGTTGAACGCCATGTCCCATGTGAAAAATGTGTGTATCCCTTAACCAACGCAACGTACTCTTTCTGTACATTGTTCGACCTGAATGCAGTTCGTACAGAATTCGCTGTATTTTCGTTGGTACAACCAATAATGATGCCAGAAACAGGAGAGTCTAGTCGATTCAATAAAAAAACATTATTTCCATTTGGGAACTTGTATGATTGTTGTTTGAAATCATAAGGTGCCGATAATATAGCACGTTCCGAAGATGTCGCATTTGGATGTGATAAAACATCGCATGGTTTCTCAAATGCTACGATCCCATCATCATTTGATGCAATTATGCGGACATCATTATTGAGATATTCTTGTAATAACTCATTCACTGTCAGATAAATTATCTATTGGCAATACTAATAATTTATTCTCTAAGCCTTTGTGATAGTCTGAAAAAATATTTTTGCTAGGTGTTTCGCCTAACAATTGTTCTACCATTCCCATTTTTGCATCGAGATTATCAACCAATGATACAAAGACTGCTTCCGGGGTGGCTGGTCGGATTACTGCTCCAAATTCTGGCTCTCCATGATGGCTGAGTAAAATATGTTCCAGTCGTTCTAATAAATTTTCATTGATTTTGTTGCGAATGGCAATTCGACGAACCATGCGATATCCTAATACTAAATGTCCCTGTAATATTCCGATTTTGGTACGTTGTGCCACTGGATCGTTGGTATATTCCAACACTTTCCCAATGTCATGCATCAATAGTCCTGCCATCGCGATATCATAATTTATAAATGGATATAATTTTAATAATGCCATGCCAGATTTTGATGCATGGACAGTATGTTCCAATAACCCATTTTTATATGCATGATGCATTGATATTCCAGCTGCTTTTTGTAAAAATTCATCACCGAGCTCTTCGAAGACCTCTTGTACAATAGCTCGCAAAGTTGTATCACTTATTGTTGCTATCATACTGTCCAGTTCGTGTTTTAATGCCATCACTCCTTCTCTTGCACACGCCGTGACATGTTGTAACAAATTGCCAGCTGCGATTTCATCTGGTGTCATTACTCGTGCTGATGTGATATCTGGTGACAAAGCACCGTTATAATCTTTTCGAATCCCTTCAAGCAATATGATTGAACCAGCTGGTGCAGATTTAAAAAAATTAAATGTTGGTGAGCTGCCGAATATTTTGCATATACATGTTGCCTTTTTATCGCCGACTGTAACAGATAAATACTCTGTATTATTTTTTGCGAGTTTTGTTTCTACTGATTTTAACAATACAATTGATGTGAACTTCGCACCATTTTCAGCCGAAATGACATCAAGCATGGTACAATTATTCGACGTATTCATACGTACTGATATAGTCATACACTGCTAATGTAGCAAGATAAAAACCTCTTCAGTGAATTGTTGTACTATATGATGCTGTATTGAAATATGCCGTTTTATTGCTGTATTGAATGTTATAGAATACTGTTTAACTTTGATCACAGAAAATAATTTTGTTGTTTTTCAGTGATCGGCAATTTTGTTTTTTTCATTACCGATAGCATGTCTTCCCACACTAACCTTTTGGTTGTGTTTGTGTTGTTGCGCAATAAATATGATGGGTGGAATGTTGCGATTAATGGAATATTATGAAATGTCATCCATTTCCCGCGAATATCATGCATCCGACGCGATGGGTCCTTTCCCAATAGTCCATTAACAGCGGTAGCTCCCAACGCAACGATTGCTTTTGGTTGTACTATGTCGATTTGAGCGAGTAAATATGGCAAACAACATTCCATTTCCTCTTGTGTTGGTGGACGATTTCCAACATCCGTTGGCATTTCTGGACGCCAATTCATGATATTGGCAATATAGACATCATCGCGTTGAAGGTTCATTGCTTGAATGATTTTTGTCAATAATTGACCAGCACGTCCGACAAATGGTAGCCCTTGAATCTCTTCATCTGCACCGGGTGCTTCACCGCAAAAAAAGATATCAGCATTTAAATTTCCTATTCCGAAAACGATATGTTTGCCAGGCTTTACATGTTTATTGCAAATAGGACAATTTAATACTTTTTGTTGTAACCATTCATATTGTTCGTTCTTGTTGCTTTCTGGGAGAATAATTTTCTGCATATTATCGCTAATTGGTTCATCGATTTTGGCATTAGGGTTGACGATATTTTTTATGATCGAGTGAAATTGGTTTGATACAGGGATAGAGCGTACGCCATGTTTTTTCAATGATGTAAGTTCCATTTCTAGTATGTGCAATAATCTATCTTGTATATTATCCATTGTGTAACAGTTCCATTTGCGATGCTAATGGTTGTATTCCTACCTTCTGCCATCCTTTTGTTGTTAATATTCTGCCTTGTGGTGTGCGTTGCAAATATCCTTCTTTAATAAGATATGGTTCATGTACTTCTTCTAATGTTTGTAGGTCTTCTGCTACTGCAACAGCAACGGTACCAAACCCTACAGGACCACCAGAATAATGTTCTGCCATACATGTAAGAATTTTCATGTCCATTTCGTCAAGGCCATCAATGTCAATCTCTAACATCGATAATGCTTGATGCGTGATTTCATCATTTATTACATTTTGATTTTTCTGTTGTGCAAAATCACGTACAAATCGTAATAAATTATTTGCTATACGTGGTGTTCCTCGTGATCGCGTAGCAATTTCACGTGCGCAGTTGGAATCTATGTCAATATTTAATAACTGTGCACTTCGTTGAACGATTAATGTGAGGTCATCATGATCATAGTAATCTAGTCGTGTTTGTAACGTAAATCTACTGCGCAATGGTGCACTCAATAATCCTGTTCGTGTAGTTGCTCCGACTAATGTAAATGGTGGAATGTTTAAACTGACACTACGGGCATTCGGTCCTTGATCGATCATAATATCTATCCGAAAATCTTCCATAGCAGAATAAAGATATTCCTCTACGACTTTCGGTACACGATGGATTTCATCAATGAATAAAATATCACGCGGTTCTAAACTTGTCAATAGTCCTGCTAAATCTCCAGGTTTTTCAATGATTGGGCCGGAGGTTATTTTAATATTACTTCCCATTGTTTGTCCCAATATCATTGCTAGTGTTGTTTTTCCAAGTCCTGGAGGCCCACTAAGGAGAACATGATTTAATGCATCATCACGGCATTTTGCTGCTCCTGCCATAATTTTTAATCGCTCTACCGTCTTCTCTTGACCGATAAAATCAATAAATGTTGATGGCCGTAATGATTGTTCAGATGCTTCATTTTTCGCAGCAAATGTATTGAGCGGGGAGGGATGTTCTTTTTGTTTTTTCATGTTATCATTGTATTAACAATGTTCATATTGCTTTTAATGAAATATGTAATTAAAGTAAAGGATATAATAGTTCAATGAATGACGAATAATCTGGACGACCGACGGTCCCTTTTATTGTGCACCGTGGCCCTTGCATGTATTTTGCGTGTCGTGGTTTCTCGGCGATTAGTCCTAAATTATCCATTGCATGTCCTAACTCTCCTGCTACATCACAAGATATACTAATGAATAATGGGAAACTATTAAATGACTTGTGTTTTAAATATTGAACATTTCCTATAGCATATGCATGCATTGTTGGTCCAATTATATCGCAATCTTTAATTACAAAATTCCCCTTTTCATCACGTTTTATACATATATTAATGTCGTTGTAATCAATGCTTTGAGCAGCTTGTTTTAATTGATAGATATTCGATACTTTGCCATTTTTTGATCCGAATAAACCATCATTAAATATCATTTTGTTGGCGATTTCTATAGTATCAATGATAGCATTTGTTTTCATGCTCATGAGATTGAATGGCATTATCGTACCGTTATTGCATGTGATGCATATTCCACCAGCAATATTGTCCATTAGATTATTTAACGAAGTTTCATTTGCTGTGATCGATAATTGCGCTGTTCCTGTGCCAGTGATTGCTGGCATTTTTGAAGGCAAGATTGTTGCATATAATTTTTCAATATCACGACATTCTGCAGTAGTATTAAAAGAGATATTATATTGTTGATTACGTGATTTTTTATTTGAAATTGGTTTTACCGTTCCAAATGCATTTATTGAAGAATCCGCTATCGAAAAATTCAATAGTTTTAGTTCAATCGTATTATTATTGAGTGTTAAAAATGCATCGAAATTATTGAGTGGAATATAATCAGTTATTAATATTTTTTGTATTTTGGTGATGATTTTCCCATCGTAACTGAATAAATTTGATGCAAAATGTTCCCATTTTGAAACAGTATTTTGATGATGGAATGTTGTAAATTTTGATGGAACATGCCGATCATGTCTGTTGGCTAATTTTACTATTGTGTGAACAATTTCTGTTATATCAGGGACAGATAAACAATCGCCTTTCAATGTTGCTGTTATATTATGCGACGTTTGATCCTGATCTTCATTCTCAGGCGCTTCAACACCGATTTCAATCGATGTGGAATGTTGTCCATCAATATTGATTGGCATGGACAAAGTATGTTCTCCGTCAGATTTTATATAATTTGCTGATAATGTGCCAGATATTGGAGCTTTCGATGTGCTAGTTTTTAACGATTTTAATCGAACGTCAGTTTTGGCATTTATATTATTCCCACTTTGTTTATAGTCAAATTCACTAGAAAAGATTCCTGATATTATGTCCTCCCTGCAAGAACAATATGGAACGTGTGCTAGCTTGTTCAAATTACTGACAATATATCCATTAATATTATATTTGTTATCTTTGATATTGGCCTCAAAAGTGATTGCGCCGTCAATAATAGTCGCGTCATTTGAATCATTCAATTGCATGTTATTGATTGTGATGCCAGTGCTTTTCCCGAAAATGAACTGAGGACAGCATGAAAATTTTGTATCATGCAAATATTTGTTATTATTTATTTTTAATGATAAATTCTTGGCGGTAAAAAGATTATCCTCTAGGGTTGTTATATACCATGTGTTGTTTTTTGATGCAATGTCGAATGTCCATGAAATATTAGTATCAGCGATTGACGATGTCTTTAATAACACAGAAGGATTGAAATTTTCTATCATTATTTCCAGAAGAGCAGTGTTAGAATTTTTTATATTTTGAGCAAGAACAAGTCCCTGCGATTGGTTCAATATGATGATTTCTGATGGTGTAAAAAATAATATTTTAATTGCATCATCTGATGAATTTATCACTCCCTCAAGAGAATGTAGTCTAATGTTATGGTCTGATATCAAAAATGAAAGATCGCTGGAAAAGCTGATATCAGAACATATTTCTGGCACAAACATATTTATTATGTTTTTGGACAATACTGTATTTATAGTGCATTTTGCAGCTCCTTCGAATGATTTTAAGTTTACTTCACCATCGATGTCAAAATTTGACTCTAAACGCGGTAACTCTTGTGAAGGAAACAATGGACTTAACGTAGCAATGTCAAAATTGTGAGAACATTTCATTTTTAAGACATTGGTTGATTGCATGAAGTCTACTGCAATTGATAATAATGCTTTATTATCTTCTATGCCATCAATTGTAATAGATAATGATTTATCTGATGTTGAGTTAGAAAATGTTAATGTGCTATTGAGTGATTTTTGTAATATGGAATGGTTATCTAGGAGGTTGCATTGTGTTTTGAATGATAAATCATTTATTGTGCCATCTTCCGTCTGTGAGAATTGAATGATGCCATCGAATGTTGCTGAAATTGGTTGTTTGTTTTCTATTGAAATATCTGCGTCGATTGTAGCGGTTGTTTTTGTCATCGGAGCTATTGGGCCACATTCTACTGTGACATCAGCTACTAATATCTCATTAATGTCAAAAATTCCAGTTGTTTTAATATGTTTTATTGTAATTTTTGGTGGTATTCGTGGATTGATATATTGAGCCAATAATTGACCAATCTGTTTTAAACGCAATTGTGCTTGTTCTATCTGAGTTCCAGATCTTGAATCTAGTCTTTCCGATAAAATTGTGTTGTTCGTTGATGGTTGTTCTTGAGTACTGTGATAGCTTACAACCAATCCATTTAAATCAACATCTTTGATTGTTAATGTTTTTGCGAATAATAAATCATAAAGTGACCATGAAATATTCGCGTTGTCCAATTTTATATCTATTGTTTGTGTTGACAATGATATTTTTTTTACACTGGCAGATGGCAGTCCAATGGATATCTTGTCCAAATATACTTCATTGAAATATTTTTTTAAAAAATGCGTTATTATTCCTCGTTGGATGAATGGTGTACGAACAATGCCAGCGAATATCAACAGGATAATAAAGCATGCTAGTAATATTTTTTTTAAAATTCTCATGATATAGTCTGTGCTAATTTTTGATCAACTACAGTTTTTAAGTTTTCTTTTGTGATTCCAAAATGTTGCATCAAATCTTCAGGACATCCACTAAATCCAAAGTCTTCTACACTGATGGCGGTACCATTCGTTCCTAAATACCGATACCATGGCATGGCAATACCTGCTTCTATTGATATCCTTATTATGCAATTTTTTGGTAATATTTTTTCTTTGTAGTCATCAGATTGTCGTTCAAATGCTTCCATACAAGGCATAGACACCACGCGCACATTGGGCATTTCTTTTGAGACATCAAGTGCTATTGATAATTCACTGCCAGATGATATGATGATTGCTTTCAATGGCATTGTTTCGTGTTTGGCAATATATGCTCCATATGATACATTATTACGTATATCTTCGTTAGGAATGTCGACATGTGGTATGTTTTGCCTGGACAATATTAATGCTGTCGGCCGATTTTTATTCTTTATTGCTAATTTTAATGCCCCAACTGTTTCTTCGTAATCAGCAGGTCGAACAACATCAATGTTAGGAATACACCGCAATGATGCTATTGTTTCTACTGGTTGGTGTGTCGGCCCATCTTCTCCAACTGCTATAGAATCATGTGTCAGCCAGAATATTGCATGCAATTTTGCCAGTGCAGCTACACGAATTGCAGCACGCATATAATCTGAAAATACTAAAAATGTTGCTGAAATAGGAATGAATGTTCCATCATATGCAATACCATTATTAATTGCGGCCATGGCATGTTCTCTGATTCCGAAAAATATATTTTTCCCGGCTAGATTTGTATCAAAAAAATCACTACCATCCAATATATAATTATTATTCGATAAAAATAAATCTGCACTGCCAGATATTATATTGTTATTTTCATGGGCAATATATTGTAATATTTTTCCAGCGGCAACACGCGTAGATATAGCATCATTGCATGATGGAATATTGTCCCAATTTATTTCATTTTTATCGATGCTATGATTTTGTTTATCGAAAATATATTGGTATAAATTCTTCCATTTTAGAAATGTTTCATGACAATGTTGTCGATGGTTTTGGAAAAATTGTTTTGTCTGTCCTGAAATAAAAAATTCTGAACGTGGCAAATTTAGAGACTGTTTAGTTTCATCAATAAATTTTAACCCAGCTGTTCCATGTGCCTTGTTGGTGTTTTCAATATTAGGGATATGTTTCCCAATTATAGTTTTTGCTATGATTAATTTTGGTGATTGTTTGGTAGATTTTTTTGCTTTTTCGAATGTTTTTATGAATTTATTGATATTATTTCCGTTGGTTTGAAACACTTCAAATCCCATTGCATGGAATTTTTTCGATATATTTTCTGATTGTGATTTTGACAGGCCAGCATCTAATGTTGTCTCATTAGCGTCAAGAATAATAATCAAATTTTTTAATTTCCAATGTCCCGCTAGTGAACATGCCTCAATAGCGACACCTTCTTGCAAACATCCATCTCCGCACAAACATACAACATTGTAATCAATTATTGCGGCATTTGGTTTGTTAAACTTTGTTGCATGTTTTTCTCTAACGATTGCCATTCCTACTGCATTTGCTACACCTTGTCCGAGTGGTCCACTGGTGCATTCTATCCCTAGTTCTTTATTGAATTCTGGATGTCCATTCGTTGTGCTGCCAGTTTTGCGGAAATTTTTAATGTCATTCAATGAAATATTGTATCCTGCTAGGTGCAACCATGTATATAAAAACATGCTGCCATGTCCTGCTGACAATACAAATCTATCGCGATTTATCCATGATGGATTGATAGGGTCATATTTTAATAATTTTCCGAACAATGCTGCTCCGATTTCAGCACATCCCATTGGCATGCCAAGATGTCCGGAATTTGCCGTTTTTATGGCATCTAATACAATTCCACGGGATTCATTAGCAATGTATTGCAAATTGTTATATTTAAACGGGCGCATGAGAAAAACTTATATGTTATTGATTTGTAAAGAATGTTGTCATGCCTTGCTTTGGCAAGGAAAATACAAGGTGTTTTGTTTATTTCTTTACAAGAAACATCGTGATACAGTACGTAGCTACGAATATGATGCCGGACAATCTAGAAAATGTTGGCCGTTTCTTGAAAATATAGTAACATAAAAATGTTATAAATAATAATGACAATGCTTCTGTTGAGAACAATGTTTTGTCGAAATTAAATGGATGAATTACTGAACATAGTCCTGCTACGCACATCAAATTAATAAGGTTTGATCCAATTATATTTCCAGAACATATTGTATGTTGTTTTCTCAATGCTGCTGTTGTCACTACAAATATTTCTGGTGCGCTCGTTCCGAATGCTAATAATGAAAATCCTATAAATGTTTTTGAAACACCTAACCAATCTGCTATTCTGCAACATGATGTTACTACAAAATGTGCTCCAAATGCCAATGATGCTGCAGAAATGATAAATAATACAGTGCTTTTTTTTATCGACCATGATTTATTGCATGAACAAATTGTAGAACTATCGATTGATTGTTGAGATTGTCGATTATTGCATAAGGAATAAAAGATATATATTAATAGACTCGCAATAAAAGCACAGCCTTCTACACGCGTCAATTTTCCATCCCAGCAGCACATGACAAAAAATAATGTCAATAGTGCTAATAATGGCATTTCAACTTTTGACATTGTGTTATCACATTTGAACGGTGCAATAATTCCAGCTATTCCAAGTCCTAATGTGAGGTTGGTAAAATTGCTGCCAAGAATATTCCCTATAGATATATCTGGTTGTTTCTCAATGATTCCTATTAATGCTGACATACAATCTGGTGCTGCTGTTCCGATTGATACAAGAAATACCCCTGCGAGTGCACTATTAATTTTAAATAATGATGATAGTTGTATGGCAGCGTCGCACAATACTTTGGCCCCAAGCGTCAACATCAAAAACCCAATCAATAGCACTGAAATTGTTATAAATACAATCACCTGTAAAGCGAGAATCTATAATTTTTTCTTAAAGTGCAATATTATATTATAAAGTAGTAGTTGTTGCGAGTTGCTTCCCAAAAATATTGCATTTTGGTATGATATCATTAGTCACCGCTTGCAAATGAATGCACTTGACATTAACCATGTTACTTTAGAGGTGGCAGGTCGTGAAATATTGCATAATTTTTCGTTGAAAATTTCTTTTGGTGAAGTTCATGCTTTGGTCGGGAAGAATGGTGCTGGGAAAAGTTCATTGGCCAAATCTATTGCTGGATGTCCTGGATATAACATTCTTGATGGTGAAATAGTTTTTAATGGCAAAAACATTGTTGGGATGTCATCGGATGAAATTTCTCGTGAAGGATTTTTTTTAGCATTTCAAAATCCTGTAGAAGTTCCAGGGGTTAGTGTGGCCAATTTTATTCGTGCAGCTTTGCAAGCAAGAATGGAACCAGGAAAATCGTTTAATGCGATCGAATTTTATAAACGTCTATATGAATATTTAGATATGTTGAACATGGATAGAAACTTTACTGGTCGTTCGTTGAATGATGGGTTTTCAGGCGGGGAAAAGAAGCGTTGTGAAGTGTTACAAATGTTAATGTTGCAACCGAGTTTTGTTGTTCTTGATGAGACAGATAGTGGATTGGATATTGATGCATTAAAAATAGTGTCGCAAGCGATTAATTCTATGCGGAATGATACTTTTTCTGCACTTATTATAACACATTATAATAAATTGTTGGAGTATATTCGCCCTGATAAAGTGCATGTTGTTTCTAATGGTATCATTGTTAAAAGCGGCGGTATTGAAATTATTGAACAACTGGAACGATCTGGGTATGATGGTTTTGACCATAATGATGCATAAATTATGAACGAAAACTTACATAAATCCGTAGACGATGCGAATTTTCGTTATGATGTAGATTATAAATACGATGCCGGTGTCGGTTTAACCAGTGATACTGTAGATTACATTTCTGATGTAAAACATGATGCTGATTGGATACGATCTTTTCGCCATGATGCATTAAGACAATTTCATAAAATATCGTTGCCATCATGGGCGATGACAGATGATATAGCATCATTAGATTATAGTAATATTCGATATTATTTGGCAAATGATCAATTGCCAAAGACGGATTGGGATAGTGTTCCAGATAGTGTAAAAGAGACATTTGAGCGTCTTGGTGTTCCTGAAAAAGAACGTAAATTTTTAGCAGGTGTTGAGGCGCAATTTGACAGCGAAGCAGCGTATTCTCGCATGCAAGAATCTATAGGAAAGCAGGGTGTAATCTTTGTTAATTCCACTGATGGTCTAAATAAATACGGTGATATTTTTCGAAAATATTTTTCTACTGTCGTTCCAGTAAATGATAATAAATTTAGTGCATTAAACAGTGCAGTGTTTAGTGGTGGTAGCTTTATTTACGTTCCAAAAGGTGTAAAAGTAAAACAACCATTGCAGGCATATTTCAGAATAAATGCAGAAAATTTTGGACAATTTGAGCGTACATTGATTGTAGCTGATGAGGGAGCAGAGGTGACATATTTGGAAGGATGTACAGCTCCGAAGTTTGAAACATCGACATTGCATGCAGCCGTTGTTGAAATTATCGCATTAAAGAATGCAAAAATACAGTATGTTACTGTGCAAAATTGGTCGAATAATGTATATAATTTGGTTACTAAACGCGGCATGGCCTATGAAAATGCTGAAATAAAATGGATTGATTGCAATATTGGGTCCAAATGTACGATGAAATATCCTGCGATTTATTTGATGGGAGAATATTCGCGTGGGGAAGTATTATCTATTGCTGTAGCATCTGATGGTCAGGTCCAGGATACAGGTGGAAAAATGGTCCATATGGCGAATAATACGACATCGAATATTGTGTCGAAATCTGTCTCGTTTGGAGGAGGCATGGCATCTTATCGTGGACTGGTTCATGTTGCTGATGGTTTGACAGGGTGTAAAAATAAAACATGTTGCGATGCATTGTTGATTAATAATAATAGTAAAACATCGACATTTCCGAAAATTAATGTAACTGGCCAAAAAAACGTTGTTGAGCATGAAGCGAGCGTGTCGAAAATCAATGATGAACAGATTTTTTATATGCAACAACGTGGTATTCAAAGGAATCATGCAATCAGTCTCAGTGTAAATGGGTTTATAAACGATCTTGTTCGTGAATTCCCAATGGAATATAGTGTAGAGATGAAACGATTGATTGAAATGCAGACAGAGAATGCTGTAGGCTGAAAAATTTTCTAGTTTGCTTTTTTAGATTCGAGTCACGTTTCAATCCAGCTGTTTGATCTTTGCAAGGATATTGCGATAAAATTTTATGCCGCAAGAACTATTGCAACAAGCAATTAATTGACAGTTTGTTTGCGCTTTGTAAACTATAACAACGCGCTATGTTTACATTAAAAGCAAAAAAATAAATAAGGCATCGGGTGCAGACTAGTTCTAGCTTTTGTTTTTGTGTTAACAGTAGCATTTAATCTCGAACTTGGAGCGTTTCATACCGATTGCTACCAAAGATTAGAGTCGATGAATCAACTTCTGAATGTCAATGATAATATTATAAATCGGCAGTATCGTACAGAAAGACAATTTACCAAATCTGATGTTGTTGATACGAAAGACAATTGCGTGTTTGCCATTTTTAACGGCTGGTATCATAAATTTGATAAAGGTACGGACGAAATATGCGACAAATCAAATAATCTTGGTTTTCTTCTTGGGTATGAAAAATCTTGCAATGAAAATCTCACATTAGGTACATTTGCTGGTTATATCAATACTTATTATAAGCAAGATGGAACGTGTCACTATGTGACAAATGACGGAGTCAGTGGATTTGGAAATATTATGCAAAACGATGGTAATGTGTGCGGTATAATATTTGGTGTGTTCAGTCATTTTATGAAAGATTCGCTCCTTGTATCTGGCGTATTGAGTGGTAGTAGGTCTGATTATGACCCTAACGAATCTTGTGGAGGCGATCCGTTAGTTAGCAACAGAAAAGGTTATTCTGTCGGTGGAACTGTTAATGTTTGTTATGATTTTGTAAGGAAGGCTTTGCTTTTGGCCCGTTGGTTGCAATATCATATTTTTATATTGAGCAAGATGGATATTTGTCTAAATGTAGCAGCGGGGGTTTTTACTTTGTGATTAAAAAACAAACTGGCAAAACGCTGATTGGAGAAGTTGGTTTGTATGGAACATTTGCTTGTTGCGCAAAAGCGATTCCTGTCACAATACATAGTTCAGTGACATTTTCTGGAAAAATTAAAAAACCAGACGCTTGTACTGTAGTTAAAGGACTAGAAATGCCGTGTAAGATGTATGTCACACATGAGCCAAGTTCATACATCAATGTTAGACTAGGTGTGACATCTGCTGTGTCGGAATCTATTGATCTTAATGCTGATGTTAAGGCTTCATTTGCAAATGATTATTACGAAATCATGGGTGCAGTTTGCATGAGCAACAATTTCTAATAAATCGTAATTTTTAAACGTTCTTGATGGGGCGTTAGCAATAATGTCCATCTTTTGTTTGAGTGTAATGAAGAATTTAAAAGCCAGTCAGCGTGTGCGGAAAGATAGTTGCATATAAATATTTACATGCAGATCATGTGATAATTGTCTCATGCCTGATCTCATGTTTTTGAGCAATTTAGCAAAGAATAAAATTTAAGAATTTATTATTTAGCACGAAGTAAATTTGTTGCGACGTGTCTTATTTTTGTTTTTATTTGAAAATGACAACTACTTCCGCAGAAATAAATCAACAAAGATGCAAAAACCTGTGCACAGATATAAAAATTAAATAGATGTGTCGTCGACCGGATTGTCTCTATGCAACAAATTTCTTGAACATAATCGCTGCATTTTGGCCACCAAAGCCCATATTTTCACTGATCGCAAATTTTACATCAGCTTTGATATGCTCATTCGGTGTATAATTCAGGTCGCAATCTGGGTCTGGATTGTGATAATTTATTGTTGGAGGAACAATACCAGTTGCGATTGTTTTCGCGCAAACAGCTGCTTCGATCGCACCAGCTGCTCCCAATAAATGACCAGTAGCACCTTTAGTAGAACTTATATGTAATTTGTATGCATGGTCGCCAAACACATATTTTATTGCTGCGGTTTCTGCACGGTCATTATATACAGTCGATGTTCCATGTGCATTAATATAATCAATTTTATCCGGCGATACACCCGTTTCATTGAGCAATTCTTTATAGCACCTGATTAATCCATCGCCATCTTGGCATGGAGCGGTTATATGATATGCATCGCATGTTGCAGAATATCCTATGATTTCGCAATAAATCTTGGCACTACGTGCCATGGCATGATCCAGTGTTTCAAGGACTAGAATGCCAGCACCATCCCCCATAACGAAACCATCGCGTGTAGCATCGAATGGTCGACTGGCGGTTTCTGGAGTGTCATTATATGATGTCGACATAGCACGCATGGAACAAAATCCAGCAAAGCTAAGTGGTGTTACAGCTGCTTCACTACCACCAGCAAACATCATATCAGCTTTCCCTAGTTTAAGTAAATTGAATGCTTCTCCTATAGAATGTGATCCAGTCGCACAAGCACTGATTGCTCCGAAATTCGGACCCTTCAATCCTAATTCAATCGCAACAAATCCAGAAGCAATGTTCGCTATCAGTGATGGAATCATGAATGGCGATACATAACGATGGCCTTTCGTGTGAAACGCTAATGTTTGTTCATGTATCGTCGACATTCCGCCAATTCCAGACCCAATAATCACACCAATTCGTGGATTGTTTCTAATGTCGGTATCTAGACCGGCATCATCATTGGCAAGTTTAGCTGCTGCAACCGCATATAACGCATATTTATCATTGCGTTTGGCACTTTTATTGTCAGTAAAATCAGTTGCTTTAAAATCTTTTACTTCACCAGCGACACGACAGGAATATCCTTCAGAATCAAATGATGTGACGCCAGTTATTCCACTTTCTCCGGCAACGAGATGTTTCCATGTTTTTTCTACGCCGACTCCAAGTGGTGTAACGAGACCAATTCCCGTAACTACCACACGGTTGCCATATTGATTCATTTCTCGTGCCGTCGTCATGATAATATAATTTGGAAGTGGAATTTGCTAGAATATATTATTCTTCAGCAATTTTTTTATTAATGAAATCGATGACATCCTTTACTGTGCGCATTTTCTCTGCTTCAGCCTCCGGAATTTCTCCCTTGATTTCATCTTTGAATTCTTCTTCAAATGCCATTACCAATTCAACGGTATCCAATGAATCAGCCCCCAAATCATCCAAGAAGGATGCCTCAGGAGTTACTTGTTCTGCATTGACATCAAGTTGGTCGATAATGATTTTTTTTACTCTTTCTTCTATGTTAGTGTTTGCCATAAAATCTATCTTTTTCCGCATCAAAACAAAGCTTCATTTGTATGCAAGTCTTTTTTACATGGCCATCCCGCCATCGACATTCAGTACATGCCCTGTAATATATCTTGCATCATCGGAACATAAAAATTGTACAGCAGATGCCACATCATTTGGTGTTCCTAGTGATTTCATTGGTACTGTTTTCTTAATATCATCGATTATATTTTCTTTCAATGTATTTGTCATGTCAGTTTGAATAAATCCTGGAGCGATCGCATTGACTGTAATATTTCTTGATGCAACTTCACGAGCGATCGATTTTGTCATTCCGATCAGTCCTGCTTTGGCAGCAGCATAATTCGCTTGTCCAAAATTCCCTACAATCCCAACAACAGATGCCATATTGATGATTCTGCCCCAGCGTTGTTTTATCATGGGATGCAATAAATTTTTTATCCAAAAAAAACTACTACTTAAATTTGTTGTTATGACATCATTCCAGTCATCTGTTGACATTCGCAATAATACATTGTCTTTTGTGATACCAGCATTGTTGACCAATATATCGACAGTTTTATGGTCGGATAATATTTGTTTGCATGCTGATATTACTTGTTCTTCTTTAGAAACATCGACAGCAATATATTCCGAAGAATATCCATGTTGTTGGAGTTCATTGGATAATGTTCCACAACTATTTTCAGAACGGCTAATGCAAATGATATGATGACCGTCTTCTGCCAATTTATATGCTATTGCACGGCCAATTCCACGGCCAGCACCAGTTATTACACATACACGACGATCAGATGTTTCTGTTTGCATGTCGCAATTGAGTATAATCTGTCACGAATTAGTCAATTCATGATTTAACTTGAAAAAAATAATAAGATTATGTAATCAATCTGTTCAAATCGAAATATTATAATCAATGAGCAGGAAGTCAAAATACAAACGATGTTTCAAGATAGTCATTGTTTTGATCGTTTGCATTGCTTGTTCGTTTGCAATATATGCGTTGAGCAGCGCTGATTTTAATATTGGGAATAAGTTTTCTACAAGCAGTAGGAATGAGCTAAAAAAAATACTATTTTCAACTAATGGGAGAATTACTTCAGATTGGTTGGTTCATAGTTTATCAATAAAAAAGCATGTTGATTTGTTTAAATTGAATATAGTTGATATTCAAAAAAAGCTTGAACAGGTTCCTCAAATTCGAAGGGCGTGTATAGAAAAACGATATCCTGATACATTATTTATAAAAATAGAAGAACGGCAGCCAATACTGAAGGTGCTTGCAAGCAGCGATGGCAAACAGGAGTTATTTTTGATCGATCGTTTAGATGGCCATTTTTTTCGTCCTGTATGTTTCGACATTAGTGAATATGATACTATCATGCCGGTTGATGTAACACTGAAAAAAAGTGGTATGAGTAAATTCCCATTTTTGCCAATAAAAGGAATCAATTTAATTTGCGATTTGTTGACAGTATTGCGTGAAGAATATCCTGATATTTTAAAAAACATTAAATATATTGATCTCCGAAATTACGATTCGCGACAGGGTGCTGTGTGGTCAAGGATTGTATTGCGAATGAAGAATGGAGTATCTATAGTAATGAGTCCACATGAGTCTAATATGCAATTGTTGAGGATAGAGTTTTTATTGAAAGAGAAATTTGCAAATAATCTATCGCGTATAAAAAAAATCGATGTGTCGGCAGTTAATGATGTTTTGGTTGAGTACAAATGATTGTGCTGAGCTAATTTTAGTTATCGATATGGTGCCGTTTTAGAAAAAATTCTGGTATTTTTGTTGTTATTTATTTGGATTTTGCATCCAAAGAGGTTGATAGTGGCACGTAAAGCAAATACAATGTTAATCGGTTCTTTTGTTGGTCTTGGGTTGTTGTTGTTAATAGTGGCAGTATTGTTGTTTTCGAAGGGAAATA
This sequence comes from uncultured Opitutales bacterium, assembly GCA_964577805.1. GTDB lineage: Bacteria > Verrucomicrobiota > Verrucomicrobiia > Opitutales > JAIRKQ01 > CAZPRW01. The sequence goes on from CAZOAG010000002.1 coordinate 182,682, forward strand.
TTTTTGCTAAAAAAATAAAGTTTTATGCATTTTTTGATGCTTCGCTAAATGGATTAGACGTTGGTGCTCCAGTAAAATTTAAGGGTGTTCGTGTTGGGACAGTTGAGTCAATAGAGATCATATATGATGATGATACTGATGAAGCTAGTGCCGCTGTTTTATTCAGCATTGATGCAAATTTATTTCAAACAGTACGCGGTAATCGAATACGTGTTGATGACTATGAACTGTTTTATCATGAGCAAATCAGTCGAGGATTAGCAGCAAAATTGTCGATGGAAAGTATTGTTACTGGAAAATTATATGTTGGATTGGATTATGAAAAAAATAATCAAGTACGACATGTTCAGGAAATTGCTATACGTCAATTGAGGCAAATGCCAACGGTCACTAATAGCTTGGATGAATTTAAAGAGAGTTTCGATGCCGTTATGAAACGGTTATCGCGAGTAGAATTTGAAAAAATTTCAAAAAAAATCATATCCGTATTGGATAATGTAAATAAAAAGATTGATAGTGTCGATTTTTCATCAATCAATGATGCGATGAGTGCAATTTCTGATGTTCTTGCATTTGATTCTGACACACGGCAGTCATTAGATAATTGCTTGCGGCAATGTGTTAAGACATTGCGGTCATTACGTGTGTTGCTTGATTATATTGAACGTAATCCGAATGCATTGGTAGCAGGAAAGGCATTATGAAAAATTTAAAATTATTTTTAGTGGTATGTGCAGCGTTAATGATAAGTGGATGTACTATGTTTCAGCCTCAAAAGGACACAGCAGTTTTTTATTCAATTGGAATACATTCTGGTTGTGATCAGGAGGTTGCAGAAGTTACTAATAAACCAATTGCTTGTATAAATTTATTGGTTGAAGAGATTCCGTCATATGCGGATTGTCCATTTATCGTAACAAAGGGGCATGGCCAAAATATTATTTTTGATCAAAATGCTAGGTGGGCATCTTCGTTTGAAGATGAATGTTATGATTTCGTAAAAGATTATTTGTCACGCACGTTGTCAGATTCTGTAATGGTAGTTTCTGACATCCATGCTGATGGCAATATGGTGACATGCCATTATAGGTTATCTATTAGTTTCGATGATTTTATATATTTACGGGATGAAGGACGTATCGTGCTTCGTTGCGATTGGTCGCTATATGATTATATACGAAAATCTTCTGTCATTACACATCGTAGCATGATATCTGTACCTGTAGATTCGCAAGATTATGCTATCATAGCAGCCGGTATGAGAAAGGCATTGGAGTTGTTGGTAAACGATATCGTTGCAAAATCTAAAGATATGATTGTTGGTAATTGAACGATATATTAGCGATTGTTGCTTTCTTTAGATGTTGGATGCCGCTTGTCAAAGATTAGAAGCGACGTTCGTATTAGAATGGTCGGTCAATATGATGGCGGTTTAACAGTCGCAGTACTGTAGATTTGTGAATGACTATTTTTCGCTAATGAAAAACTATTGAAAATATATCCGGTTTCAATTTATCATTGGGTCGTGAAAAATTTGCATGCGTATTGGAGAATGGATTATGTTGAAGTTCCACAGGATAAGAAAACAGCAGATAAGGATCCATTTTTATCAGTTCCATTCGACGATGATGAAAATTCCTTGTTGATTTTTAGGAGTGATTTTTGTTTTGCCATGTTGAATAAGTTTCCGTACAATGCCGGTCATGCGATGGTTTTGCCGTATCGGCAAGTGAATGATATTCAATTATTATCATCGAATGAACATGATGATTTGTGGAAATCTATTGTGAAGATGCAAAAAATTTTGATAGATGCATTGCATCCTGATGGATTCAATATTGGGTTTAATATTGGGTCATCTGCTGGTGCAGGAATTGCTAGTCATTTGCACTGTCATATTGTTCCACGATGGAATGGAGATACTAATTTCATGCCAGTAATCGCTGATACGAAAGTATTGCCACAGGCTTTGCAAAAAATGGTTGCTCGTTTGCGCACTTTCGTTTAAGTGATCTGGTACTGTTTGTTTTTGTAAAAAAGTTTTTTCATGGTCGTAAGGAGACGGCAAAGTAAGATATCTGATGTTGCTTTTTATGGTGCTCGGGCAAAAGGCAAGGGTAGTAGTGTATTGTTGCGAACGAGTGTTTCTTGCTTGTTATTATTGTCATTCGCGATGTTGTTATCAGTGATTTCTTTTTGGGGAAATAATTGGCTAAAAGTTCAATTTATACCTGGTAATATATCGAAATCAAAAATTGTTGCAGAGATTCCGTTTGAATATGTTAGTACTATCAAGACTGACCGATTGTATGAACAAAAAAAACATCAATCCAGCAATGTATTTAGCATCGATGAACGTAGTTATGATGGGTTCATAAGTGCTTTGAAATTATTAGATGAACAGATGGAGGTTTTTACCTATGAAAATACATTGACAGAAGTCGGTCGGGAAGAAATTCGAGAGTTTGTTAATGAATTTACTGCATCGAACACTATTAAGTTAGAGTGGCAAGATGTTGCTTTATTGATTAGTTCATTGTCTCCAATTGAACGCGCGCAAGTATTTCAAGAATGTATTGCTGTATTGCGTGAGATTGCAAAGGATGGTGTGTTTTCTGATGAAAATTCGCCTGATGGAGAATCATTGAGAACAGCGAGTTATCTTGGATTGAAACTAAAAGATGGTCGCCGACGGAATATTCGTACGGTAGAGTGGGCATTGCATTATGCTCGTATGCATTTGATGTCGATGGACATTGATCATGATATTGTAACGATATTATTTAATATTTTAAAACAGGGAATAAAACAGAATCTCGTATATGACGTAGATGCAAGTAAGGCAAAATTTGATCTGTTATTGAAATCAATGAAGCCTGTTCGAGTAAAGGTCAAACAAGGTGATGTTTTATTAGAGACGAACACTGTTATCAATGCAGAATCTTATGAAATATTAGCTGCCTATCAAAAAGCATTAAAATCAGCAAATTATATCGATTTTGGGTTCAATAAAGATTTTTATCCGAAATCATTTTTAGGTTTTGTTACATTGTTGGTAGTTGTTGTTTTTGTTAAATTATTGCCGAAACGACGACGATTGTCGCGTTCATTACTGATAAAATGCGGTATTTTGATAGTGTTTCAATTAATTGCATTAAGGTTGTGTATGCAAATAGGAGAGGCAGATGTTTTATCTAAGCAACATAGTATATTATGTGCATTGCATCTTTTCCCTCCTGCTCTATGTGCATCTGGAATTGCTATGTTATTGTATGGTTCAGGATGTGCTTTTTTAGTAACATTTGTTGTGTCGGTGTTTTATACATTAATGGCATCAAAGGGTATTGAGTTTTTTACGTTATTGTTGGCGATAAATTTAATCTTTTTGAAATGTATCAAACATGTAAATTATCGTATCAAAATAGTGCGAGCAGGATGTGTGACTGGTGCTACGGCAGCTGTCATGATATTTGCTAAGAATTTTTTTGTCGGCACTGCTGTTGATGTGTTGATTTGTCAGTCAGTATGTGCTTCATTGATGGGTGTATTGTCTGGATTGTTTACAGCAGCATTGTTTTCAATATTTGAACGGTTGTTTTCGGCATACTCCAATATTACTTTATTAGAACTTACTGATTATAACCATCCTATATTAAAAAATTTACAAATGGCAGCACCAGGAACGTATAATCATAGTCTGCTGGTGTCCAACATTGCAGAGCAGGTCGCGATACAGGTAAATGCCAATCCGGTATTATGTAAGACTGGTGCATTGTATCATGATATTGGAAAAATGTTGAAGGCAGAATATTTTATAGAAAATCAAAATAATCAGGTAAACTTGCATGATCAGCAAACACCATATATTAGTACATTAGTAATTAAAAATCATGTCAAAGATGGTGTTGATATTGCCAAAGAATACAGATTGCCGCCTTCGATAATTGACTTTATACAACAACATCATGGGACAACATTGATTCATTTCTTTTATCAAAAAGCCAAAAAAGAATTGTTAGAAGAGTTTGATACCAACGATATGACACGTGAAGAAATGGACAGCTTGATTGCTAGTAGGATAGATTCTGCTGCATTTCGATATGATGGTCCACGGCCACGGTCGAAAGAATTATTGATTGTCATGTTGGCAGATTCTATAGAAGCGGCCAGCCGGAGCATGAAACGAATTACACACCAGGCTATAGAAAATCTTGTAAACACTATTTTTGATATAAAATTGAGAGATCATCAATTAGATGAATGTCCTATAACATTCGAAGAAATACGGGATATGAAAAAAGCATTTGCATTGACTGTATTATCGATGATGCATTCTCGTATTTCTTATTCTTTAAGCGGTTCTTCTACAGGCAAAAAGTAGCAATCATGGGACGCAATATTGATGTTTTTAGTGATGTTGATGGGTTGACTTTTGAACATCATGACGTTTATAATTTGTTTGAATGTCTTGATATGACAGAGTATGCTATTGGATCTGGTGATCTATCAGTGGTTTTTTTGAATGAAATATCGATGAAGGACCTTCATGAGCAATATTTACGAGATGATACGCTAACGGATGTAATAACATTTGATGGTGACAGCAGCATGTCATTCGCTGGTGAGATTTGTGTTAGTCCAGATTATGCAACCGTCAGTAGTCAAGAACATAATGTTACGTTTTCTGAGGAATTATCATTGTATTTAGTACATGGATATTTGCATTTATACGGATTGAATGATATTTTGCAGGAAGACATTGCGATGATGCGGTCAGCAGAAAAAAAATGTATGAATATATTGCGTGAGAAAGGTTTAATTCCGAAATTTAATTATATATCGCAATAGTGTTGCTAAGCGCATCTATTTTGCTACCGTATTGTGTTACCAATTAAGGAAAGTTATGAGTGATAGAGAGATCATTATATCTGGTGTTCATATTGATTTAACTGATGCAATAAAGTCTATGGTCAATGAGAAAGCACAGAAGTTATTTGCTCACAATAGTGCTATTATTCGTGTTAGAGTATCATTGGAAGTGTCGAAGAATAAAGCGCACCAAGATGAGTTTATTGCTCGTGGAAAGATAGAAATTGGTGGGCCAGATATAGAAGCAAGTGCAGCTACAAATGATCTGTATAAGTCGATTGATGATATGATAAATAAGCTCGACAGACAATTGGTTGATCAAAATAAGATAAATGCATCACATCGTTGATGTGGTCTGTTTAAAGTTTTATTAAAAATTTGTGGGACGATATATTTCTGTCGTCCCAAATTTTTTACTGTTGTGTCCAGGTATTATATTCTGATAAAAATGTATCATTCGATATCGATGTCCTGATGGTATTCATTAGTCGTACCATGAATCGTGCATTGTGGATTGTTAATAAATGTCCGCCGAGCATTTCTTTTGCTTTAAACAGGTGATGAATGTAGGATCGTGAAAAGTTTTTGCAGCAATAACAATCGCAATTGTTGTCGATAGGGTTTGTATCTGTTCGGAAACAATTATTGTTTATATTAATGAATTCTTTCCCGCCGTTCAAATGTGGGTAACATAATGCACCGCCATGTCGCGCTAACCGTGTTGGATGTACGCAATCAAATGTATCAATTCCATGTTTTACGCCATTCCAAATGTCTGTAATTCCGCCAATGCCAAGTAGGTGAGTTGGTCTATTATTGTTGATGTGACGGCTGACCATTGCAACAATATCATGCATTTGTTCTTTTGTCCCACCAAGACTACCGCCAATGGCTTGCCCAAAGAAATCATGTTGTGATACGAAGTCAGAACTTATTATTCGTAAATCTTCATAAATTCCACCTTGAATAATTCCATAAAGGGCTTGGCTGTCATCATCGTTTTTATTAAATGCATTTAAACTGCGTAATTCCCATCGATGGCTCCGATTCATTGATTTTTCTGTATATGATTTTTCAACATGAAAAGGTGTGCACTCATCAAAGGTAAGTATAATGTCAGCCCCTAATTTTCGTTGTACTTCAATTGATATTTCTGGCGTTACAACGTGTTTTGATCCATCGATATATGAACGAAAAAATGCACCTTCTTCTGTAATTTTTAATAATGTACGATTACAAAAATTTGGTAAACTTCTGCGGCCTTTTATTTCATTTGCTACGCCACCATATCCAAGACTGAATATTTGAAATCCTCCAGAATCTGTCAGCATTGGTTTGTCCCAGTTTAACATTTTATGCAGCCCACCATTAAGTGCGACAATATCAGCTGTCGGTTGTAACATTAAATGATATGTATTTGATAGCATTATTTCAGCACCAGTGTTCGACAGTTCTTCTGTGGATATTGATTTCATTGCGCCCTTGGTGGCACAAAAAATGAAATTTGGTGTGTTTACTACTCCATGTGGTGTGATTAATCGACCGCATCGTGCTTTACAATTTTTGCTCTGAGATGTTATTTCAAATCCAAAACGTTCAAATGACATATTCCGACTGATTTGAAAACAAAAATGGGAAATGCCAAGCATTCTCTCATTGCCGTTGAAAATTTCACTATTGAATTGTGGTTTTTATTATGATGGTTTTTTTAAAAATCGCTTGAGGCATTATCAATGCGAGGAACAATATCTATTGTATTAGTTAATGACACTTCATCGTGTTCCGTTCCTAATGCTTGCAATCGTTTTGCTTGTGGGATTAGACGTGATTCAGCAGATGCCCGCATGTTATTGAATGCTTGTACGCTATCCGATAAAGTTTTTCCCATTTTATTAAAATGCGACATGAATTTTGACAACCGTTTATATAGCTCAGTTCCTGTTGTGATGATATCGCGTGCTTCATCTGCTAATCGTTCCTGTTTCCACCCATACGATATTGCTTTTAATAACGCGATCAATGTTGTAGGCGTTGCTAATATTACACGTTTTGACACCCCAAATTCCAATAAATCAGCATTTGCACGGAATGCGTCGCTCAAAAAATTTTCACCTGGCAAGAATAATACCACAAATTCTGGACATGATTGAAATTGCGACCAATAATTTTTGTCACTAAGAGATTCTATATGTCGTTTTATTTGTTTTGAAAATGTGGCAAGTGCAGCGCTTTTTTCTGATATTGATTGTGCAGATGTTGCTTCAAGATATCCTGTTAATGGTGTTTTAGCATCGACCACAATAGTGCGTGCATTTGGCAGTTTTATTATCATATCAGGTCGTATAATATTGCCGTCAGAATCATTTGTCTGTGCTTGTTCTTCAAAATCGACATGCTCTTGCATTCCAGCAAGTTCTACTGTACGACGTAATTGCATCTCTCCCCATTGTCCACGAACATCCGGCTTACGTAGAGCATTGCATAGATTATTCGTTTCTTCTTGTAGCGCAATATTTGCTTGGTTTGCTAATTTTAATTGTTCTGATAAGCTAGAATATGCATGTTGGCGTTGAGTTTCCAATGTTTGTAATTTTGTATCGAATAATTTAAGAATGTCTTCTATTGGCTTTACGGCATTTCCGAACCCAGATTTTGCATCATTTGCCATTGAAGAGAACGACTGTTGTGCCATTAAAAGAAATGCTTCATTGTTGTCGCGCAACGCTTTTGCTGACAGCTGTTCAAATTGTTCTTTCCATTGTTGCTGCAGAATATTGTTTTCTGATATTCGTTCATTCGCAACGGCCAACCGAAGTTCACTTTCCGCAAGTTTATGACGTAATTGATATGCCTCTGAAGTTCGTTTTTTCGCAATTATACATGCGATCACAGAGATTATTGCTAAAATGATTAATGCCGCCATAATTGTTTATGCGACAAGACTCATTAATGATTTTTTCGATGATGCTGACAATTGCCCGAGGGGAGGTCGACATTCATCAGACGTGATTATTCCTGCTTGTTTCAGAAGGAATTTTACTGGTAATGGGTTGGTCTCTATGAATAATCTACTCATAGTAGGTAACATAGAATGGTATACTGATAATGCATTTCGGAAGTCTGATGCATATGCTAATCGTACCATATTTGACATTTCTCGTGGTTGCAAATTCGACATAACGCTGACAACACCAACTGCCCCGAGTGACATAAATGGTAATGTCATAGAATCATTTCCGCTGAATACAAAAAAGTCCTGATTGTTTTGATGCGTGATTTCTTCTATACGTGAACAATTTTCAGACGCTTCTTTTATTGCTACAATATTACTAAATTTATCATGCAATTTCATAGCAGTATCGACACCAATTTCTACACCGGTTCTAGACGGTACAGAATATAGCATTATTGGTTTATCTGTTGCACTTGCTATTTCACTATAATATTGACAGAGCCCCATCTGCGTTGGTTTGTTGTAATATGGTGTGACTGCCAACATTCCATCGACTCCGATATCATGTGCTAATTTTGTCTTTTTGACAGCGTGTTCTGTCAGACATGATCCAACACCTGCAAATACTTTGATTTTGTCATTTGCAGCTTCAACAGCAGTTCTTAATAACGAACAGAATTCATTCTCTGTCAGCACAGGAGATTCTCCTGTCGTGCCACATACGACAACGCCATCAACGCCACCATTGATTTGATGTGATATCAAGTGCTTAAAATCATCTATTGCAATGTTTCCGTTAATAAATGGTGTTACTAAAGCAGTATAAACTCCCTTAAGTATCATAATAGACCTCCTGTAGGACACAGAATGATTTAAATGTTGTGATGAAAGGCAATAGCAAAAATGTCAGCATGGGATCATTGAGACGTAATACTATGCTTTAATGGTATTGTTTGTCATTTTATCGACATAACGTGTCTATGATGGGCGTTAAGTGCTTGACTTGTTTTTTTGTAGTTTTTATTAATGCACAACCAAGGAGGTTATTATGATGTCCGGTTTGCAATATTTTTTACAATATTTTACGAAATTATTCGTAGTGATTAGCCCGTTGGCTATTATTGCGCTGTTCGTAAGTATGACTGCTCCATTTACGCCAAAAGAGCGTATCAAGACTGCTAAGGTTGGTACAGCTGTTGCTTATGGAACGATGTTATTTTTTGCCTTAACAGGGGAGGCAATGTTCGAGTTCCTTGGCATTACAATGGGGGCGTTTTATATTGCCGGTGGTATTATCATATTCCTTATAGGTCTTTCGATGTTGCGCACTGAAGAGGCAGAGGAAACTATTACAGAGGAAGAAATTCAGGCTGGTACATCTACCAAGCAGAACAAAGTAGATATATCTATCACGCCGTTCGGAATTCCTATAATTTGTGGTCCTGGATGCATTACTGCCGTTGTTACATTGCAGAGCCAAGCAAATGGTGTTGGACAATATTTGATAGGATTATTGGCTGTTACATCGGTTGCTGGACTGCTTTATTATTTACTGTTCTTGAGCGCAAAAGGGGCTGGTTGGTTGACTCCAACGATTTTAAAATTGAGCTACCGTTTGTCAGGATTGATATTGGCAGCATTGGCAGTGCAAATGATTGTTACAGGAATGAGACATAGTGACATCGCTATATTGTCAGAACGTCCTGCCATCGTTGAAAATGTAGAACAATAATAAAATAATATTTTTTTTGAAAATTACGGAAGGGGAGTCGCTCTTCCGTTTTTTTATTTTTTTTGAACGATTAAGTTTGTCATTGTGCAAGAGGTTACAGATGATCCTATAGGCATATTGAATCCATTGATAAAATCACGAAATGACATCATTTTCCCTCCTGGTTTTTGAATGCGCCCAATAGACAATATGCCATCAGCTGTGGATATTTTTAATATGTTGGATGTTTCAATTATTGTTCCAGGATCGGCAATATTATTGGTGTTTTCAACATGAATATCATCAATTCGCAGAATTGTACCGTTATATTCAATATAAGCACCAATATGCGGAGATAAAGCACGTGCTCTATTTTTTAACATTTGTGCAGATTTGTTAAAATCTAACATGCCATCTGATTTGTTCAGTTTTCTGGTAAATGTAGCTGCATTATGATCTTGTTCATGTGAGATGACAGCATTTTGACAGATCGCATCAATGTTTCTTTCTACAATTTTTGGAGAAATGTTTGCTAATTTTTTTGCGACATCTGAATAATTGTCATTATTATCAACCGATACCTCTATTATATCGATAATATTTCCTGCGTCCATTTCTGAAACAATATTCATGAGAGATATTCCTGTAGTTTTTTCTCCACATGCTATTGCTGTTTCTATAGGTGATGCACCGCGATATTTTGGTAATATAGATGCATGTAGATTATAGATTCCAAGTTCAGGAAATGCTAATATATCATTTGATAAAATATGTCCATATGCCATTACGAAAATCAATTCGCAATTTAAATCACGCATCCATTCTATCGTCGCACTATTAGGATGTGTAGGTGTCAACAATGGTACATTGTGTTCGTTGGCATATTGCGAAATGATTGTTTTTTGAACATTCTGCCCACGTCCTTTTGGTTTATCTGGTTGACTGATAATTCCGACAACATTTATTCTGTCATCGTGTAACATGTAATCTAATAGCGGTATTGAAATGTCATGTGAACCAAAAAAAACAACATTTGCTGCCATATTGTTATTCATGTGTCGATAATATTATTTCGCAAACATATTCGATCTCATTTCGTTGTAACTCAGGGAAAATTGGTAAACTGATGACATCATTTGCTGCAATTTCAGCGTTTACAGTAAGTTTTGTATTTTTTTGATGTTTCATAAAACATTCTTGGCGATCGAGAGGGATAGGATAATATACATTGCATCCAATGTCATGTTGACGCAACGTTTGCAACATATCGTCTCGCTTGTTATTTTTTATTCTTATTGTGAACTGATTCCATGTATGTAGATTCCGAGCAGTTTCTGTTGGCAGAATAATATTTTCGCAAGCTGATAACATGTTAGTATAATAATCAGCATTCTTACGTCGTTGTTTTATATATTTATCGATATATGGCAGTTTAAGATTTAGTAATCCTGCTTGCAAAGTATCTATACGGAAGTTCCCTCCAATATAATGATGATGATATTGTGGTCGCATGCCATGCATTCGTAATATTGTCATTTGTTCGGCGATATTGTCATCATTTGTACATACTAGTCCGGCATCTCCAAATCCGCCGAGATTTTTGCTTGGGAAAAAACTAAAACATCCAATCGTTCCAAATGTTCCACTTTGTTGGCCATCTCTCGTAGCTCCAAACGATTGAGCACAATCTTCTATTACCGCGATATTATGTTCATTGGCTAATGATATAATTGATTCAATTTCTGCCATTTGTCCGAACAAATGTACAGGAATGATGGCTTTTGTCTGCGAAGAAATCTTTTTAGCAATATCGTCTATTGAAATATTAAATGATATAGGGTCGATGTCTGCGAATATTGGTGTCGCCCCGAGTCGAGTGATACATCCTGCTGTCGCAAAAAATGTAAATGATGGACAAATTACTTCATCTCCAGGACCTATATTCAATGCCATTAATGCGACCAATAATGCATCTGTTCCAGAAGATACCCCGATTGCATGTTTTACGCCGAGATAATTGCTAATATTTTTTTCAAATTTTTCTACATCATCTCCTAATATAAATTTTCCTGAATCAAAAATTTCAGAAAATTTTTCTATAGCAAGCTGTTTTATATGTTCGTTTTGTCGTTTTATGTCAAAAAGAGGAACATTCATGATGAGCATGCTTGACCACTTTTAATAACTTTCAAGAAAATTATTGAAAACAGTATGTTTGGAATGTGTAAAATTTGATTCTCGCATAATACAATGAATCATTGTGATGTGATTTTGTGTTAACGTTAATCATATTCAAAGATTTGTTGTGCTCGATTGTGTTAATGAAGTCATGACTTTTTTGAAAAGTTTTGAAAAGGTTGATTTTTGTGGGATCAATTGTGCAATTTCTGCTTTGTTATTTTTAATGTTATCTTCGATAAAATATCTTGAAATGTTTTTGTTGAGAATTAACCTGATGGCTGTTTTTTTAGGATAAAAATATGGCAACTAATATTGCAATAAATGGGTTCGGCAGAATTGGCCGTTTGGTATTCCGTGCATTAGTAGGTTCTGGAAAGTTTGGGAAGGACATTAATGTTGTTGCGATTAATGATCTTGTTCCAGCTGATAATTTGGCGTATTTATTAAAGTATGATTCAATACAGGGCCGTTTTGATGGTGAGGTTTATGCGGATGGTGATGTGTTGGTTGTAAATGGTCATCGTATTAAATGTTTGGCTATCAAGGATGGCCCAGCAGCTATGCCATGGGGCGAAATGGGAGTCGATATTGTTGTTGAGTCGACTGGATTATTTACTCAAGATGAAAAAGCAGAGGGGCATTTGAAGTCCGGTGCGAAAAAGGTAATAATTTCAGCTCCTGGAAAGGGAGAACGGGTAAAGACTGTTGTTATTGGTGTTAATGACAATACGCTTACTAAAGATGATAATATTGTTTCAAATGCATCTTGTACAACGAACTGTTTGGCTCCGATAACAAAGGTAGTATTGGATAATTTTGGAATTATCGAAGGATTGATGACGACTGTACACAGTTATACAGCGACACAAAAGACAGTAGATGGGCCGTCTGCAAAGGATTGGAAAGGTGGCAGAACAGCAGCGTTGAACATTATTCCATCGACAACAGGTGCAGCAAAGGCAGTAGGGTTGGTATTGCCAGAGGTCAAAGGAAAGTTGACAGGAATGGCATTCCGTGTTCCTACTCCTACGGTTTCTGTTGTTGATCTTACTGTTCGTACGGAGAAAAAGACATCATATGATGAGATTTGTCATGCTATGAAGTTGGCATCAGAGACAACATTGAAAGGAATTTTGGGATACACGACTGATGAAGTGGTTTCAAGTGATTTTATTCATTGTTCGTTATCATCGATTTTTGATGCTGGTGCCGGAATAGGACTGTCCGATCAGTTCTTTAAATTGGTCAGCTGGTATGATAATGAATGGGGTTATAGCTGCCGTTGTGTTGAATTGATCAGCAAATTAGCCGCATTAATGTAATACTGATAGAGTTGTTTGAATTATAAATATCGCGCCTTCTGTCTTAGTTGGTGCGATTTTTTATTTGTTGATGTTTGTTGTATGACAAAAGTGTGTTTGTCACGATACTTCATATTGAAGAAATGCCTTCTTTGAAAAAATATTATTCATTGTTTTGAATACTATGAAATGGACGTAACAAATTCTTATTTAATTTGATTCTCAACAAAATGGCGTACAACAATGATATTGTCAAAATATACATTTTAACTACCATAAAACGCGTTTATAACCAGCGAGAGTGAATGTCCGAAGTAATTGAAATGCCTCATTTTAAAGGATTTCAATGTCTAATTAATTGGTATGCTGTAATGATTAATGATTATATTTTTTATAAGCTCTCATTAATAAATATGGCAATAAGCCTATTAAAATGTTTCCACTAAATATTGTCATGACATAGTTAATTTTATTGCTGATGCCAATATTATCCGGCGGGTAATATCCTATTATATAAAATAATAAACATATTATCATTGCGGCTCCTGCGACACAACACATTCCGATACGTCCGAATGGTACTTGATATGCTCGTTGAACATTTGGACATTTGAATTTTAAAATGATTCCAGCCAAAAATAATAATATATACATCAATAATGTAAGTTGTGATGTCATTACAGTTAACATCCAGAACGCTGCATTGATTGATTCTGCCAGCATGAAAACGATAGATAATGCAGATGCCATTACCGCTTGCGCTATCATAATATTTACTGGCATATTATGTTTGTTGACTTTGTTGAAAAATTTTGGCAAATCTCCATTTTTTGCTGCTGCATGTAATGATCTAGGTGGCCCTGATACCCATGCGCAGAACCACGCTACTGTTCCTAAAACAATCGCCCATGATAATATTGGTGCCCATTGTGACAGTCCAAATTCCGATAGAAACTTTGATAATGCTTGTATTGCTCCTGCATTCATCAGAATATCATTAGGAGGAATGACCATAGCGATTCCTAATGTTCCTAATATGCTTACGAATAGTATCAATGCCGATGATAGAAAAATAGCTCGTGGATATTTTTTTTGCGGATTGTAAACGTCTTGTACGTGATTTGCAGACATTTCAAGTCCTGCGAACCCTAGTAATACTCCAGAAAACAATGCAACACTGCTTGCTCCTGAAATATTTGGTTTTAATGCTGTCCATGATAATTCTATTTCCAATGGTTTGCCAGAAATTAACCAAACTACGCAAAATATTACTATTAATAATACAGGCAGTAATGTTCCTAGAATTCCGCCAACAGAACTTACTAATCCCGTCAATTTTACACCATTCATTGTTAATAATGTTCCTCCCCAAATTATTGAGAGGACAATTGTTAGAGTAAATGCGGTATTGTCAGCAAGACAAGGGAAAATTCCATATGCTAATGTGCTTGCAATGAATGATAATGATGCAGGGAAACAAATAAAATTATTTGCATTTTGTAGCCATACCGCTAACAACCCAGTGTTTTTCCCAAATGCTTTCGACACCCAGTGATAAATTCCTCCATCGCCAGGGAACCCAGATGCGAGCTCTGCTGATACCAGAGCAGTGGGGATCAAAAATGCCACTGTTGCTAATAAATAAAATACAAGCATGGATAGCCCGTATGGCGCAATTGCAGGCAATGATCGTACATTAGCAATCGCCACGAAGTTTATCATGACCAGAGCAAATGTTCCTATTGCGCGCTTATTTTTCCGATCCATTACGGAGTTTTCGGTAAAAAAAAAACACTGTATTTCAAGATTTTATTTAGGCGATCTGTCTTCTGTAACCCAGAGTTTTTGTGTAATTGATATATGTTTTTGTGTTGATTGTGATGCTAATCTTTCTTGTTGCGTGTTATTCGTGAGGTTTAAAAAATAAATTGTTTGCAAGCGAATTACTAATTGAAATTAAAAAATCATTAATTTGTTATTTTTTCTCTTGACTAACCAAAATAAGTTTGGCATATGAATATGTATAGTATGCAACGATTGAATGTCAGCAGTTGTAAAAACGAACCTAAGTTGATTGGCAACTTGACTAATCTTTGTGATCAAGGCTATATAAAAATATCAAATGATCAAAGCAATGCTATGTATGCTTGCAGTTCGTCATTTAAAGCATCCATTGTGATGGAGATTTTAGGAAAATTTTTAACAACAGCAATTCATCGTAGCGAATTAACAAAATAAAAGGAATTTTTTGAAAGGATAAAAATATGGAAATAAACAATGGCAGACCAACTGCATTTAATGCAGAAGTTTTTGCGGGCAAGGCTAGAAAAGATCAAAAACATGATTTGGAAGCGGTTAATGAGTGTTGTACAGATTTCTTAAGAGAAATACACGAAAGATTGGGGTCGAAGTCTTTGGAACAGCGCAGATCAGAGATTACAAATATAGAAAACGAATGGAGATCGTATAATGAAGTAATACAACAGATACTTGATGCTTCTAAAAACTTTCCTGCTGATAGTCGTAGATGTGGTAAAAGGAATGAAATTGTTAATGCATGCGCTGAAATAGCTAAAGCGATAGATGTAGCAAACGAAGTGATTAGAGAAGAAGGAAATGTTAATTTTAATGCTGTTTTAAATTATGCTTTCGGTGAGCAGGTGAACTATCTAGGGGTTGATCGCAGATTGGAAGATTTTGATCCAAATGAGTTTGGAAAAATGAATGCAAGAGGTCAAAAAAATGCTATCCATAGAGCCGGATTGGTTTGTAGAGATTTAATTAAGACTCTCGAGTTATTGAGAGGTTTGCCAGACGATCAACGACGTGTAGGGCTTGAGTCTCTCAAGAAAAGATGGGAAGACGATTCATTAATAATTTATACGATCATTAATGAGGCGTCGCAAGTTGATGAGGTCAAAAGGCCTGGTGTGCGCAATAAGTTGAATAAGCTCAATGATGATGCTAATTTAATTAATGGTCTGATTTGCAGTTTTGAGGAGGCTGATAATGTGCAACTCTCTCGTTTTGATGTAATAAAAGCGGCGATTAAAAAATGTTTTGATGCCGTTGGGAATGTGTTGACGTCTGCTATGGATTGGTGCAAACAACATCCAGTTGTTACATGTTTGATTGCTACATGTATAATTGGAACGGTCGTTGGTGTGTTATATGCCAATACGATAATGGCTGCAGTAACGCAAATTGCAAGTGCAGCGAGTCAGGCTGGAAACAGCACACCTGTTGTTGAAACATATTCTATTATGGAAGATATTGAGAAAAGCTCACGTGTTATTAAACAAAAGGTAGAATCTTGTGCGTGTAATTACAAAAATGCATTTGCTCAAGCCCAGTGCCGTCGTGGATGCCTACCATCCTTCTCGTAAAGAATAACAAAATTTCTGTTACCAAGAAGTGCCGCGTAATACGGTGCTTCTTTTATTTTTTTTCTTTTGTGACAATAGTTCTGTATCGAGTTAAATTTTGTTGCTTTAAAAGGATTTAATGAGTTGTTTCCATGACTTGTATTTAGACAAGTTTGTTTTTGTGTGAGCAATTTAAGAACATGTTTTGTTGCAGCTCATATGTTTGCAATAAACTGATTAAATAGTTTAAGTGTGAGGTGGTATAATAACTTGATTAATGAATTAAATATTCATCAATTTCATGATTGGAGATGAAAGATAACAAAAGATTGATTTCATGCTGGTAATTGATAATTGGTGTCAGATATAATTATATATGAATATGAAATTGTTCGGTATGATGAATGATGATGAGGATGATATTGATCCATGTGAAGAGTCTGAAAAATATCAGAATGGTAGTTGTTCATCGGTTATTCAAAAACAGTTCTTGAAAGAACGTAAAGTTTTTTTGTGGGGAGGTATTGATGACAAATCAGCAAAAGATATTACAGAAAAGTTGCTGTATCTTGAATTGGTATGTCCTGGCAAGCCGATTGATTTTTTTGTGAATACACCAGGAGGGTCGATTACGGCAGGGATGTCAATATATGATACTATGATATTGATAAAATCTCCAATAAGATTGATTGTTACAGGTATTGCTGCTAGTATGGGATCGATTCTGTTATGCGGCGCGAAACGCGGTAATCGATATCTGTATCCAAATGCACGTGTGCTGATACATCAACCATTAATCATGGGACAAATTGTTGCACAAGCTGTCGATATAAATATTCAGGCGCAAGAGATGGAAAAAACACGTGCTGAGTTGAATAAAATTTTATCGGAAGCATCTGGCCAGCCATTAGAAAAAATTACAAAAGATACAGACCGTGATTTTTATATGAACGCACAGGAAGCAATCGAGTATGGGTTGGCTGATAAAATAATTGAAACAGTGTTTTAATTATGAAACTGCCGATAAATCTATGTTTTGTGTTTGATGAAAAATTTGCGGATTATTTCAAAGTAGCGTTGCTGTCGATAGATAGCAATACATCGTCGTCGTTGGCTGTCTATGTAGTAGACTGTGGAATTTCTGAGAAAAAAAGGACCGAACTTGAACAGTTTGCATCAACATTGAAAAATGTAGTATCATTGCAGTTCGGTCTGCCGGAACGAATAGATTCTATTGAAAATTATGTAATACCATCATGGTTCAGTACAGCGGTATTTTATCGACTGGCAATTCCGAAAATTTTCCAGAAATTAGAACGTGTTATTTATTTGGACTGCGATATCATAGCTGATGGTGACATTGCGGAATTATGGAATGAAGATCTCGCGGGATGTCCTTTTGGTGCGGTCGAAGAAGATGGCAATTTCTTTAACAGCAAAAGCAAAGAACGATATAAGGAAAGAATTGGAGTTCCTTTATCGAATAGGTATTTTTTATCTGGGATGTTGTTGATTGATTGCAAACGATTTGAGGAATCAAAAATATTTGAACGTGTAATAAAGTGTATACAAACATCAAATATTGTATTCAGTTGTCCTGAACAAGATGCCATGAATGTATGTTTGAGCAATGATGAACATTGTCCATTGTCGCCAAAATATAATTTTTGTCCATTTACTCCATTGGCACATAAATGTTTAAAAATTATACAACATCCTGTCATCATCCATTATAGCGGAATGAAGCCGCATTCATGTAATAGGAAATTGCTGACAATGTTGGCGAAGTGTCATCTGTTTCCTTATATAACGAATATTATTATGAAGTTTTGGGAATATTCTGATAAAGTCGATACGGAATGTTTTCAAGCGGATGATATGAGAGGAACATTGCGGTTTTTATGGAAACGTATTTTTTAGCCGATTGAACGTTTTGTTGCAAAAGGCATAAGAGATTCAATGCTCAGATTTTTTACTAAAAGGTAGTTGTTATGACAAGTGTGGACAAAAAATGTATATTGACTGGTGTGCAGCCGACAGGAAGGCTGCATTTAGGAAATTTTTTAGGCGCACTAAGTGTCTGGCAAACTATGATCAATGACTGTGATTGTTTGTTTTTTTTAGCAAATCAACATGCAATTACAGTGCCTCAAGTAGCTGCTGAATTGCGAAAAAATTCATTGGACTGTGTCGCACAATATATTGCTTGCGGTCTGGATCCATCAAAATGTAATATTTTTTTACAATCACATGTAATCGGGCATACTGAATTGATGTGGGTGTTGTCGTGTTTGACGCCAATTGGACAATTGGAACGCATGACGCAATTTAAAGATAAGTCACAAAAAGTTGGGGAGTCTGTAGGTGCAGGGTTGTTATTTTATCCAGTCTTGATGGCAGCAGATATATTATTATATAACGCTGATATGGTGCCTGTTGGAGAGGATCAAAAACAGCATTTGGAATTGACACGAGATGTGGCAATAAAATTTAATAATGCATATTCTGACACGTTCAATGTTCCAGAGCCATATATTGGAAGATCTGGTGCTAGAATAATGTCGTTGCAAAATCCTATGTCGAAAATGTCGAAGTCTGACAGCAATCAAAATGCTACAATTTTTATCACAGATGAAGATACTGTAATTCGAAAAAAAATAATGTCAGCAGTGACAGATTCTGACAATAATATTGCATATGATAAAGAACGTCCAGGGATCGCAAATTTATTAAATATTTTTGCGGCGTGTCGTG
The DNA here is from genome assembly GCA_964577805.1 of uncultured Opitutales bacterium. GTDB lineage: Bacteria > Verrucomicrobiota > Verrucomicrobiia > Opitutales > JAIRKQ01 > CAZPRW01. The sequence continues at coordinate 201,816 of CAZOAG010000002.1, forward strand.
GAATAGATATTCATGAGGCAGAAAAAGAATGTTCTAGTATGAAGAATTATTCATCGTTCAAGGATGTTGTAGCGGATGTAGTGCTTGGCAAATTGCGTCCTGTTCGTGAAAAATATCATGCAATAGTTGATGACAAAAATTATTTGATGTCAGTATTGGAACAAGGTGCCGCCGTTGCACAGTCGCGCGCAAATAAAATGATTGCAAAAGTATATCGGAAAGTTGGATTCTTAGATCGTTCATTACAGAAATAAGCATGAAAAAATTGATTATTGCTGAAAAACCAAGTGTAGCAGCTGATTTAGCAAAAGCATTGGGGAGATTTAAAAAATTTGATGATCGTTATGAAGGTGAACAGTATGTCGTCAGTTGGGCAGTAGGACATTTGGTAGAATTGGTAATGCCAGAAGATATTGATGAATCATTGAAACGGTGGTCATTAACGACATTGCCAATAGTTCCCAAAAAATTCAAAACAAAACCAATCGAAAAGACCAAAAAACGATTAAATGAATTAAAAAAATTGATTCAGCGAGATGATGTTTGGTCATTGATCAATGGATGCGATGCCGGTAGAGAAGGAGAGCTGATATTCACTTATATTTACGAACAAACAAAATGCAAAAAACCATTCCAGAGATTGTGGTTGTCATCGATGACATTACAAGGAATCAATGATGCATTTCAACATTTGCGCGATAGTTCTGACATGCAAAATTTGCAGGATGCGGCGAAATGTCGTTCAGAAGCAGATTGGTTAATAGGAATAAATGGAACTCGTGCAATAACATCGAAAATATTTAGTTTTGCGTCCAAACAAGCAGCGACAGTAGGACGTGTGCAAACGCCGACATTAGCAATGATCGTCAATCGTGATCGTGATATTGCGAATTTTGTTCCTAGAACATTTTGGAAAATAAACGGTCGGTTCAGCATAACTAATGGAGAATATGATGGTATATTACAAAAATCTGATAAATTAGATGCAACTAATGAACATGACCGTGTTGATAGGTTCTGGTTACAAGAAGATGCAGAAAAAATATTATTGGACCTTCAAGGGATAAAAATTGCAGAGATAAAAGAGCAAAAAAAACGTTCCAGGCAGTCAGCTCCCAGATTATATGATCTTACAACATTGCAGAGAGAGGCAAATACACGGTATGGCATGCCGGCAAATATGACATTGAGCATTGCGCAATCGTTATATGAACGGCATAAATGTTTGACATATCCAAGGACAGATTCCCGTGCGTTGACAGAAGATTATGTCGATACATGTTATAAAATATTGGCCGCTGTTAATGATGAACATAGAGTATTTGCGCAAGAAATCATTCAAAAGCATAGCATTGATGGTAGTAATAGAAAAATTTTTAATAACAAACAAGTCAGTGATCACTTCGCGATAGTACCTACACAACAACCACCCAAAAATTTAAAAGATGAAGAATGGAAGATCTTTTCAATGGTGTTGAAACGGTTCATTTGTGTATTTTTTCCAGATGCTGAATTCGATATAACTACTCGTCTAACAACAGCCAAAGATTATGTCTTCAAGACAGAAGGCAAGGTATTAGTCAACCCAGGATGGATGGCAGTGTATGGAAAATCAGATAATGAAAAAAATCGTACGTTACCAGCTGTAGTGGAAGCTGATGGCACACCTCCGCAAGCAAATATTATTGATATAAAAATGTCAGATGATGTCACTCGACCACCGGCGCCATATAATGAAGCGACATTATTAGCAGCTATGGAAGGTGCTGGAAAGTTATTGGAAGATGACGATCTTGTAGAGGCGATGAAAGAACGTGGGTTGGGAACTCCTGCAACACGTGCGCAAATAATAGAACATTTATTGTCATTAAATTATTTAGTCCGTGAAAAGAAGGATCTAAGAGCAACTGCTAAAGCAGAAAATTTGTTGAATTTTCTAAAATCGGCAAATATTGAGACATTGTCAAGTCCGGCAATGACAGGAGAATGGGAATATAAATTGCGCAAGATGGAAAGTGGGGAATTTGCCAGGACTACATTTATGCAAGAAATTTCTACGCTAACAGAGGCAATTGTGGATAAAGTAAAACAGTTTACAGAAACAGGTGTTACAACATCAATAATTTCACCGACAGATGGTCAGCCATTATTGGAAATGATAAAAGATTATAAATCTCAGGATGGTAAGTTCAAAATAAATAAAATTATTGGTGGTAGGAAGATTTCAGAAGAAGAAGTCGTAACTTTATTGAAAAACAAGCGAGTTGGGCCATTATCAGGGTTTAAATCAAAGACTGGTGCAGAATTTTCTGCAACATTGGTATTAGACGATAATATGAATGTAGTGTTTGAATTTGACAATGAATATTCCGAATCAATGTCTGGTCCTACACTGTCGAAAGAAGAAATTGATCAATTAGAAGTGATAGGAGTGTGTCCATTTTGTAAGTCTGAAGTTGTAATGTCAGACAATGCTTATGTTTGCAAAAATTATTTTGATAAAAAGTGCAAACTGCGAATATCGAAAAAAATGTTGGAACGCGATATTCCTGTCGATCAAATGCAAAAATTATTGATAGATAAAACAACGGATATGCTAGATAATTTTCGATCCAAACGCACTGGTAAATTATTCTCAGCAAAGTTAGTGCTTCAGAAGGAGGCTAAGATAAAATTTGAGTTCAAGTAGTCTTTGTTTTTTAAATATCAAATTCATGAATTTGACAATAATTTTTTGTTATTAAAATTTTTTGTCTTTTCGTGAATGCATATTTATTTATTCAACAGCAATATTCATGATATGGTTAATGTTGTCATCGTTATTGATGGCGTTATCAATACCTGTAAATAAATATTTTATTTGTCATCAATATCCATTTGTTACTTCGGCTATATTTTGTTTTGTCGCATGTTTTTTGTCATTGCCATTTTTTAAAAAGAAAATGTTTAATTGGCGAAAAATATGGCAGTTGATGATAATAGGTGCTGTTGAATTTGGGCTGATGTATGGATGTTTTCAAATATCGTTAAAGTATTTAGCAGGGCATGAAGCAGCATTGTTGCTGTTAACCACTCCTATCTATATTACTTTAATTGGAGTACGAAACAAGTCCAAACAGTTCATAATGTTGCTATCAATAGTAACGCTATTAATGTTGATGATAGTTCCTTTAGTCACAGATAAATATAATATATCGTTGTCACTGTATGGCGTGATATTTTCTCAATTATGTAATTTCTCATTTGCGAGTGGTCAGGTGATGTTGAAACGGTTTTTAAACATTAACCGGGATATACAATTATTATCATGTGGATGTATTTTGTTTTTCGGAGCAACTTTTGCATGTTTGCCATTTGTATTATTTGATTTGTCGAACAATCTTTGTTTTCAATGTGATATAATGTATTTTTTTCATACGATAATATTTGGTGTGATATTTTGTTGGTTGGCTCATACATTATGGAACATTGGTGTTATTCGTGCTCCTATTTCTGCCGTTGCAATATTATCGAATATACAAATCCCATTGAGTATAATGTTATCATGTGTATTTTTTCATGAATCCATTAAATTTTCTCGTTTGATATTATCATTAATATTGATTGTCATAATGATCGTGTTGTCTAAGACTCTAGCAAAAGGAAAAATATAATTGCCAATTATTTAACAACAAATAACGGTAGTGTTGTTGCATGAAAACATCATACATTACGACAGCGATAGATTACGCTAATGGAAAGCCACATATCGGCCATACTTATGAAAAAATATTAGCTGATACGACTGCTCGTATGATGAAGGTACAGGGACATGATGTTCGCTTATTGACAGGGTTGGATGAACATGGGCTGAAAGTCAGTCAATCTGCAGAAAAAGAGGGAATTGACGAGAAACAACATTGTGATGCTATTGCCGACAATTTTATACACTTGTGTAAGTTGTTTAATATCGATTACGATAGGTACATTCGTACGACTGACGATGATCATAAGTCTGTCGTTCAATCATGTTTGCAAAAATTGTTCGATGATGGTGGAATTTATAAATCAAATTATTCTGGATGGTATAGTAAGACAGCAGAACGGTTTGTTTTAGAAAAGGATAAAATCAATGGTGAATGGCCATCGGATTATGGTGAAGTCATAACAATTTCTGAAACGAATTATTTTTTCAAATTATCGAAATATCAAGATTGGTTGATAGATTATATAAAGTCACATCCGGATTTCATTTTGCCACATTTTCGTGCGAAACAAGTGTTGGAATTTTTAAAAGAACCGATCAATGATCTTTGTATATCCCGTCCGAAAGAACGGTTGTCATGGGGGATAGAACTGCCATTCGATAAGGATTATGTGACATATGTTTGGTTCGATGCATTATTGAATTATTTGACCGGTGCGAAGTTTCAGACTCAAGAATTTAATAATTATTGGCCGGCAGATTATCATATTATAGGGAAGGATATCATGGTTCCTGCACATGCTGTTTATTGGCCTATAATGTTGCATGCTCTTGGAATAGAACTGCCGAAACATTTATTAGTGCATGGATGGTGGTTGATGTCAGGAGAAAAAATGTCGAAATCAACGGGAAATATTGTTGATCCTGTAGAACTGACAGAAGTGTTCGGGGTGGATGCTACTAGATATTATCTCATCCGCGAGATGACAATGGGACAGGATGGCGATTTTTCATATGATCGAATATTGACACGTTATAATTGTGATCTTGCGAATGATCTCGGAAACCTTGTTAGCAGATTATTGAACATGGTACACAGGTATTGCAATGGAATTATAGGATCTGTTGATTTTTCTGAACAGGAAGAACAGCAATTACGACAGACATTTTTAGATGGTGCGAAGGAAGTTATTAATCATTACAATAATTTTTCATATCATCAGGGATTAGAACGTTTGTTTTTGTGCATCAGTTCTATTAATGCATATATAGAATGTCGTGCGCCATGGAAGTTGGCCAAATCACAAGATATTGCCGATCAGAAACGAATAATCTCAACATTAGCATTGTCGGTGGAATGCTTGCGAATATCTGTCATGCTATTATATCCCGTCATGCCGATAATTTCTAAAAAAATATTATCATTGATCGGATACGATTGTGATGTCATGTGGAATGATGATATGTTGAAGTTTGATGTTCTGAATGGCAAAAGTATAGGAGAGAAAACGATACTTTTCCCAAAGATCGACACCAATGTCTAATTTGCCGAAAATTCAAGTGTTGAAAAAGCGGTGGCAAATGGTATTTGGCACTGTCTTGGTATTTTTGCTAAAACTTTATTCAAAGACATTGTTTGTTAGGCCATCAAAATTAGCATGTGAATGGAAAAAACAATCTCAAAAACCGGCATTATTTGCATTCTGGCATGATAATTTATTATCAATTTATAAAATAAAAAAGCTATTGCCAAAATCATCAAAAATTGCTGGTTTGGTCAGTCCGTCAAGAGATGGTGCTTGGTTGTCATATTTATTTTCAAAGGTTGGTATTGATAGTGTTCGTGGATCGAGCAAACGACGAGGATTATCAGCGATATCAATAATGACAGATAAATTAAAGAGCGGATCTTTTATTGCAATTACACCAGATGGTCCGCGTGGACCTTCGCATGTGTTTAAAAACGGTGTTGCGATGACTGCGCAATCTGCACAATGCGATGTTGTATTAATCGCAATACATCCGTCGTTGTATTTCACTATTCCAAGTTGGGATAAATTAAAGGTCCCTGTTCCATTTTCTAAGATTTATACAGACATTGTTACAATATCATTTTCTGAAATTAAAGATCTCGAAACAGTATCGATTACTCATCTAATGCAAGAAAAATTATTGCGACTACAGAAAAATTTGGAAAACAAGCAAGAACAACAGAAATACTGTTGTTGTGCAATTTTCTAAATCGTGATTTTTTAAATTTAAAAATTGTCAAATTATACCACTGCGTTTGTTTTTTTTGGGGAATTTGAGCGCATTTTAAATGCCAAAACACCAACATTGGATATCAAATCATATTTGCGTTTTCCAATATTGGCGAAAAAAATGTCTTATGAAAAATTATTATGTTATGCAGAATGTCCGAAGAATGTTTCTTCTAACATCAGACATAATGTGTGATAAATCGGAAGGTGTAATTCTTGTATTTTAAATGTTTCTGATTCTGGCGCTCGTATGCAAACATCGCAGTTTGATAACAATTGTCCGCCAGATTTTCCAGAAAGCCCGATTACTGGCATTTTTTTTGCATGTGCGACAATAGCTGCTAAATTTACATTTTTAGCATTTCCTGATGTTGAAATGGCTAATAGGACATCACCAGCATTTCCCAATCCGTATACCAATTGTGCATAACAATATTGTGGGTTGCAATCATTAGCGTATGCTGTGTTGATAGATACCATATCTGGCAATGAAATCGCTGGTAATGCTCCTTGTAGATTGCTGGCGATTTCATCACCGATAATATTTCTTATTTCAGGATTAATTTTCCGTTTTTTACAAAAACTTTTTAATAATTCCCCTGCTATATGTCCTGAATCGGATGCACTGCCACCGTTGCCACAAATCAATAATTTTCCGTTCGAACGGTAGCTTGCAGCGATGATATCATGTGCTCGTTGAATATCATTTTTGCATGCTATCAGTTGAGGATATCGTTGTAAACATTCTGATAAATGATCTACCATATTATTTTTTCATGGCATTATTTAGATGTTCCGCAACTTTATTCCAATTAACAATGTTCCAAAATGCATCGATGTATTCTGTTTTCCTGTTCTGATATTGCAAATAGTATGCATGTTCCCACATGTCTAGAACCAATAATGGAATACCATGTTTGCCATCAATATGATTCATTATTGGTGTGTCGTGATTTAATGTGGAACGAATAAATGATGCTTGTGATGGTTGTTTTGTTTCATTGTCGTAACACAACCATGTCCATCCACTGCCCATATGTCCCATGGCGCATGATTTAAATGCATCTTTAAAACTGTCAAAGCTGCCAAAAGATGTATTAATAGCATCTATTAAATTTTGTGGGATTTGTTGTGATGATTGCGGTTGTAAAATTCTCCAAAAGAATTGATGGTTATAATGTCCACCAGCATTAAATATTATTTTTTGTTTTATCTCATTATTTATTTTAAGATCATCGATATTTTGAACAAACTCTTCAATCGGAAGATTGTTTTTTATATTATTGTCTGCCAATAATGTGTTCAAATTATTAATATAAGCGGCATGATGTTTGTCATGGTGCAATATCATCGTTTGCTCTGACATTATTGGTGATAATGCATCATATTCATATGGTAATTTTTTTAGAATATATGTCATAATATTTGTCCTCCGCAACATTCAAGGAATGTTTTTATAGTTGTTGACGTCAATCTCTCGAGCGGAAATTCATGCTTTAATTGGTTATTTTCATAAGAAAGAAAAATTTTTATCATAGAAGAATAAAAAGCTTGCTAATTGTAAGTGTCGAAATATCGATTGTTGTATTGTCCCGTTCGTCTAGCGGTTAGGACTCAGGATTTTCATTCCTGCAACAGGGGTTCGATTCCCCTACGGGACGCCATCTTTTGTGGCTGATCCGTTAGAGTGTTTTGTTGTACTTGATCTGTTTACTTTGCTTGTTGTTGGCTCCGTCTGTCGAAATGACCAATTTCTATATTGTTTTTCTATAAAAATACTTGTAAGAAAATATCGTATGTCTACTAGGTGATATATTCATGTTAATTTGTAATTCCGTCATAGTGTCTGTTTTTGTTGTTTTGATAATGTGTGTTTTTCGCATTAATGTTGTTATTGCATTGACGACAGGTGCATTGGTTGCAGGTATTGTTGATGGATTTTCATTAAAAGATACTGTCGATATCTTTGCTCAAGGTCTTGGGGGAGGGGCTAAGATTGCAATAAGTTATGCTATGCTTGGTGCATTTGCTTCGGCTATAGCGCATTCTGGCCTTCCGAACTTTTTAATGGCCAAGGTTGCACATTTATTACACTTACGGTCGCGTAATCGACAACAAGAGTTTTCTGTAACATCGTCTGACCACCGTACAACAATAATGTTATTATTAGCAATTGGTATAATGTCAATAGCGTGTAAAAATGTCATCCCTGTTCATATTGCATTTATTCCAATATTAATCCCGCCGTTATTGGGAGTTTTTAATAAGATGAATATTGATCGGAGGGCAGTGACATGTGTCATAACATTTGGATTGATCGTTGCATATATGGTGATCCCTGTAGGGTTTGGTGAGATTTTTTTAGATAATATTTTGGCACATTATCTATCGGTCAATGGGCTTGCTATGACTGTTCCTGAAATCATACACGCATTATTATTGCCAGTGATTGGGATGTCTGTCGGTCTGTGCTGCGCATTATTTTATTATCGAAAACCACGTTATTATGAAGTTTCTGAAGTAAAGACTGCCGATGAAAATTCTACAATTGTTCGAAAAGAAGTCATAATATCAACATTGGCGATTTTTGCTGCATTAGTAGTACAAATAGTTTCTCGTGAAATTATCTTGAGTGCTCTTGGTGGGTTTTTGGTATTATCATTGGGCGGTGTTGTGCGAAGGAAAGATTCCGACAATGTTGTAGCGGATGGTTTCAAAATGATGGCAGTGATTTCGTTTACTATGCTTGCAGCTGCTGGATTTGGAAATGTTTTACATGCTACAGGAGGAATTCATTCATTGATAAATTGGATAGCAGAACATGCTATTCACAATAAAGCATTGTCGTCATTGAGTATGTTGTTTGTAGGATTTTTGATATCTGTAGGGATAGGATCATCTTTTTCTACAGTGCCTATTGTAGCGACTGTTTATGTTCCATTAGGGATCAAGCTTGGATTATCTCCTGCTGCTATTGCTGTAATCGTTGCAATATCTGGTGTGGTAGGTGATGCAGGTTCTCCATCATCAGATTCTACATTAGGACCGACGATGGGATTAAATGCTGATGGGCAACATTCTTTAGTCTACGACAGTGCGATTCCTAGTTTCATTTTTTTGTCGGTACCAGCATTTATTTGTGGATGGATATCATCTATAATTTTGTAAAAAATATTATGCAAATATATCTGATTATTTGTTCAAATGGTAGCAGGCATGTTGTAATTTAAATATCGTTGTTTGAATAAGATATAGCAGGCACATATCAATGTGCTGGATTCGTCTGAAATTTACTTGATCCGCTATGTTTTGTTTTTACATGACATGAAGTATGCGTAAATATTTTCTAGGTCTATTATGGTTCATGCTGAGCTTGGTTGTTTGCGTGTTCAATGATGGTCTAATGAAATATTTGGGTGATGATTATGTCCCATCGCAGATAGTATGTTTACGATATTTTTTTGCTAGTTTATCTTTGTTATTGATAGCATTTTTTAGAAAAAATTTACGTTGTTGTTTGATTTCGAAACGTTGCAGATTGCATGGTGTTCGTGCAGTATTTTTATTTGTTGCAATATTATTATATTGTGCTGCTTTGCATAAATTACCGATTTCGACAGTAATAGCATTAAATTTTGTCATTCCATTATTTACATTATTATTTGCACATTGTTTTTTGAAAGAACATATTGGACGCGATCGGTTCTTAGCAACATTGATAGGGTTTGTTGGTGTTTGTGTAATTTTCGAACCGTACAATAACGACTTTGCGACATCATATGCGATATTGTTACTTTTATCATCAGCATTATTTGCAATATTGGATGTTGTTAATAAAAAATATGTCACGAGTGAAGGCCCATTTACTATGGTGTTTTACACCGCAATATTTACATTTTTAATATCGTTACCATTTGCAATAATTTCATGGAAATTGCCATCTGCGCTCGATTGGATATTGTTTATAGGTATTGGAATCGGTGCAAATTTATTGTTATACTGTATTTTGAAAGCGTTTGAGTATGTAGATGTTTCTGCCCTCGCCCCATTCCGGTATCTTGAATTAATCCTCAGCGCATTAGTAGGATATTATATTTTCAATGAATTGCCGTCCATTGCAACGATCGTTGGTGCCATGATAATAATCCCATGCACATTATATGTAGTGTATTCAGAGACCAGATGTTCCAACTAACTAGATGGTTTAATTGTTTACGTGGTAGGTTGAATTGTTGTGTGATAATTATCTTGCTAATGGCATGAAAAGGTGCATACACGGAGTTTGTATGTCGGGGCGTAGCTTAGCCTGGTAGAGCGCTACGTTCGGGACGTAGAGGTCGCTGGTTCGAATCCAGTCGCCCCGACCAATTTTTGATATTTGTTCAAGGATTTTTCTGTCAATTGACTTTTTGAACCTTTGTGCGCAAAAAGAATATTGCTTTAGATCATGCAAGAATTGCAATGCCTTGGACGTAAATTATCTCAATATGAGATTTTGGAAGCATCTATCTCAATTTCACAATAGGGAATAGAATATCTGCATTTGATTGTTCTTGTAGAATTTTTTGAAGGTTTGTTGATTGATGTTTGTTGATCTTGTAAATGCCGCACCACATTTGACGCAATACAACAATTCCAGTTAATGATGTTAGGTGTCAAGCAGCAAAATTATGTATTATTTTGTATGTTGCAAATTTTTCGAAAAAAACGATTTATGCGTTGCAAATGCTCTTTCAATGTTGGATAATGTGTTAAGTTTTCTTTGTCGTTTTTTAACGAATAATAAACATCTCTAACCAAAGAGTTGTGCCTTTGATATACAAAATTCCATCCCAATTTGCGTAAATATTCGAATGCTCGATTCATTTCTGTTAAGGCGCCAGGCCTATGAGATATTGCAGCGTTTTTTTTGTTCCCAAGTTTATTTGCTAAAACAGGAATTGATCCATAGAAATTCTCCTTCCCTTTAGGGTGAGGAGGAACAAAAGTTTTTATGCCGTGTTTTTGCAGTTCAAAAGAAAGACACATGTCTTCTCCGACATATTTCATATTTTGAATTGCTTGAGGTGCTTCGAAAAGATATTGAATCCAAGATTTTTTTAAAAACCAACTATGACCAACAAAATCAACTTCTATCGAAGAAGATAAATTGCCTTCCCATCCTATTCGAATCCAATTTTTATTACGGCCGTATGGATACTTGCAATGTTTGCCTAGGCTTATGATTCCGATAGTTCCATATAGTCCTTCTTGTTGTATGAATTCATTAAAACAGTTAGCTAGCCAATCTTTCCCTGGAATTGTATCGTCATCAAAAATGCAAACAAAGGTTGAAGATGCATATTCTTGTGCAAATTTAAATCTTCCATAAACGCCAACATTAACAGGACTGCTCTTAATTATTTTTAAACTTTTTTTGGCGTTTTCAGGTATTACAATTTTTTCATCGTCTTCGGTTCCATCTTGAAATAAGATTATTTCTTTGGCTTTTAATGTTTGATTATTGATAGCATCAATTTGTTGTTCAAGATTTTCTGGACGTTTATACAGATTCAGTACAACTGAAATATTAGGATGTGACATGTTCATATAGCAATTGCGACTCCCATATTTAGAGGTTGGGATCATGTAGTCTCTTGTTATGTTATCACGATAATAGAAATCGATTACAGACCCGAAATCTACATACGTATTATTTGGGTTGTTTTTAAATAATTCCATTATCAGAGGTTCAGACAATGGTCCTGCAGAAACAACATATAAAAGATTGTTCTTAGTGCCAAAGTCATTCTTAATTTCTTTAACTAGGCTAGCAAATGATTTTTGATAAAAGTCTATACAGTCATCATTGATTTCATAGTGTTTTAGTATGTTCAGGTTGGCTATTTTATGTCCTCTGGCTCTATAATTTGCAATTAATATGACATCTCTTCTTAATTCATTAAATCGGTACTTAAATTTAGTGAAGTTTTTGTTTACCCAAATGTTTGCAAAAGTTAAATTAGTTGATTTTGCGCAAAGTCTATACCAGTAGAATGATTCTAGGTCACAACAAGGACATGAGATTCCATGCCATACTCTATCATCAACTAATTGATATGCTTGGTTTATTGCATTTCCTAGTTTTGTCATTTCATTTGTGGAGCTCCATCCTTCTTGAGCTTTTATATTTTTGCCTGTCATTAGGTGTCTTTCGCTATCACCATATCTTAGTAAAGCAAAATTTTCTTTCTTTTCGATTTTGTTCCAAAAAAAATCAAATTCATCATTGAGAAATTTTATACTGCAATCTTTTAGCATAGAATATATTTACGGGTTGTCTGTATCATATCTAGCTGCATTTTCTTTAGATGTAAATCTAAAATCTGGTAGTGGCTGTTAAATGTCAATATTGGGCTGTCAATTTGCGAAAAGATCACTGCGGTTGTAGTACAAATTATTTCGATATATAATTCTAGCAGCATTTATCTCAATTTCACAATGGGGAATAGAATATCTGCATTTGATTGTTCTTGTAGAATTTTTTGAAGGTTTGTTGATTGATGTTTGTTGATCTTGTAAATGCTGCACCACATTTGTAATGTACATAATTTGTTGATGTCTGACATGTCAGATTCTTTATCATTATTGTCAAATGGAAATAGTCTGCAAATATATTGTGGATGTGTGTTTTTTACGTCTGGAAATTTTGATATTGTGACATCATGGAAAGATAATTCTGGATCATGCTGTTCTTCTATCCAAATGATATCGCCATTATTTAAAACCTGATAAATTGTTTCAAATGGTGTTAGTTTTATAAATGAAATAATATCATTTTTGATATTTTTTATATCATTGTAGGATGCTATTTTTGTTTTAATTGTATTAGAAGTAAATAGTATGCCAAAAATAAATGGTATGCAGATGCCTACGATCGTTATTGATAACATGATCTCTAACAGTGTCATGCCGTTTTTATTGTTATATTTTGATACAATGGATGACATGTTGATGAAAATGATACGGTTTTTTTAGAAACAATTAGAGATTACTAAATGGTCCTTTTCTGATATCGAAAAAATTGCGATGGAATTTCGGATGCCATCAGATTGTATCATCTTTTGTGCTTCTGGTGGAAATTTTTCTTTTGAAATGATAGCATCTTCATCGAATGGATCTTCTACAATGATGAAAATATTAGGGTTGTTAAACCCATCTGCGAGTTGTTCGTAATCAATCGTTCCGTCAGCATTTATGAAAAATTCATCATCGTGAAAAACATGAAATGTTTTACTTTTTGGATTTAAAGCATCTTGATCAGATTGTGATAATTTTTCTTTTAATGGAGTTTTTCCAGACAATACCTTGATGAAGGTTGAGCATGTTTTGTGGTTGTTCAATGATATAAGATTTTCGTGGTCAAAAAAAAGTGGTAGGTCGCCGTATTCTCTGCAATATGATCTAATGGCTGATTCATATTGTAAAAATTGTATACGGGTTTTGGCTATAAGAGCAGCTTTTTTGTGCATAGAAACACCATTTGTTGTAACTGCTGCAATAATTGCCAATATTGTTACAACAACAACAATTTCAATAAGTGAAAATCCAGTATTATTTTTTTTCATCTGCTATAAACATCATCAATTAATTTATCAATATCAATCGTTCCATTTGGTCCAGTCGATAATAAAAGGTATGACCGTGAGCCATTATTATATTTGTATACATATGGTCTGCCCCATGGGTCGATCAAACAATCATCTTTAATTGTCCACTTATGATCATGAAAGAATGGCTCAATTTTTTCTGATAATGTATGATACAAAATATGTGCATTGTTAATAATGCTGTCGGAATTGGTCGTAGGATAATCATTTGTTTGCAGTTTGTATGTTTCCAAATGACAGTTTAATATTGCTAATTCTGCCCTAACTAAATTATTTTTAATATTATTTTCTCGATAATCATACGTTACAGAAAATAACACCAGGCATATTGCGATTATTGCGATGACTGACATTACTTCCAATAATGTCAGTCCGGAACAAACAGATTGTTTTCTGCTCAACTTCACACGCCGATTTTATATTAAGATGATATCTTCTGTCAATTGTTTCTATCATTTGTGATCAGTTTTGGAAGATACGATATTAGTTTATTAATTTATGAAAAAATTATCGATTAAGTGATGAAATAAAGTCATTCAGACGGACATTAATATAATATGGTAAGTTGTTAGTTGTTATGGCTGACTGATTTTGTTTTATGATTTTTTTCTTGTTAAAGAAAAATAGAGGTTTTGTATCGAGAGTGTGGCTATATCGTTCGATATGTTGGGTAGCGGAAGCACTGGCAATTGTGGCTTGATGGTCGTCAATGGACAGGTAATTTTGATTGATGCTGGGTTTTCGTGCAAGAAGATAAAAGATATGTTAAGCATTCGTAATATTGATCTTGATGATATTCGTGCTGTTTTTATCACACATGAACATATTGATCACATACAAGGTTTGCGTGGTTTAAGGAAACATGACAATATACAGTTTTTTGCAAATAAATTGACTGCTGATGCTATAGAGCAGAAGTTTGAGTTTGGAATTAATTGGAGAACATTTAATACTGGAGATAATGTGGTATTTTCTGGAATGAATGTGATGTCATTTTCGATACCACATGATGCTGCAGATCCGATAGGATATGTTTTTTCTGCTATTGAAAAAAAAGATGGTGGAATAAATAGTTTAGCGTGGATGACGGATCTCGGGTATATTCCATCAAATATTGTTTCTTGTATAAAAGATGCTGATTTATTGGTAATCGAATCGAATTACGACAATGATTTGTTGACAGCGGATAGGAAACGGCCGCCGTATATTAAAGCGCGCATTCGTAGCCGTTATGGACACTTACCGAATGAAGTGGCCATTAATTTTGTAAAGAATGCTAAAGATGGCCGCTGGAAAAAAGTAGTATTTGCGCATGTTAGTGCTGATTGTAATAGCGACGATTCAATAAAAACATTATTGGGAAATACAGAACATTTATCGTTTGAGTATGATATTGCTAGTGCTTGATTGTTGTTCCAAGATACGAATACGACAACATGTCGCACCATAATTTATATCGTCCTGCGAACGTCATAATTGCGTTCGATGAGTTATTTGATCGTTCACATAGTCCATCACGACAATTTTCTGACTCGATATTAAATTGTTCAGTATTTAATGAATCTATTGTGTTTTCTCGTTGAAATTCTGTCAGTGTTTTGTTTGCAATTTGTTTTTTATGCAATTCTATTAATTTTTTTAATGATGCTGTTGATGTACGTGTTATTTGCCATGTCTTGGGATAGAAACTGACAAATAATGTTTGCATATTAGTTGTTATTATTGCTTCTCCTGATCCCAGAAATGATGTTAGTATGCAATTTAGAAATGGACGTTTTGTTGAAGAAATATCAAACATTATTTGTAATCGTATCAGTGAGTCTTTGCTATAAAATATTGGTGAAAACATACATGCAGCACCATTGTTCCCGACTTTTAATAACGTAGATTGTTCAAATTCTTCTTTTAATATAGATGTTCGTTGTTGGTCGAAAAACTTTCCAATAGGCCATACGAACTGGTTTTCACATGGTTGAAATCGTGGAAACAACGGAATTTCCATAGTTGTTAATAGGCCAGTTAAATGCCATATTCTGATCGATTCAAATAAGAAGAATACAAGAATGCACGTTGTAAATAACATCCATAATGGTCGTGTGGAGTTGGATAATATGTTATGAAGAAACGAAAAACATAATGCTCCAGTTGTTCGCATTGCCCATTTATGGGAAAATGCCATTCTGGGAGTTTGGATATGCCGTTTTACATTGAACAATATTGCAGTCAGTAGAAAACATAATGATGCTAAATCGCCATTCGATAATATGTTGCTCTCTGATGCCATGGTATTATTTTTTTAGTGATTCTAGATATTTCCAAAATGATGAATGTTGTTCTACCATTTGTTCTTCGCTGACAGGAAATTTTGACCTAAACAGGAAGTCAGACAACGTATGTTGTGGCAATATATAATGACATAATATTGATTCTTGTCCTGTTTTTTCTATGTAAATTCGAGAAGTGTCGACTTTTATGCGATAAAATAATTTTCCATCGCGTTGGAATTTTGGCATAGTATTTTCATTGTCAGAAAACGCACGATTTGATGCTTCGCTTATTTTACTTACGAACGACAGTTGATCATCTCGGTCGAGTTTTTCCAATTCTGACATACTTTGTTCGCTAAAAGTTAACTGATACATAAATTAAACAATACTTAAAAAGTTTTTTAAGAAATGCAACCATGATTGAATTGCATCTGAATTATATAAAAATTTGTATAAAATTCCTTAATCTCGACATTCCATTCAAAACACTTTTGTTCATCGATATGAATGATATTGGAAAGTCATATTCCCCGAAAAACATTGAAGATAAACAATATCAAAATTGGTTGTCGTCTGGGGATTTTGACCGTGTGATAGATGGCAGTAAGGCTCCATTTTCTATTCTTATGCCGCCACCAAATGTTACTGGTGTTTTGCACATGGGGCATCTTCTTAATCAAACATTGCAAGATGTTTTTGTCCGTCGTGCACGACATCAAAATAAAGATACTACATGGGTAGTAGGCACTGATCATGCTGGCATTTCTATGCAAGTGAAAGTAGAAAAAGAGCTTGCGAAGGATGGTATAGATTGGCGACGAATTGGTCGTGAAAAATTTTTGGAACATGCTAAACAATGGCGTGATAAGCATGGTGGTATAATATTGTCGCAATTAAAAAAATTGGGAGTGTCATGTGATTTTAAACATACTGTTCATACATTGGATGATGACTATAGTCGTGCTGTATTGACTGTATTCGTTGAATTATATCGTCGCGGATATATTTATCGTGGAAAACGTATGGTAAATTGGTGCCCGTTGTCTCAAACGGCGATTAGTGATGAAGAGGTCGTAATGGTGCCGCAAAAAAGCAAATTATATTATATAAAATATGAAATTGTTGAGCGGCCAGGCCAGTTTATTGAAGTATCTACTACACGTCCAGAAACGATCATGGGAGATGTTGCAATAGCAGTACATCCTGATGATGAACGGTTTAAATCATTTATTGGATTACATTGTAAATGTCCATTGAACAGAGGTCCAATTGTCATCATATCTGATTCTGCAGTTGATCCAGAATTTGGGACAGGGGCATTAAAAATCACTCCTGCACATGATAAAGTAGATTTTGAAGTTGGTCAGCGCCATAATTTAGAATTTATTGATGTTTTAAACCCAGATGGAACACTAAACAAATTAGCTGGTGATGAATTTAATGGTCTTGATAGGTTCGATGCACGTGATAAAGCTGCAAAAGTATTGGAAGAAGCAGGCGCACTTATCAAGATAGAAGATTATGAAAATAATGTAGGATATTCTGAACGCGGCAATGTTCCTATAGAACCAAGGGTGTCAGAACAGTGGTTTTTGCGATATCCGAAAATTGAAGAGGCCAAACGTGCTGTTCGTGAAGGATTTATAAAATTGTTTCCGTCTCGGTGGGAAAAGACATATTTGCACTGGTTAGACAATATTCAAGATTGGTGTATTAGTCGTCAATTGTGGTGGGGACATAGAATTCCTGTATGGTATAAAAAGGGATGTGATCGTTCTGATTCTAAAAATTGGTATGTTGGTGTAGATGCGCCAGATGATATTGAAAATTGGGAACAAGATGATGATGTATTAGATACATGGGCATCATCATGGTTGTGGCCATTAGCTGTTTTTGGATGGCCGGATAATAAGAAGATGGCAGAGCTTGGAATGTCATATTTTTATCCGACAGATGTTTTGGTAACAGGCCCTGATATAATATTTTTCTGGGTAGCACGTATGATCATGGCGAGCCTAGAATTTGGTGGTGATGAAAAACCATCTTTGTCGGATGAAGATATAAAACAACGAATTCCATTCAAAAATGTTTATTTTACTGGTATCATACGTGATAAATTAGGCAGGAAGATGTCGAAAAGTTTGGGAAATTCTCCTGATCCAATAGATCTGATTGAAAAATATGGTGCTGATAGTGTCAGATGGGGAATGTTGTTATGCGCTCCAAATGGTCAGGATTTAATATTCAATGAAGATAATTTATTATTAGGTAGGAATTTTTGTACAAAATTATGGAATGCATTTAGGTTTATACGGATGCATCGTTCATGTGAGGCATATTCCTGCAGAGATGTAAAAGATATTGTTAATAGTATTTCTGCGAAAGAAATGAACATAGATGATCATTCTATTTTATTGCGTCTGAAAGAATTAGTCGGTGAGGTAGATGATAGAATGCAATGTTTTGATGTTGCTGCTGTTGTTAATAAAATCAGTCATTTTTTCTGGACGGAATATTGCAATTGGTATTTGGAGTGTACAAAATCTCGCATGAGAAATAATGATAAAACAGCGATAGCGGTCCATGATTTCGTCATGCGACAGTTGTTATTGTTGTTGAACCCATTTATTCCATTTATCACAGATGTTTTATGGCATGCAGGAGATAATGATGATAGCAAACTTCGTTTTCAAAATGTTTATTGCGAAACAAGAGATGATCTTGATGTATTGTTGTCGGGATTGAATTTAAATACATCATCGACTGATGTTGTTGAACAATTGAGAGATCTTGTAAATGTTGCACGTAGATTACTATCATCTGTCAAAAAGATAGATTTTGTTAATGCTGTGTTATTTTATTCTCAAAATGAAGATACAAACCGGATGGTAAAACAATATTCTGGCTCTTTCAAAGAGTTGACTGGTGTTGAAATAAGGTGTGTTGATGAAATTTGTCAACTGCCATCAGAGCAGTCGTCATTGGGAATGTTGTTTTTATCATCAAAACAATCTGAACATGTACATGACAAACAAAAACTTATGTCGGAATTGCAACGGCTTGAAGGTTTGATTCGATTAAATCAATCGAAATTGGAGAATGAAAGTTTTGTATCACATGCTCCTGCTGCTGTTGTTGATGGCGCTCGAAAATTATTGTCGGAAAATCAGAAAAAACATAGCGAATTAAAAGCATTGCTAGACACATTGGAATAGTTTGTGATTGTGCTTTGCTTTGCGTTTTTGAATCAAAGATTGACGCGCGACTATTGTGAGTTGTGCATCAATCTTTGATTTTTTATAAAAAGAGATGGGTGCAAGATGTTGCGGTTGTTACTGAAAGTCTGCACTGTTGGTAAATGTCTGCCTGTATTATTTTTGGTATATGTTTATGGCTTGCATATATTGATCAACGGATATTAAAATTATTGTCGTTGGTTACCTGATTTTGTTGCTTGGTCATTGTTGTGTTTTTTAGTTGTTACAAACAACAGTTGTTCATGTTGATTAAGAGTGTATTATAAAAAACAACATCAATCCAAGAAAAAAGTCTCAGATTGATGCAATTGTTGATTTTGTATGTTTTTTAATCTTCGTGTTGAATATGTTTCAAGTATGCTATGAAATAGATCATTCCTAAGAAAAATGATGCTCCTAAACAATAGACAGGGATTAGTAAGTAGCATAGTACTTGAAGGCATAAGAATAACAGTGACGGAATAATATATAGCATATATTTGTTCGTGATACGCTTCAATATTGAAGTTGTTTTTTGGAAGCATTGATTGATGTTGTTTGTCGTTAACGGTTCTTCGAATGCCATAGAATGCGCGAATATTGGTGCTCCAAGGAATAGTCCTGCGCATGCTCCAAATTCTTCGCGTCCAAATATTCCAAATATGCAAGAGAAGAAGATCATAGGGACAATTACAAATAATAAGAATTCTAAAAATACCGTTATTCCAGAAATGAAATCTGGTACTAATTGTGATTTTATTTCATCTTTTGAATGTGGCCATTCTGGCAATATAAGTTTGTTTTTACTGCTTGATTGTCCGAATTTTGATAGGTATCCGAATGACAAAAAATTGATGACTGGAATTAATCCAAGCAATATCCCTATTGTGATTCGTTGAGCGAAATTTTTGCTTTTTGTGACATCGCTGAAGATATTTTCTAATGTTTTCATACTTTCTACTTATCGCGCAAATGTAGATGATATATTGCGATATGCAATGCTATTTTTATCTCATGTGCGTGAAATTAGACATGATGTCTCGTGATGATTGCTGAGCGTGTTGTGCGATTGATCATCGATTTATTAGTATGACATGAAAAAATGCTTGCTCTATAAAAAATTATGTTTTGTGTAATGCAATCTGGCGGGGAATTAGCTCAGTTGGTTAGAGCATCAGCATGACACGCTGGGGGTCACTGGTTCGAGTCCAGTATTTCCCACCATTTTTAAGAAAGGAGGTGAGTTTATGTCAGTAGTTGTACAAGTAAGAAAAGGTGAGACCTTGGATAAGGCATTGCGCCGTTTGAAGAAACGTCTCGATAGAGAGGGTATCATTAAGGGCGTTCGTGATCGTCGTTATTTCGAAAAGCCATGTGCCAAACGTCGTCGCAAAGAGAAGGCTGCTAAATTCGCCAACTATTTGCGCATTCGCAATGAGAAAATGTAGTTTTTATTTTAAAGAGGTTTAGGTTTCGTGGCCTCTGAGAAATTGTTAAATTTAGGAAGAAGTAAAAATGGGTCAACCAAAACGTAAACAGTCAAAACAGCGTAGTAGAAAACGTCGCGGTGCGAATTTTTCGGCTATGCCACAATTGGCGAGAGATCCTTCTACGGGTAACCTGTGTGTTCCGCATTGTGTTAACCCTGAGACGGGAATGTATCGCGGACGTCAAGTAATTGATGTTGAAAAGTAAAAATCATGTATTTGTATCATGAATGCTAGTGCACGAGCAGTTGCGATCGATGTTATGGGTGGCGATGCTGGTGCACGTGTTGTTATTGATGGTGTGGCGCGAGCTGCACGTCTTTTCCCCGACAAGATCGGGGATATTGTTTTTGTCGGTCGTGCTGACGAAATTAATGAATGCTTAAAAAATCACATTGATACTTTTGATTGTCATAAGATTGATATTTGTGATGCTAAAGATGTAATTAATATGGACGATAAGCCAATGTTTGCATTGCGGCACAAAAAAGAAGCATCAATGTATAAAGCGTTGGATTTGTTGAAAAATGGGAATGTTGCTGGTGTATTGAGCTGTGGTAATACAGGGTGCTTGGTTGCAGGTGGTACATTAAAATTGCGTACAATGTTCGGTGTTGATCGGCCAGCATTGGGGTCAGTAATTCCTGCGCCTAGAAATCATTTTGTTTTAGTGGATGTTGGTGCAAATCCTTCAACTTCAGTAAGAAGCTATATTCATAATGCTGTTTTGGGATCTCTATACTACAAGGTTGCAGTAAATGAACGAAAACGTCCTCGTGTCGGATTATTGAGTATTGGAACTGAAGAGGGCAAGGGAAGCGATATTGTTCGTGGAGTCCATGAAGTATTGAAACAAATAGGAGATGAGATTAATTATTGTGGCCTTATAGAGGGGTTTCAATTGTTCGAGGATGTTGTCGATGTTGTCGTTTGCGATGGTTTTGTCGGAAATATTTTGTTAAAAACGATGGAGGGGCTGACTGGTGCTATTAAACAGTATATGAAGTCTCAGTTGACTAAAAATCCATGGCGAATGATTGGTGCATTTTTGGCGCGCGGCGCATTTCAAGCGATGAAGAAAGATCTTGCTCCTGAAAGATATTGTGGCGCTCCGTTGTTGGGATTGAATGGTACTGTTGTTAAGTCGCATGGTTCCAGTTCAGCAGAGGCGGTAGCGCATGCATTATTGTTGACATTTAACTTATCGTCTATGTGTCAATCTCGATTGATGAGCGATGAAATTGAAAAATTTAATTCCCTAATCTGATATTATGAAAGAGCAGAAGTTGTTTGTTAAGTTGTCTGGTGTGGGCATATATGTTCCAGAACGTGTGTTGACAAATGATGATTTGAGCAAAATAGTAGATACTTCTGATGAATGGATAATGGCGCGTACAGGGATAAAAAAACGTCATATAGCTGCAGGGAATGAAGCGACTTCTGACTTGTGTTATCAAGCAGCACTGCGTGCATTGGAAGATGCTAAAATGTCTCCAGAAGATATAGATGCGATTGTTGTTGGTACTGTTACGCCAGATATGGTATTCCCGTCAACAGCGGCTATTGTGCAAAATAAACTGGGAATAAAAGGATGTCCTTGCTTCGATTATGAATCTGCGTGCGCTGGTTCTCAGTACGGCACACAACTGGCAAGAGCATTATTATTGTCGAATGTTGGATATAAGAATGTGTTGGTGATTTGCGGTGACAAATTGACATCATTGACAGATTGGACGGATCGTACGACATGTGTCTTGTTTGGTGATGCTGCTGGTGCAATGATATTTTCAGCAACAGATGATGAACAACAAAATTCTGTAATAGATGTATTGTTGGGAGCAGATGGACGGTTGGCGGATTTATTGAAGGTTCCTGCAGGAGGATCGTTGGAGCCGGCCACGTTAGAAACGGTAAACAATAAAAAACATTTCGTAAAAATGGCAGGGCGTGATGTGTTCCGTGAGGCTGTTCTTACGATGACCAAGAGTGTTGAGGAAATATTGCGTCGTAATGGACTGTCTATCGATGATGTTGATCATTTTGTGCCACATCAGGCGAATTTAAGGATAATAGAAGCTGTTGGCGAAAGAATAGGGATTTCTTCTGATAAAGTTTGTGTTACCGTTGATCAATATGGGAATACAGCCGCTTCATCATGTATTATAGCCTTAAAAACATTGATTGAATCTGGCAAATTGAAAGAAAAATCAACAATTTTGACGGTAAGTTTTGGCGCAGGGTTGACTTGGGGAACTTCTCTATTAAGAATGTAGGGAAGTTGTTGTATGAGACGAGCGGTATTTTTTTTGTTGTTTAGTGTTGGGTTATGTCATTTGTTCGGAGATTTAAGTTGGAGCCAAGATAGAGGGTGGT
The DNA here is from genome assembly GCA_964577805.1 of uncultured Opitutales bacterium. Classification (GTDB taxonomy): domain Bacteria; phylum Verrucomicrobiota; class Verrucomicrobiia; order Opitutales; family JAIRKQ01; genus CAZPRW01. The sequence goes on from CAZOAG010000002.1 coordinate 224,774, forward strand.
ATCCATCTCACGATATCGTTGATTCATTTAATCGATTACCAGATGAAGCTGTTGCATTGATGAATGAAGCACGTGCTGCTCAAGAGGCTGGTAATGTTGGAACTGCATTATCACAATATGGGAAAATAGTAAAACGTTATGATGATACCATACTTGCGCCAGAAGCATACTATCAAATTGGTATGATTCGTATGTCGCGAAATCAATTCAATGATGCATTTAAAGCATTTAGTGCTATTATTGAAAAATATCCTGAGTATTCACGTTATGGTGATGCTTTGCACCAGGAATATGAAATTGCACAATTGCTGCATAGCGGCGAACGTCCGAAATATTTTGGGACAATTCCTGGATTTAGAGATTATTCTGTTGCTCTTGGTTTTTATAAAAAAATAGTCGATAATGCGCCGTATAGTGAGTTGGCGCCATTAGCGTTGTTGCATATGGGGCAATTGGCAATGAGCAAACATAAGACAGTTGATGCGATAGATTCGTTTGAGCGGATGATAGATGAATATCCTTATTCTGAATATGCTCCAGAGGCATATTTTCAATTGGGAGAAATCTATTCAAAATTGATAAAAAGTCCATTGTATGACCAAGGTGCAACAAAGACAGCGATGCATTTTTATGAAGATTTTTTGACATTATATCCTGATCATGCACGAGCAGGAGAAGCACAAGCTGGTTATGATGCCATGAAGAGAAGATTAGCAGAAGGGAAAATGCTTGTTGGTGATTTTTATTTTCAAACAAGGAATAATCGACGGGCAGCAGTCATGATGTATAAAAAAGCAGCGGATTTGCTGCCAGATTCTGACATTGCAGATTTATCGCTTAATAATATTGAATTTATTCGAAAAGGGAACTTTCCAGATAAAACACCAGTGGATTTCTTGTTTGGCCGTTATCAGTGCCAGGATGATGAAGAGTGGGTGGATGAGGCAATGTTAGATAGTAAGGATTCTGTAGAGTTTGGGTTGCAAAGTGGCGCTGTTGATATTGGTGATATTAGAGATTCTGGTTCTCGTACATTTGTGCCAAAAAATGATGGTTATGATCAAGAAGAATTTGTTGAGCTAGAAGGTATTGATATTGCTGCTGAATAATATTAATACGGTGTCACGATGAAGATATTATTGCGTAGTTGGTTGTTGGTTGTTGCGTTGTTGTGCTCAGGATGTATGCATTATTCAGCAGGTACAGGTGGCAATCTTGTGTTCAATAAAGTGTTCGTTTCTCCTGTTCGCAATTCTTCGTTTGCTCCACAAGCACAAGCGGCATTGACACAATGTGTTCGTAATCATTTGTCGCAATATCCTGGGTTGAGTCTTGCTGATAGCGCTGATTCTGCAGCAGTGTTGGACATTGCAATTACAGATTTTTATCGTTCATTAGCGACGACGAAGGAAAGTGATACTGTGCGCGCACAATCATTTGATGTGGTTATGGTTGTATCTTGCACATTGGTGAATAGTGATGGTCGTGTTTTGTTGAAAAATCATAAAGTTAGAGACTCGGTAGAGTGCTATGCTGTTGATGACTATCATGAAGCACAACATCAAATAATGCCGCAATTGGCGGATAAGTTGTCGAAAAAGATTTGTGAATTGGTGTGTAATGTTTGGTGATTTGATGGTGTTATGTCAGCAATAATCGTCCCATCAATTTTGGCATGCGATCCATGTTGTTTGCTGTCAGGTGTTGATACAGTTCTTCAGCATGGATTGTGTTATTTGCATATTGATGTTATGGACGGGATGTTTGTTCCTAATATAACATTTGGGCAAGGCGTTGTTCGACGTTTGCGAAAGATTGACGGTCTTGTGTTAGATGTTCATTTAATGGTTTCGTATCCGGATAGACTTATTGAAAGTTTTGTTGATGCTGGTGCTGATATTATTAGTGTTCATTATGAATCTGATGGAGAAATTGCTTCTGTCTTGCAAGATGTTCGAGATGCTGGTTGTCGTGCTGGAATAGCGATAAAACCCAAAACATGTGTTGAAAATGTTGTTCATTTATTGCCGATGGTTGATCGTGTATTGGTTATGAGTGTTGAGCCTGGTAAATGCGGCCAAAAATTTATGCCAATAGCATATGATAAATTACGGATGCTTGTCGATTTAAGATCAAAGATGAAATTATGTTATGATATTGCCGTTGATGGTGGTATAAATTGTATAACTGCAAAGCTGGCGATCGATTCTGGTGCAAAATTTTTGGTGACAGGGTCGTCTTTTTTTAAAGATCCAGAAAAGTTTGTTCGTGTTGTCGACGCACTGTCTTGATTTATTCTTGATTCCCTTTTGTATTTATGGAGCGAAGAATGTTTTTACGAAAAATTTGTCCAATAAGGGATGAATAAAGTCAAAAGTTGTCCTTGTGTCCATTTTATACTGCATTTTGGTTGAATAAAACGTGTGTTTGTTTCATTTTTCAATTGTTTGTTTGGGTGTTTTTTTGCCTAGTATTTTGAAGAGTTTATTTGGATGACTTATTTTGAAAATTGGTAGCGTTTGAAATTGTATGTGATTTTATTGTGTATTGTTGTTGCGCGCATAGTTTTTGTTCGGCGCGAACATGCTTATCTATTGGTGTTAATTTGAGTTACGGAAATATAACTTGATTTCGCAAAAAGTGATTTTAAACTTCCGTAACACTATGAGGTATAGTTCTTCAAATCCGATTTTATCGTCGCGAAATTTTGATGCATGTTCGGATGGCGATGTTGCGACGCTTACTGGCACGATACAAAGATGTTTAATATTGTTAGCTCTTGTTTTTGGATCTGCGATGTTTTCGTGGACATCAGCAGGAAACAATGTTGCAGCGTTAGGTGGCAAGTTGACATTGTTTGCGATATTAGCATTCGTCGCTGTTATTACAGCCAGTGTCAAGAAAGAGTGGTCAGGAGTTGTTGCTCCGTTGTATGCGATTTGCGAGGGTTTGGTTTTAGGTGCACTTTCTCGATTGTTTGAGATGGCATATCCTGGAATTGTCATGCAAGCAGTATTGTTGACATTTGGTGTGGCATTTGGAATGTTGGCATTGTATAGAACAGGAGTGATTCATGTTAATGATAAATTTCGCATGATTGTTGGATCTGCTTTGTTTGGAATTTTTATGTTTTACATGATTAGCTGGGTGCTGTCATTTTTTAACGTTTCTGTTCCGTTGATTCATTCTACAGGTCTTGGTGGAATATTGTTTAGTGCATTTGTTGTTATTATTGCAGCGTTATATTTAGCGATAGACTTTGATTTTATTGTACATGTTGCTAATCGCGGAATGCCGAAATATATGTCATGGTATGCTGCATTAGGCCTAATGGTGACATTAGTATGGTTGTATATGGAGGTTTTGAGATTATTGTCGAAGCTCAGAGATCGTTAAATTGTTTATTGAGTTTTGTTATTAGTTGGCGGTCGTTATCGGCCGCCTTTTTGTTTTTGTTGGCCTCTATGTCGCTTTATTGCTGTGGTTTTTGATTTTTTTTAAAATTTTTATAAAAAAATATTGACTGCTGGATATCTGATTTTAGCTTGCGATTCCATCAGGCGGTTCTGCTTGATGAGTTCTTTGGTAGATCTGATTTTTGAAGATGAAAAAAGAGCATAAAAAGTGTTGACATGAACTTTTGTGATTTTAGCTTGCCGGACATCAAGCGAGATGCTTGTCAGTTCATTTGAAAGGCAAAGTTTTGCGGAAAAAGTTAAAAGTCTGTAAAATTTTTTCTTGACATGAAATTTGCTGGTTTTAATTTGCGCTGAGTTGCTGAAACCAACACTGATGTTCTTTTAAAAATCCGAAAAAATAAAATAAAAAGCTTGACTGTTGGCGACAAGATTTTAGCTTGCGTCCAGTCGTTGTGGAAGCGACGCAAGGCTGCCTTTGGTCGATGTTAAGTTGATTAAAAATTTTCAAAAAATGCTTGACGTTGGTTGCTAGAAAATGCAGTTTGCAGATATCGATTTTTGTTCTTTGAAAGTACTACTTTGTGCGATTTTGTACGGCTCTTAAAGAGTCAATTATAATACTTTGAAAGTATTGTCCAAAAAAATCTAAAAACAGGGTTTTGGACTCTTCTATTTAAAAATAGAAAAACCCGTTATCGGGTGCATGTAATATGGAGAGTTTGATCCTGGCTCAGAGTGAACGCTGGCGGCGTGGTTAAGACATGCAAGTCGAACGAGATTCAACTGACCGCAAGTGATGTTGATGAAAGTGGCAAACGGGTGCGTAACACGTAAACAACTTGCCCTTTAGTTGGGGATAGCTCGCTGAAAGGTGAATTAATACCGAATGTGGTTGTTTTTCGCATGAAAAACATACTAAAGCTTGGAATGGCGCTAAAGGAGAGGTTTGCGGCCTATCAGCTAGTTGGTGAGGTAATGGCTCACCAAGGCTAAGACGGGTAGCTGGTCTGAGAGGATGATCAGCCACATTGGAACTGAGACACGGTCCAGACACCTACGGGTGGCAGCAGTTTCGAATCATTCACAATGGACGAAAGTCTGATGGTGCAACGCCGCGTGAGGGATGACGGCCTTCGGGTTGTAAACCTCTGTCGCTAAGGAGCAAACGCTAGGTTCGTAGCCTAGCCTGAGTTAACTTTGAAAGGAAGCAGTGGCTAACTCCGTGCCAGCAGCCGCGGTAATACGGA
>CAZOAG010000003.1:0-37246 GCA_964577805.1 uncultured Opitutales bacterium
ATCAATTTTACGATTAAAACAAAGTTGTAATTTCGATATCTATTTGACATATGATAACTGCATCTATCATCTTTTTCATTGAAAAATTCAAAATTATATTGTAACTGTAATCGTCTGTGAAAAGTTCAAGCAATGACATCATACAAGCTAATATACTTGATGTGATAGAATGGACATTGAATGATATTTCTGACAATGACATTGTTGTGTTTGATTGCGATGATGTTTTAACAACAATTACACAACAATTATTTAAACAACAGAATCGGCAGTTTTTTCTCGATTGGTGCAAAATCAATATCCCTGGATTTAATAGGACAATGTTTTTCGACCTACTGGATTATATACTGGTTTCTAATAAAAATGTTCTGGTAAATGATAAAATGCCGTGTCTTGTGAACAAGCTGGCAGATAATAATATTAAATCTATCGTTCTTACTGCCCTACCAACAAAACCAATAGGAAAAATTCAAGAACCTATAAAATGGAGATCAAAAATATTGTCTGAATTGGGATATAATTTCGGAAAATTTTGGAAAAATTTACCAAATAAAACATTTTTTGAAGACACTATACAACAGTATCCTCCTGCATATCATGATGGTATAATTTGTTGTGATAATGTGCCAAAACATCTTTGTTTGAGTAAATTTTTGCAGCATTCAAACATCTCACCAAGTTGTACAGTATTCATAGACGACAATATAGATAATCTTAATGGCATGCAACAATGGGCGCATGATAACAATATTCAATTCGTCGGAATTCAATATCTTGAAGCACAGAATATTGTATCGAATATACCGTTTTCTGAAGAATTAATAAACTATCAATTACATAATCTTGTCGAACGTCGTATTTGGATATCGGACGATGACGCATTCAATGCAATATCAGAAAAAATATAAAAATTATTCTTCTATTGTTGAATATCGTCTATCCTTTTCAACAAATTCTAATTTTATCGTACAGCCAGCGAAATCAAAATGTTTTCGCATACAATTTAATAAATATTTTTTGTAATTATCACGCAATAATGCTTTTCTATTACAGAATAATTTAAATGAAAATGGCATATTCCCTGTTTGAACAGCATAATAAATCTTAAATCGTTTTCCGCTAGCAGTAGATGGTTGACGGGCTTCGAACGCTTGTTGAATAACACGGTTGATTTCACCTGTACCAAATTTCTTATGCATCTTGACATATAATTTTTCTGCCAATGGCAATAAATGCTTTATGCCATGTTTTGTATTAGCAGATGTAAAAATAATCTCAACATCTGGAAATGCACGAAACTCTTTTCTAATAGCAGAAACATATGCCTCTTGAAATGATTTTATTGAATCGTAACCATCAAGATCTCCATTTTTACAAGCATCTTGTGAAATGTCCCATTTGTTTACTACAAGAATAATCCCCTTGCCAGCAGAAATAATCTCATTGGCAAGCTTTTTATCTAATTGTGTAATCCCACTAGTTGCGTCGACTACCAAATAAATAATGTCGCAATTTATTATGCCAGCACTCGTCCTCAAAGAAGAAAAATAATCCAATGAAGTCGTCACACGGTTCTGAGGACGTGCTCCTGCTGTATCTAATAACTCAAAATCATAAGTTAAATTTATACCATCATTGTGGAAAAGTTTTGATGAAACAGCTTCCCGTGTCGTCCCAGGAACATCACTCACTATCATACGATGTTCATTCAATAATGCATTTACCGTAGATGATTTTCCAACATTAGGACGTCCGACAAATGCTACTTTTATAACATCATGAACATTCTCTTCTTCGGTCTGCTGTTTTCGAAACGACTTTGTAGCTTCATCTATAATACTACGTAATGCTCCTTCCCCTACCCCATGTTCAGCAGAAACTGAAACAGGATCTCCTAAACCAAATTTCTTAAATACATCAACATCGTAATTTCTATTTTCAGAATCGACTTTATTTGCAATCACCACAACCGATTTGCCAGATTTTCGTAGCATATCAGCAATGTCATAATCCATCGGCATAATACCATCAGTAGCATCAACAACAAAAAATACTAAATCAGCAGATGCTATTGCCAAACACACTTGATCATCAACAGCATGAGTAATTTCAGTTATACTATTCGCTCCTGATAGACCAAGACCTCCTGTATCCATCAAAATAATATTTTTGTCAATTTCATGTGTGATAACATCACGTGTGACACCTGCCATATCATGGACTATTGACTTTCGTTGTTTTATCAGACGATTGAATAAACGACTCTTTCCAACATTAGGCCGTCCAACAATTGCAATATTATACACAAATTTCATGCACGTGCTTTTCTATTATGTCATTACATAATTTACAAGATTTTTTCATAAACTGAACATTCCCATATGTTCGCAATTCATCATCTCATCAATAGAAACAGTAGCCGTACCATGTTTCCCGACAACAATACCAGCAGCAATGTTAGCAAATGTAGCAGCCTGCATCAATGATGCCCCTGTAGATAATGCTAATGTCAAACATGCAATCGATGTATCACCAGCACCAGAAACATCGAACACTTCCCGTGCATACGTTGGAATCTGTTTGATATTTCCATCGTGATCTCGAATTAACATACCATCAGGACCCATTGTAATGACCAAATATTTTGGAGAATATTTCTCAATAATTACTTTGCATACATCATTTGTAGAGACGTTTTCATAATCTAACAACGATAACCCTACCAATTCATATGCCTCTTGCTTATTAGGCGTCATTAATGATGCATTATTGAATAATAATTTATTCAATGGTTTTGGATCAACAGATATAAAGGTATTATGTTTATTTGCAGTATCAATAAACAATTTTACATTATCATTAGATAAACTGCCCTTAGCATAATCTGATAAAATTACAGCATCAGCATATTTGATCTTTTCACAAACTGATTGTATTATGTCGTCTTCACATAGTAAATATTGCTGCTTTTTATCCTCTCTGTCCACACGACATAATTGTTGTCCACGAACAACAACCCTGGTTTTACTTATCGTCTTTACTCCATCACAACATAATCGAGAATCGTGTAATATTCCATGTTTTCTTAATAATCCACCGGCATATCCACCGAATCTATCATGTCCAATTTTCCCAACAATCTCAACAGAAGCACCTAATTCTGACACATTTACTGCAACATTTCCAGCAGCACCCAATACATATTTGTCATTATCAACAGCAACTACAGGAACAGGAGCCTCTGGAGACAACCTATTAGCATCTCCAATAATATAATGATCCAACATTATATCCCCTATCACAAGCACATTCAAATTGGATATTCTATCTAAAAGGTCCTTCATGTTGCCACTACACTTATACAAAACACAATTGTAGCAATACAAAATTATGGCATACAAAATTGTTCAATTATGAGATTAAATCAGATAATATATTATAAATACAAATTTTATCATAAACTTTGAAAATGTATCAACGTCATGTGATTCAAACAATCCTTATAAATTTATTGCAATTTTTCTTTTTTACTTAGATTCACACTAATGAATCAAAAGTTTGCATTGGATTTTGAAAAACCAATACTGGAACTGTCGAAACAATTGTCAGTTTTGAAAGAACGCGCTGAGGAATCTCATGTAGACTTTTCTGATGAAATTGAAAGTCTTAGTTACAAACTAGAAGAAACTAAGAAACAAACGTATAGTAACTTAACAGAATGGCAACGTGTACAAATTGCACGTCATCCACTGCGACCGTATTCTCTCGATTATATCACCAGGATATTTTCTGAATTTCAAGAATTACATGGCGATAGATTATATGCAGATGATCAGGCAATGGTATGTGGTGTTGCACGGTTAAACAATATGCCTATTGCAATAATATCACAACAAAAAGGACGTGATATAAAAGAAAATTTAGAACGTAATTTTGGCATGCAAAGTCCGGAAGGATATCGTAAAGCAATGCGTATAATGCGGCTAGCGGAACGATTCAACATACCGATAATTACAATAGTTGATACAGCAGGAGCATTCCCCGGAATCGAATCTGAAGAACGGCATGTTGCAGAAGCTATTGCTGCAAATTTACGTGATATGATGTTGATAAAATCGCCTATCATTTCTGTAGTAATCGGCGAAGGTGGATCTGGTGGTGCACTAGGAATTGCTGTATCTGACCGCATATTGATTTTAGAAAATGCATATTATTCTGTAATATCACCTGAAGGCTGTGCTGCTATTCTGTGGAACGATCGTGCAAAAGCACCAGAAGCAGCAAAAGCATTACGGCTATCTTCTGAAAAATTATTAGAATTCGGAGTCGTTGAAGAAATATTGCCTGAACCACTTGGTGGCGCACATAATGATTACGACGCAACAGCAGCAACCATAAAAACTGGTATTTTAAAGCATTTAAAAGAATTAAATAAATATACAACAGATCAGTTGCTGGAAAATCGTTATAAACGATTCCGAAAACTTGGAATTTTCGAAATTAAAACAACCGAAGAACTGTCAAAATAATAATTCAAAAAGATTCTTCTGAAAATATAATTACGCACAGAAGTGTGCCAGCGAAACCTGGTATTGGTCGTGGATTTACGCATTCAACGTTCAACATTCTAAAGTGCATAAGTTTGACAAAAACATGGCATTCCAACATGAATGCCAAGAATTAAACACAACACAACTTGCAATTTTAACAAAAACATCCCTCGATCGCATTGATCGAAAGATGTCATTTTATAAAATCAGATGATACATTACAGACTGATCAACATCTGAAAATCACGTGTATTATATCAAATTTAGTCGATGTATAGACCTGCAGCAACAGCTGGTTTATTTTCTAAAGCTGACCATTTTTTTAAAAAATCATGCTTGCTATCGGCAAATAACGGACTGATTTCTATGTCAAACGGCGGCATTTCGTTAATATCTGTTGGTATATCCACACCTGCAGCGTGTAACCATTCAACAAATAATTTTACCTGGTCGCGTTTGCATGTTTTCAAAGAATCCAACCCTTCCAAGTTTTTTACTGGGCTAAAATTTGCTAATCTATTGCTTTCAACAATAACAATACGTTCAGCATACGGAAAAACATCGAATAAAAACATTTCTAACTTCAGTCCATTTGGTGAATTCGGAACTACTTGTTCCCCCAATGAATCTATTGTCGGAATTACTTTTCGTGCGATATGATATGGGATTTCAGAATTTTCATCTTTACCATTGAACCGACGAATAAAATCAACGTCCAATAGATGGATAGCTGGATTTCCGGAGCAAAACACTAATTCCCCAGCTGGATTTCGCAACATAGCTTGATCTTTTTGAAGATCAGAATATTCGATCACATAGCTTTTCCCATTTTTTTCACAAAACACACCTACCTTCTCCTCAGGATATAATTTTTTTATCATCCGAGATGTTACTTGTGAATTATGATAAACATGTAACCCGATCAAATATGGATCTATACAGCGTACTAACGGGTTATCTACCTGGAAATAACTCAATATTTTTATCCCAAGACCATCGAGCATCGCCAATGCACCTGATCTCCCTAATGCTTTCAACGAACCACCATGTCCATCTGGGTGCATTGCTATTTTGCTACGCGTCTCCATGATAAACTTGCCATCTTGATCGACAGCTGGCATCTGCCCTTGTTTAATAAAATGAATATTGTCTATTCCGAATGAACCATTTTTTCCAAAAAATTCTATAGTTTCATTATGAGTACGCTCACTAGTCATCACTATCCAATGAATACTGGTCTCATACTTCCGTTCTGCTGCTTTTATCTTTTCTGCAAATACTTGAAATAATGATTTATGTTTGATAGGAGTTACTTCTAATGTCCCCTTTGGAACGACACATCCCAACCGTGTCCCTTCACCACCAGCAACAGTAAATGCAGCAACTTTCCCTTCGCGTATGGTTTTTTCACCCAACGCAGTCATTTCCTGCCATTTCGTCCAATCAGCATCGGAATTAGGAAACTTAATAAATTGAGCAGGAGAAAATGTCCCAATCCGTTTGTCATCTGCATGATTATTGTTTGAAATTACATTACTAATCACTGATGACAAATACTCTAAATCCATCCCTTTGGCTTGTTGCAACAATTGTTCTTGTTCTTCTTTTGATAAAATCTCCCAAAATTTAAATACATGCTCTTGACCATATTTGCAAAAATGCAATCGCAATTCTTTTGATTTTTGATCCATCATCTCACTAATTCCCTCAATCTGCAAATTTAAAAATCTTTTCTCGTGGTTTAACATGCCCCTCTTTACTTCGTATTACTTGATTAACAAATTCCTGATTATTTAGTAAGCTACGCATATGGTCCTGTTTTATTGAAAAATCATTTGCAGCAATTTCATTCATATCCTTTAACATTGCAATTTTCATCTTCAACTGCGCCTGCTCTTCTTTAGCATGCACAAAGGATGTTAATAAATTAACATTAATTGCTGCTAACACAAAAAAAACAACGACCAAAAAAAGTTTTTTCACAACATCTCCCTTCTTTTTGGCACATTAAATATATTTCACAGAAATTAAAGGGAAATCTATTTGCATGCATGTAACAATGATGACATCACGCTAAAAATACTGAATATACCATGAATTTTCTGTTTACACAGGATTTAATAAATAACATTTGCACAACATAAAATCATATAAAGACACTTCATAACAAAAGTAAGAACTGTATTTTCAAATCTAAAATCATTCATTTTTGCACACAAACAAAACAAAAAATTGTATTAACAAAAAATTACAAATACAAAGAAAGTACGCGCTTATGAATACGACAAATCAATACAAACTCATAAAAACAAAAAGTACTATTAGTGAGACAACAAACGCAGAATCAGAGCGAACAATATCACAATCAAGATCGCAAAATTCTACCAAAGAAAAGAAAGAAATTGTAGAAAAAAACTAAAAAGCAGGAAAAGTAAAAAACACCTTGGTTGCCGCCTAAACAAATCACAAATCAAAATGAGTCTTTACCCAAAAACAACTGAAAAACAAAAAATACCAGAAGAAATTACTAACTTTTTTGACTCTGAATTTGCTAAAAACTATAAAGGAAGAGGAAATAAAAAGAATCCGTTTACAATGAAACAGGACGACTTCAATAAAATAAAGTATACTATCAAAGACTGCGTTGAAAACCGCAACGCAATTGAAGGCCAGAGACTAGAAAGATTAGCGAGCGGCTTTGAATCTCAAGCTTTACGCGATAGTTTTAAAGAAGCAATCGGATTAATTAAGTCCATGTAACAAACTATAAATTACTCACTAAAATTTGCCAATATCGTCCATTTTAATTTGCCAAAAAACAGTGTGATTCTATGCATTGTAACAGCATGATGAATTATTCCATTGTAATCCCTGCACGTATAGGATCTACTCGATTTCCCCGTAAAATATTGGCAAACTTGTGTGGCAAACCAGTAATACAACATGTTTATGAACGTGCAATAGAATCTGGCGTAACTAGCGATGTTACTATACTTACAGACTCTGATGAAATTGTTAATGTAGCGAAATCTTTTGGAGCAACTTCTATCATGACGTCTACTGATTGTTGCTGCGGAACAGAACGTATTGCATCTGTTTTGAATAAAATATCTGGTGATTTCATAATAAATATACAAGGAGATGAACCATTATTAGATCCTCAAACAATAATCGCTATCGCAGAACGTGCACAATCAAGCACAGCAGATGTCATAACTCCTGTCTTCAAAATATGCAATATAGACGACATCGACAATCCAAATCGTGTAAAAGTGGCAGTTGGTTTTTTTGGACAAGCGCTTTATTTTTCACGCAGCCCTATACCATTCGTCCGAGGAATTGAACATTCTCAATGGCTACAAAATAATACTTTTTACGGACATGTTGGCGTATATGGATACCATCGACATGTTCTTGAACAATATACAAATTTAAAAAATGGGCAGCTAGAAACTGCTGAATCATTGGAACAACTACGACTATTGGAAAATGGATATAAAATTGATACAGTAGCAGTAAACAAACCAAGCATCGGAATAGACACACCAGAAGATTTAATAAAAGCAGAAAAATTTCTACAAAGAAAATAAATATTTTTATCACAAAAACACACCAGATGTCGTATATTTAAAAAGAATTTATATTTTCAAAACGGCTGGAAATTATAAATATTAAAAAATATACTAGACAATAGTACAAAACACTACATATAGTATGTTTTAATCAAAAAGACACCGTATTTAGTAAAAACCAACAAATCATAAATAGGACAAACAATGAAAAACATCCCACAACAAAATCAATCTGCTCAAACAAACAACAACATGGCTGACACAGCACTCCACGGACAAATATTTCAAGTAATTGCTGAAGCAGGACGAACAACAGGTGAATATGACCAAAAGATCGCATGGAATCTATCACGCGAAGTCATTTCACAACTGTGGGATATGTCAGATAATAACTCTGAGAATATTGAACAAGTTGAAAACTTGATAGAACAAACATTATTAGCATCACCATATAAAAATACTGCCAAAACATTTATATTAGCACGTGACAGAAAAAATCGTGCTGAAGATGATGCAATACGTTCTGAAATCGACCGAGTCAATCAATATATCTCACGGCTAGACTGGGAAGTACGCGAAAACAGCAATATGTGTTATTCTCTACAAGGATTAAATCATTATTTATCGGGGGCTTTAAGTCAAACATACTGGCTGAACAGTGTGTATCCATCTCATATAAAAGAAGCACATGAATCAGGAGATTTGCACATTCACGATTTAAATCAGTTGTCTGTGTATTGTGTGGGATGGGACCTTGCGAGCCTTTTAAAAGAAGGGTTCTGCGGGGTTTCAGGAAAGACGGAAGCTCGCCCACCAAAACATTTTAGAACAGCACTTGGGCAAGTCGTCAATTTTTTCTATACACTGCAGGGCGAAGCAGCTGGCGCACAAGCATTTTCAAATTTCGATACATTATTAGCACCGTTCCTGCGATATGATAATTTGTCATTCGGACAAGTAAAACAAGCATTACAAGAGTTCGTTTTCAACATCAATGTCCCTACGCGTGTAGGATTCCAAACACCATTCACAAATATCACATTGGATTTATTCTGTCCAAAACATTTAGCATCAGAACCCGTTGTAATTGGTGGAGAGTTCATGGAGGCTAAATATGGTGATTTTCAAGAAGAAATGAACATGTTCAATCGTGCATTATTCGAAGTAATGACAGAAGGTGATGCGCATGGAAGAATAATGACATTCCCTATTCCAACAATCAACTTGACCAAAAACTTTGATTGGGATAATGAGAACCTGAATGGACTATGGGAAATGACAGGGAAATATGGCATCCCATATTTTTCTAACTTTATCAATTCCGACATGAATCCCGATGATGCACGGTCAATGTGTTGTCGCTTAAGAATCGACAATACGCAGTTAGAAAAACGTGGCGGCGGATTATTTGGTGCAAATCCATTGACTGGTAGTGTTGGTGTTGTAACAATAAATTTGCCACGCATAGGATATTTGTCTAAATCGAAAGAAGAATTTTTTGCACGACTATCCGCAACAATGGATATCGCTAAAGAAAGTTTGGAGATCAAACGTGCGTTATTGGAAAAACTTACAGCGTCGAATCTTTATCCATACACAACATTCTACTTAAAAGATATAAAAATGAGATTTGGGAAATATTGGAAAAACCACTTCTCAACAATAGGACTAGTTGGAATGAATGAAACATGTTTGAATTTCTTAAAAACATCAATAACAACCGATGAAGGGAAGTCATTCGCCATTGAAGTGCTTGATTTCATGCGCGATAGAATAGTAAACTATCAAAAAGAAACAGGGAACCATTATAATCTTGAGGCTACTCCAGCTGAAGGAACTTCATTTAGATTGGCCAAAAAGGACAAATCACGATTTCGTGATATTATCGCTGCCAATGAAGCAAATCAAAAATCAGACAATGACGTTCCATTTTACACAAATTCGATTCATGTCCCAGTTGATTTTACTGACGATTTATTTGAATTGCTCGACCATCAAGATGAATTACAAACAAAGTTTACAGGAGGGACTGTAGTACACGCATTTTTGGGAGCAAGAATATCTGACCCTAATGTTGTTAAAAATCTTGTAAGAAAAATTGCAGAAAATTATAAGCTTCCATACTACTCATTGACCCCAACATTTTCTGTATGTCCAGAACATGGATATTTAGCAGGTGAAAAGAAAACATGTCCTCATTGCGGCAAACAGACAGAAATCTATTCTCGCATAGTTGGATATTTACGCCCTGTACAACAATGGAATGATGGAAAACAAGCGGAATTTAAAATGCGATCATCACTTAGATTCGACAAGCAATTATCATGTTGTGCGTGACAAGCAAATTTCACACATAACCAAATTAGCTATGCTGCTAAAAAAATCACCATAGATTGATACTCGCTATGGTGGTTTTTTATCGTTGAATAGTTAATTTTGACCAGAAATAAAACGCAAAACTTATACCACAGAATTTTTTTAATTGAACAAACAACTGCATTATCTCGTTTACCACAAAAATGAAACATATAATGCATTTTTGTTCTATGCCAGACCAATAGAACAAGCCCGCTTTTATAACAACTTCATTACAGACACAGATCCCTTATGAAAAAAGGCATATTTATCATCTATAATATCCATATTAAGCATTATCCATTCGCTCTCTGAAAAAAAATCATTAACGGAACGCTTCTCTTGATCATTGTTATCTGATTTAAGAAGGAGTTTCTTATTACATTTCTTTTCAGATGAAAATTTTGAAGAATATTTCATCATCAAACTTAACATTTTTAAATTCTGTTTACTGTTTTTCAGACTTTCATTATCTCTTTCAAACTCAAAAGCATAAGTCGTTTCATTATGCTTTTTCGTTTCTTGATCAGAATCTCCTATTTGATCGCCATCTTCGTTCATATTATCGCCCTGATCAATTTTCCCGAATTTTCCAGATTTTATATCATCACAAAATACATTTAAAATGCTTAAACGGACATATTTATTTGCAGCAAAAAAATTTACTGCATCAATCTTATCATTGAACGTAAATGTATCATCTATCTTCTTTTTTACTCCGCCATAAGCATTCGGTTTTTTAGCATCATTCAATCCAAGCTGCTCACATAAGCTATCAAAACTTGCAATCTTTTTTATATCAAGATTATCAATCTTGTGATTTAAATTTGCTTTGTCTATCTTCTCGTCTTTTAATATGGAATGCAGCGCACGTTTTATTTCTTTTTCAAATGATGATTTAAATGGCAATTTATCATCAACTGGCCTTATAGCGGCATTAACCTTTAAGCAAGCGTTATGCTCAATCTTTTTTGGACATCCTTTTAACTTCTTTAACACATCATCAATAGGCTCAAGTACATATTGTTTATAATCGTAATGTTCTCCATTTTTAGCAGCAAACCGATTGCCATTTTTTGAGCACAACCCAATCATCAAATTTTCCATTGATTCTCGTTCGACATTGAACAATCCGTGCAAATTTCCATCTTTATCGAAAAAAGGATAAGAATGTGCTGCCTGGCAAAAAAATAGATTCTGATAAGTGGTTGATTTAAGCCCAGAAATCAATATTCCGCTCATCATAGCTATACTAGAAAACACAAACAGCAAAATACTTCCCGTACGACTGGTAAATTTTATCTTCCGCACCAGGTAAATTATATTTAACTCCTATCATAAAGCAAAGCAGAAACAGCATTTTTATAAAAAAATTCAAATCAGACTATTTATAATTATATGCCATTTATTTATTCGCTCAAATGAAAAACATGCACGGCAAACAAATCAACAATTAAACATCAAGAAAATCGTAAAAATTATTTGACAAAATGTGAGCTGCACTTAGCTTGCGAGAATATTTAATGAAGACGACTTTAGCGACAGTAGAAGATGTTGCCAACAAGAAGTGGTGGTTGATCGATGCTGACGGGCTTGTATTGGGACGTTTGGCTGTTAAGATCGCTGACATTTTGCGTGGCCGTAACAAACCTTTATTCACTCCTCATATGGATGCTGGTGATTTTGTTATCGTGATCAATGCCGACAAAGTAAAATTAACAGGAAACAAAGAATCTCAAAAAGATTACATGTTCTACTCGGGATTTCAAGGCGGAGAAAAATATGTGTCTGTTGAAGACATGCGCAAAAAACGTCCTGAGTTCATTATCGAGCATGCAGTACGTGGAATGCTACCAAAGAATAGATTGTCCGAACAAATAATTAGAAAATTAAAGGTATATCGTGGAGCTGAACATCCTCACGCTGCACAACAACCGGAAACTATAGTGATCAAATAATATCTGTTTTATAAGAAAATGGCACAGGAAGAAAAAGCTATACAATTTTGTTGCACAGGGCGCAGAAAGTGTGCAGTCGCTCGTGTTAGACTTTGTGAAGGAACCGGAAAGTTCATAATCAACGGGAAACCGATTAATGAGTTTTCGTCACTCGACAGTGTTGAAAGGACGTTGCTCGCTCCTTTGATACTTGTTGACAAGTTTGAAAAAGTCGATATCGAAGCAAAAACATCTGGTGGCGGTATCATTGGACAGTCTGATGCAATTGCACTTGGGGTAGCGCGTTCGTTGGAAAAAATGGACCCTACTTTGCGCGCTGCTTTGAAACAAGCAGGAATGTTGACACGTGATAGCAGAATCAAAGAACGTAAAAAACCTGGACGTCCAGGAGCAAGGAAACGATTCCAATTCTCGAAACGATAATGGATCGCATCCGTTTGTTTTTATTAGAACTGACATTGATTTAGTTGATGTCGGTTTTTGTTTTTTAGGCTCTTGATTTTTAAACATGATGATTTATCCAACTGGGATGTAATTTTTTATGAAAAAAATTTTTTATATAAGAAATTGATCAATTCTATATGCAAAACACTAAGATATACATTGTTTTTGCCCATAACGTTGGTAACAAAAAAAATAAAAAACAAAAAACGTCTTCGTAATATAAATGAATTCATACTAAAAAATGTTGGAGACATTAGAAAAACAGTAATAATTTTCCAATCGTTGTTTTTTGACACCAATGGAAAACATTTTTATGCAGGTGGAGCAGAAAGATATTGTTTGGACCTGGCTGATATAATCATAAAACTCGGGTTCGAACCGTTGCTGATACAACAATCTTCATGCGGATTTTGGACAAATACAAAAAATAATTTAAAAGTATTAGGAATACCTTATTTCAATCTCTTCTGTTCTAACAAACTGTTCGCAGAGATAGAGAATGCACACGTCCTGTTTTTGCAATATTTTCAAGCATGGATTTTTTACCACAAAAAGTGTTCGATAACTCCATTGTTTTATCACATGGCATAACATGTGACAACAAAACTGTTGATCGAAAACAACATATTCATTTGAACGAAATACTAAAACGCAATAATTGTATAGCATCCGTCGACACAAATACCATTTCGTTCTTTCGAAGTTTATTTGCTGACAAAGCTAAGAACAAACGTTTTCACTATATTCCTAATTACGTCGACATAAAGATATTCAAACCTACCAAAAGAAATAATGATAAAATAAAAATTCTTTTCCCGCGGAGACTATGCGGATACAGAGGATATTGGCTTTTTTCTGATATAATGAACGACATTATGGAATTAAATCCAAGCATAGAATTCGATTTTGTAGGATTTATTCATGATGACGAAATAAAAAATGATCTGGAAAGATAAAAAAACAAATATCAAAAAAGAATACATCATTATCTGTTAGAACCTGAACAAATGTCCAATGTATATAAAAATTATGATATATCTTTGATTCCAACTTTATACTCCGAAGGCACTTCGTTATCATGTCTAGAAGCACAAGCATCTGGCAATGTAGTAATAGCAACAAACATTGGTGGTTTACCAAATTTGATAATCAATAACTACAACGGCATCCTAATAAATCCTGACAAAAATGAATTATTCAAAGCAATAAAAAGAGTTGTTTTAGACAAAGATCTTAGAACAAAATTATCTAGTATGTCGCGCAGGAATTCGATAAAGAAAAATGGGAAAATACGTGGATCGATGTTTTCAAAAAATTCATTTAGCTCTCCATTCAGACAGTTACATGAAGTACATTTGCACACTTTTTAGTCATCGTTATCATTATAGTGACCATTAAAATAAATACCAAAACACACATTCAACATAACAACTCTCGATCGACTCACATCCCAAACAGAGTGCATTATTTCCAATCAATGCAACTCTGTCTAAACTTTCCTGATACACTAAATACGCACGATAGAATAACCATCGCTTGTATCGTTTACACCCCACCCCTCTGCAACAATTTGTTGTCGTAATGCATCAGCTTCTTTAAAATTTCGCTCCACTTTGGCCTGCCATCGATGTGCAGCAAGATCCTTGATATGATCTGGAATATCAATATTGTCATCATTGTCAAAATACAGGCCTAACATAAACATCAATGAAGAAAATTCATTGCGAAAATTCTGCATGTCAGAGTCATTCAATGTCGGCAGATCAATCTCATGCATGCTTTTAAACAACTCACCAAGACATGATGGAATATTCAAATCATCTGTAATAGCATTAAATGCATTTTGTAAAAATTGCCATTCTTTCAGCACCACGACTGACTCTATCTTCTGAATACCAAGCCTTTTAGCATATTTTTTTAACTTATCTAATGCGTTAGTCGAAGCTACTAAATTATTAAATGTAAAATTCAATGGCTGAGTATAATGTGCTGAAATCAATGCATATCGCAGTGCTAAAGCTGAAAATCCGCGTTCATTAATATCATTCAATGTATATAAATTTCCAAGTTTTTTCGACATTTTGGTACCATCGACTAACAAATGAGCAATGTGCATCCAATATCTCGAAAATTGTTGTCCATTAGCACATTGCGATTGTGCAATTTCATTTTCATGATGTGGAAATTTCAAGTCAACACCACCAGAATGCAGATCAATCGTAGCACCTAGATATTCCTTTGCCATAGCGCTACACTCAATATGCCATCCTGGACGGCCATTTCCCCATGGACTCTTCCAAAAATTTTCACCATCTTCTGGTTTCGAAGATTTCCATAGAGCAAAGTCTGCTATATTATCTCGATCATATTCATCTGCAAGATTGCGATTTCCTGCACTATCCAATTCTTGCGAAATCAACGTTCTTTCACCAACACGAGACAAATGCCCATACTCATCATATGCACTAACATCAAAATATACTGATCCATCATCCACAACATAAGCAAACCCCTTATCTATCAATGATTGTATCATTTCAATCTGCTCGTTAATATGATCAGTTGCTTTCGGTTCAAAATTTGGTCGTAATACATTCAATGCATCACAGTCATTATGAAAAATTTGTGTCCATTTTTCCGTAAACTCACGCAATGATTTATTCTCTTTTTGAGAATCACGTATTGTTTTATCATCAACATCAGTAATGTTGCGTACAACTACGGTATTATATCCACATGCTTGTAATGTACGAACTAATACATCTTGCACTAAATATGTCCTAAAATTTCCAATATGTGCATAGTTATAAACAGTCGGGCCACAAAAATACATCGTAAACGGCATTCCATCACGTTGTGTTAACGTTTCCTTTTTCCCAGTCAGTGTATTAAATAGTTTCATACAATCACACCCACATTTTTGTAATATTAATCAACAAGCCCACTACGTATAAACAATGCTTCGATGTCAGGATCACGGCCCATAAAATCCCTGTATAATTCGTCAGCTTCCTTACTATCTCCTTGCGATAAAATACATTTACGAAAACGCTCACCTATTTTTCTGCTTAATACACCATCATTTTCAAATTTAGAAAATGCATCAGCATCTAATACCTCTGCCCATTTATAAGAATAATACCCTGCAGCATAGCCACCACCAAAAATATGACTAAAGCTCAATAAAATTGTAGGGACACGTTCTGATACTGGATAACGGTAGCTAGTCAACACTTCTTCCAATAATGCTTCTATATCATCCCCATCATAGTTTTCAAAATTTTGATGCAATTCTAAATCAAGCTTGGCAAAACATAATTGATTCATCATACCTGACGCTGACAAATGATTTCTCGCATTTGACATTTTATCAAATAAATCATCTGGCATCTTATCACCAGTAATATAATGTTTCGCAAACAAGTCCAAACTTGTACGATCCCAACAGAAATTTTCCATGATTTGCGACGGCAATTCAACAAAATCCCATGCAACATGACAACCATTCATTGATTCAAACTTTACCTTACCAAATAAATGATGCAATGCATGTCCGAATTCATGAAATAATGTTTCAACTTCTCTATGAGAAAGCAATGAAGGAGAAGTTTCTGTCGATTGGGTCAAATTTGTACAAATGACAGCAATAGGACGATTCCACATACCATCTTCATCGAAATGCCCATTGACAAGACCTGACATCCAACCTCCTGCTTGTTTTGTCTCCCTTGGATGCATATCGAGATATAATCCTCCAATCTCATCACCACTTTCTTCATACGCCTTAAAAAACTTAACATCCTCATGCCAAACAGGAATCACTTCATCAGGAACATCAGCATCTGCGTTATCAGAATGCCAAACTTTCTGTTCAACAAAATTTATTCCGTATAATGCTCTCGCAACATCAAATAACCCAGCAATGACATTTTCTAATTTGAAATAAGGGCGCAATTCTTCTTCATCAAAATCAAACATTTTCTGACGATGTTTTTCTGCTAAAAATGCCATATTCCATGGCTTGATATGTGATTTTTCTTCTTTGAAATAATCAGAACTAAACTGTTCCATTTCTCTTATATCACGTTCGAAAAATGGTAGTGCACGATCGTGTAAATTTTCAATAAATTTCAATGCATTGTCACCGTTTTTCGCCATTCTGTGTTTTAATGTGATATCAGCATATGTTTTATAACCCAAGATAGTTGCAGATTCTTGCCGTAATTCTAATAATCTTTCAACAATTTTTTGATTATTGTATTGATCTTTTCTTCCTACTGTCAGTGACGCCCGAAATAATTCTTCACGCAATGATTCATTTTCTAAATATTGCATGCATTTTCCGCATGTGCTTGGATTCAATGACAAACGATAACCTTCACGTCCCTTTCGTTTAGCATCTTCTGCAAGAATATCCAATGTCATTTCTGGCAATCCCTTTAATTCATCAACATTATCTACATATTTCTCCCATGAATTTCGTGAATCTAGAACATTTTCGGAAAACTTTTGTGATAATTGTGACGCTTCAATACTTATTGCTTTTAAACGCTCACGCTGTTCTCGTGGTAAATCAGCACCACTATCACGAAACCCATCGACCGTATCTTGCAATAATTTCTTCTCTATTCCCTCTAACTTTTTTGCTCTTTCGGATTCTGCAAATGTCTTTATACGCAACCAAAGATCATCATTTAATAAAATATTCGCACTGAATTCTGCAACCTTTGGCAACATTTTATTTATTACATCACGAATTTCTTGAGAATTGCATGTCGCATCCAAATGACCTACATATGACCAAGCACGATCTAATGTCTTATCAGCATATTCTAGTGCTAGAATGGTATTTTCGAATGTTACATCTTTTATTGGCAATGATGCAATAGCACCAATATTCGCCTGTGCCATATCAATAGCAATATTAACATCGCGTTCTATATATTCTGGCAACAAAGTATTCCACTTAATTGGCATATCATTTGACAAAAACGGATGTTCATTCTTCTCCATACAAGATGCGTCTAAACAAATTACTAAAAAAAACAATACCATTAATCCACACAACCTCGACATAGAACCATTCAGTTTGTCAATTAGCCAGTTCATTCAAGTTTTTTCTCATTCAAAATCAAATCACAATAGATAATTCCTATAAACCATATTTATTAAAAACACACATAATTAACCATTGCACATGCGGAGGAACATCTTTATTTACACTGCTGAATATGTTAAAATACAGCATAGAATTGCATGATAATGGTGTGATACCTGTCATTGATCAATTTTTAGCAGAACAAGAATATATCTGTTGGGCAGTAGAAGAAGATGCATTGTCTCATTCGTTTTATCTATGCGGATACGTTGCTTCACAATCACAAGGGAATGAAGAATTATCAAATATATCAAATCATCTTAAAATCAATTTAACTCCTATTATAACAACAGTCCCTAACAACGATTGGACTGTAGCATATCGTGAATCTGCAAGGCCGTGGCAATGTGAAAATTTACATTGGATACCATTATGGATGAAAGATAGCATAAATCTGCCAAAAGATGCTGTTGGAATTTATATAGAACCTGGTATGGCCTTTGGTACAGGATCCCATGAAACTACACAATTATGTGCTCGATCATTAGTAATGTTCTGCAACCTTTATAAAAAAACAGAAGATTTAGTAATAAAAGATTGCATCGATGTCGGGTGTGGATCTGGTATTCTTGGAATATCCGCAATAAAATTGGGAATGTCACACGCAACATTATTGGATATCGATCCTGACGCTGTAAGAATAGCAGAAGAAAATGCTAAATTAAATGGTATTTTCCATGAACAGGTAGATTTTGTTGTAGGAGATCTAAAAACGAATTTGTTGGGCAGACAAGCTGACCTACTATTAGTAAATATTTTATCAAATGTATTATTAGACAATGCAGAATTATTGGTAAAATCAGTACGTCCTGGTGGAATGTTGTCACTAAGCGGAATTTTAACAACAGAACGTAGTACCGTTCATAAAGCATTCGAACAACAAATAGAAAAACATTGGAAGTCTCATATAGAAACATTTGGCGATATTGGTGAATGGACGGTTTTGACTTATTTCAGAGGATGAATTTCCTTGCCTTTCCAAAAAAATAAAATGTATCTATTAGCATGAAAACAAAGAGCATTTTTAAACATCAGCACGTAGCTCTGGCATTATTATCAGCATTGATAATTTGTCAGTCAGGATGCACTCAAACAGAAGGTACATTAGGTGGTGCTGCTGTTGGTACTGGTGCTGGTGCAGGAGTTGGGTATGCCATCGGAGGAAAAGGTGGAGCAGCACTAGGTGGTGTCATCGGTGGATTAGCCGGCGGCGCTTTGGGCAATCACATGGCAGATCAAGAAAATAGAGCGTCTCAAGCACAATCTCGAACAAATTACTCCGCACATAACCATAATGCCAACTATCAACGCCCTGTTGATTATCAAAGTCGCGAAAGATTAGAACTTGAACGTCAGCGTATTGATTTAGAAAGACAACAGTTGGAATTAGAGCGCCAAAGAATTGAACTTGAGAACCAACGACGCATGTTAAATAATTAAAACGATTGAATTTAATAAATTCATTATAGTATACGGATGGGAAGACTACTATGAACGACGAGAATATTGACAATAACTCTCCTATAGAAGCTAGCGTAATAGAAGCATTATCATTTATGCCATCATGGGCACGAAATGATAACTCGCAATATCACAAATCTTCCGAGCAGCAACGCAATGCACGTAATACAAAGTCTCGTCGTTCTAATACAAAATTTGCCAAAAGCAATAAGGACAGTAAATTTTCGTTCCGATCCAGTAATAGGAACAATGCTCGTCATCAAAGGACCAAACCTGCTCCATTCGACCCAATTGTAACAATAGATTTTTATCCAAACGATGAAAATTACGAATCTATCATAACAACATTAAAAACATCGCGCAAAACCTACGAATTGTTTGATGTCGCTAAAAAGTTCTTAGAGCAACCAGAACAATATGCAATGGTCATCAAAAAAAAGGATACATGTGATGACACAACACTATACTTAACGACTGATGATGATTTTATATTTAATACTGAAGATGAAGCAGTCCACCATGTACTGTTGAATCATTTTGATAAATATTTTGAAATATCAGAGCGCGAATCAGAACAGCCTAAAGGAAATTTTTCATCAGTAAATAAATGTGGGATCACTGGAAAAATATTATGTCCGTCAAATTATCATGATTACCATCGTCTATTGCTTGAACACCAAGAACGATTTTTGCCACACCTTTCAATCGAAGAGATAGAAAAACATATAGAAAAGTTAACCGATAATGAATCGATAGAAAACTGGAAATCATCAGCATCGAAAATTACAGTATATACACCAAAAGAATCACAATCAGAAGAGACACCTAAAGAATTAATGTCATTTTTTGACGCAAAACAATATTTCAACAATTTCTTAAAATCAAAAGCAATAACACACTACAAATCTGTACGCATTTCTGGTATAACATTCCAAAAAATGCCAAAAACATTGCTGTCAAAATCCATTTTCGTGACAATCGAACGTGAAAAAAAATTCCCGTTAAATCTATCAAATAACTTACGTGGCCGACTGCGCCGTTCTGGATTTTTTATTTACAAGCTTGGCGGTAAAAATGGAATAAGTTATCTATCTCCAGTACGTCGTAAGTTTAGAACGCCTGATACAATTTTTGCAGATAATATCCAAACGATCATTCAAAACATTGACAATCATCCCAAAATTACTACGGAAGAATTGTTCAAATTAGTACCAAATGATGCAAATGTAGAACAAAATCTGGTCAACCAACTAGAAATTGGCAGTAACAATGTTGATGCTAAAACCAATTTTTTACAAGACCTACATTGGTTAATAATGGAAGGCTATGTGACAGAATTTCATGATAATAGTCTTGTCGCAACACCTATCTTGGCCACCGTAAATGCCCAACAGCAAGAACAATGTAATGAACCGCTTGAATCGGCGGAACCGGAAAAACTGGTTATACCTCAAGAAACAGAGTCAAATACAAATCAGCCGACAAAAGCAAGATAAGAATAATTAAGCCGTCTGATTACTAAAACAAGGCACACAGTCTATTTTGGCATTTTACACGAAAAGACTGCTTAGTAAAGACTGCGAAGCAATAGAAATCGGATTACGGCTTAAATTAAGATTTTCTTTCCTGAAAGAAATTTTTTTTATTAAGGTAGATTATTTCTTATCTGTATTCTCCTGGAGTTTGTAACAAAATGCAACTGCTTGTGTGTCATTTGATAAACTATAATGGCGTGAAATTCCTACCGTAGTCAAAACTAATTTTTTATCTTTAATATCTAAAACATCTGAATTACTTTGTTGAGCAGAAAACTTACTATTTTCATCTGGCCGCATTATAGAATAAATATTTTTACTTCCGCCAGAGGACTTCTGTCCTTTTGTGATTTTTTTAGTAACCTGAATTGTTTTTGTATCCCAACTATTACATACGCAATTGTCAATATCAGCAACAAGAGCAATTGCTTTATCATCAATATTATATCGCTGCAACATAAACATAATTCCATTTACAACTGGAATTATTCCGGCAAGCAACACCGTTATTGCTACAACAATCTCTATTAATGTAAATCCATGTTTATTATTTTCCATATAACATGCTTTCTGGAAATGTGAATGTCATTTGACACAATCTATCAACGAATAGACTATAATTCTTGTCATCAAATTTAAACGACAATTCAAACGGTTGACAATATTTCGAACGAACACTGACAAAATCCAGTTTCTTTCTTTCTCTTGATTTTAATTTTTTGCGTTCTGTCTCAACAATCGAATAAAATTCACAATCGGAAATATCCTCTGTTATAATGTCAAATTCATGTTTTTGTGATTTATTATCTTGATCAGTAAAAGATACTATTAACTTTTTTTTGTTTTCATTAATGCTCAATTTAACATCACAATCATGGATTACTGATAGTTTACGTGCTAAAAAAACAGCATTATGTACTTCCTGTTGAAATTGCTTAACTGATTTCGACTGCTCTCCTCTAGAACCCAGCAACACGCCGGCCAATGCCGCCATGACAGCCAACACAAACATCAATTCAATTGCAGAAAATCCACTCTGTTTGTTTTTGAATCTCATAAAATTTACATGCGTATAACATATACACTCAAATGGCGCACCAACGCGCCATTTAAGCATTATACAAGTATCTTTTCTCGTAACATACTAACGCAAAACATTTGATAAATCAACTTCCACTTCTTTCACACCAGCGTCTTTACCTTTTTTCCCTGCATTAATTTTAACAACATTTCCTGTTCTTTTGATGTCATACTTTTCTCCCCATGGATCGTCAGTATCTGACAAATATTTTTTTGATATCAGTTCATCAGCTTTAAAATCATCTACTTTATCCAAAGTTGCAGTATAAAGCATGATAGCACTTTGGACACGACCATTCATATCAACCTTTGCTTGATTGACTTTTGCTGCCTCAGCACCACCACCAACACCTTTGGCCAACATCACAACAATACCGGCTAAAATTGCCAAAACAACGATCAATTCAATGATCGTAAAACCATGGTTACGCTTTAATAATTTTTTCATAGGTAGTGGCAAATTGTAGTATCGCGGCAACCAGTGTCAATATCATTTAGTACGCAAAACTGATAAGAAAACATTTTCAATATCATCTTCTTTTATATGAGACACTATACACAGATCTTTTCGATAAATCGATAATGTTCCATCTGGATTGCCTACTATTGCAATATCAGCTCCTCGTGCCTCTCCTATTCCATTTATCGCACACCCCATAACTGCAATTTTCATACAAGACGCTTCTTG
This sequence comes from uncultured Opitutales bacterium, assembly GCA_964577805.1. GTDB lineage: Bacteria > Verrucomicrobiota > Verrucomicrobiia > Opitutales > JAIRKQ01 > CAZPRW01. The sequence continues at coordinate 22,802 of CAZOAG010000003.1, forward strand.
GATATCATTCACCAATAATTTTATCCTATTAAGCACAGATTGTATCTCATATGATGTACGGCCGCATGATGGACATGCAATAACTTCTGGACGATATTGTTGAACACCACACGCTTGCAAAATATCTTTGGCAACTGCAATTTCTTTGATCGGATCCTCTGTCAATGAAACACGTATTGTATCACCTATACCATCAATTAATAATGTCCCTATGCCAATTGACGATTTAACACGAGAATATTCTCCATTACCAGCTTCAGTAACCCCTAAATGAACAGGAAAATTCCATCCGTTTTCGTCCATTTTTTTACATGCTAGACGATTAGATTCTATCATCTCCAATACATTACTAGATTTAAATGACAGAACAGCAGAAGAAAATCCTATATCACTAGCGACAACCAAACATTCATTGGCACTCTCCCACATCGCCTCCACTGTATTTCCAAATTTATAAGTTATTCTCGGCGATAACGATCCATGATTAATTCCGATACGAACAGGAACATTCAATTCCTTGGCACGTTCAAAAAATACCATCAATCGTGATTGCAATTTTTCTTTCCCTTCAAGAAATTCTTCATGCGACAATGATGATTTTTTTACCATACTATCTGAAAAATTTCCAGCATTAATACGGACCTTGTCAGCAACCTCCAAACACTCAATAGCTATTTTTGGTGAAAAGTGTGTATCTGCAACCATAGGAACATTAATACCGTCATTCCGCAATTGATATTTAATCTTACGGAAATTATCAATATCACGCAAAGATGATACTTCCAAACGCACAATATCGCAACCACTTTCAACTAAACCACGAATTTGACAAACATTACCATTAATATTTCCTGTAGGAATATTTGTCATCGACTGTATTGCTATTGGACAATTTCCTCCAATACTTACATTTCCTATCTTGATAACACCAGTCAGCCGTCGTTTTATCATAATTGATCCATCCTCAACATTTGTAATTGAACATCAAACGATTTATTTGATCCTCCAAACATACGTGCAATGTCAAAAAATGTGATATAAATGATCAAACAAAGCAAAAGGACGAAAAACATTGTTTGTAATTTTGAACATATTTTTCCGATAGATTTCCAACCAGTCATACGTTCAATTAATGCCATTGCAACTATACCGCCATCAAGAACTGGCAACGGCAATAGATTTATTATTGCAAGATTTGCATTTAACATAATCACAAACCACAACAACCACTGAAAACTATTTTTTGCAAACACATGTAATGTCCTTATCAACCCAGCTGGCCCCATTAAATGTTTTGGAGAAATGTCAGATGAACGACTAAACAACCCATTCAATGTTTTAAATGTCATAACTGTCGTGTCGTAAATAAGCGACATTGGGGAAGGATGTGTCATTACAATATCACTGGCAAATTGCAGCCCAATCGCGTTGATATATTCTGGAGGAATAATTTCAATAGATTTTATATCGTCCAAAACTAATTTTTTATTATTAGAGCAATGCAATATTACAGGATTTGATCCTGAATCCTCTATTTCATCTTTAGCTTGTTCTATTGAACTAATATTAATACCATTTATAGCATAAACTGAAAAAATATTTTTCGAATGCTTCCAAAAGGACATGTTGTCATTATCAATTATTGCACGAATAGGTTCGTCGTATTCACCAGGAACAAGACATAAACGAGATCGTCCAAACTCTGCGTTTAAATAATCTTTTTTTTGAACCATTTTATGTAATTGGACTGTGCACGAAAATACCTCGCCATTGCGTTCTATCATCAATTCTATCTCATTACTTGTTTTGCAAATGTCGTGCAGCGCAGCAATGTTTAAAATAGGAATACCATTTGCAGAAATTATCCTATCGCCTATTATGATATCTTGGTTCCTATCAAAATTATCAGAAAAACCGGCTATTTGTAATGCTTGTCGTGGCAACACACCAATAACTCGAAATGCATCATTATTATTTCCTGTTTGACTAATTTTTACTGGATGTACTGCTATCTCGTAACACGCACCATCACGCTCTATTTTTAACAATGAATATGGATCTCCTGTTTCTGTTTTATGCGTTCCCAATGCTATCAATTGAGAAATATCATCGAACCGCTTGACTGACATCCCATCAACTGCGATAATTTTATCGCCTGCCAATAAACCAGCGGAATATGCCGGCGACACAACTGTACTGCCGTCGTACATGTCAATAGTTTTCTCAACATATCCGATGGTATTATCCATCATTTCAGATGGCATCGGCAACCCATAAAAATATAATACGACACCTACAACCAACGCAAACAGAACATTAAATATTGGCCCTGCAAACGCTATCAGTATTTTATCTATCCAACTTGCTTGCTTAGCATCTACTGGAATATCATACTCTCCCTCGACAGTGCTTAAATCCGCCAACTGAGGAACAGCAACATACCCGCCAAGCGGAAGTAAAGAAACAATAAATTCTGTACCTTTACATTTAAATCCAAATAATTTCGGACCGAATCCTATTGAGAACTTTGGAACGAACAATCCGCGTTTTTTAGCAACGATAAAATGTCCAAATTCATGAACAAGAATAGAACCACCGAAAAATAGAATAACAAGTACCACTGGCACTAAATAGCCTACAAAACCGTCCATTTATCATGGAAGCTATCGTGAATCATAGTACAGTCAAGAAAATGCCAATCAATGTTAGAACTACATTAGAATAGATCGCGGCTACAATATCATCGATAACAACACCAACACCACCTGACAATGATTGAGTAGATTTTATACCCAATGGTTTAATAATATCAAACAATCGAAATATCAAAAATCCTGCCAGCAATACCCAACAATAACACACTTTCTCAGCAAAAAATATATTTGTTCCGAAAAAAACAATCGGCATAACAACGAATTCATCGAGAATTACTTCGCTAGGATCCTTTTCACCTATTTCACGTTCAGCAATATCACAAATAATAATTGCCAACAATAACATAAACAGCGCTATGCATAGCATTTCTAAGAACGAAAATCTATCAGCTATGCTAGAATAAAACAATGTTCCGAAAAACGCACCTAACGTTCCTGGAAAGATAGGACTATTTCCTATTCCAAATAACGTCGCAATAGTTACACAAAATTTATTAAACATGCATGCGCATGATAAATGATTTTCAACATATGCAAGGCCGATCTTTATTACGAACTAACATCAAAAGCATTATTACAAAAACTTTACAATACGTCCAAAAGCATTCGAATATGCCGCAACATTCATCATCGCAATAGATTGATTTCTGTATTCAAAAATTTCCCAAACACATTGAATACTTCATATCGTGCGAGATCTATCAACGATTCAACATCTTTTGAAGAAGCATTGTTATGATTTATGATAAAATTAGCATGCTGATCTGAAATCTTAGCACCACCGACAGAAAATCCTTTTAGGCCACATCGATCAATCAATGCACCTGCACAATAATCCTCTCCATTTTTGAAAACAGATCCAAAAGAACCCACTTTTGGTTGATGCAATATTCTCCATTTCAATAATTCTTGCGAAACATTTTTAAAATAAGACTCCGGCATTTTTTCATCAAATGCAAACGTTGCACCAATTATAACATGTCCTGCAGGAAATACTGATTTACGATAGCCAAAACGAAGAGCACTACGCTCAATAACATGAAAATTACCATCCATGTCCAACGTTTCAATAGATACCAATTTATCTGAAATGGCCTGCTCATGAGACCCTGCGTTCATGATGATAGCACCACCAATACAACAAGGAATATATGCCAGTTTTTCTATCCCAATATATCCCATATCGCTGACACAACGACAGAACTCTTGAATCCGAACACCAGCACCACAACGAACAACATTATCGGATTTCCATTCTACATCATCCCAAACAGCACCCTCTAAATGGACAACAACACAATTAATTATATCGTATGGTGGCAACAATTTCGTACCTTTTCCAAGAAAAACATATTTAAGATTAAGATTTTTACAAATGTTCAATACATGTTTCAATTCATCTATTGATTTCGGCTCAACAAACAGTTTAGCAGTGCTTTTTATACGGATTGAAAAATATTTTGTAATATCTTTGTTCTTTTCGGAGTTTATGCTGTATTTTTTCAATATATTCTCAGCGATATTGAATGCTAAATTGCTAACATATCTCGTTGCATGTTTTAAAATATTACCTGCACCGACAAATAACACGACCTGTTTATGGTCATTTTTAAGAATTTTTTCGTAAAATGCCTGAATTTGTTGATCAAAATCACGCAATGCAATCATGCATTTATCATCATGCTGTAAACATTGATAAACCAAATCGCTACTAACACCTTCTATTTTATCTTCGAACGCCGTGTACAGTTCAACAACAGCAACTCGATCAAATCCATCCAAAATAGAGGCAAATTCTTTAAAATATTGTTTTGTGCGCGACAATCGATGTGGCTGAAAAATAATATTAATATCATAATCGCAATATCGAGACCTGACAAATCTCAATAAGGCTTCTAACTCTGTCGGATGATGTGCATAATCATGAATAAAAATACATTTATCATCCTTTAACAGAATATCATTTCGTCGCTGAACCCCACAAAACTGTTCTGGCATGACAAATGATTGTTGAAAAATTGTTTCCAATGCAAATTTCGCAATTTCCTGATTACGAAGTGTAAAATCCTGTACTGGCAAATTTTCTATTGATACAAATTTTTCAATGAACTTCTTGCCCAATGTTGTAAAAACACGATCTTCAGAAGGAACAATGACATTCGATTTAGTACGCGCAAATAAATCACGAAATGCATTAACTAACCTATCATGACCACCATAATTAACAATATGATCATCATCATAATTCAATGCAATGGTACATTCTGGAGAAAAATTTTCCATAGTACCATCGCTTTCATCAATTTCGGCAACCAACCATTCTGAATCTACATTATACATCGATGGCGAAATCTTATTGCTTTGAAAAAAGCCACCTAAGACATAATCGAAAGTATATCCATTTGCTTTCAATATATCTATACAATTTGCCGTAACCGATGTTTTCCCATGAGAACCAACTACAGCCAATAATTTTCTATCGCTACATACACGTGCTAAAAATTCACCACGACGCAATATCGGAATATCATTTTTTATGGCCTCCTGACAAATGACATCGTTATCTACATTTATCGCACTAGAACGTACAACAATATCGCAATATGGTGGAATTATTTTCGATGGCAAAAAAATTACTTTATTGTTAATTAATAGATCCTTTATTTTTAGATTAACAACGTCATCCCATCCATAAACAGAATATCCGCGCATTGATAAATAAATAGCCAATGGAGCCATACCAGCACCACATATACCAAGCATACATACACGTTGTTTCATTTTTTTGCTATCTGTTCTATTATTTCAACAATCCTATTGGTTTCAGACTCCATACACTCATGTGACTCATCACTAAAATGTGTAATCATGTCTGATTTATTAGAAAAAAAGTTTACAATCAATCCGTACAACATACACATATCTTCTTCGTGCACGACCATAGCTCCATGCTTCTTAGCATATTGTGCATTTGCTTCCTGATGGTTGTCTGCAGCCTTAGGATATGGAACAAGTATCATTGGAAGAGAAAAATATTCAGCTTCTGCTATCGTACCAGCACCTGCACGACATACCAATAAATCTGTCGCACTCAATAAATTCGACATATCATCACAAAAAGGCAGCCATACATTTTTTACACAACCACTACCGACGTTATTCTGTTTGCACATGTCATAATTGTTAGGACCACAGACACATACAATTGAAATATCATGCGAATTGATCTGTTGAAAATTTTCATGCGCCCATCTTGTCAATGAATGCGCTCCTTGACTACCTCCTAAAATCGTCACTACACGAGAATTTGAATCCAACCCAAACATAGCTCGCGCATCCAACGGCTGCACACGCATAATTTCACGACGCAATGGCATCCCAGCACTAATTTCTTTTTTTTGCAATCGAGGATTGTCAAAATGAACATCCTTCGGCAGGAATACCACTTTTGCCATCCACGCCAATAATCTGATACTTTTGCCGATTACACGATTCGACTCATGCAAAACCACTGGCTTTCGCAATAAAAACGCTGCTATTACAACAGGAACATTCGTAAATCCACCGAACCCAACAACCACATCAAAATTTCTTTTTCGTAGCAAATTAAAACACATCAAAATAGAACGAACTTGTGATGTAAAAAATTTTAAAAGGCCAGAAAATGTTTTCAAAAACGGTCTGGCCGGCAGAACTTCATATTTCAACTGCGGATATTTTTTAATTACCAACTTATCGATTGATTTATTGCTAATCAACAATGCGCAATCGTGCCCATCATTTATCAATGCCTCAGCCACAGCAATTCCTGGCGCCAAATGACCACCCGTCCCACCACATGCTATCGCAAATTTTGTCATCGCGCAGCGATGCTGAACAATTAAAACAAAATGTCAAAACCAAACATTCAGCCAACATTTGTTATAAACAAACATCCATACAATATTACGAATATGGCTGCCCGATCAGGGCTCGAACCTAAACAAACGGAGTCAGAATCCGTTGTGCTACCATTACACCATCGGGCATCTCCTGTCGAAAACGAATCGACAGCACCAGCCAAACAATATTACTCAAAAACTCAAGAAAAAACACTTCAAATATGACTACCAAAAAAATCAAATCCAACCAAATTTTTATGTCGCATTTCTTAAAGATTTTTACAAAGTGCAATGCAAATGTCTCAACGTTCCTCAAACAACACATCGAAAACTTTTTTAGAACTAATAGACCTGTATGCGAGCAACACTAGAGAGAGAGAAGCAATTGATCTGTTAAGATCAGCACCTTTTGCCTCAGGAAAAGATGTATCTCCAAAAACAATAGAAAAATATATTAACAAATTAAGCAAAGAATTTGGCACAAAATATGCTATTTTTATTTTTTATATTATAGAAAAAATCTATGACAATGCTATTTCCAACAGTCTGTATACTGGCATTAATCCATGTCACCAAATAAAAAACATCAAAAAGATCACAAATCATAGAAAAAATATTTTATTATCCATCACAACGTGGCTACTCGTTATTTTTACAACACTGTCATTGACTGCATTTGCAGCATCGAAATTCATCATTAAAGAATTTGGCAATGTAAACATCGACCAATTGCTATTACATATCCGTATTGCAGAAGGAATTAATATTATTGATACATTAATGATAAAACGTGTTTTAAAATATGGCTCTGAATTGTTTGTAGCGACAATTTTATTAATCATTACAACATATGCAACGTTACATCATATCAATATTAAAAACAGCATTCGCAAGACATGGCGTAAAATAAAAAATATTATCTTTCGCATTAAACATTCCTTTTTTGCAAAAAACGCATTATACTGTTTGTTTTTGATCGGCGTCATTTCATTCAGCCTGACGCAAACGAACAAATTATTGCCATTTGCACAATGGGCAACACGAAAATCATCTCATTGGATAGAAAAAAATTATTATCAATTAGACACATCTCGTGCTACTTTCAACAAAGATCAAAAACGCAATCTCATCATGATCGTTTTAGAATCGATGGAAGATGGATTCAAGGACTCAAATATTTACGGCGTAAATCTAATTCCAGAACTTATATCATTACAATCGCAAGGGATTTGCTTTTACGGTTACAAAAAAACACCAGGTTCTTCTTGCACAATAGATGGTTTATCAGCGCACACAACTGGTATGCCATTAGCCAATCTTGGATCGTCATGGTTATGGAAAGCAAAATATAACAATTTATTAGTAAATACCCATTCCATATTCAACATTTTGGACAGCTTGGGATATAAAACAGCATGGTTTAGTGGTGCTTCTGGAAAATTTACTGCAAAACATAATTTTTTCGCATCACATGGAATCCAAGAATGTTACGACAGAGAATATTGGGAAAGTTCAGGATATCAATTGAATGGACAAAATATTGGAATTTCGTGGCTCGGGTATAATGATGAATTTCTATTTGCACGGCTACAAGAATGGTTAAGTAACAATAATAATACAAACACAGAATTTGCTATATTGTTTGAAACTGGCGACACGCATCAACCAAATGGTTTTGCTTCCACTATTTACAGAAATTTTGGAGATCATAGGGACAGTATACGTGCTGCATCAATAATGACCTCAAACTTTATAAAATGGGCAGAACAACAACCATGGTATAATGACACAACTGTAGTAATTGTCGGAGATCATCCATGGATGGATGCAAAAAACAAATTTACACAAAAGTACACTCGACGCAGCAATAATCGAGAAATATTCAATCTAATTATTAACTCAACTATCGGAACACCAGGCGAATGTTTTGATATTCCAGGTGGATTTTCAGCAATGGACCTTGCACCGACTTATTTAAACGCAATGGGAATAAATTTTTCATCTTATAATAAAAAATTTGAACAGTCATCTAATACACGAATTGGGCTTGGACAATCATTGTTTTGTGACCAACCAACGCTTATTGCCAAAATTGGACATGAAAGGTTCATAGAAAAAATCAACAGAAAGAGCAAATTTTATCGCGAATTATTTTAATATATCAGATAGAATTAGACCAACAATTTAATCGTCTAAACAACTAATGCATGGCATGACTTTTTGCATGTAAGATAATCAATTTGACTTGAATATTTACTAGACCTAAGCACTAGTATTTGCACATCACAAATTAAATTTTTTTAGAAAAATTTATCAAGTGCCTCTGCTAATACATAAACTAGTAAAATCAAAATATAGTTACTACTACAATTGAACAATTCTCATTCCCCATTCTGAACACAATTCAGCAACATATGGGTCATTATTATAATCGTAATGATATTTTATCATAGCAATACCGGACGATGCAAGCAATTTCGCACACTGTAAACAAGGATAATGAGTCACATAAGCAACAGCACCAAAAATGCTGACACCTCTGCGTGCAGCATCAGTAATGGCATTTTGTTCAGCGTGCACTGTCGCCTGTTCATGACCATCACGTACTTTTGAATTATGCGGTGCACCAGCAATAAAACCATTGTATCCAGCAGCAATAACACGATTGCGATGTTCTCCCTGCGAAACTAACACACAACCAACATGTAACCTGCCACAATTCGACCGCGTTGACAACAACAATGCAGTCGCCATGAAATAATCATCCCAATTTGGCCGACTATTATCATTAGCGACAACACCACCAACAGCGTGCGTTAACCAAAATTCATCATTCATAAAAACATCAAACAACTCCTAATTACATATTGTAGTCGTCTGATTTATCAAAACTTACAACCGACACTGATTTATCAATCTTTTTTATCAGTCCAGATAATGTTCTCCCTGCGCCACATTCAATAAATTCTGACACGCCCATGCTGATCGCACGCATACAACAACCTTCAAATAAAACAGGAGAAACAATCTGTTTAACCAATAAATCCTTTATAACAACCGGGTCACTCACAACATTCGCCATAACATTGCTCAACACTGGAACCTGAGGAACACTGAATGTAATATCACGCAAAAACTTTTCAAACCCAATACTAGCAGATTCCATCAACGGAGAATGATATGCGCCAGCAACATTCAATGGCAACACACGTTTGAATGACATTTGTTCTGCTATCGAACGTGCTACTTGTATACATTTTGCATCGCCAGATAATACTATTTGACCAGGACAATTGAGGTTTGCCTTATAAACATTCGCAGAAGCACATACAGTATCAACATCATCAGTATTTCCACCTAACAAGCATAACATACTGCCATTAGTCCGTTCACATGCCTCTTGCATAAGACAAGAACGCTCTGCAACAATAGCCAATCCTGTTTCGAAATCATAAACTCCTGCAGTCCACAACGCGGTCAACTCGCCCAAACTTAAACCGAATGCTACTGATTGTTCCTTCTCAGGAAACAAAGACCGTAGTACAGCAACTGCAGCAACACTATGTAAAAACAATGCTGGCTGACATACTTTAGTCTGCGTCAAAACATCATCTGGGCCATAAAAACATGTCTGCAAAAATGATTCACCGAATATCTTTTCGGCCGCTCTATAAAATGAACGCACAACAGGGAACGATTCATATAATGACTGCCCCATGCCAACATACTGCGCACCTTGACCAGGAAAGACTAATGCCGTTGCCATACCACAATCAACAACAATGAAAATCTAAAATAGAAGCTTACCCTTTTATTTCGCGATGCAAAGTATGACGTTTTAAAAACTTATTGTACTTCATCTTCTCCACACGCTCTGTCTGAACCTTTTTATTGCGAGTAGACATATAACGCGAAACAGGCTTTCCTTCTTTTTTAGCTTCTGTACATTCTAAAATAATATATTCTCGTGGCATACTAGATCCCTGATATCACCGCAGGTAAATTGTTCATAAACAAAAGACAAGCAGAAAGTTTTAACGTATAAAACAACAAACAAATCTTCGGTTAAGGAATTTTCGTCATTTATGCACTATTTATTAAATCGGAAGACGGCAACATCACCATCTTTAAAAATATAATCTTTCCCTTCCAACCTCGCCCTACCAGCATCACGCGACCCTGCCCAACCATGATATTTTATAATGTCATCGAAATCAACAACTTCCGCCTTAATAAATCCTTTTTCAAAATCACCATGAATAATACCAGCACATTGAGGAGCTTTCATACCACGTCGAAATGTCCATGCACGCGACTCATCCTCTCCTGTCGTAAAAAATGATGCTAGTCCTAATAATTCATAAACACTACGAATCAACTGTGACAACCCACTATCAACAACACCAATATCCTTCAATAATGTTTCTGACTCATCAACACTCATGTCGACAAGATCAGCCTCTATTTGAGCACAAATAACACATGTTGCTGAATTTCCATAACCAGCAGCATATTTTCGTACAGACTCTACAAAGTCATTCGTCCCTGAACCTGTGATACACTCTTCATCAACATTACATGCAAAAATTACAGGTTTGGTCGTCAATAAATTATACATTCGTATTCGTGACCATGTATCATCATCAAAATCCATAGAAATTATTGCACGACCATTATTCAATGCATTTCGCAATTCCGTCAATATATCGACGTTTTCTTTGGCATCTTTATCATTACTTTTGGCCTTTTTAATATTCCGCTCCAATTGTACTTCTACAGACTGCAAATCTGCTAACAATAATTCAGTATTAATAATTTCAATATCACGTATTGGGTCTACATCACCTGAATTATGAACAATATTTTCATTGCGGAAACATCTAACAACATGAACAATAGCATCAACTTCACGAATATTTGCCAAAAATTTATTACCGAGTCCTTCTCCAGTGCTCGCACCTGCTACCAAACCTGCAATATCCACCATTTCTATCGCAGCATGAATTGTCTTCTTGCTATGTGACAACTCAGTTAATTGTTTCAGTCTTACATCTGGCACCTCAACAACACCAACATTTGGTTCAATCGTACAAAATGGATAATTTTGCGCCTCTGCCCTGTGCGTCCTAGTCAAAGCATTAAACAAAGTACTTTTTCCAACATTCGGCAATCCAACTATTCCAGCCTGCAACATAGAAATGTTTCTATGGCTAACAAAATGACTGTGTCAATGGAATTAAACTACTCATCGTCATTACGACAATCAGCATGTTTACTCATTGCAATCCCATACCATGCAAGCTCACGAATATCAAATAAAGCAACTCCAATGTCACTCTTTAAACCATTCATTTTTCCAGAAAACTTTGGCATTTGTCCGGCTAATACTATAGCATTATTTACATAAGAAATGGCCTGCTTGAAATGACATACTGCCAATAAATATTCTCCAACATCAATATTCGCCACACCGCAAATCATTTCGCAACGAATATCATTTATGCATTTTATAAATCCCCAGTAATCTTTGACGACAAGTGTTTTATTCTCACCAAACAGCAATTCCAAAATTTTCTCTAAAAAATAGCAGACTGATCGTGTAGCAATATATATTGGATTTTTATGAAATGTAACAACATCTGACATTATTGACTGCCTGCCAGACATCCCTGAGACAACCCTATCCCATTTCATCTTAGCGAAGATCATATCTAAATGATTAGCGATATGTCTTGTAAGAATAAATAATTTAAAAAATTTACCAGCTTCTGCATCTATAGCAGATAAATAAACATGCCATTGTTTTTCAGTGAGCGAAAATTGCGCCCACTCTTCAAAATCGCCTTGTGGATAATATTTTTCTAATGACATTTCGCAACAACCTAGCATTCATACATAACAACTTATCTTTTGCAATCAAATTTTTAGCACTAACAACAAAGATATTTGCAAAATTAATACAGGTCATTAGTGACACTCACAATAGTAATATATTTCTGTGAAAACAAACACATTGAAAATTTATATACGTACATATGGATGTCAGATGAATGAACGTGATAGTGAATCTATCGCTGCACAGTGCATACAAAAAGGTCATCAAATTGTACCTGATGAAAAAGTCGCAGATATTGTAATATTAAATACGTGTAGTGTTCGCGAACAGGCAGAAATAAAAGCAATCGGGAAATCTGGCCATCTCGCCAGAAAAAAAAGAAACAACCCTAATTTCAAAATTGGAATAGTCGGTTGCATGGCAGAAAACTTAGGCGCTGAATTATTCAATCTTAATCCAGCCATTGATTTTGTTGTAGGCCCTCAACGAATACATGAACTATGTGATTTATTTTTTGAAAGCTCACATCAATTACGAACAGGAATACCAACAACAAACCACACCCATACAAATTTTGACAGAAATCTTTCTAAAAACCAACATTCTGCATTCATATCTATCATGCAAGGATGCAATATGCGATGCAGTTATTGCATTGTCCCGAAGACCCGCGGCAGAGAATATTACCGACCGATGAACGATATCGTCGACGAAGCAATTTATCTCGCTCAAAATGGAATAAAAGAAATCACATTGCTCGGACAAATAGTAAATAAGTACGGCAACAATGCCATCCCTCACTGTGACAATAAATCTCCATTTGTTCAATTATTAGAACGATTGAATGGTATAGATGGAATACAACGCATTCGATATATATCACCACACCCGAGTTTCTTTTCTGATGATCTGATAGAGGCGCATCATAGATTACACAAGCTTTGCCCATCAATCCACTTTCCTGTACAAAGTGGCTCCGATAGAATTTTAAAAGAGATGCGCCGTCCATATACACGCCAAACAGCACTATCTATCATAGCAAAACTACGAACAAAAATTCCAACAATAGGAATATCAACAGATATAATCGTAGGATACCCAGGCGAGTCAGAACAAGACTTCCAAGACACTGTATCTCTTTTAGAAGAAGCTCGTTTTAACCTATCGTTTATATTTAAATACAGCCCACGCACAGGAACAAAATCTGCTACTTTGATAGATAATATTCCAGAACAAGAAAAAGAACGCCGAAATAGTATATTGTTAGAAAAAGCCTCCCAACTATCATTAAATTACAATCAACAATTCATAAATACCACTGCTAAAGTTTTTGTCGAAGGACATGCAAAACGCGGTGATAATATGTTGTATGGATGGACACCACAGCATTGCAAAGTAATATTTGAAGGCTCTGACGATGACTTCGGACAAATCTTGCCAATAAAAATAACAGATTGCACAACAACAATTTTATTGGGAAGCAAGAATTAATCAATTGTACAAAAACTGTATCACTCCATCGCCAATCAAAACGATTAACAACTTGGTTTTTCGCCTGTAAAATGTTACTTCCTGCGCCAGCTTTGCAGTATTTGCAACATCAAACACTTTCACTTAACAAACATCATAATCACGTCAAACAAGCTGTCTGCCAACAGGAACGAACATTTAGCTCTGACTAATAAAAATGCATAACAACAAAATTAAACTTAACTTAAGGCAGCAAATAATTCACTTCCAATGATATTAAAATATTAACACAAAATACGTTCGCATTGCTTCACACACACGAGATACGAGACAGCATCTGTATGTTAATTAACACACGCCAACCAAGCTGTATTTGCTAAGCAACCATATGCAAATTATTATTATTCCAAAATCCAACCATATATTGTTTTTATTTTCGAAACACCAACAGAGAATTTCTACTAATATAAAAACGAAACACGCACTGCATTGACCAACAAAACATATCAAGAAACAGATCAAAACAAGCCACATTTCTCGTCATTCACACAACCTGCAACAATAATCACCATACTAACAACCTCCATGAGTCGCGGGTTGATAC
>CAZOAG010000003.1:37346-124461 GCA_964577805.1 uncultured Opitutales bacterium
CTGAGTCGCGGGTTGATACCTGAGTCGCGGGTTGATACCTGAGTCGCGGGTTGATACCTGAGTCGCGGGTTGATTATACTAACACACAAACTAATCAAACGACAACCAGCTAATAAAATTATGCTAGCAAGCAACTGCTAGAAATTGCAATATTTTTTGTACATTTAGACGCATTATCTAAAAAAAGAGCACAAAACACTATATTTATCATTTTTTTTGCAATTTTTGACATTTTTCCATTGACAACAAAGTTTAGATCTGTTTGAAGATGATAAAAAACAACCGGTCGAATAGAAATCGACCGGTCCTCCCCTAACTAAACCGCACTTCCTAACGGTTGTGTTTTCATTTCTGTAAGAAATATAATGTTTTGCAACAAAAAAAACCGTTTTTAACTTTTTTTTAACAAAATGCCATTCTCTGGCATGTTCTTAAAGTCGATATCTTCTAGTAAAGACACGCATTTATTCATTTCACGCCAAACATCATCTAACCAAAATAGATCATTTTTTTTACTTCCAAAATATACATTTAAAATAACAGAAAATACGTACCACATCGGCAATATTTGATCATTAGGAGGATTTACTGCCTGAAAAAATTTCTGTAATCGCCAGTCACGATTTATAAACATACCAGTATTTTCAAATACTGTAGTGACTGGTATTGCAACAGTTGAACGTTTGGCTGTCTTTTCATATTCCGTACCGATGTAAAATATTTCAACATCGTCAGGCATCGCATATGACACACCATGATCAAATAACTCTTCATTGATAACAAATACTACCTTCGACTCACCTTCTTGAATTTTTTTATTCAATCGTCGTAGATCAGAAACAACATTTTCAGGTGAAATAATTTTATTCAACAATGCCCCATTAAAATTAGGAGCACCATCATCCGACATCAAAAATCCGTCATCAACACGTTCTTTTTTAAAAAAATGAACATCACAAACAATGATATCCAACAATCTGCGTAATACAAATTGTTCCTCCAATGACATATTACCAGAACATACAACATCAACATTATGTGATAAAAATTCTTTTACCATATATGCGACTGCTTGATTAATATGCGATCGCAATCGATGTTTTATAACACGTCGTAATCGTTGTTTGTTATTAAAATAATGACATTCCTCACGTGCAGAATCTGTCATCCAACAATCATTAACGTATGGATTTTCTCTAGGAATTATACGAAACATTCTATTCTCTTTATGCAAGACATATGTATTAATCCCAACACTACTTTCAGTAGCAATGCTAGGTGTACGCAACAATTCCCACTCTGATGGCTGATCACTGTTTAAAGGATTTATCAATGCACCAGCCGGACAAATATCAACAACATTCAATGCATAATTTTTTTTCAAATACTTTCCTGGATACAAATCAACCTCCTTATATCCATTTTCGTTAAGAATAAACCCTAATGCATCCTCATCTAAAATATCGCGACAAAACCTTATGCATCGCTGGCAATTTATACATTTTCTACTATCAAACAAAACATTCTTTCCAAATCTCTTATATTCCACTCCTTCTAATTTACCATTCCACATACGAGTAAAGCCATGAAATTTCACTTCAGTAGCAAATTTATGTAAAAAACATCCACCGACCTTATCGCATTTCACACAGTCTAATGGATGTGTCATTAAATGCATGAACAATATTTCTTTCCGTTTATCAACAGCTGGCTGATATTCTGTGTTTATTTCCATTCCATCTGTTGCTGTGGTAGTACATCCAAACACAACAGTAAAATCATCAGATGATTTTCTTCTAGCACCAGTCAGACATAATCCACAATGTCCTGTCTCCGACAATGATCGATGGTAACATGCTGCTGGCATAAAAATACCATTGCGACGTATTATTTCCACTATTCTTTCGCCGTGTTTCGCGGGCACTAATTTTCCATTAAGAACAACATTAATATCGTTATCGTCATTCGTCAGCATCGACCGATGTTAACAATATCGTATATTTGCGACAATCATTTTTGTTTAAAATATTGTTGTAAAATTTTCTTGGCTAAAGGAGCTGCATTAACACCTCCCCAATATGAATCATTCTCGGATCTCTCTTGCACCATCACTGTAACAGCAACTTCTGGACTATCAACGGGACCAAAACATGTAAACCATGCTAAATTACGTTTTTCTCCATTTTCAAAAAATTGCGCTGTCCCAGTCTTCCCACCAATTTTTATATTATCCATATATGCGCGGTGACCAGAACGACGTTCAACAACATCAACCATAGAATCTATCAAAAATCGATAGTGATCATAAGATAATCCGAGAGACCCTTCAGAAATAACTTTTCCTAAATAACCATTAAAAAATATTGTAGGATGTATCCGTGCAACATTTTTAGCAATCGCAGCAGTCATACAACATATTTCCATCGGAGTGACCAATAAATATCCCTGCCCAATAGATAAATTGACAGTATCACCTGCTGTCCATACTCCAAGCCCACGATCACGTTTCCAATACTCAGTAGGAACAAACCCACTGACCTCATATGGCAATTCAACACCAGTCTTCTCGGACAACCCCAAATTTATTGCTTCCCGAATAATTCTTTCTTTTCTTACTTTTTGTGAATTTTCGTAGAAAAATGTATTACAACTCCTAGCAATTGCTTCACCAAATGAAATATCCATATTCAATGGATGATTTTTACACCGAAATTTTCTACCACCTACAATCGTCACCCCATCACATAATACACTGTCTGTCGGCAAGACCTCACCTGATTTAAGAAACGCAATAGACGAAACTAATTTAAATACTGACCCTAATGCAAATTTTCCTTGAGTAACAAGATTTACCCAAGCACCCTTTTCTGTAATATCATTATAAACATCATTTAATATGCGTGGTATTAATAAATTATTATCATACGACGGTTTGCTCGCCATTGCCAACACTTCCCCAGTATTTACATTCATCACAACAGCACACCCACGATGATCTCCTAAAACTTCTTCTGCAATGATTTGTATATCTTTATCAATACTCAGCATGACAGATGTTCCATGTTTAGGCTCACGTGATTTGATTAATTCACGAACATGTCCTGCTGGATCTACTCGCCAAATTTCGTATCCAGGCTCTCCTCTCAATACATCGTCCTTTGCCAATTCAACACCGGTCTTACCAACCTGACGCTTTTCCAAAAATGTCCTAACATCACCATCCAAATCATCTGCATCATGTTTACACTCAGCCAAAACAACATATCCAAGAACATGGCATGCGAGTTCACCGTATGGATAATATCGCTGCTCCTCTACCGATACTTGCAATGGACTATCGCAAGGTAACATGGCAATTAATTTTTCATATTCCTCTTGCGAAATGTCACTGACAAGCTTCATCGGCAATAAAAATTTCCGGCACAAATGCCGTTCTAATGCCTTACTCGAAACAGACAATTCTCTGCCGGTAATCTTATTTACTTGATCAACATACTCATGCACTATGCTCTCTCTAGCGCGTTTTTTTACGTCTCTTGCATTGAACTTTATGCCATTATCACGAAAATGATTTATTCGCCGTAAATATTCACGCTGAAACTCAGATTCCAACTCTTGAACATGCAAATTTAGAACATACTTCCTAACATGACCAGCTAGCAATACCCCATTCCTGTCATAAATATTTCCACGCATCCCAGGAATAACAATACGTCGTACACTTTGACGGCTTTCTCGTTGCTGAAAATACTTCCGCTGAACAATTTGTCTATAAAACACCCCACATACAAGATATGAGAACAAAAGACAAGAAATCACATAAAATAATTTTATGCGATCATTGCGCAATCTATGAAACTGCGTAACCTCACGCATATTCTTATTATCAAAATTCTAACAAAAATCTTCTAAAAAACTTACGAGCACGATCGATCATTTTTATGGAAACACTTTCATTAACACTATGAATATTATCTTCTGTCATCGACAATCCGATCAACAGAGAATCAACTCCCAAAATATCATGAAACATTGTTATTATGCCAATGCTTCCACCTTCTCGCAAATAAACAGGAGGACTTCCAAAACAATCATCAATGAGTTTTTCTGACAATGAAAATGCCCGTTTTAATACACCATTTGAAATATTACAAACATCAATATAATATGGATTCGTAGATTGTTCAAATTTGATATTCATCTTCATGCCGACAGGACATAACGCACGCAAATGGCCTTTTAATAATTTTTGTATCTTTTCACACGATTGATCAGGAACTATCCGACATGACATTTTAAAAGATGCACGACCAGGAATTATTGTCTTGATACCACTGCCATTGAAACCACCGGATATTCCATGAAACTCCAATGATGGTAAAAATCGCATAGTTTCAGCAAAAGAATATCGGTCGTCTGGAAATTGCAAAGAATGTACACCAAGCCGATTAGCGATATCATCATCATTCAATGGCAATCGAGATATTTGTTGACGTTCAAACTCAGTCGGAATTTTTACATCATCATAAAAATATTCAATTGCGACCTGACCGTTATCAAAATGCAATGAAGAACAGATATTTGCCAGCGCACGTATTGGATTTACAATACATCCACCATATCCTGAATGC
Source organism: uncultured Opitutales bacterium (assembly GCA_964577805.1). GTDB lineage: Bacteria > Verrucomicrobiota > Verrucomicrobiia > Opitutales > JAIRKQ01 > CAZPRW01. The sequence continues at coordinate 41,978 of CAZOAG010000003.1, forward strand.
AAATCTTTATCATGACTGATTAATTCAACTTCACAACCAACTAGTCCACGCAACCCAGTAGTGATGACAATATTTTCTTCATTTAATGACCAAGTATCAGCAACCAATGCAAAATCTGCATGTATTTCATCACGAAGAGAATGAAGAATATTTGGCATTGTTGCACTACCAATCTCTTCTTCTCCTTCTATCAAAAACTCTAAATTTACATTTAATAATGTTTTCTGTGATAAAATATCATCAATTGCACATAGAATAGCCAAATGACTGCCCTTATTATCAGAAGCCCCACGGCCATACAACCGTCCATTATATTCTTTCAATGCAAATGGATGACATATCCAATCATCGGTATTATCAACTGGTTGTACATCATAATGCCCATAAATTAAAATAGTCGGCAAAGAATCATTATACTCCGTATGAGCAAAAACAGCAGCATGACCACCACAACATACTTCTTTTGCTAAAATTTCATGTTTATGAAAAAACTCTAACAAAAAATTACGTGCAGATGCCATTTCATTCTTCATGCTATCATCAGATGATATGCTCATGCACGCAATGTACTGTCGCAAATATGATGCAAAGTCCATATCGCAAAAAAAAATGATTTATTATATTTTCATCAAGTCAGAGTTTTTCGTATCCAATGCATCATCAATTTCTTTGACAGCATTATCTGTAATGACTTGCGCTTCCTTTTCGCCCTTCTTGGAATCATCTTCGCTCAAAGCACCACTTTTCTTCGCCTGCTTAAAGGTTTCAATCAGGTCTCTGCGAATATTACGTATTTGCACCTTGCCATTTTCTGCCATACCATTTGCTACCTTGCTCAATTCTTGACGGCGCTCACGGCTCATTTCTGGCATAGTACAACGAATTACCATACCAGCAACTATCGGTGTAATTCCAAGGTTCGCCGCTAATATTGCCTTCTCTATTGCCTTTACACTCTCTTTGTCCCACGGCTGAATTTGTATTGTTCTAGCATCTGGCGTTGTAACAGCAGCAATAGTATTCAATTTTACAACAGAACCATATACATCAACTGATAAATTATCAACCATACCAGTAGATGCTTTCCCTGTATGCAAAGAATTAAACTCTGCCATTGTATGTTTTACCGCATCTGCCATTGCTAGTTTCGCTTTTTTGATTTCAATATTTATGTCCATAAAATAAAATCACTCATTACTAATAACTGTACCAACAGGCTCACCTGACAACACACGACTAATGTTATTCAGATCATTCTCTGCACCAACAACAATAATAGGAATATCATTGTCCATGCACAAAGAAAACGCTGTAGAATCCATAACATGCAAACGTCTTATCAAAACGTCAGAAAATGTTAATTTAGAGTATTTTACCGCATCATGAAATATTTTAGGGTCTCTGTCATAAACACCATCAACTTTTGTAGCCTTTACCACAACATCTGCATGTAATTCATTTGCGCGCAATGCTGCTGCACTATCAGTAGAAAAAAATGCACTTCCTGTTCCACCTGATAATATAACAACATTCCCTGTATCCATAACAGCACTAACATGGCGCGGGAAATAAGTATCGCAAATATTTGGCATTGGCATAGATGAAAAAACAGAAGCAGGAACATTACTTTTGCGCAAAACGTCAGCAACTGCCATAGCATTGATTATTGTTGCTAACATTCCCATATGATCACCAACAACACGATCATATCCAAATTTGTCATTACCAGCAACACCACGAAAAATATTGCCACCACCAATAACCACTCCCAACGCTACACCATCATCATGTATCGCCTTGATTTCATTACATAATGCCATCAACACCGGCATTGATAAAACCTCACCAGTACCAGCATCACGCAAGATTTCACCACTAAATTTTACAATAACTCGCTTATACTTACTTTTCAAACAGCGCCCTCCAACAACATTAAGTAACGGTTACTAACAAAACTAATGATGTAGTCAATCACTGTTATTTTCACCAAAATAGCATATCAACTATAAAAATCATATGCATCGTCATAAAATATTTCATTTGCATTTAACATGCGCTCAACTTCTTCTTCAAAACTACCAATGGTACAATATTCATCATGTATACCACTACATTCACTATAACCATCACAGCCAATTAATTTCTTCTGAACAAAACATTCAAAAATACCACTACGACCATTATATCCTCGAAAATTACAGCGCTCACATCCGCTATGTTGAGAACGATTATTTATATCACAACAACAAAACGAACATGATCGCCTTACCAATCGTTGAGCGATCGCGCCACGCAAACATGAACGTAATAAATATTCCGACACTCCAAAATCCAACAATCGCCCAATAACATCTTTCGCACGAGAACAATGAACTGTGCTAAATACAAGATGGCCTGTCAACGCAGCTTGGACAGCAAGTGACGCTGTATCAGCATCACGAATCTCTCCAACCATAATAACATTTGGTGCTTGCCTAAGAACAGATCGTAAAATCGATGAAAATGTCAGTCCAATCTCTTCTCTAACAGCAACTTGTGTAACATCATCTAATCGATATTCTATAGGATCCTCTATTGTTATCACCTTTTTATCAACTGATAATAACCATTTCAGTAATGCATATAATGTTGTAGTTTTTCCACATCCAGTAGGCCCACAGACCAAGATCAGCCCATTATTATTCCCTACCATAGCAGTCAATACGTCCTTCTGTAACCCATGCAATCCTATTGTATCAATGTTAAGATCTATGCTTTCCTGATTAAATATCCTCAATGCAACATTATCGCCAAAAACTGTAGGCAATATAGAAAATCGAATATCATATTTTTTATCGCATATTGTAACACACGCACGCCGATCTTGTGGCAATCTCACTTCATCAACACTAGCACCTGTTATCAACTTCAATTGTGCAATAAGACCACGCGCAACAACACCATCAACAACCTTATTAACATGCAATATCCCATCTATTCGAAATCGTACACGCATACCATCGCGCAAATTCTCAAAATGAACATCGGACGCCCTACTTTCTATAGCATCAGAAAGTATAACATCCAACATTTCACCGAAAGCATTATTCATATCATCAGTTTGAGATTCTGCACAATCAATATTTTCTTTATCAACAACTTCAATACTACTCTCAGTAGAGTTACAGTATAGTGAACGAAATATATCATTCCACTGCTCAAATGACAGCATGGCGACATTCATATTACCACAATAAAACATCCGCATATTATCAATTGCTGCAACATTAAACGGATTAATCACTGCAATGACTGGAATATCATCAATGATTATAGGCATAATATAATGCCTTTGAATATTATTTAATAATTGGCTGTTTATATCATCATACTGCCGTACAACACTATCTTTCGATAAAACATTCATCCCAAAAACGTTTTGCACAACATCCGGCACACGATTCAAATGTTCAAAAATGTATTTATTGATCTCTAACACATCATGTAAGTCCGAGATGTCATATAATATTTTCTCGCCAACAACAGTCCCATTCAATTCAGATAAAATAGCATCATTGGTACTGATCATATACCGCTCATCAAATATGAAATTTGCCATAGTGAAATATAGTACCCTCACTCAGGGTTTATCTTAAAACATATTTTGCAAAGTATTTTTAAAAATTTATTGACCCTAGCTTGTCATTATTTACTCGTATAGCCAAACATTACAGGAAACGATACTGTGAAAAAAGAGATCATCAACATTAATACTACACGAATCAACTTTATTTGCACCTTTGACAAACAAGAAGAAGCAACAATAAGAGAACAGGTCATACAAAAATTTTGCAAAGAAGCCAAAACGCCTGGTTTCAGACAAGGAAAAGTCCCACAAAACATTGTAGTTGCTAAAATGTCACCAGGGATCTCTCAAGAAATCGAATCAACTATAACAAATAAAACATTTCAAGAACTAGAACAAGATGCCAAAACAATCAATGTAGCATCAATTGTTGATATCAAAAATGATCGTAATGATGATGGATTTTCTTGTACATTGTCATTGGACATTTTCCCAGAATTTGAACTGACAAACTATCGCGATATCCGTATCGAGAAGAAAGAAATCGTCGTTCCAGACAGCGAGATTGATGATGAAATAAAAAGTATCTTACGTCAGTATGCTAAATATGAAGTTGTCGAAAGACCAGCTAACAAAGGAGATTTTGTCAAACTGAGTTATACAGGAACCTTCGAGGATGGTGCATTAGTTTCTGACACCAAAGCGATCCCAGCGATGTACGGAACACAGGAGAATACATGGGAAGAAGCTGGTGATGAAAAAGATATTGGAGTACGTGCTATTGTTGATGGAATCGTCGGTACCAAGGCAGGTGATGAATTGACTGTAACGCAACATTTTGATGAAAAATGCCAAATCCCTGAACTCGTCAACAAGACTGTAACATACAAACTTGAAATCAGTGAAATCAGGGAATGCGTATTGCCAGATGTCAATGAAGAAATGTTGAAATCATTGCATGTCGAGTCGGAAGATGACCTAAAAAATAAAGTAAAAGATGTATTGCAACACAGAAAAGCATCACAACAGAAGAACGAACATAGAGAACAGCTCGTCACGATATTGTCGGACAACACAACATTTGACATCCCCGAAAGTGCTATAGAGACAGAATCGAAAATATTGTTGCAAGACTTATTCGATACGCAATTGGCACGTGGGACAAAATTAGATGATTTGAAGGCCGCTTCTGACGAAATATTGAAAAATTTACACCCTGCAGCGACATCACGTGTAAAAATTAGAATAATTTTAGAAAAAATAGCAAAAAAAGAAAATATAGATGTATCAGCAAATGATGTAGAAAACATGATATGGCAGGACATTCGATCAAAGCGCCTGAACATCGATAAATACGTAGCAGAACTGAAAAAGGATCGCAAAAAATTATCGCATGTTCGTAGTCGTGCGTTGTGCAATAATGTCCTCACTTTCTTGGAAAAAATAGCATGCGGGGATGACTCCCAAGAAACAAACTATACCACTAATGAACAACCAATAGAATAAAAAGTTATAATTAAAAGCCTACTTCTAAAGATCCTCGTCGAAACATGGGGATCTTTCTTGTTTTAGAAAAACTCTAATGACACTTTTTCTTCCCTATAAAAATCACCAATACAATAGTGCAAACATCAAAAATAACTCAATAAAGATATTTGTCATATATTCTATTTTCACTTGTGCAATAATGTAAAAATTATATAATTGAGCATAGGTAAACGTATGAAATCAATATTGGAAATCAGGACATACTACAACACAGCACCTGGAGCAATATCATATAAATTATTTTTTTAACGCGAGAAACAAACCGAAGAAGAAGTACGCAAAATTTTTGGACATAATATTGCAAAAAAACATCTAAGCTGGCCATTACCAGAAAATATCATAATACAGCATAATAAAAGCCATAAAATTAGCAAATCCTCTCAAATAACGCCATTCAAACCATCAGAAACAGAACTGACAAATAGACAAGCATCAATATCTATAACACAGCATAATAATCAACGACACAACAATACAACAACCGACACTCAGCCCATATCAACCTGCATGTAAAGAATGCAAAGGACCATCCGCTTCGAGCAATTGATGAATTTTAGTTGCCAATAATACCAATTTGTGCTGTTTTGTAAAAAACAACAAATGATTGATATTGAGCACTTAACATATCGCATAGGGAGTCGTATTTTATTTGAAGATACTACTTTGCATTTTCCAACTAATGGAAAAATTGGACTTGTTGGACACAATGGATGTGGTAAAACAACATTATTTCGATTGATTTTTGGACTGTTAGAAATTGATGCCGGAACGATCAATATCAAGGACAACACGCAATTTGCTTACGTAAAACAAGAAATTGACAATGAAAATGTCACATTGCTTGAATTCATATTACAAGCCGATACAGAACTTATTAAATTAAAACAATGCATATCAGATCCAAATTCTAGCGCAAATGACATTGCACATGCTTATCAACGAATGGAAGAAATCGATGGTTATTCTGCCGAAGCACGTGCATCAACCATATTGGCAGGATTAGGATTTTCACATAACGATCTGACAAAACAATTGTCTGAATTTTCAGGAGGATGGAAAGTACGTGCTTCACTGGCAGCAACTTTATTCGTACCATCAGATTGCTTATTTCTAGACGAACCAACAAATCACTTGGACCTAGAAACATCATTGTGGCTGGAAAATTATTTGGAAAAAACCAATAAAATGATTGTGATGATATCGCATGAAAAACAATTTTTAAATAAAATATGCAATAATATCATCAGCATTTATGACAAAAAATTGCATCTATTTAAAGGAAATTACGACAATTACATTCTGACACGGAAAACACAAGAGACTGCATTAATAAAAAATATCACGAACCAACAAAAAAAACGTGATCACATGCAAGCATTCATCGATCGATTCGGCGCAAAAGCAACAAAAGCAAAACAAGCACAAAGTCGTCAAAAAATGATCGACAAGATGGAAATTCCTGAAATGCCAACGATGATGCAATCTGTAAAATTTACATTTCCTCAACCAAAAACACAGATCGATAGAAAATTAATCACATTAGAAAATGTTTCAACAGGATATAATAACAAACCAGTCCTTCGTAATTTAAACATCAATATCGATATGGGCGATCGGATTGCTCTACTTGGTGCAAATGGCAATGGAAAAACTACATTCGCAAAACTTATATCAAGACGACTGAAACCAATGTCAGGAGAAATATCGTTCGCTAGAAATATTAACATATCGTATTTTTCACAACAACATGTCGACGAGATAGACATATCACAAACACCAATTGCTCTATTGCGCAATCTTGATACATCTTTATCTGAAACACAAGCACGTGCACATTTAGCAAGGTTTGGAATAACACAATCGCGTGCAGAAACAATCATCAGCAATTTATCTGGTGGTGAAAAATCACGCATATTATTGGCAACAAACTCATTGTCATCACCACATGTGATGATATTCGACGAACCAACAAATCACTTGGATATTGAAGCAAGAGAAGCATTGGTTGATGCCATTAATCAATACAATGGCGCCATTGTCTTAATAACACATGATTTCTTTACACTATCACAAACATGTTCAAAGTTCATTTTGATCGACGATGGAACATGTTCAAAATTCAATGGCACTATCGAAGATTATCGCACGTTTTTGTTAAATAAAAATGCTACTGTTTCAAAACAAACAAAATCATCATCTGCTCCAAAATTAAATATTCAAAACATTAAAAAAATCAAAAAAGAACAATCTTCATTAGAAAAACAAATATCGCAATTAGAGACCGAAAAACATGATATCGAAGCGAAATTATCAATAGAATATGATCAGAACCTTTACGAACAATATGAAAACTGTTGCACAAAGCTAACTGCATTAGAAAATCAATGGTTAGAACTATCTATGCAATTAGAGAATTAGACTTCTATAGTCTATTATTTAAAAAATAGGTTTTTAATAACATTTTTTGTGACAAAAAAATAACTTCCTACAGATAGAATTACAGCCACAAATAGTGATATCAAACATCCATAATGCATTGTAATATTTGTAATAATCGGCATTAGCATTTGTCTGATAGCTAAACCTATTATCGCAACAATAAAACATCCTGACGCGATCAAGATAAAATGCTGTGCTTCTGTTACCAACGATAATTTATTTATCTTCTTATTGAATAACTTATTCAACAATAACATTTGCACACAAACAGAACTGGCATTTGCTATTGCTAGCCCAACCACACCAATCACATTCATAAATACTATCGATAATATAGCATTTACGCATAATATTATTACTCCAACATGAACGGGAGTTTTTGTATCACGAACAGAATGAAATCCCTTTATAAACAATGATGACATGCCAGAAAATACCATCCCAAAACAGCATACAAATAATATTGGCATAACACGCAAAATATCAGACGATGTAAACTGGCCATATTCAAACAACACCGATAAAATTTCCTTGCGAAATACACATATACCTATAGCTGATGGTAACAATATCCACAACATCGCCAACATACACCTTTTAAACAATTTAGAAAATGTCGCACGATCATTATCACTTGCAACAGCACATGATAATTTTGGAAAAAATACAGTAAGAATGGACACTCCAAATACACCAGATGGCAATTCTACCAATCTATTTGCTAAATATAATAACGGCACTGCTTCTGCACAAAATCCATATGCAATGACACGGGATACTAAAATATTCAATTGATCAACAGCCGCACCAAACAATCCTGGCAAAAATAATTTCCAAACATTTTTCAAATCTTGTCGTAATTGATCAGTATCATCATGCCATTGCATCTTCCAACCACCAATAAACATTGCCAATATTGGAAATAATATTTGGATAAATCCGCCTAACAACACCCCACCGATTAAACAATATATCAACTGCATACCATCATACGACAGAACATACCGTCCAACCAACATTGAAACAATCATCGTAACATTCAGCCATACTTGATTAATCGCTGCGACAAAAAACCGTCCTAGAACATTTAATGCAGCAGATGTAATCGCTGCTAAACATACAAATATCATATATGGCAATACAGCCATTGTCAGTCCAAGTGCCAACTTCCATGAAACATCTTGTATAACATTCTTTAGCGGGAAAATAGTACAACAAACCACTCCGCAAACAATCATTAGGATGCAAAATAACCGTACAAGAACATGCGAAAACAATGTAAACATCGCATATTTCCCATAATTAACATACCGACTGGATAATATTGGAATGAGAGCAGACGATAGTGCACCCTCCCCCAATAATCGCCTGAACATATTTGGCAGACTAAATGCTAACAAGAATGCTGCACCAATTTCAGATACTCCAAAACATGAAAAAAATGTAACATCTCGTAAAAAACCAAAAATACGAGATATTACTGTTGTTCCTGAAACAACTGCGATGTTCGAAACTGTAGTATATTTAAATTTTGCCATATATTAATGCATTCGGTTGTCTTGTGTTACTCATCCGTCCCAAACGCTTAACAAACAATAAATTTTCTGGTGTTTCAATTTGAAATTTACCAGGTGATTCAAAAATAATCCTCGCATCATTTGTATTATTCAAACGATCAGAGAACAATGATAATAATCCATGTCCTCGTGACTCCGTCATATTATACGGTGGATCAATAAATATTATATCGAAAGAAATATCTAATGTTTCTGCCCAATTAAAAACATCATCGCAAATTACTTTTGTTTGAAACTTACGACCGGCAGACTTTTGTACATTTTTTATATTATTTTCTATAGCTGATACTGCTGCCCTATTTTTTTCAACAAAAACACATCCTTGTGCACCACGACTAAGAGCATCAAGACCATATCCACCAACCCCTGCAAAAAGATCGAGGACCATAGCATTTTGAACGAGCCTTCCCAATGATGAGAACACAGCTTCTCGCATGAAATCAGTTGCTGGCCGTAAATATTCCACTCCATCTGGAACTGACAATATGATACCGCGTGCCTGGCCACCTGTTACCCTCATAGAACACTTAAATGAAGAATATTTTCTTTTTTGTAAACCACATTTCTATGATCGAATCATCTACATTTTAAAATCAAATTATCGTCATAAAAATTTTATATCGAAATGTTTCACTAAAAATAGTTTGTAATTTTCATTGAGCACGCTCGGAAAATTTAACAATTTTCTTGGCCATTCCTGTTGAAGGATCCATTGATAAAATGACTCCATGCAATCGAACATCGCCTGTTGCCACTTCAAACTTTCTTGGAATACTATTTTTCATGCTATACAACACTGGTGTAATTTCACGACCAAGGACAGATTCATGCGCACCACACATCCCAAGATCTGTAATATACGCTGTGCTTTTGGGCAATATACAATCATCTGCTGTTTGAACATGAGTATGCGATCCAACAATAGCAGATACAATACCATCGTAATTCCATCCGAATGCAATCTTTTCTGATGTTGCTTCAGCATGCATTTCCAACAACATTATATCAACATCATTGCGATATTGTTGAATCAAACGATCGGTAGCATAAAATGGCGAATCTGCATTGATTTTCATAAAATGCCGACCCAAAACAACAGCAACACCAATTTTTATACCATTTTTCTTAACAGCTATAAAATCACGACCTGGAGATGATATTGGCAAATTCGCTGGACGACAAATATAATCTATCTTATCAATATCGTTTTCAAAACCATACCTATCCCATGCATGATCCCCAAGTGTCATCAAATCTATCCCTGCACGACGTAACAATTCAGCGTGCGAAAGAGTTATCCCTGCACCTGAAGTAGCGTTCTCAACATTTGCAACAACAACGTCAACATTATATATTTTCTTTATACTTGCCAAAGATTTTACAATAAAATCACGTGCTGGCCGGCCAACAACATCGCCCAAATAGAGAATATTAACAGCTGTCATCACACTAATCCAACAAGCAGGATTCGTAAAAAAAGTCAAGATACTAAAAATAGTGTAGCATTTTATAAAACAATCACAATATTGCAAATCATGTTCTCGAGGAAACATATTATCCATGTTTTTATATTATCATTTCTGTTAATGTTTTTTTCTGACTGTATAGTTGCTGCCAGTGATTCAACCACTGAAACATCACCTGAAATAACATTTTCAAATCCTGTATTTGCGGATGATATCGTTGCTATCGTTGATAATAATATCGTTACAATGAGCCAATTGGTCAGAGAAATGCATCCATTTATCTCACGGATGCAGTCCGAGTCACGATCACAGCAAGAGTTCGACAAAAAACTTATAGAATTGCGTGATCATATTTTAAACGCACACATTGAACGAATATTAATTGTTGCAGATTTCAAATCAAAAGGTGGCCAGATACCAGAATCATACGAAAAAAAGGAGTATGAGAACCATATAAGAGAATATTTTAATGATGATCGTGTAGCATTTGCAAAATATTTACGTGATCATGGGCAATCTGTACGTGATTTTAAAAAAGACATCAAGGAACATGCTATTGTTCGGTTCGTACTAAACAACATACAAGAAGCAAAATCCGAAGTCAGTCCAAATGCAATAAAAGAATATTACAATTCACATATACAAGATTTTACTACCAAAGAAGAACTTCATGTATATTCTATAATATTTTCTAAAAACAGCGATGTGGACGTTCTATCTTCCAAAATTAAAGAAACAACTGACATATTGTCTTCCTGCAAAGATATAACCACAGCATTATCATCATTCAATGACGATCCTAAAACAGTTGACATGGGATGGTTAGCACGCGATGAAGTAATTCCTGCATACTCCGATGCATTGGCAAATTTATCTGTCGGGCAGTATTCTTCCCCAATTAGTACAGACGACAAAACTATTATCCTTGTTGTAATTGATATAAAGCCATCCAAAACAATTTCTATTGATGAAGCAAAGGGAACAATAGAACAACAGTTATGGCAACAATTCCATCAATCTGCCATTGACAATTACATACAACGATTAAAAGATCGCGCAGACATAAAAATATTTTTAGAGTAACAAATCACTACATAATAATAACGTCTCATACTTTATTGGTATTTGCAATAAGACGCAACAACCATTGTTTTTTATCAAATTTTTCTTGAAAAGAACAGCAGAACAACATACACTTCATCAGTGTATGAAGGCTGTAGATGTTGGTAACAATGGCACAAATTTTCTCCAAAAAACAAAAGCAAAGGCAGAAGAATGGTCAAAAAGGATTATCCCTGAAAAAAAACAGCGAAAAAACTAGGGCCGTATTTCGTAAAGCAATTATTGTAGCGTTGATTCCTACTTCTGCAATAAAGACCCTCGTCAATCGAATCGCTATAGCACAACAACCGGGGGGAAATGCAATTCTAACTACAAAAATAATTACTAGCAATAATAGCATTGAAAAGATGAAGAAAGAACTGACATCACCAGGATCACTTACACATTCTAATAATATTGTAAATGTAGAAATAGTGCAACAAACAGTCGCCATACATGAATTGCCAGACGAATATTTCGACAACATATCAAGTTTTGATCAATTTAAATATTTGCCTAATATACCAGCAATCAAACAAGCCATAACGGAACTTGATGACTTTAAAAAAAAAATCATTTCGGAGATCGATAAAAAAATCACAGATCTCAACTGTGATCAAGTTGCAAACAATGACCAAATTGATGATTTGAATCGTTTAATTTATAATACACAAGATAAGATCAATCAGCTAAAAACCAATTTAACCAACACACTAAGCCGACTAAACAATTGCACAAACAAAGACGACGTAAAAAATATAAATGAGCAACTAACAACTTATTCAAATGAACTAGGGAAACTAATTAATGATCTGCGTAAAAATCACAAAATTACAATATCAAAAATCATGCCAGATTTTCGTACTAGCGAAATACAAGCGATAAAAGATGCAAAAAGAGCGACAATTACTATATCATATACAAACTCAAATGGCCAAATATTTAATTTTTATATAGGCACTGAATCGGAACCATTCGAAGAATGTTTTTTTAAAACGATAGAAGAAATCGCTAAACAATATAACATCAAGAAATCAACACTCTTAAAACCATTTCTGTTATATCCTGGACAAGCTGCAACTGGAAGCTTGTCTAGGATAATGCCTGAATCCGGGAAAACCATAGAACAAATTACTGACAATGGAATAACGCAACATTTTTCATTTTCTGAACAAGGAATGAACATCTCTACTTGTTATTATTATAAACCAGGCAGTAGAGACCTTGAGTCAGGAATCATGTCTTACGAAGGATATACACTTGAAGAAAAAATTGAAATGAACATAAAACCTGGCCAAAAAGTGTTGATGCCAACAGAATACAGCATAAGCAAATTAACAGAAAATGAATCAAATCCTGAAAAATTGATAACATTCGACGGAAATGATTTTCCAAAATTAACAAACACAAACGCATTTCCTGAAAACTTCCCAGAATATCTAAAAGAACCATTCAAACAACTTTGTGAAAAAATTAACAACTGCCAACAAACCCAATCTGATCAAGAGACTTCTGAATAGAATAAAACAGAACAGAAACAATTGTTGAACAAACATGAAAACCTGGCCAAAAAGAACATGTAAAACAAGCCAAAAGAAATAAAAACAGGCAGATGGACGCCATTTGCAGAGGAAGTGACAATGATTTAACAACTTATAAAAGTCATCATAGCAATGATTGATCTCAACAATTCATAAATTGCAACACAAAACGATGTTGATCAGTTTACTGATCTTTATCGTAAGTTTTTTATAAAAAACACATTCAGGAATTTTTCTTGATTATGGCATGCTTGGTTTTAGTCTGCGAAATGAGGTAAAAACAACGGATTTATGAAAAACATATTTTTTCTAGCAGATCAACAGCAAGCAGTAACATCTGGCGGTGGATGGCAAGTATTGATGATTTATATACTACTGTTCGTAGGAATGTGGTTTCTTTTAATAGCACCACAAAAAAAACGACAAAAAAATCATCAAAAAATGATAGATGAATTGAAAACTGGCGATAAAGTAGTCACGACATCCGGCATCATCGGAACAATCGCAAATGTCAAAGGCACACGGTTCATCCTAAAAATCGCAGATGATACAAAAATTGAAATATTTAGATCATATATTCAATCGAAGTTGGACAATTCTGAAAATTCAAAATAAAATATTGAAAATAATAAACAGATAAATCTTATGCGACATCGAGCATCAACATATCGTCTGCTAATTTCAGCATGCATCATAATTGCATTCATTTGTAATATTTTCCCTGTCCATGATAAACCATTCGAAAAATATATCACATCACAGGTGACTCATAATAAAAGTGAATTTAATGATCTTCTGAAAAAAGCACATGATCGTGTAGATAATGGACAATCTCGTACATTGTTCTTAGCGATACGCGATGTTGCAAATGATGATCGAATCGATGTTTCAAAGTTTTTTCATAAAAAAAATGTAGCAGATATTAAAAATCTTACCAAAAAGAATGCTATATTATTGGACTCCTTATTAGCAGATTCCAAAAGTAAAATAAAACAAGGACTCGATATCAAAGGTGGAATATCATGCGTTCTTCAAGTAAACGATAAAAAATTCAATGATCTTAGTACACTTGAACGTGCTGAACAATTGAATAAAGCGATGGACATCATCCGTCAACGTATTGATGGGCTGGGAGTTTCTGAACCGCTCGTACGATCATTTGGAAATAATTGCATAGAAATTCAACTGCCAGGTGTATCAACAAAAGACAATCCTGAGCTGGTCGATATTATCAAAAAACCAGCAAAGTTATCATTTCATTTATTGCACCCTACTCTCATCCCAACATCACGCAATGATCGTGCTCCGTTGGGATATGAAATCATGGCGTTCGAACAGAATAATAGTGATAACACGACCATTGAACAGTTAGCATTTGTAAAACGTATACCGGAAATGACCGGTAGCATGGTAAAACAAGCTGGTGTACGAATCGGACAATATGGAGAATATGAAATCGCATTATCGATGACAGAAGAAGGAACAAAGAAATTTGAACATGTCACATCATCGCATATCAACCAACAATTGGGCATCGTACTCGATGGGAAATTATATTCCGCACCGTACATTCGATCAGCGATAACAGATGGCCATGCTAGTATTTCTGGAAAATTTTCTCAACGAGATGCCATCGACCTAGCAAACGTTTTAAACAACCCACTCGATGTAGAATTAAAATTTATTGAATTAAACGAAATTGGGCCATCGTTGGCAGAAGATGCAAAATCAGCATCGATGAAAGCAGCATATATCGGAGCATCTGTCGTGATGCTATTCATGATAGGATACTATCGTGTCGCTGGCATTGTAGCAATTTTATCAGTACTAGCAAATATTGCAATTGTAATGGGAACGATGGTAACAATCGGTGCTACACTTACATTGCCTGGTATCGCAGCATTGGTTTTGACCATTGGAATGGCAGTAGATGCTAATATTCTTATATTCGAACGTATGCGAGAAGAACAACTCGCAGGAAAGCCATTGTTAAACACACTGTTATCAGGACATAATAAAGCATTATGGACAATTTTAGATGCAAATATTACTACCCTACTAACTGCAATAATTCTTATATGTTTCGGAACTGGAGCAATTAAAGGATTTGGAATAATTTTATCTATTGGGCTGTTCGCTACTGTATTCTGTGCATTAGTATTATGCCGTGGAATGTTAGAACAATTAGCAGAATCAGGTCATGTTAAACGATTAATTCCTAACATTAATATAAAACTTCCTATAATAGATTTTTTAAAACATACTAAAGCTGTATTTGTCGTCTATGGATGTTTCTTATTAATCGGATTGGCAGCAATCGTATTACGTAATGATAAAATCTACGGCATAGATTTTACAGGTGGTGATGAAATCACACTACAATTTGAACAAAAAATTCCTACACAAGAAATCGTATCATTTGCACATGATATTGAAATTGATGAAGTCATTCCGGTATACCAACGATCATTAAAGGATAATACTGAAGTGCTTAGAATACAAACATCGGAAGGACAAAGCACGAAATTGTTCGATAACATGCAATCAAAATTTGGTTATGCTGGACTGTCTGTTGTAAAACAAACCGCCATTGGATCATCCATCGGACATGGAACAACTTTAAATGCGTTAGCCTCAATTTTATTATCCATGATCGGTATAATGATATATGTAGCATTCCGATTTGAAATCGGATATGGTATCGGTGCTGTTGTTTCTACATTGCTTGATGTTATCGCAACTATCATCATTTATTTAGCATTAGGAAAACAAATTTCTTCTGCTATGGTTGCTGCTGTATTGATGGTAGTAGGTTATTCTATCAACGACACCATTATTGTATTTGACCGTATTAGAGAAGAACTTCGTTCGCATTCTTCAAAATCTTTACGAGAAATAATAAACTTATCAATAACACGTACATTGTCTCGTACAATTTTAACAAGCTCATCAACATTATTAGCTGCATTGTCTCTATATTTGTTTGGGTCTGGTGTAATTGTAGATTTTGCATTGGTATTTTTAATCGGAATAATTGTTGGAACATTTTCATCAATATTCATTGCAAGCCCAATCTTCTTCTTATGGCATAAAGGAGATAAAAGGACTATCGTTGGGATATCACAATCATGATACTTCCACAAAAAAATACTTGGAAACAAATTCCTTACGATGAAGGAGCAGCACAGTCGTTATACAATCATTTCAATATAAGTTATCATATTTGTGTCGCCATTGCACAGCGCGGAATATGTTCCAAACAAGAAGCAGAGCAGTTTCTATGGCCAAAACTGTCCCATTTGGACGATCCATTCAAAATACCAAATGTACATGATGCAGCAAATTTTTTGCGAAACATAATTGTAAACAATTCAAAAGTAGCAATTGTCTGCGATTATGATGTTGATGGCATTACTAGTGTAACACTACTCATCAATGTACTAAAACATTTTGGAATATCACCAGATTTTTTTGTACCAAGAAGGACATGTGAAGGGTATGGATTATCACAAGAAATAATTCAACGAATATTAAAGAAAAAAAAATATGATGTTGTTATCACATTAGATTGTGGAACAAATTCCGTCGATGAAGTAGAATTTTTATATAAAAATAATATTTCTGTTCTAATTATTGATCATCATCGATCAATGAGTCATCCACCATCGCATTGTTGCATAGTAAATCCACATATCATCGAAAATGACTCAACTGAACGATATCGTTCTATGTGTACAGTCGGACTGGTATTTAAAGTATGCTGTGCTCTATTACGTGTATTACGCAATGATAATGATAAACGTGCATGCAATTACTCAATTAAAAATGATTTAGACCTAGTAACTCTTGGAACAATCGCTGATATGGCAAATTTAGTACATGATAATCGTATCATGTGTAAATTCGGGTTAAAATTATTGAGCGGAAAGATGCGACGACCAGGAATAGAAGCATTATGTCAAACCGCTGATCTTCCAAATGGAATAAATATACAACAACAAGATATTTCATTTAAACTCTGTCCACGATTAAACGCATGCGGTCGTTTAAGTGATGCCGTATTGCCTATCACAATGTTGCTCAGCGAAAACTTTGATGATGCTATAACACGGGCATATGAATTAGATGAAACAAATAAAGAACGCCAGGTGATTGAACGTGAAATCACTGAACAAGCAGAAAAGATGGTACGGTCAATATATAGCAACGACCCTGGCATCGTCCTTTATAATAAAAATTGGCATACAGGAGTTGTTGGAATCATTAGTGGCAAATTTACACGAGATTTTAACAAGCCTTGTGTTGTATTAGGCCATGAACGTGGTATTGCAAAAGGCTCTGGTCGCAGTGCAAATGGAACAAATTTAATCGATGTTTTAAATGAATGTACAGAATTTTTGGACAATTGGGGTGGACATCCATATGCCGTCGGAATATCGTTATCTGTAAAAAATATTGATGATTTTCGGCGAGCATTTAATGATGCCATTCTTCGACACCAAGAATCAGTCATAAACAAACAAGAAATTCTATATTCATCAGAAATAACATTAGAAGAGATCAATAAAGGATTTTTTGAAGAATTTGAATTATTACAACCATTCGGACAACAAAATCCAGAACCACGGTTTTTGCTAAAAAATGTCGTAATAAATTCTTTGCCAGAAACATTTGGTGTTAAAAAAAATCATGTTAAATTTTTCTTAACTGATAAATATTCCAAAAAAATCATAGTATTAGGGTGGAATTTTGCGAAAAACATACCACCTATACGTACACCAATCGATATCATCGTATCGATTAAACGAGAATCATGTGGACGTAACCTTTCTATAGGCCTATCTATGATAGATTGGAGAATTTCATCGAAAGAAACAACCATAGCTCCAATTAATTATATAGCAAAAAGTTGCTTCATTACAAAACGAAGAATAAAGAATTCATCTTGCGAATAAAACACTTTGACAACAATTAGGACTACTTGTTAAAATCTTATAATCAAGATGTATGCTTGCCGATCATAACGTGAATCTATCATCTTAAAAACACATACGCACAGCGACCAAATGACCTCATAAGTTCTAAATTGGCATATCCAACAAAAAAACGGCAACAATTACCTTGCAAAGATCTGCTTGCGCGCTAATCAAAGAATCATGCGCCACTATTCTTCCGATGATGCTATCATGATTCTTAATGCACTACCAAAATTTGGTCCGATAAAAATACAAAAATTAATAGAATATTTTCATAACGACATTAGCAAAATTTTTGACAGCAAGTTTACACCATCATTAAGAACAATATTGTCCAAAGAAGATATTGAAACGCTGCTACAACATAAAAAATTTTTCGACAGTAATTCAGAAAATAAAAAACTAAGCACATTGCGCGGCAATTTCATTAGTATACTAAATGACAAATATCCAGAACTATTAAAGCAAATACCAGATGCCCCTGTTGGATTATATTCTATCGGAACTTTAAAAGAACGTACAAAAAACATTGCAATAGTAGGCTCCAGATCGAACACAATATACGGACTAAAAGTTGCACGCAAATTAGCAATGGAATTATCTATTCGTGGATTTTCTATAGTTAGTGGTATGGCACGTGGGATTGATGCTGCTGCCCATGAAGGCACCATCGCGGCAAACGGTCATACAATAGCAGTATTAGGAAACGGACTCGATATAATATATCCGCAAGAACATAGTGATTTATATAGAAAAATCACAGAACATGGTGCAATAATTTCAGAATTTCCACTCGGCCGACGACCAGACAAACAAACATTCCCTATCAGAAACCGCATAATCGCTGGATTATGTCATGCTGTAATCGTTGTTGAAAGTGATAATCATGGCGGCAGTATGATCACCGCAAGAATGGCAGGAGAATATGGCAGGCATGTTTTTGCTGTACCTGGAAGAATAGATGACATATCGAGCAGCGGATGTTTATCTTTGATAAAAGACGGCGCCACTATGTTAACATCGATCGACGACATTTTTGAAGAACTGCCATATCTCGATTCAACACCACAACAAACCATGTTAAACTTCGACGACACACAAGCGCATTCATCTCATGATATTGCATGCCCAGTAGAAAAATGTGTATATGAAACGATACGCAATAATGGCACAATTTCAACAGACAACATCATAGAAATATCAGGAGTCCCTACGACAAAAGTACTACAAGCACTACAAATGCTTGAGATAAGAAAACTGATCTCTAAACGCTATGATGGATTATTCGAAATAACAAAATAAAGAACGCACTATTGCCACATATAACTTTGTTTCGATGCAAGAACTGTTCCTTCCATATCTAAAACTTCTACTTTCCACGCAACTATGTCTTTTTCATTAAGATGTAATGATGTTATACCACAAAAAATCTCGGAAACATATGATGGTCGACCTTCAATTGGAGATAATGTATAAACTTGCGTATCATCCTTCAACGACCCTATCATGCTTATTCTAATAGAACATCCTTCAGGCAATGAGCTTACACGTTTATTTATTCCAACAATAAAATAAACACCATTGCGTTTACTATCATCATCCCGAACTACACAACGCATGCGTTCATGTTTTTTCCTGTCAGAAAAAAGCTCCGACAATGTTTTAAAATTACCATCTGACATCCGTTTGATTGTTACGTACTTTATTTTTAGTCGATGACTGCCATTATTTCGCACATCATGTTGGTCATGTCGTGCTTGTAACGGAACAATGACACAAAACATGCAAAAGATAAAAAACAATTTCCGCATAATTGACATTTTTATAACATGTTTTTGAGTCAGCTACAAGTTTCAATATTATTCCATGACTAACACATTCAATAATAATACAATATCGACTGGATTGGCCCCTATGCGTGGAATAACAAATGAAATGTTTTATAATATTTTTCATGAATTCGGCGAACCGGATTACTACATATCAGAATTTTTGCGAGTGCATGCAACATCGACAATCCCACAAGAACTGATATCATTCCTCAATAATCGCACAAACAAATCACCCATACATTTACAACTGCTAGGAAGGGATGTTGATTTCTTATTCAAAACTGCTCAGCAGTTACAAAACTATCCAATTGCATCTATAAACTTAAATTTTGGATGTCCTATGCCTAAAATTAGTAAAAAAGGAGTCGGAGGCGCATTACTCCTAGAACTATCTCTAATAGATGAAATATTATATGCTATATCGCAACTTACAATCCCAATTTCTGTAAAAACACGGCTTGGATATTATTCTACTGATGAATTTCCCAAAATTCTAGAACATCTCGCACAACATAATTTATCTGCTGTTTATATTCATGCACGAACGGTAAAATGGTTGTATTCAGAACCAGTTGATTTCGAAACATTGTCATTAGCTAAAAAAATACTATCATGTAAAATAATAGCGAATGGAGATATTTCATCTCCTCAACAAGCTTTACACATAGCAAACATAACACGTGCAGATGGTGTCCTAATCGGACGTGCAGCCATATCAAATCCATGGATATTTCGACAGATCAATGATATTAAATCTGGCAATCATCCTTTTATTCCAACACCACAAGATTTTTTAAAATATATATCATATGTCATTAACTATGCCTCTTCTAATGACGCACCTGAACATATACGTTCTGCATGGACCAAAAAATATTTAGTACCTTTGTCAAAAACATTAGACAAAACAGATATTTTGAGTAACAAGATCAAGCATTCAACAACTTTAGAATCAATATTTTCATCATTTGAAACATTTTTTGACAAACACTACATTTTATCCTTATTTACAACTCTAGCATTGCTTCATATAGAATTTTCGATACCACATCTGGTATGTCAATTATTTTAGACGGTCGAAGCGTAGCAGACACCATATTAAACAAGATAAAACATGAAATTCACTCACATAAGTGCGAACCACGATTGTCGATAATATATGCGGGCAATAATAGTGCATCAGAAATTTATATTCGTAACAAACAATCTCGTGCATCAGGAATTGGGATAAAAACAGATCTTATCAAATTGCCAGCAACAACATCCGAAAATGAAATAATCGATATTATTCAATCAGCAAATAATGACATCAATATTAACGGAATCATAGTACAATCACCTATTGGAAACATTCATGACACATCCAGAATTTTTAATAGCATACATCCGGACAAAGATGTCGATGGATTCTGTGATACAAACATAGCAAAATTGGCCAAAGGAGATCAATCTGGAATCATACCATGCACACCACTTGGAATCATTACATTATTACAACATTATGGAATATCAGTATCTGGG
This sequence comes from uncultured Opitutales bacterium, assembly GCA_964577805.1. GTDB lineage: Bacteria > Verrucomicrobiota > Verrucomicrobiia > Opitutales > JAIRKQ01 > CAZPRW01. The sequence continues at coordinate 63,544 of CAZOAG010000003.1, forward strand.
AAACATGTTGTGATTATCGGCCGTAGTGCTATAGTCGGACGACCATTGTCTCTGTTACTATCTCAAAAATCAGACATGGGAAATGCAACGGTAACATTGTGCCATGCTCATACACAACAACTATCAACTATAACAAAATTAGCGGATGTTATCATCGTTGCGATTGGGAAAAAACATTTTTTAACAAAAGATATGGTTTCGTCAAATAGTGTCGTTATTGATGTTGGAATTAATCATGAATCACACGACGATGACAACAATTATTCATTATTCGGTGATACTGATTTTGAACGAATTCAACAAAAATGCCATGCAATAACACCTGTACCTGGTGGAATTGGACCAATGACAGTAGCAATGCTCATGCAAAACACATGGTTGGCTACAAAAAAACAACATGGCATATTATAGTTTTTTTCGCCTTACAAGGGCTTATAAAAGCTACTTATATTTTAATATAATAGATCCAATCTTGTAAAAGATGTTATATCTCGTATTATATCATTCTAAAATGAATATTTTAATAGCTGCGTCAGAATGCGAACCATTTATTAAGGTTGGAGGACTTGGAGATGTTGTACTATCTTTGGCCAAAGCTCTACATTCACTTGGACATGATGTACGCATAGTATTACCAAAATATTCAACAATTAACTTTGTATCTAAATGCCAGACAATAAATGGTCCATTGTTTGTAAACATGGGATATGGATTGGAATTTGCACAAGTATTGGAAACAAAGTACTGCAATATACCGATTTACTTTATAGAATTTAATAAATATTTCTATCGTGATGGCATTTACGGAGAAAATGGAGCTAGTTATCACGACAACTGGCAACGTTTTGCATTCTTCAATCGTGCAATAATTGACTTGTGTGAACACATACATTTTTCACCAGATGTCATCCATGCAAATGATTGGCCAACAGGGCTATTACCAGCGTTAATGACAATTAATAATATTCCATTAACTGTACAAAAATCATCCACTGTATTTACAATCCATAATATGGCACATCATGGATATGCTCCAAAAGAATTATTAAACTTTGTAGGCCTTCCAGATCATTATTGTCATCCATTCGCAATGGAAGCATGTGGCGGAATAAATGTTCTCAAAGGAGCTATTCAATTTGCAAATAAAATCACTACTGTCAGTCCAACTTATGCTGAAGAGATAAAATCATCAGAACAAGGATATGGCCTAGATGATGTTTTACGGTATCGCGCAGCGGACTTATGTGGCATTTTAAACGGAATAGACTTAACAACATGGGACCCTGAAACTGACAAAATGATCGCAAAAAATTTTTCTAAAAAAGCGATATCAGGGAAAGCAATATGCAAACAATCATTGCAACAGGAGCTCGGATTAAAAATCGACAATAATATCCCTGTTTTCGGAGTAATATCTCGATTTTTTGAACAAAAAGGTCTGGATGTCCTGTGTAATATCTTGCCAGATATTTTACGCAATATGTCAGTAGAATTTGCTATTTTAGGATCAGGAGATCCTGCACTAGAACAACATTTTCAATGGATAGCACAATCTTTTCCAGGACAAATGTCTGTATATATCGGATATAACGCAGTACTATCACATCGCATTGAAGCTGGTAGTGATTTTTTTGTCATGCCGAGCAGATATGAACCGTGTGGACTTAATCAAATATATTCCATGAGATATGGAACATTACCGATAGCACATGCTGTTGGTGGACTAGCAGATACAATAATAAATTATGATGAAAACAGCAAATCCGGCACTGGATTTTTATTCCACGATCTAACATCAAGTGCTTTATACAACACAATCGGATGGGCCTGCTCAACATTCTATAATAAGAAGCACGACATATCTCTCATGCAACAACAAGCAATGAGCAAGGATTTTTCATGGTCAAAATCCGCCATCGAATATGAGAATATTTATAAAGCAGCTATAAACATAAAAATATTAAAACAAAACAACGGCCAGTCATAAAAAGCATCATAACAAATACCTTATTAGATAAAAACATACGCAACCTATATATTAATTACCAGCTCTGTAATATATCAACTTTATAACAACCCTGCTTGAGCAAATGAAAAATAATCGGTCGCAGATATTATAATATGGTCAACCAATCGTATATCTAAATATTGTAATGCAATTTTTATTGTACGTGTAATTCTTTCGTCAGAATCCGATGGTATCGCACTGCCATTAGGATGATTATGCGCAATTACTATTGCACCAGCATTGCGTTTTAATGCTGCTTCTGCTATCTTTCGTGGATAAATTGTAGTTCGAACAGCTGTCCCAGACTCCATGCGCTCAATCCCATCTTTTAAAATACGCAAATCAGACCCTAAATATGCTATTTCAAACACCTCTTGACTTAACCCACCTATTCTGGTTTTCCACAATTTCGACATTAAATCAACACTATCAAATGCTGGCATTTCTTCTGCCACTCTTTGGGCGTATAGAGAATAAACCGCCTTCATGAATTTAATACCAATTGCAGCATATTCCCCTATTCCATCAATTGCCGTCAACTCATCAATACCTGCATCAAAAATATTTTTTAGAGAGCCAAAATAGCTAATCATATCTTTTGCTAACGGTTTTACATCTTTTCTAGGAATAAAAAACGACAATAATAGTTCTACAATCTCATAATCAGCAAACCCAGCCAATCCACACTTTGAAAACCGCAATCTTAATCGATTACGATGTCCAAATTTGCTTGACTTTTCCTGAAGCAATGCCACTAATCTTAATATGGCATGAAATATGAAATCATTCAAGATTTTTGTGCTTTACAACAAAAATGGTCCACATAAAATTTGGTCCAGGTATGAGCGATTTACAAAACTACAGTCAAGTATTAAATGGCCTTTTGCAAACGGCTGGCAACAAACCGCAGACAAAACTTTTTTTGGACAAAAACGGCGTTTGCGTTATTAAAAAGGACCACGAGGACAGCCAATATATAGTTGAATTGCCCAAAAACAGTGAAATTGTTTATTTCTACTCCCCTATATGCAAGGTACCATTTGACTGCAGTGAAGAATTTTTTGAAAGAATCTTGGAAAAAAACCTTTGCGGCATCGCATACAATCAAGCAACTTTTGGGCTAGATGCAAAGACGCAGAATATCGTTATAACATATACACGCTCTATGAGACTTTTGGATGATGTGACATTTTTTAATATTCTTTGCAACTTTATAACAACAGCTGACCGTGCCAAAAACGATCTCTGTCAGCTAAAAAATAATTTACTCGAAGAAACACATTTAACTGAAGCTGACGTGGATAACGAACTGTCTGCATACACTTCTTCAACTAACAATAAAATAAAGGCATAGTAAAATGGACGATATAACATTCAATACAATTCCTACTTTTGAAATTTCATCACCTACAATTTCAGAAGTAATATCTGAAATAGCTACAAACATATCATCAATCGGCGAACGCATCGACCATGACAAAGCGCCTGTTTCTATGGAAAGAACAACAGATTCAGTGCCACACGGCCTACAATCAGTTGAAGACAAATTAAACGAACCTGCATCAGAGGAATTGAAATCAGAATTCAAGGCATTGCTCGATGAATGGCGAGAAATATCCGGTGATCAAGATGGCGATGGCATACCAGATGGATGGGATAAAAACCCAGGAATGACTGTGGCAGATGTTGCAGCATATGTTTTGAAGCTAGGGAAATACGCCAATGATAACAAAGCACTTGCAACAACAAAAATTTCTAGTGTTGTAAAGTCATTGTTAACGTCATTAAATAAACTATCAGAACAATTAGCTAATCTTGAAGGATATAAAAACGAAACAACACGTATACAAAGCATGATTGATCGTATTGACCCCAAAGGCATTCTAGCTATGGATGGCGGAATATTAGGGTAACAATTAATTGTTTTGCATTTCAATTGCACAATATTACACATGTGTCCTCATGAATATTTGTGTATTATTTTCCGACGGTGTCGAAGAAATTGAATTCATTACACCAGTTGACATCTTGCGTAGGTGTCAACAGAATGTAGTATTAGTATCGAGCAAAAGCAATCTAAGTATTACAGGTGCACACGGAATACGTCTTCTTGCAGACACCACAATATCACAAATAAACAGTGAGAATTTTGATGCATTAATCATTCCAGGCGGACCAAGCGCTTTTGTAATGAAAGACGATACTAACGTCATTAATCTTGTACAACAATTTTATCGAACTAATAAATGGATATCTGCTATCTGCGCTGCTCCGATAATATTGCACAATGCAGGAATATTAAACAATAAAAAATATTGCTCGCATCCATGTGTTCATGAAGAATTATCAACAGTAGACACAACTTCGCGCGTAGTTGTCGACAAACCAATTATAACGGCAGCTGGACCTGGAGTGTCGACAGAATTTGCATTAGAAATCATTAGTCAATTGCTTGGTGAAGCCATGGCAAATGTACAACGACATAATCTGTTATTGTCGTAAATTCTTTGTAGTATTTGGCGATCTTCGGAATCATAGATGGGATTTGACATATTTCATTGTGGAATTTATATGCTCGAATTAGAAACTTATGCGAGATTTAAAAAAATGTTCATTTTGTGGGTTATCGGAATTCGAAGTCGATAAATTAATAGCAGGCCCGAATAACATTTTTATTTGCAATAATTGTGTCAGCAAATGCATGTCGGCATTAAATCTCAATATAAAATATACCAAAAAAGAAGTTACTGATGACGAATCTATCAACGATCAACAACATAATGATGAATTGAATGCTGTATCTAAAGAAGACAAGCCATTTGATTTTGAAATGGTATCGCCACAAAAATTGATTGATACGTTAAATGCACATGTAATCGGTCAAAATCATGCAAAAAAAATATTATCAGTAGCTGTTTACAATCATTACAAACGATTGATCGCAGATGGCGTCATTCCAAACAAAAAGAATGAGCATAATATTCCAGATGAATTGCAGGATATTGAAATTGAGAAAAGCAATATTTTATTAATTGGGCCAACCGGTTGTGGAAAAACATTATTAGCAAAGACTCTGGCAAAAGCATTGGATGTTCCATTTGCGATAGCGGATGCTACAACATTGACGGAAGCAGGATATGTTGGCGAAGATGTCGAAAATATTATATTACGGTTACTCCAAGCAGCAGATTACAATTTAAAAAAAGCAGAATGCGGCATTATTTTTGTAGATGAAATCGATAAAATCGGAAGAAAAACAGAGAATGTATCGATTTCGCGTGATGTTTCAGGAGAAGGTGTTCAACAAGCATTATTGAAAATATTGGAGGGAACGGTATGCAATGTACCACCAAAAGGCGGTCGAAAACATCCAGAACAAGAGTATATTCCTGTAAACACAAAGAATATACTATTCATTTGTGGTGGGGCATTTCCTGACCTCGATAAAATAGTAAAAGAACGCATTGGCAAAAAGGTACTTGGATTTAATTTAAACGAAGATGATACTAGTAACAAACACTCATCAGAATTATTGAAACATGTACAACCAGAAGATCTAGTAAAATTTGGATTGATTCCTGAATTTATCGGCCGATTGCCGGCTATTTCCGTACTCGACGAACTGACAGAAGCTGATCTGATACACGTACTATTGGACACAAAAAATGCGCTAATCAAACAATACAAACGATTGCTAGCATTAGACGGTGTAAAACTCACAATAACAGATGAAGCAATACATGAAATCGCAAAACGTGCTGTTGAAATGAAAACTGGAGCTCGTGCCCTACGATCAATTTTAGAGGGCGTCATGTTAGACATCATGTATATGGTCCCACAAAACACAAACATAACAGAAGTTATTGTCGACAAAGGGTGCATTGACGGCAATTCAGGACCTGAGTTTAAAATACAAGAATTGTAATTCTCGGCATCGCAGTTTTATCATTTTTTATTTCAAACTGGTTATCATTATGAATACCCATAAAAAAATCGAAGTAGTAGAATATGATGAAAACTGGCCAAAGATTTTCGAAATAGAAAAGAACAATATATTATCAGCGTTGCAGGACAATTGTATCGAAATACATCATGTAGGGTCAACGTCCGTAAAGGGGCTTATTGCAAAACCAAAAATCGACATTATTGCAGTCGCAAAGGATCGCAAACTAGCGATTGATGCTCTCGAAAAGATAGAATACACCCATGATGGCGAATGGAACATTCCATTAAAATGTGGGTTTGCCAAACGAACAGGGACACATGTCAACCTACATATGTTTTTTGACAAAAATCATCCAGAAATCGAATCAAATCTAAGATTTAGAGATTTTCTTAGACAGAATGAAAATGTCAAAAATGAATATGCTGATCTGAAACGGAAAATTCTTAGCAATCCAGATAATGCGACAGATCGTGTACAAGTAGGCACTGTTCAATTTCCAAAATACACACTGCTTAAACGCAATTTTATAAATAATGTATTACGACAAATTGGAATAAATCGATTGAGAGTGCTAAAATGTCTGGCTGATGAAGAACAACATGCAGCAAGAAAATTTGCTAAAATTCATACTGCCAAGACACATGATGACAATTCATCATCGATTGATTTTTCCGACACAAATTATGAACATTTCATGTTATACAGAGGAGTGAATATTACTGGATATGCCAAGATTCAGATCGCTCCAACTGCAAACATTGTATTAATTGAAGTCGAAAATTCTCGAGATGAGGAATTTTTTAGAAATATTATAACACAGTGGATTGAAATACATTTTCCCGAAAATGAAAATCGTTGAACAATAAATGCGTAATAAAAATTGGCTACAAACACACTTTATCATACACGTTTAATTGATACTCTTTAATCATAGATATTGCATTATGTTCTTTATTGCATGAGTGGTTTCACACCTTAATAAATACACTCTTTTGGTACTATGCAGATCGAACAAATGTGACAATCACAGCAACATCACTTACTGAAAAAAAGAAAAAACACCGTCAAATGACGGTGCCGTAATAAATCTCACAAAGACTACATTAAAATGCCACACCAAATGAGTAATTAAATCTCATGCCATGCTTATTTCCCTCATCGCCGTGTATAGGGAATCCAAAATCAAGACGTAATGGCATCCCCATAATCGTAATTTTTGTACCAACACCAGCATCTGTACAATAATGTTTCGTCGAAAAATTCCATTTTGATTCATTAACAAATCCAACTTCAGCAAAAGCATATATCCTAATCGGTTCTGCCAATTTTATGGAATATTCTGTAGAGGCATATGCGAATGTATTTCCACCAATACCTGTTCCATTATCACGTGGTCCAACTTCATGAGATTTGAATCCTTTCATAAAGTTCGAACCACCTAAATAAAACCTATCGAAAAATGGTGTTGTATCTCCGCCATATGGCACGATGACACCAGATTTTCCTATCACAGAAAATACTTGTTCTGCTGTATCAAAAACCAACCAATGTTTCACGCCAGAACAATCCATTTTGACATACTTTGTCTCACCAAACACACCAGCAAATTCTGTATTTAATAAAATCCGTGAACCTTCTGTTGGAAAAATAAAGTGATCACGCGTATCTCGTTCCGCTGAGAACATCACTTTCGACACACTCGTATTTCCTTCTTCATTAAAAAAACACCGCGGTGCATCTCGACCAATATCATAAATCTTTACATTCTCTAAATGATATCCCAAACGACCCTCCCACAATTCATACAATCGTTTGCGCAAATATACTTCTCCACCAATCCGCGATTCATTATAATTAGCACCTGAATAATCATGCATGCTCTTACTATAATCCGTCTTATGATAGAAAAGATCTGTACCGATCGCCAATTCACGATCATACCACCATGGCTCTTCAAAATTTACATCGAATGACGCTGTGTGCCTACCAATTTGAAAACGTGATCGAAACTTCTGACCACCACCTTGAAATTTCTTATTCTTACTATTAATGTCGAAATTACGTTGGCTGAACTCAACAAAACCAACTACTTCACCACCTGTGCTGATACCACCACCGAATCCTATTTTTCCTGTATTCGCTTCTGTGACATCGATTTGTAAATCCTTCCGTTCTGGAATTTTAGTATCAATCGGTGTAATATCAACGGATGAAAAATACCCAGTGTTCATCAATCGAGAACGACTATTTTTCATGCGGACTAAATCGAAGGTATCACCTGGCGCCAATGCCAATTCCCTCAATATTACTTTATTCTTAGTTTTTGAATTACCACGAATTTCAATATCATTAACAAAACATTTTCCGCTCTCTTTAATATCAAATCTGACATCAATATCATTTGTCGTCATATTTGCATCATTCGTAGCAATAACATATGTTGCAATATAACCATCCTTGCCATACATATCACGAATGTTCTCGATACAACCATCAATAGCGTCCGGAGAAAATACATCACCGCACTGAATTCCCAATGAACGCATCACTTGCTCTTCATCATATATTGTATTCCCAGCAACAGTGATACTTCCAAATCGATATTGTTTTCCTAAATCAACAACAATTGTAATGATCAATTTATTATCTTTTCGTTGATAAACAACATCATCAACATTAATAACAACATCTAAATATCCATGATTCTTAAAATGTTTCTTTAAGACATCCAAATCTGTCATAAACTCATCGTCACGATAGACACCTGAACGTCCCAAAAATGAAAAAATTCCCCATTTTTTTGTACGCATTAACTTTTGAAGATCTGATGTTTTGAAACCATCTGCTCCTACAAAATTAATATATCCGATACGATATCTTTCACCTTCATAAATGTTAAATGTGATATCAGCGTCAAAATCATCATTGTCATTAACCACATCAACATCAACTGTCGCATCAACATATCCCTTATCATGATACAATGATAATAATGTCTGCTTATCTACATTTAACGCACCAGTCGACACCCTACTTCCTACTTTCGTCGAAATTTTCGACAGTAATGCTTTGTCCTTGACCTTTTTATTTCCATTAAACGATAAAGATTTTATTTTTTCACGTGGAATAAATGAAAAGATTACAGAACATCCATCGCCATCATCATTGCTATTGACTTTCACCGAAACATTGTCGAACATCCCGCTCGCATAAAGAGATTTTATTGATGCATCTGCCAAAAATGGAGAAAATGCCTGCCCGACCTTAATCTGAACATTCGATTCAATGATAGCGCGATTAATATTAATAGGACTACCTACATTTTTATATTCTATGTTCTTTACTATCATCGCACTGCCACCATCCGCATATGATTTTGCAGAATATGACAAAACTCCAAGCAACATAAAAATAACAGCAACTGTTTTTTTCTTCATCACTCTGTTTATCCTAATATTTTTTCATCGACGTAATTTTCAAAACGCGTCAGACTACGTATAAATGTTAATGGAACAACACCTATAGGACCATTTCTATGTTTGGCAACTACCAAATCACGAATAACAACATCGCCATCCATATGAACATCTTTATTGTCATCTTCTGACATTACCTGTTTCGACAACATCAATACAACATCAGCATCTTGTTCAATCGCACCAGATTCTCTTAAGTCTGACAATCTCGGCTGACGGCGTTCTTTTTCAGAATCACGATTCAATTGACTCAATACAATGACAGGAACCCGAAGTTCTTTGGCCATCGCCTTTACACCTCTAGAAATTTCTGAAATTTGTTGTTCTCGAGGAACACGACTATCACCATTAATAAGCTGTAAATAATCAATAACAACTAACCCAATATTTTCTTTGCTACACATACGACGCGCTTTTGCTCGCATCTCCAATATTGTCAAATTGGTCGATTCATCAATCCATAATGGTGCAACTTGTAAATCTTTAGCAGCTTCCGACAACGCAGCACTAGCATTGCGAGAAATAAATCCATCATGCAATTTTGTCATATTGACACCAGCACGACCACAAAGCATACGCATTGCAAGTTGTTCAGAACTCATTTCCAAACTAAAAAATAATACACCGGTAGCTTTTTTCCCTGGCTTTGGGCATACAACATTTTCAGCAATATTCATTGCCAAACTGGTCTTACCCATTGATGGACGAGCAGCTATGACGATCATTTCACTCGGACGGAATCCAAACGTCATGCGGTCTAAATCTGTGAACCCAGATGCCAAACCTGTCAATTCACCACGATGTTGTAACATCAATTGAATCGTATTAACAGCAGAATCTACTGATTGTTTTATTGGCAATGCACAATCGCTCACACGATCTGAACTAATGGAAAAAATAGCATTTTCCGCCTGTTCAATAAAATCATTTAAATCCCCAGATTCAGAATATGCACGCTCAATATTGAGCATCGACGCATTAATGACTCGGCGAACAAGCTCTAAATCTCGAACACGTTTGACATAATGAACAATATGAGCCGGAGTATCAATACGATCACAAATAACATTAATATATTCTAGACCACCAATGCTGTCCAAATGCCCATCGGCTTTCAATCGTTCCGCCAAAAAAATCTCATTGATCGGCGTACCAGCATCATAGATCTTTACGATCGCTTCCCATATAGTTTTATGTGCAGGCAAGTAAAACGTGCCAACCGTCACCTTGCTCTGTAGACAAAAAGTAACACTGTCCTGTCCTCCCTCGATAATGCAACATGCCAAAAGTGCTTGTTCAAAATCCGAACTATGTGGCTGAGGACGGCCGATAACAGCGTCAATACTTACAGGCTTACGCGCTATCCTTCCAATATTATCAAACCGTGCCACTTATAGCAATTACTCCACTGCATACACCGATGCAAAGACAACAATAGTAGATTACTTTGTAATCGGATTTTCCGACACTACATCTATATCGATCTCAAGAGACAAAGCATCATGCAACTTAACAGTGGCTTTATGACGACCGATCTCCTTTATTGGTGCGCCTAAATGGATCTTTTTACGATCGACAACAATACCGCCTGATGCTAAATGCTCACTAATCTCTTTTGCACTAACAGCACCAAACATTTTTCCATTTTCACCAGTCTTTACAACAATGGCGATTGTAGCGTGCTTCAGTTGATCAGCCAATCCTTGTGCTACTTCCAATTCTTGTTGTTCGCGGACTGCACGTGCACGTTGTAATGCTTCAATTTGCTTTTTATTTGCTCGTGTCAATGGTAATGCATGTCCATTTGGAAATAAATAATTACGAGCATATCCAGCCTTTACACGTACTTGATCGCCCTCTGCACCAAGTGTTTTAATGTGCTTCAATAATAATATTTCGGTCGTTGCCATTTCTTAAACCCTTTAAAATGGGACATCTTCGTCCATTTGTACATTAATATTCATTGGCCTGCTCTTACGCATGCCATCCTTTGATAAATCTTCAACAAGCTCATTAACAGGGCTAGATTGCCTTTCTGAAATCCCCATAGCGTGATTAAAATCATCTTCACCACGAGGACCGACAAACTGAAAAGATTCCAATACAACACCTAGCTTACTGCGCTTTTCACCAGATTGTGTCTCCCATTGATCTAAACGCAAACGACCCTCAATAAGTATCGGGCGTCCTTTAGCAAAAAACTTTGCTATGACATCCGCTTGTTTTCCGAATGCATCAACATCAACAAACGCGGTCTCTTCCCTCAATGAACCATCCTGTGTCTTTGTTTGCCTGCTGACTGCGATAGTAATTTTACAAATTGATGTTCCTTGTGGGGTCACACGAATATCTGGATCACGTGTTAAATTGCCCATCAAAATTACTTTATTAAACGAAGCCATGTCAAAACAAAAATACCGTTTACTTTCTTACTTCAATAAAAATACGATTGATTGTTCTATCAAGTTGTAATTTTGTACGTATTCCTTCAGGAATAGACGGATTACCAGAGAACATTATTTGAATGTAAATACCGTTAGAAAATTTCTTATCAGCAACACGTTCAAAATCCTTCTGTCCTAAATTCTCAACATTAGATACTTGTCCACCGAGCTCACTGATTAATGCAACAAGCCTGTCCTTTACAGCATCCACTGTATCAGTATTGCCACGCATATCCAATATAAAACTCGCTGTATATTCCCTAATTTCCTCCATAAGATTTATCTCGATTCGTTGGATTAATGTCATCTTCGCAATTTTTGTCAAGCAGTAGCTTTAAATATTCTAAAATTTCTGACATACGACCTTCTAATATTTTGATTTCATCATGCGAAAACTTACTCAGGACATGGTCTTTCAGGTCCATTTGTTTTGACGGCTTACCACCTATTCCAACACGAAATCTTATAAAACCACCACCTAATCGTGACAAGACATCGGAAACACCATTGTGTCCACCACAACCATCACGCAAACATATCCTGACATCACCAACAGAAAATGCAATATCGTCATAAACAACGATAACATCCTTATTTTGGATCTTATAATATTTGCATAAACTAGCAATAGCACGGCCGCTCAAGTTCATAAACGTTGTCGGCTTTGCCAAAAATATAGTATCATTTTTGTACTGCCATTTTGTAACGAATGCTTCATGCTTTTTGTCCAATGACCATATTAAACCATTAGCACGTGCAAGAGCATCTAATATAAAAAACCCGACATTATGTCGGGTAAAATCATACTCTCGGCCAATATTGCCAAGACCAACTATTAATCGACGTGCCATAGTATTTAACACGCTCAAAAACACACATATTAATCAGCGCTTGTTGATGCCTCATCGCTTTCAGAGCTTTCTGATTCTTTATCATCTGAAACATTTTTGCAAGAAACTACTGGTGTATCAGGATCTCCAACTACTTCAACACCATTTGGCAATACCAAATCAGAGAAGTGCACAACAGAACCAACGTCCAATGTAGTAACATCAACTTTTATCGATGATGGCAAATCGACAGGTAAACATTTAATAGTAATTTCATGACGAGTCATATCCAATACGCCACCATTGTTCTTTACACCGATTGACTCACCAACGAACTCAATCGGAACAATAGTTGTCATCTTTTCTTTTTGTGACACCTCATGAAAATCTATATGCAATACCTTATCTGTCAACGGATCACGCTGAATATCAGCAATATCAGACAACATATTGCCATTATCTTTAATTTGAACCTCAACAAGAACAGCAGAATGTCCCTTTTTCAACAACAATCCTTGCAATTCTTTCTCATTAATCATCAACGATGTCGTTCCAGAAGGACCATAGATTACAGATGGAACTATGCCAGAAGCACGTAGACGATTAGATGATCCTCTTCCAGACGTTTCCCTTACTGCGGCTGATAAAGTCAAATGTTTCATATACCTTTTATTGTCCAATAGAAAATACACCACAAAATGCAACTGAAAAAACCAACAAAGATACAGTAACATTTTTAACAGATTCAATTTACACTATCGTGCTCATTAATTTTTTAGCAAAAAAGTCACAAGACACTTCATCAGAAATGAATCTTTCTAGCACAGGCCAACGGCAATAAAAATACCATAAAATGGTATTATGTATAAAAAGTGAAATAAACCTAACAAATTCAGCAGATTTTTTACAAAAAACACTTGCAAAACAAAAATTACAGCCTCGCACAAGTTTTACACATTTGTGCGCATACTCCGGCAAGTTGGCACTTAAATTGATCTAATATAAACTTTGTGTGCATTGTTGCAATTTTGCTTAACATACAATATTTTCAAACGCGCACATCAACAGGTGATAATTTTCTGAAGCGACTATGATGATGATCAAGCGATTATCAAATGCCAATCATTCAATTAATTGCATGAAATGAAATACATAATAAAATGGCTTTGTGGCATAACACACCTCTAAAAACAATTCAACGTGGCATTATGCCGACTCCATCATTTTGCTATTTTTTTATCTGAAACAACTGGCATTTGCTTTATTACATTAAATGTCAACGTTTTCTCACATTTTTCATGTGCAATACGTACAACACAACCATCTGCAATGTCACCAACTAACAAACGATCAGACAATGGATCCTCTATATTTTTCTCAATTGCTCTTTTCAAAGGCCGAGCACCAAATTTTTTATCATATCCCTTGGTCGCCAAAAATTCTTTTGCAGAATCAGTCAACACAATTTCAAATCCTTTGTCCTTTGCTCGCTTTACAACCTTCTCTATTTCAACATCTACTATTTTCCTTAATGCAATACCGTCCAATTGACGGAACACTACGATGTCGGTCAATCGATTCAAGAACTCTGGCTTAAATACTTTCTTAGACTCATCCAAAATTGCATTTTTAACATTTTCAAACCCATTATCTTGTGAATTACTCATGCCGAACCCGAGCACTACATCACGTTGCAAAATCTCAGCACCAACATTACTCGTCATTATCACAATTGTGTTTTTAAAATCTACTACCCTGCCCTGACCATCTGTCATATGACCATCTTCTAACACCTGCAACAATATCTGCAGAACATCAGGATGTGCTTTTTCTATTTCATCCAAAAGGATGACAGAATATGGCTTACGTCGTATCATCTCTGTTAGTTGACCACCTTCTTCATGCCCAACATATCCTGGAGGAGATCCAACCATACGCGAAACAGAATGTTTTTCCATGTATTCTGACATATCAACTTGTATGATAGCATCACGATTACCAAACATCTGTTCCGCCAACATTTTGGCCAAATATGTCTTCCCAACACCAGTAGGACCTAAAAACAAGAACGAGCCGATTGGTTTATTTGGATCATTTAGGTCTGTTCTAGAACGACGTATAGCACGCACAATCGAGTCTACAGCATCATCCTGACCAATGACAGTTTTTTTCAAAATGCTATCCATTGCCAACAGCCGTTCTGATTCTTTTTTCTCTAAGCGGGTAACAGGAACACCGGACCAACTAGAAATCACTTGCAAAATATCATCTACACCGACAGAAATGCATTTCTTGTTTTTCTTGCTACGCGACAATATAGATTCTTTTTCTTCAATATATTTCTTCTCATCATCACGCAATTGTGCAGCACGTTCATAATCCTGAGCAGTTATTGCATCTGCTTTTTCTGAACGGACCTGCTCGATCTTTTTATTCAATTTATCGACCTTAGGAGATGGTTGCATACCACG
Organism: uncultured Opitutales bacterium; assembly: GCA_964577805.1. Taxonomy (GTDB): domain Bacteria; phylum Verrucomicrobiota; class Verrucomicrobiia; order Opitutales; family JAIRKQ01; genus CAZPRW01. The sequence continues at coordinate 78,719 of CAZOAG010000003.1, forward strand.
CAGTCTAGCACGAGCACCAGCTTCATCAATAACATCGATTGCTTTATCTGGCAAAAATCTATCTTGAATATATCTTGCAGAAAGTTTTACGGCGGATTCAACAGCATCATCTGTATACGTTACAGAATGATGCTTTTCGTAACATCCCTTCACTCCATGCAATATATTAATGCTATCTTCTATGCTTGCAGCATCCACTTTTACTGGCTGAAACCGTCGTTCTAATGCACTATCCTTTTCAATATATTTTCTATATTCGTCTAATGTTGTCGCACCAACACATTGGATCTCACCACGCGATAATGCAGGCTTTAAAATATTAGAAGCATCCATCGAACCTTCCGATGATGTCCCAGCACCAACAATTGTATGCAATTCATCCAAGAATAATATAATATTTTTAGCACGACGAATATCATCCATCACTGCTTTCATACGTTCTTCAAACTGCCCACGATATTTTGTTCCTGCTAACATTAATGCCATATCTAACGTAATAATACGTTTGCCAATCAATGGCTCTGGAACTTTCTGAGCAGCTATCGCTTGCGCCAATCCTTCAACAATGGCAGTTTTTCCTACACCAGCTTCTCCGACTAATACAGGATTATTTTTCGATCGCCTACATAGTATTTGAAGAACACGTGTAATCTCTTTTTCACGACCAATGACAGGATCTAACACACCATCCTGCGCCATAGCAGTCAAATCACGTCCAAATGCTCGCAATGCCGGTGTCTTTACATCGGATGAACTATCATCTCTCATCTGCATACCACTATTCGACGTTCCAATATCATCGTCTTCATCATCCTGACCAACAGAATCAGGCCCAACAAAATTAGGGTCCAATGCCGATAAAATCGCTTGTCTACACTTTTCTATTTTTACGCCAGAAGCAAATAACAATTCCGCTGCAATCCCTTCTCCTTCTCTAAGAATTCCCAATAATATATGTTCGGTGCCAATATAAGGATGTTGCAACATGCTCGCTTCCTTAGCTGCCGCAACTAATACACGTTGAACTAAAGGAGATAATGTCATATCCGATGTTTCTACAGAATCAGACGATGTTTTTGACGAACGAGATTCAATTTCAGAACGAATTGCATCAACATCCACATTCATATCGCGCAAAATACCAACAGCAATGCACTGCGGCATTTGCATCAACGCCAATAATATGTGTTCCGTCCCGATTAATTTCTGTCCCAATCGCTCTGCCTCTTGTCTTGCCAAAACAAGAATTTGTTGCGCCCGTGGCGTCAAATTTAACATCGCATTCATATTATCTCCGAAGTTAACATTTTACAAAAACCGACAACAAAAATCAAGAACTGTCAGTATTGTGACACAAGTCAGCAATTTCCATGCCACATATGGCAATAACATCATGCTATCAACCAACCAGCAGTTTAACTACGCAATAAAACATTATACAGTCAAAATGTTTGCAATACACCAAAAATGCACGAATGACATTCTGATGTCTCATGAAATAACCACGTATACATATATTTGCTATTCAATAGTTGATATTTGACAGTTGTTTTTTTATTGCTAAACAAGCGATGTTAGGGAAACGTTTATGAGTAAAACAACGTCTATATATGAATTCGGGGAAAAGACCGATGGAGATGCAAGCATGCGCGCTTTGCTCGGAGGGAAAGGCGCAAATCTAGCTGAAATGTCAAAAATCGGACTACCAGTACCAGCTGGTTTCACAATTACAACAGAAATCTGCTCAGAATATTACAATAATGGCGGACAAATCCCATCAGAGGTTTGGGACGATATAAAATCTGCCATAGAACATGTTGAACAACAACAAAACAAAAAATTTGGAGATAAAAACAATCCATTATTATTTTCTGTTCGTTCTGGAGCACGTGAGTCCATGCCAGGCATGATGGATACTATTCTAAATCTTGGATTAAATGATGAAACAGTAATTGGACAGTCAAATAACTCCAATAATCCGCGTTTTGCATATGATTGTTACAGACGATTTATTCAAATGTACGGCGACGTCGTCATGGGAGTACATGCGGAAAATGAAGAATCTCACGATCCATTTGAAGTAATCCTTTCTAATGCAAAAAAATCTGCTGGTGTACAAAATGACACTGATTTGACAGCAGATGATCTAAAAAAAGTAGTAGATCAATATAAATCCTTGATCCGCGAAAAAACAGGTCATGACTTCCCGCAAGATGTTTTTGAGCAATTACGTGGTGCAATCGGTGCTGTGTTCAAGTCATGGCACAATGAACGTGCTATTATCTACCGTAGAAAATATAATATTCCTGCTGAATGGGGAACTGCGGTAAATGTTCAGAGTATGGTCTTCGGAAACATGGGAAATAACTGCGCAACAGGTGTTGCCTTTACAAGAGACCCAGCAAATGGTGAAAAAGTATTCTATGGAGAATATTTGATCAATGCACAGGGAGAAGATGTTGTCGCTGGCATTCGCACACCACAACCTATCGCCAATCTACAAAACGACATGCCAACAGTCTATGAACAATTGGTAAATGTATGTCAAACGCTAGAACATCATTTCCGCGACATGCAAGATTTCGAATTCACAATCGAAAATGATAAACTATACATGTTGCAAACGAGAAATGGCAAACGTACTGGATTGTCTGCTGTCCGCATCGCTGTTGAAATGGTAGAAGAAGGGCTCATCGATAAAGAAACGGCAATTAAACGTATTCCTGCAGATTCTATCTCATCATTATTGGTCCCAATATTTAATATCGAAGGGAAAAAGAAGGTGAAAAAGATCGCGAATGGTCTTCCAGCCGGCCCAGGAGCAGCATCTGGCAATGTGTATTTCTCAGCTAAAAAAGCAGAAGAAATGCATGCAAAAGGCGAAAAAGTCATTTTAGCACGTGCTGAAACATCACCTGAAGATATCCGTGGAATGTTAGCAGCAGAAGGTATTGTAACCAGCCACGGTGGGGTAAGTTCTCATGCTGCACTCGTCGCTCGCCAGATGGGAAAAGTATGTGTTTGCGGAGCCGGTGGATTTGTCATTGACTATTCAACCAAACAAGCAACAGCTGGTGGTGTAACGATCAAAGAAGGTGATGCAATCTCCATTGATGGAACGACTGGTGAAATTTTTGTAGGACATGTTGAAACAGCACCATCTGAGGTAACACAGGTATTAAACGGCGAAATGGCAGCAGAAAATAGTTACACATATCGCATGTTCAATGCTGTTATGAGCTGGTCTGACACCTATCGCAAATTAGGAGTACGAACCAATGCTGATAGCCCTAAACAAGCACGTACTGCTGTGCAATTAGGTGCTACTGGAATTGGATTATGTCGTACAGAACATATGTTTTTCGAAGGGGAACGTATTGATTTCATGCGCGAAATGATATTGGCAGATAGTACAGAAGCACGTGAAGCAGCACTGAATAAATTAAAACCGTTACAACGTTCTGATTTCGAAGGAATTTTCCGTGAAATGCGAGGATTCCCTGTAACAATTCGTTTGCTCGACCCACCGTTACATGAGTTCTTGCCACATGAAAAACACGCAATTGAAGCCCTCGCTAAAAAGCTTAATATTAATGCTAATGATCTTGAGCTACGCGTGGAATCAATGTCGGAAAGCAATCCTATGTTAGGATATCGCGGATGCAGACTGGGGATTTCGTATCCGGAAATCACACGCATGCAAGCAAGTGCTATTTTTGAAGCAGCTGCAAAGGTACAGAGTGAAGGTATCGATGTACAACCAGAAATAATGGTCCCATTGACGACATTCGCTGCAGAATTCAATAATCAAGCACGATTGATACGTGAGACAGCTGCTAAGATCGAAAAAGAACTTGGAATAAAACTATCGTACAAAATCGGCACCATGATCGAAATTCCACGTGCTTGTCTATGTGCTGGAGAGATCGCAAAGGAAGCAGAATTCTTCAGTTTTGGAACTAATGATTTGACACAAACAACACTAGGAATGAGTCGTGATGATGCCAATAGTTTCCTTCCACAATATCTAGAACAAGAAATCATTACAACTAACCCATTTGCTTCAATTGACGAACATGGAGTTGGTGAGATGATAAAAATAGCATGCGAACGTGGACGTTCTACACGCAGCAATATCAAGATAGGAATTTGTGGAGAACATGGTGGTGATCCAGCATCCATAAAATTATGCAACAAGATCGGATTATCATATGTCAGCTGTTCACCAAATCGAGTCCCTGTTGCACGACTTGCTGCTGCACAAGCGGCACTGACTACCAAATAATCAGACACTGTCTATCCAAAAAAACAATTAACCCATGCCACACCAGTACATACGTTGGTGTGGCATATTGTTTTTTCCAACAGCATAATATTTCTTTTGCAAATATTTATCCGTTATTTATACAACGCAACCAACCATGAAAAAATGTAAATTATGTATCATGTTTTTGATTGCAGCATTAATTGCTGTTTCTACATCATTCTACTGCAATCACAAAAAATGGAAAAAACATCAATGCGGGGGGGGTATAATCATTCTGACGTTAGTTTTATAAAAAAACGGATAGCAATGCTTACTGCGGATCGATCTGTATTGTATCCAACACATATAGATAATGAGCCGTTTGTATTCAGTGATTTGATGTCATCCGATACGGTAAACATGGTTGCTCATGAAATCGGCAGAAACATATATGATTTTAGCAACATTTCATTTAAAGAAGGTGATGTAGTCATCGATGTCGGCGGAAATGTCGGAATGATTTCAATCTATTTGGCTAAAAAATATCCATTTTTAAAAATCTATGCATTCGAACCTGTCAAACAGAATTACGAAAATTTCAAAAAGAACATAAAATTAAACAACATCCCCGATGGCATTATTTTTGTCGAACATGCTGCTGTTACAAAAGATGGCCGCGATATACGTATGTCTATCAATACAGTCAATTCCGGAGGATCATCAATCGAATCTTTAGATTTTGGACAAAGACATCCACTGTGTTCTGCTGAAGAAATTACATCATCAATAACCCTCGATCAAATTTTCGACAAATACAACATTCAGCATTGCAAATTGCTAAAAATGGATTGTGAAGGTTCGGAATATGAAATTCTATATAATGCCAATCCAGAAACACTAAAAAAATGCGAAAACTTACGTGCTGAATTCCACACAAACACACCGCTTGTACAACAGTTCGGAACAACCGACAAATTGCTAGAATTCACAAAACAATATATCAAAAACATTAAAATATGTATTGCTAAAGAGAATTATTAACCGCAAAAAAAATTAATCGATGCCACACCAACGTATGTACTGGTGTGGCATATTGTTTTTCCAACAGTATAATATCTCTTTTGCAAATATTTCAGCAGAACGTCAATATAATGAAACATCAAATTATTTGCCGTCGAGTGCACAAAATATTATCAAAATTGATACCTTTTGATGTACTCAATAAAAACAAAATTCGTGTAGGTCGTGAGTATGATAGTGGTTATGTTATGATTAACGATCTAACCAACACAATTCCCTATAGTTTCGGCATTTCTGATGATGTATCATGGGGCTACGACATTGCAAATCGCGGCATGGATGTATATATGTATGATCAGACAATTAATGGACTGCCAGCGGAATATAAACATTTTCATTTTTTAAAACTGGCATAACCGGAACATCAAAAGAAAATTCTAATCTAAAAACAATAGAAAAAATAATCATAGCTAATGAACATAAAAACAATCATAATTTAATGCTAAAATGCAACGTTGAAGGTGCTGCACAGGAAGTCTTCGCTGAAACTCCGAGCGAAATAATGAGCCAATTCAAACAGATTGAAGTAAAATTGCATAAAGTAAGTAAAGTATGGAATGATGTAAAATTTAATACAATTCGTAAGGTTCTTGATAAACTAAACGCAACCCACCAGATTGTACACGTTCATTGCAATAATTACGGACATTTTGACACTATAGGCGAAGTTCCTATGATGAATACTTGCGAAGGGGACATACCTTTTAAGAGACGAAAATTCATTTGAACATCAAACAAAAACATTCCCGACAAAAGACCTAGATTGTCCAAACAATCCATTTAAAGCAGGTTACTATCTAGAAAATCTTTAAAAAAAATCAGAAAGCTTTATACCGCCTCATGAATCAAAAACTAGAAGGTTTGTTTGGCGACATTTAACCAACTATGGTTGATATGCACACAAACAGACTGAAAGAAAATTTCATAAAAGTCAACGAATTACTACAAGAGCATTTTTATAATTAAAAAGCTTTAAAAGGACAATAAAATTAGTCATTACATTCTGCTTGCCTATACTAAAAGCACAGCAAACAGTTTCTCATGTCGCGATCATATCGATCACACAATAACAAACACATACCAAACTCAAAAAGAACACCTTATGTGTTAACAAAAAGAGCCACACATTTACTAATAAACATTTTCACATACTTAGAAAAAAGATTCAAAACATATGCCGAAAAACAAATCGTTACGATCAGCTGCAACGAACTGACAAAAAAATTTCTTGAATCAACAAAAATTGAATACGCTCCTAAAATATAAATTTGATGCGTCAAATATACGTCATACGAATACAAGTCTGTCAACTCTAGAAATTTTTGACATTTATCGCTTGCTAAAAATCTTTTATACAAACCACTAAAAAGATAAAAGCAAAATATGCCCAAAAACACGTGGGCATACTCACAAAGATAATGCCCGCTTTTCACGGCATATAAATTTAGTTTAACAAAATATTGCAAATAAACTTGTAGCAGATTCAAAGCCATTGCACTCAAACATGCAATACAAACTATAGCGGCATAACATTTAAATCTTCTTGCATGCGCAAGAATCATTCCAAAGTAAAAACAATTTATCCATGCCCCAACAATACCAAATATTTTGCAAAGTAATGCTACCACAACTGGTACTACAAAAATTAATAAAATATTTAAATTCTTTTTTTCGCAAAAACTTATAACTTTTACCAAAACAGGAGTTAACAAATAACAAACCAATATGTATTTTATAAACCACAAATGTTCTAACCCACGTACTGTGCCAGACAAATAAAAAAGTTTAATCACTCCATCTGGAACCTTATTAATTGATCTGAAGAATAAAACCAAAACACTAATATAGACATAGTAATCAACTAGTAATTTTGCAGCATTTTTATGATAAAAACCGACAACACTAGACACAGAATTAAACTCTCGATTAGAATACAACCAACCAGAAATCACAAAAAACATTTGTACGCCAACATTCAACCACCAACAAAGTTCAATATCATAATATTGCAAGATATGACACAAAACAATAAAACGTCATCGCAATACATCTAGTAAAGCTTATTGAATAGCCCCTTTCTACTTTCACCAAAAATTCAACTATACATTTGCACAACCGAAGCAACACTTTTCCGCAGGCGGATACGTCTTACCTGCAAAAAAAAATCAAACCAGAAAACAACAAAACTAATATCCAAAGCCAATACAAAAAAAACAAAACCCGACAAATGGCGGGATAGACGGGGCTCGAACCCGCGACCTCCAACGTGACAGGCTGGCGTTCTAAACCAACTGAACTACTACCCCGTTGCCGATATTTTGCAAGCTACGATTACCGCATATTGTGTCAACAACAAACATTATATTTTTCAAAAAAACATCATTCCTTCTACATCAACAACAACTTAGTATGTCAAATATTGATGATACAAATCAATGACTACATACAAAAATTTAACAATCTAAATGAGAATTAATGAACATGTGCGTAACAATGAATCACTTCCCCACACAAAATTGCGAAAACACTTTGTCTAACATCTCTTCGTTATCATAAGGCACAGTAATTTCTCCCAACAGATCAAGGGCATTGCGAATATCACTAGCAACAATCTCGATACCATGTTCTGATATCAGACCATTTTTTGCACGATAAATAGAATCTTGTACACGGCACAAAACTTCAACATGCCGTGCATTTACTGCGATATCAACATTATCATTCATCGATGAAAATCGATTACACAAATCTAATATTTTTTGTCGTAATAATGGCAATTGATACCCATCTTTTAATGAAATTGATATATGATCAATAGCTGGCAGAAAATCCGCAAAATTGTCATGTCCGCAATCATGTTTGTTCACAACGACTAAACAATTGTTAGGATGAATTTTATTCATAATATCGTCTGAAAACACGGGAACGATACCATTAGAGCTATCAACTACGATCAAAAAAAGATCAGCATGCTTAGCTTGTTCTACCGCTTTTCGTATGCCAATATCCTCGATTTCGCATGTTCCAACATTGCGCATTCCTGCCGTATCACATAAATTTACTACAACATCACCAAACCGTATATTGTCAGAAATAACATCACGTGTTGTTCCTGCGATACTGCTTACAATTGCACGGTCCTCATCTAATAAAAAATTCAACAAGCTGCTCTTACCAACATTCGGAGCACCAATAATTACCATATTGTGATGGCTGTCTATAGATTTCCTGAACCGATTGCTCGCGATTAATGACAACAAACATTCATTTATATTATCAATCTCAGATCGCAGACCATCAATATCAATGCTCGATGATGTCATTTCATCATCAGAAAAATCTATATCAAATTCTATCTTCGACAATAATGTTAAAATATTTTGACTGATATCGTTTATTCGCTCGCTAAGACCACCGCTCAATTGCTTTTGAGCAACATTTCTAGCGTGAACATTGTCAGAATGAATCAAATCAGCAACAGCTTCTGCCTGCGTAAGATCCATACGATGATTTAAAAATGCACGTTTAGTATACTCACCAGCAACTGCCATTCTGCAACCACGGCAACATAAATCTTTCAAAATAGCATCAACTATCAACATATTGCCATGGCAAAATATTTCCATGCTGTCTTCTCCTGTGTAAGAATGTCCATGCTGAAAATATACTACCATGACATCATCTATAACATCACCATTTTGAGAATGATAATATGTATGAACACAGTTGTTAGGAATGATTTCTTTGCCATGCAATAAATCAGAAATAATATCTCGACTAAGACCACCACTACACCGAACAACTGCTATAGCAGACATTCCTTTAGGTGTAGCTAATGCTACTATCGTATCGCTGTCATTATTCACAGCAAACGGCCCTCATATACAAAATTCTATCGTTTTGACCGTGGTCCAAAACTACGTATCGGTGCATTTCTTTGTACATCAGCATTTTTCATGCGAAAAATAATACGAGCCTTTTGCAGATCCTGCGGACTCATCTCCATCTTGACAACATCACCTATCATGAGTTTTATGAAATTCTTCCTAAGCTTCCCTGAAATATGTGCCAACACAACATGTTTGTTTTGTAACTCTACACGAAACATCGTTCCCGGCAACACAGCAACAATCTTACCTATAACCTCAATATATTCTGACATCGTCTCTAATAATTTTGTATGAGAAACAATAAAATGTCAGTTGTCCAGAAAATAACGCACAACTTGCAAATGAATATTTTGCAAAAATAACAATTTTTTGTATTATACCGATGACAAGCCGAATGATGTCATTATAAACCCAACAAATGCTATCATTGCCGCATTATCTCCTGTATGCTTACGCAATGGAAATAAAAATTCTTTTTTATGCCGCTTAGCAACTAACTCTAACACACTACGCAATGTATTATTATTTGACACCCCACCGCTTACACAAACAGCCCTTACATATTGCCGTTCTTCCAATATTTGATCCAATTTCATTGCCAATGCATCTACTATTGCTGCTTGATATGATGCACAAATATCCGGCAAAGAATCTCCAATATTACCATCAAATTTCTCTATAAAATATCGCAAACTCGTTTTTAATCCAGAAAAACTAAACTTCATTTCTTTGGTATGAGAAAATGCACGTGGAAAATCATATGCACGAGAATTCCCATTTATTGCTAATTTTTCTATCAATGCACCACCAGGATATGGCATCCCCAATAACTTCGCACCCTTGTCAAATGCCTCCCCTGCCGCATCATCAACAGTAGCAGCTAATATTTTTATTGAAAAGGACTCATCAACCTCATATGCAATCGTATTGCCACCAGACACTAACAATCCAATAAACGGCAAATAGGATTTTATTTTTTCATCAAATCGTTCTACACATTCTGCATGAACAGGAATAAATGGCGAAAATAAATGTCCATACAAATGATTCACAGGAATAGTCTGAATATTCAATAACAAACTTAATGATTCAGCTACCGCACGACCGACATGAGCACAGCCTGGCAATCCAGGTTCAGAAGTATAAGCAATATAATTAATATTATTTGGAAAATGTTCTTTTAAATCATGCAATAATGGCACGAAATTTTTTAAATGTTCTCTTGCCGCCAATTCTGGAACAACACCACCATATTCACTATGTAATGATATTTGCGACGCCACTTCTTCAAATATTATACCGCGCAACGGATCAAAAATGGCAACAGCAGACTCATCGCATGAACTCTCTATTCCAATTATCATGAAAACATCATTAAAATTATCTTGTAAATGACAAATTTGTATGCAACGTGCAAGGTAAATTACTTTTTTAACATATAAAATCCAATAAATGGTGGTTTAGCGAATGGTTCGCGATCGCTGTGACGGAGAACAAAACATTATGAGAACTTCACCTCAAGAATTATTTGAAGCTGGTGTTCATATCGGACATCAAAAACGACGCTGGAACCCAAAAACACGACCATATATTTTCGATCATCGTGGTGGTGTTACAATCATTGACCTTGTAAAAACATGCGATCAAATAGAAAAAGCATGTGAAATAGCCAAGAAGGTTGTTGCTGGCGGTGCAGACATTTGGTTTGTTGGAACTAAGAAACAGGCAAAGGATATCATTAAAGAAGGTGCAATGGCCGTGGAGATGCCATTCTGTGTTAATAGATGGCTCGGTGGAACATTGACAAATTTCCAAACAATCGAGCGTAGTCTGAATAAATTCAGAAAGTTTTTAAAAATGGAAGAATCTGGCGAATTGGCCAAGATGCATAAAAAAGAAGCGGCTGCTGTAAAACGTGAAATGAACCGCATGCACTCCAATTTCGAAGGATTGATGCAAATCGATGATTTGCCTGGTGCATTGTTCGTTGTCGATGTAATGCATGAAGATATCGCTGTCGCTGAGGCAAGAAAAATTGGAATTCCTGTAATTGGAATTGTTGATACAAATTCTGACCCAACAACTGTGGATTATCCTATCATGTGCAATGATGATTCTGCAAAAGCAATACGTATGATCGTCGGCCTATTGTTGGAAGGCATCCAAGAAGGTATTGCAGTACGTGGCGAGAAAAAATCAGTTAAGAAAAAATTATTATCATCTGGCGATTTGGTGAAGATCGTGCCTGAAGTATCAATATCGGAATGTATCGTTCAAGAAATGTCAGCTAGCGATAATAATACTGCAACGAAAGAATAAGGAACATAACATCATGACAGAAATCAATGCAAAAATGGTAAATGACTTGCGCCAGGCAACTGGTGCAGGCATGATGGAGTGCAAAAAAGCATTAGTTGAAGCAAATGGTAATATTGAAGAAGCTACAACAATTCTGAAGAAAAAAGGTATTGCAAGTGCAGCTAAAAAGGCTGGCCGAGATGCTTCAGAAGGCATTATTCAATCTTACATTCATGCCGGCGGTCGCGTTGGTGTGTTGTTGGAATTGAATTGCGAGACAGATTTCGTTGCTAAAAACGAATCGTTCCAGCAGTTAGCGAAAGATATTTGTATGCACATTGCGGCAATGTCCCCATTGTACGTATCAGCTGAAGAAATTCCATCAGAATTAGAACAAAAAGAACGTGAAATTGCACTGGAACAATGTGCAGGCAAGCCAGAAAATGCTATAGAAAAAATCGTAGCTGGTAAATTGGCAAAATGGCACAGTGAAATTTGCCTACTAAATCAACCGTTCGTAAAGGATCAGGATCATAGTGTTGAAGCACATATTGCTCAATGCATAGCCAAAATCGGCGAAAATATAAAAGTTCGTCGATTTGTACGGTATCAAATTGGACAATAAAAAATTTTTAGTCAAAAAAAAGCCCTCATGACATTTCTCATGAGGGTTTTTAATTTTTAAAGATAGAAATTTTGATCAAAACGAAGAAAAAAAGGATGCTTATAGGAGCATCTATACGGTCCACAATTCATGTCAACCAACAAAACAATCATTGTATACTTCTGCTATCGCAACGAAATCACCATTGGCCAACTCTGCTATTCCTGCTGAATCATACCAGCGGGTTCCATGCGCTCCAGAACCATCGTTTACTGCCTGAGCAGCAATTTTTATCACCCATTGCTCAATTGCACTATCAATACTTGTATCATTATACAGCAGCATTTAACACTGGTTGCACTTGGCTAAGATGCTGATACAAAACTCCCGACAACCAACAACATGCATTCACCGTCAATTTAGCAATAATAGGCAACATTCCAATGCAACATTGTGTCGTACTTGCGATATTAAATCCAGAATTTGCATTTTTTGTAAACAATAATGGAAATTTTAATAATGCATGTGCATCGAATACTACATCTGAAATCGCTCTGCAACCATCTTTTTTCTCTATATACTGCTGTATAAAATACATTCCAATACCTAACGCCAACCATGCTAGACAATGCTGACAAACTAATCCGATGACAGAGCATGCTACCGCTGATAATAATGGATATAAAAATGCACGTAGACCATGTTGTTTTACATTATCTGCAAACACGGGATCACGAAAATATTTTACCACAACATCAATTGCACTAATACATAGTTGTGCAACAGTCAATATGGCGTTGAAGTGTTTGAACATATTCCAAGTGATACCAAACGCATAAAGATATCCCTCGATCGATTTCACAAACATACTACCTGCTGATACAACAGTCGACAGTTGCATCTTTCCTGAATTATGGTTGTAAATAAACTTATCAAACAAATTATGTTCTTTGCATCCAACTATATCAGTATCAAACTTAAGAGCAGGAGAAAAGCTGCCAATAATGGGAGCAACTGTCTTCTTAAAAAAAACATTTTCAACATTCGACGAATTTATCTTCGTTATAAGACTAACGCTTTTCCCAAGACTAAATACATCTTTTAAAACAGCATCAACATTGGTATAATCCGAAACATCCATGAGGTCATCCCATTTTTTGTTACGCGAATATACCTATTTATAACACAACAAAATGTCAATCTTTTGCTGGCAAGCTTTTGTAAAACATGCAAATTTATATTGACCATTTTGCCGCACGCATATCACCATATTCAATAAATGCCTGATGCATACCAAACGCATTTTTAATAGAAAATGGTTGATGCCCGCCATGCGATAATTTTACATAATCTCTCAATAATTCCCGATATGTAGGATGTGCGCAATTTTCTATGATTAAGTGCGCTCGTTGCCATGGATCTTTCCCTCGCAAATCTGCAATACCTTGCTCTGTAATGAGCACTTTGACAGAATGTTCGGAATGGTCAATATGGCTGCATAATGGAACAATTGTACTAATGGTCCCATTTTTGGCAGTAGATTTACATGTAAATATTGATATTTGTGAATTTCTTGAAAAATCAGCTGCACCACCGATACCATTAAGAATATTTTTTCCTAAAACATGTGTACTATTAACATTCCCTGTAATATCTGCTTCTAATGCTGTATTAATGGCAATTAATCCCAATCTTAATGCAATCTCCGGATGATTTGTTATTTCTTCCGTACGCAAAACAATACGTTCTTTGAAGAAAGCTAAATTATTATAAATGTCCCTCAAACATTCTTCTGTAACCGCTAATGCACATGCACTTGCATATGTTATTTTGCCATCTTTCATAGCATCTATCACAGCATCTTGCAATACTTCAGAAAACATCGTAAATGGCGGAATATCCAACTCTTGTGACATCGCATATAATACAGCATTAGCAATATTTCCCACACCGGATTGTATTGGTAAAAATGTTTTCGGCAACTGTCCATTTTTTATTTCATTCGCAAGAAATTTTGCAACATTAGCGCCGATAGCATCGGTTTCATCATCAGATAACGATAATGTAAATGCTTCATCTGGAATATTTGTTCTTATAGCACACAATATTTTTTTCTTATCGACCTTTATTATATCCGTACCAATACGATCATTGACCTTCGTCAATGGAATTGGTAATGTATTTGGGGCTAATGCAATATCGCAAATGTCATGCAATCCACGAATAGCAGTAGGATGATATTCGTTGATTTCAATAATGATATGTTTCGCAAGTTGACAAAAAACATTACTGATCCCTACACCAGTTGTTAACACAATCTCACCGTTTGATGTAACATCAGCAGCCTCAATAACAGCAAGATCAATATTTCCCAAAACACCCTGTTTTAATTGCTGAACAAAATGCGAAACATGCATATCCCAATAATGTACTTCTCCAGCATTAATTGCATGCCGCATATTTGCATTGCTTTGGTATGGTGTACGAGATATTACAGCATGTTCTTTTACCAACGCACTTTCAACAGTATCACCCATCGATGCACCAGCTATAACATGTATCCCAAATTCATGACCTGCAAGATGTTCTTCGCGCGCTTTATTAGCAATCGCAAGACCACAGACCTTGGGACATCCAGCAGGGGTAAAACCACCAAATGCTACCCTATCTCCATGACTAACAAAATTAGCTATTTCATCGAAGTGTAATTCTCTCATTTTGTACCAACATACCTACCATATATATTCCTGCGACAAAAATTTTCCATTTTTTATAACAACAATGACTATTGGTAAAAAACTCGCCACAATAGTGACATTTTATCGAAATACCACATATCAAATAAAGCACTTACTGTGCAAATAGTATCATCACAAAAAATCTTATTAACTATCACTACATCAGCCAGCGAAACTTATATACTCGCTCAATAAAGAAAATTTCTTTGCAAGAACGAATAGAGATAAAATTATTTTAATAGATCTCGCAAAATCTCTGCATCAGCAACAAACGCCCGTATTCCACTAGACAATTTTTCTGTCGCCATAGCATCTTGATTTAATGCAAATCTAAAATCTGACTCATTATATTGTACTTTCTGAATACTCATCTTTTTAGAATCAGACAGATCCAGCTGACACTGTAAATCACCGTCACATTTATCAAGCTCCTTCAATAATGCAGGACTAATAGTCAACAAATCACATCCGGCTAAAGCAATAATTTCGCCAACATTACGGAAACTTGCACCCATAATTTCTGTATTATATCCAAAATGTTTGTAATAATGAAAAATCGATTTAACCGACAAAACACCTGGATCATTATCAGCAGTATAAATCTGACCATTCTGATTGGCATACCAGTCTAAAATACGACCCACAAATGGTGAAATCAATTTTACTCCTGCATCAGCACAAGCTACCGCTTGACACAATGAAAACAACAATGTCAGATTACAATGTATTCCTTCTTGTTCCAATATCCTGGCTGCTTGAATTCCTTCCCAAGTTGCAGCAATTTTTATCAACACACGATCATTTGATATTCCATGACCATTATATAATTTCATCAATTCGCGTGCCTTATTAACGGTACTTTTGGTATCAAATGATAGTCTAGCATCAACTTCTGTCGACACACGACCATTAATAAGCTCTAAAATCTCTAATCCGAATAATACTACTAGATAATCTGATGGTGTGCTCGCCCCAACCTTTTTATATCCACTACTAGCTTTGGTCAACAAATGTTTATATTTTTCTTGTTTTGCTGCTTTTAAAATCAATGAAGGATTTGTTGTCGCATCTGATGGAGAAAATTGCTGAATAGATTCAAAATCGCCCGTGTCAGCAACGACTTTTGTCATTGTTTTTAATTGGTCTAATAACGTCATCGCCAGCGATAAAAAGGAATGATTCCTATAGATCAAGAAATTGTATGTACATCACATAACACCACCGATAACATTTAACTTTTCTCAGTTATAAATTTCATATTAGTACAAGCCAAAACTCAACTCATACTACTAAAGATAATCTTTAAATCTTGCTGTTTTGCACAAGATCAATCTATACTATATTCGCCAAAGCATGTCAGATCTTGCTCAACATTTACACATTCTGTTTTTGTATCTAAGATAATAATACAAACCTTTTATTTTGTTGATTAATTTACAATGAAAATATCCCCAAAAATATAATTTATATTCTATGCCAAGAATATTTCCATTTTCCTTATTCTTTACAAGGAAACCTTCTATTCCCTGCATTTGTTCTTTGTTCAAAAGTTTAAAAACAACATTGAAATTGTATGCCTGCAAAGCCTTCATTAAGGCCTCCTTCAAAGCATAATTGCGCAAATAGGCATACTTACCTTTGGCGCATTTTATTTTTTCCATAGCAGATAAAAACAACACGTATCTCCAATCAGAAAGACTTAAAGTAGTCATAATACTCGATTCATTTGTTTTATCATAAAAATAGTAAACTTTTTCATTTGTAATAATTTTCTTAGCAGCTGTTATCACATGTGGCATAACGTAGTTATCCTCATGTTTTAAGCCAACAGGGAAACGCAAATTTTTCCAGATCAACGATTTGTACAATTTACACACCACCATCACTGGCGCTTTTGAAAAGTACCAAAGCCTATCACATTCAGCAGACTTAACTTTCAAGCGTTTCACGACTTTATTTTTAAAAATTTCCGCATAGTTAAAGACTATTAAATCTGCATTAGCTTCAATCATTTTTTCTAAATTGTCTTTCAGCAAATCTTCATGTATATAATCATCACTATCGACAAAACAAATATACTCACCAATAGCACAATCAAGTGCTTCATTCCTAGCATCACTCGTACCACCGTTCTCTTTGTGTATAACTTTTATCCTATTATCCTTTCGTGCATATTCATCACAAATGTCACCACACCTATCGGGCGACCCATCATCTACTAAAATCAATTCAAAGTCAGCAAACGACTGTTTTAATATGGAATCGATGCATCTATGAAGGTACTTTTCTGCATTATACACCGGCACAATAACAGATACAACCGTCTTCAAACCCATCCACCATCCGTATCGTGTTTATAGTCCTTTGCAAGCCTTTTCCATTTTCTTCACTCCCGTATCTGCATTACAAAATTCTTAGTTAATAGTATCTAATACTGATACAATCTATGTTGTCTTGACATTCTTACTGCTTAAAAATCAACTCTCCATACATCATTTATATTGATTAAAAAAATTTATGTCGTACTTCTTGCTGATAATATGAGATTGCAAAAATTTTTAGCATTGCAAACAGTGTCATCACGAAGGAAAGCAGAAGAGCATATCATAGCTGGCAATGTCTTGGTCAATGGTAAAGTTGCAAAAATTGGTGATGTCATAGATCCGACTGTCGATGAAGTGACATTGAACGGTGTATCAATATCCAACAATATAGCTATTTTACAAAAGCAACCTCTAGTATTAATGCTAAACAAACCATCAGGATGCGTGTGTAGCCACGATGATAAATATAACCCATTCACTATATTCGATCTTATCCCAAAAGAATTCGCCAAAAAGAAATTACTGTTCTGTGGTCGTCTCGATAAAGAAACAGAAGGCATGATAATTATTACAGATAATGGTGATTTTGCACAAAAAATTACACATCCATCATCTGGAATAAAAAAACATTATGAAGTGCTCTTATCCCGCCACTTGACAGAAAATGTAATAAAACAATCGATCCGCGGAATTACAGATAATGGTGAATTTTTAAAGTTTGAAAAAATTATATCAATCGGAAAAGGTCGTATGCGCGGGCTAGCATATGAAATCGTCCTATCACAAGGAAAAAAGAACGAAATACACCGCGTATTTGAACATTTTGGAATATTTGTAAAAAGTTTAAAACGAACACGGATCGGTGGGCTATCAATGCACGGTGTCGCAACAGGAAAATGTCGTAGGTTGACAGAGAAAGAAATCCAACGATTATTTGAATAATTTTCAGTAAAATATAAATATTTTGCTTACATAACAAAATAAAGGCACTGATTATTTGGTTGTTCTAACTAGCTTAATATCAGACTCTAATGCCCATCACATTCTAAAAACTTTCCATCAGTTTTCTGTCCAGAATCACGAAACACCATAGATACTGCACGGTCATTAAAATTATAGTAGTGATAAATAAAATTTAACTCGTTATTGAAGACAACATGTCGCAACAATCTTCTGTCACATATAAACCTTTGTAAATTTGCACATGTTGATAAATCTAGACCACGCAAGCCTGTACCTTCGCACCATAACGTTTGCAATTCAAACGGGATATTTCCTATATGTGCCAATCTGTTACAATCCCTACAATAGAAAAATGTCAACGATTCTGGGAGGTTTCTTAGATGAATAATAGGATTGCCGGAAACATCCATCAAAGAAAGATTTGATGGAATATTATCAATCAATGCAATATTATTTTTTTGGCATTTTAAATGGAGCAAGCCAGCAGGCAAATGACATAATTCCTGCAATTGATTACTGCTACAATCGAGCATTCGCAAATTATTCGGCAGATGATCTAGCCACTCAATATCATTATGCGAACAAATCAATGATTTCAAATTACGTGGCAAATTGTCAATTTCTGTAATATTGGTACAACTACACGTCAATACCCTCAATTCACTCGGCAACTCATCTAAGTCTCTAATGCCAGTACATGAACAATCAAGCTCCAATAAAGACTCTGGCAAATCAATAAGTCTTGTTAAATTAGATATTTCATTGCAACTCAATGCCACAAGGTTTTCAAACCTAGAAAAGTTCAATGCAATTGAATCAAATCGCGTATATTGATAATCCCATCCTTTAATTTTCAAACGTTCAACATCTGGACTGATTTCGTCGAGCAAATCTTGTATAATAACATTATCTCTCACCTTGATTTTTGCACATAAACAGCACCTATCCCTATATACTCGCACATCACAAACTTCATTATGCTTTTCAAAAAAAGTAACGGGTTTTAAATCATAATGCGAAAATTCAATTATTTCAGACTCAAACTGATTTAATGCTCGTTCATTAGGATTAATCTGTGAAGCAACTGCAGGCAATGTTGCAACAGAAGTATCTATATGATATCCAGCATACGATCCTTCATTTTCAACATCATCGATAATATCCATTTGAACATCTTGTTCTATTTGAACAATCTTGTCTTCAACATACTGAACTTTATTCATTACCATTGCCATGGTATCAGAAAAACTTTTCTTAAGCAATGCAAATTCTAAAAATGCCACTTTCTTTCAAAAACTACAATCACATCTGTCAATGCAGCTACCACGAAAGCTGGCAAGCTACATTCATGTACAAATTTCGAATCAAGAAACAACTATTAAATTCCGACAATTTTCTATATTTACGAAACAAATGCTACACATCATGCTTTTAACATTTCTTAAAAAAGCAAAAATAACAATTATAATATAATTATTATAGTGTCGTCGTATTAACAAAAAACTGGCAATATTGATTATCGTTAATAATATGTCATGCGTGATAAAATTGTCAAAACGCAATACATTTATAATTATAGCATGTATAATCCTAACAACAGCAATGTTAGTGTTGAAAATATCATCTGATAAGAACGTTAATGAATCAATTGCAGTAAGCTCACAATATATTATCAATGACGATGATGCTTTTTTAAATTATAAAAAACAACCATTCGCGTGGACAATACAGTCAACAGACGAATTAGCCGTCCAAAATTTCGACCTATTCACTCCACCATCTATCTTCAAAAATGGAGATGAATATACTATCAAAACGTATAATACTATCATCATTGATGATACATTTCCGTTATATTTATTCAGCATAAAGAAACGCCCATATCGTATAAAATTAGAAGGATATACTCGCGTAAACGGGAATGACAAAGAAGTAATAATTTTATTGCGTGATATTGAAACAGGAGCACATGAAGAATGTCGTGTTGATACAACTAATAAAAATCTTAATGTAAGGATTGAAAAATTTGAATTAATTGGATACGAAAAAAATGGTATTTACTACGAAGAACCATGCGTAACAATCTACGACAACACTACAGAGCGGGAACTGAAAATTACTGACAAAAAACAATTTTTCGATGACAAATATTTGATAATAATAAAAGATATCAACGGCAACGAATATACGTTAAAAGATATTGGAGACAGCATTACAATCGGTGACGCTACTTGCACATTGCGTTCTTTTGACCCAAAAGAAGAATATGCAAAATTATTGTTGCAAGACGCAGAAGGGCAAGAATTCCGAAAAACAGTCAGACCAATAAAATAAACTCATTCCATCATCCAAATTAAACAATCATGTAATAATTAAGAAATTGTCCATGATTGTTTAATAATGCGCAGAGTTAATATGGTTATATTTTACGACAATAGATATTCTGGGTTTAGTTTTTTCAATTCTTCCGCGACAAATAGACCGTTCTTTCTTATAAGTTCACCGTCAAAATAAATCTCACCACCACCATATTCTTCACGTTGAATACAAACTAAATCCCAATGAACCTGTGATCTGTTTCCATTATCAGCTTCTTCATAGGCTTGTCCTGGAGTAAAATGGAACGATCCTGCAATTTTTTCATCAAATAAAATGTCACACATAGGATGCAATATATGCGGATTGAATCCAAGTGAAAATTCACCAATATAACGTGCGCCTTCATCAGCATCCAAAATCTTATTCAATTCTTTCGTTTGGCCACCTGCTTGTGCATCAACAATACGGCCATTCTTGAATTCCAATCGAATATTTTCAAATGGCAGCCCTTGATAGACAGTAGGTGTATTGTACTGTAATATACCGTTTACTGAATTTTTTACAGGAGCAGTAAAGACCTCACCATCTGGAATATTATGTCGTCCACCACATGGAATCGCGGCAATTCCTTTTATTGAAAATCTTAAATCAGTACCATTACCAACGATACGAACATTATCTGCCATTTCCATACGTTCTTTTAGAGCAAGCATTCCGTCTTCCATTCTGGCGTAATCCATCGTGCATACACGGAAAAAATAATCTTCAAAGGCAGAAGTATTCATCTTTGCCTGCTGAGCAAATCCATCACTCGGCCAACGTAAAATTACCCACTTAGTTTTTTGCACACGCCAATCTTGTACCGGCCGCATTATTTTATCTACCATCATACGTCGTTCTTGTGGAACATCTGACTGATAGAATGCATTATTGCCACCTCTAATTGCAATGAAAGCATCCATTTGTTGCATTTCTTTTAATGAAACATCGGCGATTACATGCATCGCCTTTTCAGAAACACACATGTTTTTTGCACGAATAATTTTATTAGATTGTGCGTGTACAAAGGGAACTCCTCCACCATCACACACTGCTTCGGTCAAAGCAACAACCATATCATCTGGAACATCAACAACATTTATTGCTACACGATCTCCATCCTGCAAATTAACAGAATGTTTCACCAATGTATTTGCTAATTTCCTATACCGTTCTTCCATAATTAAGGCACACTATTGCACATCAATGCATAATAGCAAATAGAAAAAATTTTTATACATTTAATATATCATTTATATTTGGTCATCATTCAACCATCTAAACAGAATCACATTAAACCGCCTACCAAAACGATCATTGACCTCTGACAGATCATCTGCATTATCATTGCTACTATTTGCTATATGATCAATAAATTCTGGCATACGTTGAACAATTGCTTCACAATAAACATGCGCCTTTATATTTCCATGTCCATCTACACTATCACCATAACATCGCACTAAAAATGTATCCCCACGCAATGTCATAAAATGCGAAATCGACTGTATAATGTCGGCTTGTTCTACGAAACAAGGCAATCCTTCCTCAAGAAATCCACTTGCACTGTTATCATCATAATTCAATAATTTTTTATCACAATCAATGTAATGATATTCTCTGCGCTCATATGACATATCGTCCAATACATCTTGGAGAATTCCATGTCTAGCACATACAACATCATCATCTGATATTTCACGATTAATAAAATTCGACATACTCAAATATGGCACATGACGACTGACCAATCTATCAACAATCCCATGTGACAAATTATTGATATCGTTTTCATTGAAATCACACCATACGTAATCCCAATTCCTCCTATAAAACCTAGGAAAAATCACATTGCCATATATGTTCTTTACTGCTGATATAGCAGATGACCACACGTCCTGATTACATGTGTGGAGATTGAACGGGCCATTAATCATTAAGTATGACGACAAATCTGTTCTATCATTGCACGACGGCATATCTAACAAATAAAACCGTTTGTTTACTAAAAAATCCAAACTTTCATCAATTGATATATCTCCTATTCGCGTCGATAAGAAATATGTGTCGAACAATGCTTCATTCAAATAATAGCTATAATCGCACAATGATTCTACTTTAACATGCGATGGCCACAATGGTGATAGCTCCGGGCTGAGGTATAATAGATCATTTGTTGGAACCATTGGATGTGCACGAGAATTTCCAATGACAGTGTTAAAAAAATAACCAAATGGCAAAATATTAGCATGTCGCAAATATCCAACATTCAAAACATTTGACGAGGACAATGGTAAGTCATATAGTATTAAACCATCAAGATAATTCATCTGCACAATATCTAAAGATGATGTACCATCGAACTTTTTAATAGTTGACGACCAGTTCCAATTACCTGTATGTAAATTATTTCCACCAAATGGAACACTATAACGCTGACAAAATGCACGATTAACATATGGGGCTCGTGGATTTCCATTTGCTAACCAACGAATCCCCTGCGGACCGTTTGTGTCTTCAACTATACCATATTTCAGTCGCGATTGCCAAGCTAATGCCATGATACCTTCTGTTGAAATGTGCATTACATCACTTTTGAGCGTTCCATTAAGGCTTGGATCAATTTCAGCAATTTCTTGTAAAATTTTATCTATATCAAAATGTGTCAGTCGCCAATAAAAACAATTCCATCCAAGATTTTGCATGCCATTTGCATTCGTACATAGTACTTGACACTCACTATTTTCATCCGCTTGTGCATCCGTATTCAACAACAAACAACAACTATTTGAGGCATTCCCTTCATACAAATTTACGACATCTGTTGTCCAATCAACATCTTCACCGAGAGAAAATATTTTTACTGTTCCTGCTGGAAAATTTCCTGAAAACTTAAATCTCGCTATTGAAGACAAATCATCATCTAGATTTTGTATCGGCAATTCGCGTTTCTCAATAGTTTTTGCAACAACCGTAAAATATGGCTTATGCACGCTATTCTTAGGAATACAAAAATCTAAAATATAGTTCGTCATTCCGAAATCACAATTATATGGGTTCCACATGACAATTTTCGGTGATGCAGCGACAACAACTTTACCATCCACAAGCCGCATACCAATATTCATTAGTATCTGTACAATTACTGGGCTACATCCATGTTCACGTAAAACACGCAAATCATTATGTGAAGGATTTGAAATATAATCCACACCGAATTGCGGACGAAAAATCGGGTATGGCGGAATAACTTGCATATCATTTTTATTACGACCATCAGCAATTGTAATAAATGATAACAAGCTGTCCCAATCTGGGATATACGCCAATGCTTGATTATCAACTTCAAATATTTTGCGATCAATATATTCTGACGGTTTATCATGCGCTATCGCTGATAAATCTTTTTTAAGACCACCATTTTTAACATCTGACAAAACGCCATATGAATGTAATGTAATTTTATCCTTATTCGATAAAATCATTGGCCATAAATCCGGCATAAGATATTTTATTTGTTCTAAAAAATCAACATTGTACAATTCACCATTTTGTACCAAAGAATCGCATTGTCTGAAAAAAATAGATGTATCGAATGTTTGCGGACATATTGTTTTTACAGTCTTCGCTGTTGTATCAAATGATTTTTTGTAATGATCTATCAATCGGACATTCGCCTTCATGCTTTCATCAGAAATATGATAACCGTAATGCCCAACTTTAATATCATCATGAATAATAGGTCGCGCATGAACATAAACATCTTCATTATTGACAGATGATGATATTCGTACAGATGGCTCCATGACATCTTGACATACAGAATCTATTTGATGTGAATTTTTATCAGATGACAACCATCCAAAGAACATCGGATTTTTTTCATTAGATCGTGTTGCCCATGCGCCAATTGTAGATGATCTACGTGGATTGACATCACATATCATATTGGCCGGCGCTGTCACAGCACAATCATTTCCTAATGATTCTTGCAACTGCCCGATTGCAGAATACAATCCAAATAGAGCATGACAACGCGCATTTTCTTCATGCTGTTCATGTTGCAATCGCGTAATTTTTATGGTATCGACCGCCAACATACTCATCAATCCAGCACCACAAAGAAATAACATTAATATCACCCATATCAATGCAAACCCACGCGTAGAAGATATTTTATGCCCCATCATATACATAAAAGGCGAAAATTTATCCAGGATGTTCTATCTCCCAATCGCCATAAAACATTGATATCAATATTTCACAAACACTCCAACCAAAAATCATAAATTCTGCACGTAAAAATTCTGTAATAGTACAGATTCAAGTGCATTGAATACTGTTTTTTCATTGACTTGTTATATTTTTCGGAATAGCGGTGCTCCCTGTAAGAGGGGATGTACTATGAGTTATGATAATTACTGGAGTCGTCAGCAAAGAGATATGTCAGATTTTTACCAAAGACAAAATTACGACAGGATACAACAAGAAAACCGACGTCGAATGGATGAGATGCAGCGTGAGGCCGACAGGAGGCGGTATGAAGAGACGCAACGAGAAATGCAACGTCATAACGAAGAAATGCGACGACAATTTGAGGCGGAACAACGGGTAACAAATCTCATTCTTCAACAATCGCACAATACTACAAGCTATAACAGCAGCTCCTCATATTATGTTTCTTCTTCAACACTCAGGCAACGCGAAGCCAACATAAAGTCGGCACCCGCAATGTGTAAACCATATGAGGATCGTTTGCTTGCTTTAATTGAACAGAAATATATTGAACTGAGAACAGAGCATGATAGATTCCGTGCTGAGTTTTTAGCCAAAAATCCTGGTCAGGAAATGAGATGCAGACCGTTGATGGACCGCGAAACATCTTTTCTAGGAATAACAATCAAACCAGCAGATCGTGATAAATGGTATTCCATCATTCTGGGAGAATATTTGCGATCACTACGAAACACAGATGATGGCCGTAAAATTGGGACAGGGTATTCCGGCCATGTTGATGTGTATTCTTCTGTAGATGGAAAGACGGAATATAAAATCTGTACAAAATGCAGCTCTATATATAACTGCAGTTCATGCACTGGATTGGCATATAGAACTAAATTAAGTAAATATTATGTCTTCAATGTGCGCTCCCCATTATATGAAAATGGAAGAAATAAACGAGCTCCTCTATCAAATATTGTAAATCCACAATCTCATAATTTCACAATAGTTAATGGACAAATTGTGCGGACTCAGCCAACGTTTCAGCCGTTACCACCTCATTTGAGATGGTGGAGTTACAAACCGAATGGAAACATCAATTATGATAGCATCGATGGATTGTTTACCAATGACAAAATGAGAAAAATATACCGAGGATGAGACAACACAGTTTCATTTTCAAATATTCCGTGCTATAGAGCATTCAATATCGTATGCAGCACGAAATACTTCTTTTAAACTGCTGATCAGCGTACTCATCTGGCGAAGTGCTTGTTCTGCAGATTGGTCGATGTTGCTTACCAACTGACCAGAAAAATTTCGGAATGCATCGGTCAGTTGTGCCTCGGCACGCAAAAATGCTGCATCTTTCGCAGCATATGCGGCCCCTATCTGAAAACCACCTGCTGCAACTTGACCAATAACACCAGCACTCTGCAACATATTGGCTTTTGTACGCAGAGACGACGCTTTTTCTCGGTATTTTTCCGCTTTTCGTACGAAAGCTTCTTTGTCAACATCTATCATTTTGCCATTATCATCAATAGTCTTTCCCCATTGCACACCGTTCTTGTCATTTTTATCTGTGATACCAGTCTCTCCATCTACAACGCCACCCATTTTTACAATTTTCGCCTCAATATCTGCCACTTTTTTATCGGCTGTCTGTTTATCTGCATACTGTTTTCGCAGAGAAGATTTTTCATAATCTGGCACAAAACTTTCGTTTATATCTCCATTGGCATCATAACCAAGATAGTTATTGTCTGCTTCCAAAGCTTTATTGTCTTTTTCAAGAGCATTCTTTTCGTCGTTGGATTCAGCATCTTTTACCTTGTTTTCGTTGTCTCTTATCTTGTTTGCATTTTCTTTTGCCTTTGCTTCTACTCTACTATTAAAATCTTTATCAATTTTATCAGCTTCATTTTTTGCAATTTCATGTTGCTTTGCCAAATCAGCCTTTGTAATGCAATCTTCTGCTTTGGTAGCCATCTTATTATAGTGATTTACTCTGCTCTGCACAATTCCACCTGCGATTCCCATTCCTGCAGAAACAACACCTGAACATATTTTCCCGATTGACGTCATCAGTGCATTAGAAAATTCTTTTTCTGCTGCTTCCCGTGATTGCCCCCACGCCATACGTGCTTGATCCATCTGTATCAACAATTGAGAGCCCTTGGCTGTTTGCAATGCCTCACGTCGTTCACTTTCTGACTGGTAAACCATCATCATCATACATGTCATCAATTCAGATAATGACATTTCCTTCGGATCTGATGGTGAAAATCGATTGATTGCTGCCATAGTGCTTTCATGCGTCATTCCGCGATTAATTTCACCAGGCAAGCCATCAACCTCCATCATCTCATCAATTGGAACGCCAACTATAGCACCAGCTACAACAAGACCATGCGAAGTCTTCGCTGTAATAACTCCAGTCGTTTTATCTAATGAAATATCTCCTGACTTTACCAATGCATCCAATTGTTTCAATTGTGCATCATCAAGTTTATACGACGTACCTGTAACACTGGTATTATTGCCTACTGTTATCGTATATCTTGTCGCTTCTGTCATAATTCAACCCACCATCACTTTTAAAATTATTTTTATGCTCTAATATTTCTCGCTATTGCTACTTTTTGATCATTATATTCTTTTAACATACGAGTGGCACGTTCATATTCTCCACGAATAATTGTCATATCATTTGAAAACATCCCAGTCCATAATTCAATATTAGTACCAATCATATCTAATATCATTTTCATACGATCTATCGACGCTTGTACCTGATTTAATATTTTTCTCATTTCAGCACGTTCTAATGCTCGAATACCATTTCGTATTTCAAGCGCACCAGTAACTATACTTGTAGCGCCTGTCATAATTCCAGATACAATATTCATAATATTTGCTACAGATAATGCAACTGCTGCTGCCCCACTAGCACCACCAGTAAATACACTACTTGCTATCCCAGCAGCAACTAACAAAACAGATGCCAATATTGTAGCTGATAACGTTGTCCACATTTTGGCCTTACGAACTTTTTCATCATTTGGATCTAGTCCCCATATCTCACAAACTGCATCAACAGCGCCTTCCGCTATCGCTTGTACCGGGTTAATAATTGATGCAGCTAACATCAAATTCTTTTTATGGGTTGGGTCCTTTACAACATTCGCGATCAATGAACATATTGAACCAATTGCCATTAATGCCCCTATAGCAGCTAATCCTACAGCAATTGCTGGGACTGCTAATGCTCCACCAGAAGCAACACACGTAACAACAACTGCTGTAACAATAATAGCGACAACAACAACTCCTATAATCAACTTCCACCATTGGCTTTTTGTATCTTCTTTTCTGTTTGCTCCTGTCACATCCAATCCTACAAGCGCTTTCGAATCATTTTCCTCAAACGCCAACTTTTCTTTTTTTTGTTGCGCATAACTTGTGTCGTCTATAATCGATTGAGATATTGCTTTTTGTTGTTTTTGTTGCGATTGTATAATCTCCATCGTCGTCGTGACAGACCCTTCCATGGTATCTGCTATCAACAATGAAAATATAGCAAACAACGGCAAATAGGGATATTTTTCCATTAATTCTTCTACAGAAGCACCTAGCTTTCCATTTTGTACCTCAAACAGATCTTTTAAAAATGAATTCCCTGTAATGAATTTCATTGAATCACTTGCATCTGTCGATTTTGCTCTAACAGCACCCATTTTTAATGATGTCATCGTACGAGCAACATCATTTACTACGGCCGACAACAATTCTTCATCAACAGCATTATTGCTACCTGTAACACCATCAACAGTAATCCCATCCATATATCTTATCCCTGCTGTTCTGATATTTCACTATTTGCTTTTGCATTTTCTTCTTGTGCAGTGATCATATCATTCATCATTTTTGCACGCATGACATATCCCTGCACTACCTTATCATTTTTATATTCATCACGATCTGACAGTCGAATGATCTCATCAGTATATCTCTTGACAAGATCAAATTGATTCAATCGCACACAACATTCTGCCATTCGCAATAACGTTTTAGGATTATATTCCCCTTGCAACATTGCTAATCTAAAAAACTGCGCAGCATTGAAATAATCTTCATTCATAAAACATGCTGAACCACATGCTGATAAATACATCGTTGAAGATGGTTCTAACATAGATAATAATCCAAAAACATCACGTGCTTTATCATATTGCTTATGATGATACATTTCATGACCAACAAGATAGATCGCATCCATTGATTCTTTGGTCAGGCCATAATATTTTTTTATATCGAACTCACCGGTAAAAATTTTTTCTGCAGCATCTTGTAATTGCTGTTTATATTCAATGCTTTGCTTATCAATTTTATCCATAGAATATATCCTTTTTATTACCTTATATTCGTTATTATGTTCTTATAATAATCACCTATCGATTTTACAGTCTGAGTACATGCACTGACACAAGCATTCGCATCTTGCATATATTGTTCCATTTTTGTTGTCATTAATTGCGCATCTGTCGACAAAGTATCACCATACATTCTTACTTGGTCCTGCAAATTCGATATATGCGTCAATGTTGCTTGTTCTTTTACATCAATATTGGAAGTATTGCTATCGAAATTTTTATCTGCACTTTTCTTATTTTTTTTAAAATCAACATACTTTTCCCACATATTGTTACCATCTCGATCATAACGACCAACAACTGTAATAAATGTGTTGTCGTCACTATTCACCCTGTAAGATTCAGCATTAACATTATAAAAATCACCAAT
This sequence comes from uncultured Opitutales bacterium, assembly GCA_964577805.1. Lineage (GTDB taxonomy): Bacteria > Verrucomicrobiota > Verrucomicrobiia > Opitutales > JAIRKQ01 > CAZPRW01. Next base: position 108,247 of record CAZOAG010000003.1, read on the forward strand.
AGTTCCTTGACTTCCCAACCCTTCTACATTTTTAACAGCTTGTTTTAAATATTTATCTAATTCGTTTACTGACATCTCGCAGCCTTTCAATGACACCGAATAAGACAAGTTTGTATATTCACTCACCTCATTAGCATTTGCACTCCAAGTAACAGCTTCATATACCTTGTCATACAAATCTGTCAGCGCCTTTAATGCTTTGTTATTTTCTCTAATTTCATCATTTATTTTTTCGATCTGTTTTAATTGTTCTACCAATATCATTTGTTGAATGCATGTTTTTTCATACATTATAGCCAATGCAAAATACGGCAGTGCCATCCCTACAGTTGCATCTCGTTTGTCAAACGATGAGTCTAATGATGATGACGCAATTGTTTTGCTGCCCTTAACTATTTCATAAACATAGTTTCCATTAGAATCGAGTGTTCGTTGAACACCAGTCGCCAGCGCATAAGAACTTTCTCCGCTTGCTGGCGTGCCAGCTAGCAGGCATAGATTCAACAATTTATTCATGTTATCAATATATTCTTGAGAACCTGCTGTATTCCCAACACCGTTAGCAATTGCATTATCAACTGCGCCATCCTTAAATCTAGAAATACTTAGCAACCCGGATTTAAATCCGTCATAGTCAATACGCACTTCTTCTGAAAGTTTATCAAGAATTTTTTTACTTGCAAGTTGAGTTATATTACCATCACCATCGAAATCGGGATATGCCGTTCTATAATCATATAATATGTTACCATCCAATTTTCCTGTTGCAGATATTTCATCGATCAATGCAGTCTTATATAAATAAGTAGAGCATTTATGCACTTTCGTTAATCCAGTTACAAGGTCTCCAATTGTTATAATTTCTTTTAATTCGTTATGAGAAAGTAGTTCCATTATTTCCGTTTTGCTATTAGCTCCTTCTATCGAGTCTCCAAGATTTGTAATACTACTCTCTGCGTAAATATTTGTATTTTTTACGGCTTCTTTTAATTCATCTAAAGAAATTGACTTATTCTTTATAAGAAAACTTATAATCTCGTCATTTACATCAATTTTCGAACCTAACGATGTCCACCTATCAACACTAATCTCACACAATCTATCATTAATTTTTGATGGCGTAATTTTTAAGGACGAAATTGCATTTTTTAAATTAGTCAAGCATTGATCAATTGTATTACCATTATCTACTTTAAGTTCTGCGCATATATTGTTTAAATCTTTAAGATTGATTAGCGGATTTGTTCCTTTAGTATATATTTCTAATTCCTCGAAATATTTTTCAACATCTTCTGTTACAACCAAAGATTTTGCATCGACTGGATCTGTGACACCAGACGGAGGCCATGAAACACCGTCTTTTAGAGAACCATCACCTTTTTTTAAAAAATCTGGAATATTATTCTTAATTGAATTATAAATTTCCTGAATCGTCATTTTTCCTGCAAGCACTAGATCCTTTAATTCTTCCCAGGATTTATATTTAGAATTAAATGCCTTTTTTATATATTCGCTAGTCTTTGTATAGCTATCGTTTTCCAATGCCTCAAACAGCGTTTCCGCATCATCACTCAACTTTACGCAAGATGATCCTTCGGGGGATTCAGGCAATGGACATATTTCTGAAGAAGGAACCTTAACATTCAATAGATTTTTCAAAAACGTATCAAACTTATCTAAAGTAAAGTCATTAGATCCAACTTTGTTTTTTAAATTATCACAAACTGTATTGACATCATCACCATCAACACTGCACAGACCGTTTAGTGCACTTTTAATATTCTCTACAGTAATACCAGATTCATTTTTTAATGAATCAAAAAATTTTTGAGCTGCTGATTTACGAATATTATCAATTTCATCGCTAATGAACACTGATTCGGGAACATACTTATTGCCATCTTCATTTTTTTTATAAATCAAAGACAGCAAACTATCAACATCCCACGTATTGTCCAGTTTTCCGTCCAACGACTTGTCGTTTCTTAAATTTTCAATTTCCTTATCAGAAAACACACCGTATTTTTCAAATATTGAAATTATATCTGATACATCAACACTTGATTTATTTTTTTCAAGAAAACCAACAAGACTATCAAATGTGTTCATGCCTTTTAAATCGTTTTCCGAAAGCCAATTAAGACCAGACAAATAATCTTTTATCTCCGTCAACGACATATTTTTAAGCTCATCATATTCTTCTTTAGACAACTTATTACGTCCTGTATTTATACAGTTTTTCTCAAGATAAGACAACAAGTTAGACTTGTAAGCAGATTCTTGCAACGCAGTCAATGTATCATACAATTCCTGAAGCACTATTTGATGGTAACTAACATCTGCCAAGAAATAAAATTGCGCTGTTTGCTCATTTACTTTTGAGACATTAATTTCACTCGTAGCGTAAACATTAGTTCCTTCCGACAAAGATACTGCAGTACCTGCATCTAATTCATTAGGATCTTTTGATCCAAGAATAACATATCCATCTTGAGTACGAACTTTGACTTTGCCTTCTAATTTGACTGTCCACTCGCAAGATGATGTTATCAATTGTCCAGCTTCAAGACTCGTCCCGCTTAAAACAGTCCCAGATGTCGTCGTTGCATGAGAATCTCCAGTCAAATTCGATGGTGCTAGTATTGCAGTCACATCTTCAAGTAATGTGCATTGTTCATTGCCATATTTAACCGTTGTCCCAGCAGGTATTTTTATAGTAACACTTCCAGACTCATTAAATTTAAACTGCGTAATAATAGCATTCAAATCCAAAAATGGATTCGCAACATTATCGATCATTCCCTGTGTAATATCAATCCCTGTCTCATTACTTACACCGGCATTATCAAAACTAATTATTTCACTCATATATAAAATCTCCCATCAATATAATTATATTCTAAGTCGTTTTATTGCACGACGTTTTGTCGAAGTGTTTGAAACAACCAATTCGACATCATTTTCTTTGTAGACTTTCTCACTTCCCAACTTGCCAGCATCGTTCGTCGTACGATTTAATAAAATCTCTGACAGATCACCTTTGTTTCTTTTTGGATTATTTTGCAACTGTTCCAACATTGCCAACTCCCATCCCGCTTCTGGCTTTAGCCCCAACATTTCACAACGAGCGATCTCAGATTGTCGTGCCTTATAAGCAAAATCATCAATGCCTTCTAATTGACCATTCAAATGTTTTACAATCGGGTTTTTCTCTCCCAAAGAGATTCCAATGCTATCAAAGACATCACGTTGCGTCTGCAATGTTTCTTGCATCCTTTTTGCAAGATCATCATTTTTTTCAATATAATGTTCATTTGCTGTTAGACGCTCCTGAACACGACACATCATTTCTTTGCGCACATTATCGACTGCTTCCTTATAATCTAATAAAGCACCTTCTGGTAAATCCGGCTCCTTATGATATATTCCATACGACTTGCATACATTAATTATAAATCGCAACATTTCACTGCGAACAAGACTGCAAAATGACAATACCATCTTGCAGCACAAACACCGCCATAACGGCATGTTTCTTACAAAAAATTTCCATCCATATTTGACAGTATTCTTATTCAATCCCCAAAAACCCACGTGATGATTCTATCTCGCCAATAAGTGCTGTCAACAGAAAATCTTCACAGAAAAACATTTGTCAAATTAGTTATTTCTTGAATAAGAAATAGAAATATATATCATACAGGGTGTTATGGTTCGGTTTTTAGGAAAAATATTTTTCACCCCGTTAAAGTGGGTCTTGAAGGCATTATTCAGGCTGCTGGTGTTAGTTATATTGCTCGTATGTATTGCAATGGCAAGTAGCAACTGGTGGATACCACCAACAACCAGCAGTGTATTAACCAAATTATCAGGGTTCAAAACAACATTATCAGGATCTCATGGGAATCTTTTTAAAGGACGTGTCGATTGTCGCGACATAAATATTCATAATCCAAAAACAACATTTCAATATGATAATTTTATTCGTGCGAATTCAGTAGTTGCCGATGTTGATATGACATCCTTAATAAAGGACACAATCGTAATAGAAGAATTGACGATTGATATTGATGCTATCAGTCTAGTGAAAGATAAAAATGGCACATCTAATTATTCATTATTCTCGCAAAATATATCGCAATTTATCCCTTCAAATGAAAAAACTGACACGAATACTAAATCAACATCAAGCACTTCAAATAAAAAATCTATATTTATCAAAAAACTGACAATAGCACTTGGTAAAGTCGACAATATCGATGAACAAAAAGGCACAAAGAAAACATATACAATAAATTACCGTCGCGAATTTACTGATGTTTCTAATTTTTCTAAACTAGGAATACAATTAGCCGGCGACCTCGGAAAATATGGACTATCAATCATCATAGATTCCGTAATATCATCTGTATCTGACCTCGGAGGTGTAGCAGTCGACAGTGTAAAATCAATAAAAAATACAACATTGGACGCTGCTGGAACAGCAACAAAAAGCATTGAATCAGGACTAAAAAAAACCGGCAACGGTGTCTCATCTGGATTCAAAAAATTATTCGGCAAATAAACACTTTATTTAATTTCGTAAAATGACCGCCATTAACACAAAACATTACTGGCGGTCATTTTTATTAAAACAACTATGACAAACTACCAGTCATCGCTACTTTTTCATTTGTCAAAAACTTATGTTACGGAAGCAGGCAATAACATCGCAACAATATCCCAAAACTATCCTCATAAAAACATGCAATTTTAAAAATCGTCAAAACTCAATACACAAAAAACACCACAGATACACTTATAACAAGCATCGTTTGTACGGATCATATACATGCAGATTTTATTAGAAAATTTTTAGCACGTTCTGTTGTAGGACATTTGAAAAAATCATCAGCTGGCCTGTCTTCTACAATTTTCCCATGCTCCAAAAATAATACACGGTCAGATATTCTACGTGCCATTGTCAAATCATGCGTAACAATAACAACAGCAATTCCACTTTTTGAAATGTTACTTATCATAGAAATGACATCGCTCGTCATTTCAGGGTCCAAGGCTGATGTCGGCTCATCAAATAATAAAACTTTCGGCTCCATCACCAATGTTCTAGCAATCGCAACACGCTGTTTTTGACCGCCTGACAACCGAGAAGGATATACATCAAACTTATCTGACAATCCAAATTGCGATAACATATCCTTCGCTCGTGATTCCGCAAGCGCACACGGTAGTTTCTTTACTGCGCGTAATGCATATGCAACATTTTGAAGAACATTCATATGATCAAATAGACAACATCCCTGCTGAACTAGACCTAATGCACCTCTTCCAGCAGGTTGACCATCAACAACAACATTGCCTTTTGTCATTTTTTCTAACCCGCATAAAACACGTATCACTGTTGTCTTTCCAGCACCAGAACCTCCTATAATAGTTGCTACTTCACCATCTCTGACAGTAAATGACACACCTTTCAATACTTCATTCGAACCGAAAGAACAATGTAACTCCTTCACTTCGAGCATGACAACCTCCGCTCTATGATTTTAGAAACACGACTCAGTAACATTACCATGACATAATAGCATAGTCCAGCAACCAACAACGGTTCTAAATATAAATAATGTTCGCTGGACACCACTGTAGCACGACGTAATAAATCAGATTCTCCTATAATAGATACCAGTGATGATTCTTTTAACAAATCCACCATTTCATTGACCAATGATGGTAATACATTACGAATGCCCTGAGGCAAAATAATATCTCGCATGATTTGTATTTTCGAACAACCCAATATTTGTGCAATCTCGATCTGACCAACATTCACACTTTGAATACCAGCACGAATAATTTCTGACACATAAGCAGCAGAATTCATCGAAAACGCTATAATGCCTGCAGTAAATGCAGGAATAGAATGTCCTATTACCTGCGGAACAGCAAAATATATTATCGACAATTGCAATAATAATGGCGTTCCGCGAAAAACTGATAAATAAAGATTTCCAACACTTCGCAATAAACGGCTATGTGACAGACGAATAATTGCCAAAAATGTCCCACCAAAAAATCCAAATATCATCGCAAATAATGCATACTCCAAAGTGATCTTTACACCACTAATAATATATGGAATTTCACTATAAATTTGCTGAAAACCATGAAAACAATTCATACTATTTTATATCCCATTTCGCCTCTAATTCATCTAACCGACCATTCTCTTTCAATACTACAAGTATACGATTAACATTCTCTCGCAATGGAGAATTTTTTGTAAATGCAACAGCGAAAGAATCAGAAAACTTTAAATGAAAAACACATAATTTTGGATTTTTTTCAACTAATTTCCGAGCTTCCGGGAAACCGATTATCAAGCCATATACTGTTCCATTGCCAGCAGCTGATTTTGAAATTTCAGCAATCATAGACCCTATATTGTCATACCTTTTTATAGTAAGATCAGGAATGTTAGCTGCACGAATATCAGTCTCATGATGCGTCCCAAGTTGTACGCCAACAGTCTTTCCTTCCAACAACTCTATAGGGAATACAGCAGCTGTACCCAACATATTAGCAAATTCTTCTTTATTCGCTAATACAATCGCACTAATGTTATCTTGATATGATATCGAAAAATCAACGTTTTCACGTCGTGCATCAGTTGGAGTAATTGCTGATATTGCCATATCTCCCTGTTTCGACATCAATGCAGGGACAATAAATGAAAATGGCATATCTTTAATAATTAATTTACGATTTAACTTCGTCGCAATTTCTTTCGCTAAATCAATATCAAACCCAACAATATCACCATGCCGCATATATTCATATGGTGGATTATCAGCACTAGTAAGCACGACCAATTCATCTTGTTTGCCAAGGCAACAAATAATGTTTATAACAAACAAAGACAAGCACAGCAACGCCTTCTTCATATTTTGATAACAATCATTTTAATTGCATATGTCAATTGATTTACTAGCTTTCGCCGTAAGAAGAAAGTAATGAATGAGGATGAGAGTGATACAAATTGCGTACATAAAAACACAGCAATAATATTCGTCGCATTCTATCTTTCTGTAATTGCATTAGCTGCCATCATATCACCAATATTATTTGCAACAACACGATATTTGGCGAATACATATTCAATTTCATTGTTACAGCATTACGTAGATAAAGGGTTTGGAAAATTTTTTGACCGTTCACGTTGGGTCGCATTGGCAATATTATTGCCTGTATTTCTAAACATTATTAAATTAAAACTATCACGTGATATTGGATTAAACAGATTATCAACATCGAAATTTATTAAAATATTTTTTTTAGGATGTATAATTACATCAATAATATATTACTCGTTATCGTACATATATTTATTTAAAAGCAAAGAAGTCATATTATCGCAACACATCGTAGCATCATTGAAGATGCTCATATGTGCATTGATCATCGGAATTATTGAAGAAATTATTTTTCGTGGGATCATATTAAATGCATTTGCTAGAACTTTTTCGCTAACAGTTGCAATATTACTATCATCGATATTTTTTGCATATTGCCATATCGGAGCTGGGTCATGTCCACAAATCAATACTACTTTCGAATATTTTGATGGCATCAAATGTGCACTATGGTCATTATATGGGTTTACAAAAAATATGTCATTCATGCAATTAGCGAACTTAACTACATTAGGAATGACATTATCATTGTTAACCGTGCGATATAAAAGCATATTGGCTGCTATATCTTTTCATACGAGCACTGTTTTCATCATTATGCAAGTGCGAAAATTCGGAACATTTTTGCAATACACTCATTCCGGTAATATTTCAATCAATATATTGGACACCAAAATTACATTGTTCATGCAATTGGTTATTATTGTTATGTTATTGATAGATAATAAAAAAGTGTACGAATAACGTTTTAGACATTCACTCAGCAAACCTTAAAAGGTTATAGAGAGAGAAAATATAAATTAACGTTTATCAGTAAAATTCAGAGCAAAAATCATTTACTAAGTTAGATAAACAATCTGTAAGATCTCAACAGGCAAGAACGAAAAGTTAAAAATGAAGATAAGCTCCGTTTATAAAAACGAAATAATGTTTTGTCCAAAACTTTTTATTACACAAAAAACAATCAATCAAAACACTTAATGAAGGCATTAATCAAAAAAGAACCAGCACTGACTATCAAGAATCAAAATGTTACAATAAAAAATGGTGCTCGAGGAGGGACTCGAACCCTCAAGCCATAGGCACCAGATCCTAAGTCTGGCGTGTCTGCCAATTTCACCACTCGAGCAATAGTTAATGTAGCGAAACGCTACACCAATGAAACTTTACTTAAAAAATCGTGCAATCTCTTTTTCAGCAGATTCTTTGCTATCAGAAGCATGTGCGATGTTACGCATCTTATCACTTCCAAAATCACCACGAATTGTGCCAGCAGCTGCCTTTTGTGAATCAGTTGGTCCAAGAATATTTCTTACACGCTCTATCGCATTATCTCCCTCAACTATCATCACCATAACTGGACATGTCCCCATGAATTCAGCAATTTCAGGGAAAAACGGCAAATGTGTAAGATGTGCATAATGCTCACACAACAAATCATCACTCAATGCCATTATCTTGCAATCAGCTATCGACAGACCAGCATTTTCAAATCGTGTAATAATCTTACCTGCCAACTTACGTTGCATACAATCAGGCTTCAAAATAACTAATGATTGTTCCATAAAAACTTTTCTACTGGCATCTTTGTTTTCGTCACTATCACAAAAAACACCACCTGGCATAAGTGCTACACACCAAATAAAAAGTAATAATAACGATAACGGTTTACCTTTCACTGAAAACTATCTATTTAAGTTTTTATAAAATGTCGATACCAAACTGACAATATTTTTATACAATAATATACACTCCATTCACGATAATCTGAACGCCCATACATGTAATGATAACCCCCATAATAATGCTCAAAAATGATATTATTCGATTTGGAATCATACGTGCAATTTTTGCAACCAAAATCATAATAATGGCTATAACTAGCATAGTAACAAAAATCGAAAACAAAAAACAAACCAATGATACTACTGACGACAACCGTGAACGTACTAGAAATATATAAGAAATTGTTCCTGGACCAGCTAATAATGGCATCGCTAATGGTGTAATAGCACAGTTACAGAAATTAATATTATTATTTCGCGATTCAGAAATAGAACCATCTGGACGTAATAACGAATATCCCAGCATTGAAAGATAAACCCCTCCTGCTACTTGGAATGATGATACTGACAAATGAAACAACGTAAATAATAGCGGACCTGTTAAGGCAGCGATAACAAGTATAATAAATGCTACACTTGTTGCTTGAACTGCAACACGAACACGTTCTCTTGTAGAACATGATGTTGTTAATCCCAAAAAGACAGCTATGGCCGCAACTGGAGTCAAAACAAAAAACAGCCGTATAGGAAATTTCAGTAATATGTCATACAACGCCATTCATCGAACAAAAAACAATCATGATATCCGGTCAATTGAAATACGATTTAATATTAATAGAAAACTGTTCTTTAGCAAACATAAACCAAAACTTAAATAATTATAAAAATGCAATAATCATCTAAGAAAAATCTTTTTTACGCTATCTTGTAATAAGGCACCTAAAATAGGCTCAACAAAAATAGACCAAAAAGACCAGTATTTTTCTCAAAAAGTATTGACTAACTAAGCAATATGAGCCAGAAAATATTTGTCTATGATTGCAATAGTAGAGGCTGCTCACGCCGGCTTGTTGAAAAGCGCCAACGTTATGCGCAATGTATTAGCAGGAATTGTTGTTGCTGTTATAGCACTCCCTTTATCAATGGCGTTTGCCATCGCGTCCGGAGCAAAGCCAGAAGCAGGAATTTATACATCAATCGTAGCAGTAATAATAGTCTCATTATTCGGTGGCAGTCGTGTACAAATAACAGGGCCAACAAGTGCATTTGTTGGGGTATTGATCGGTGTTGTTAGTAAATATGGACTTAGTGGGTTACAAATAGCGACCATCATGGCAGGTGGGATCATGCTATTGCTCGGATTTTTTAAATGCGGGCAAATGATAAAATTTATACCAGAACAAGTCATTACTGGGTTTACAGCAGGAATTGGGGTCAATATGTTCGCATCACAAATCCCTAGCTTTTTTGGGTTACAATGCGGATATCTTCCAGCAAATCTACAAGACAAAATATCAGTTTTAATAGACGTTTTCCATACAATAAGTTGGCAAACAACGTGTTTCGGGCTCGCAACGTTGGTTCTAATGGTCATGGCAGAAAGATCTCGATTTAGAAAATTCCCTACCCCATTATTAGCACTAATATTTGGAATGACTATCCAGGCTATTTTTGGCTTCTCTCAAGTTGAGACCATTGGTTCTGTATTCGGTGGATTGCCAAATAAACTACCATCGTTCACACCAACAGGAACTATATCGTTTTCATTAATACAAAAATTGATAGGCCCTGCATTTGCAATAGCTATGCTAGGAGCAATAGAATCATTATTATGTGCTGTTATTGCTGATGGATTAATCGGAACACATCATGATTCCAACCAAGAATTAATGGCCCATGGAATTGCAAATATTGTTTCTCCATTGTTCGGTGGAATAGCAACAACCGGATCAATCGCACGAACAGCAGCCAGTATAAAAATCGGTGCAAATTCACCATTAGCAGGAATAACTAGTGCAATTATATTAGCTGCTATCATTTGTTTCCTCGCACCACTAGCAAAATTTATCCCATTAACGACATTATCAGCAGTATTATTTCTTGTAGCATACCGTATGATAAATGTTAAACATTTTATAAATTTACTAATTCATGCACCAAAAAGCGATGCCATTATTTTAATGCTAACATTCGGACTAACACTGTTCTGCGGAATTGTAATGGCAGTAAACGCTGGTGTAATGTTGTCTGCACTCATGCTAATGCATAGAATGGCAGGATCGGGACATATTGATAGAGTACAAAAAGAAAAACATACAGAATATGATTTTTCAACACTTCCTAATGGAATAGCAATTTACAACGTCTCTGGCCCAATGTTTTTTGGGATTATTGATAAATTTTCACATGCTTTCTCTTCTATAGAAGAAAATGATAAAATAATCATTTTGAGATTATTCGACGTCCCATTCATTGATGCAACCGGACTAGAACGATTGCATTTAACGATGGCAACATTCGAACGATTTGGCAAAAAAATATTATTGAGCGAAGCTAATGACGCTGTCATGCAAAAACTACAACGTTCTCATATGATGGATTATACTACTATTTGCACTGCTAAAAAATCAATTATTGAAGTAATCAAAATTGCTGATAACATGCTGCGACATTAATATGGACGTATTGATTTTCTGTATTGGAGCATGTATTGGTAGTTTTTTAGGAGTGTGCATATATCGCATCCCTCGCAATATTTCTATTGTATATCCACGATCACAATGTCAATGCGGCAAATCAATACCATTCTATCATAATATTCCAATAATTTCATGGTTAATATTGCGCGGTACATCAAAATGCTGCAAAACTAAAATTCCTACAAGATGCTTGATAATTGAAATATTAACAGCAATATTGTTTTTAGCCATCTGGAAAATATCATCTACAATGTCAGAAATGATTGTTAGATGCTTGCTATCTTCTCTATTGCTAGTAATCGCTTTTATTGATATTGACACAATGGAAATACCTGACTCACTATCAATCGGCGGCATGATATTAGGAATCTTGTCATCAATTATAGCACCATGTTGGATATCACAACAAACAATTACAACATCACTTCAAAATAGCATTTTAGGAATATGTTTTAGTAGCGGTCTACTATTATGGATAGCAATCATTAGTGAATATATATTGAACCGTGAAGCTATCGGATTTGGTGATATTAAATTGATCGGGACAATAGGCTCATTTGTAGGATGGAAAGGCGCAATGTTCGCATTATTCGGCGGATGTTGTATTGGAACGCTTTTTGCACTACCATTATTATCATTAAAAATATGCAAAAAATATCGCGATATTAAACACGAAGTACCGTTCGCACCATTTTTGGCACTCGGAACAATGATATATTTATTATTCGGCCAAGAAATTATCTCACTCTACAAACTACTTATAGTTTAAAGATAGCTTTACTGACAATCCGCATTATCAGTATAGTTCAGAATATTTAAGAAACATTTTTATACAACAATTGCGTCAAAAAACAAAAATATGCCGAACCTAACGTATGACACGTTCAAAAACATCTTAGATAAAAATGGTGCAACAAAAATTTATAATAGCGCTGTTAAAATTTTTCTATTGTAAATTTTGCCTTTTGCAAGGCAGTCTTCAACGCACTATATCTCATGAACAACTCATTATCATCATTGGCATTATGCATCATAGCATTTACTTCTGCCTCATACTGTGCCAATTTATCGATCAATGACCGACGATATATCCCTATTTTATCGTCTAATAATTGTTGTTCCATGTCGACCATGATAGGCCGTTCTTTTTTACCAAAATCCATATTTTATTTCAACTCCCCAATCTTCAAAACTATTGTCTGATTCTCTTTCGACAACACAATATTTTCTGGAGTGATTTCTTTAATTGTATACCCATTGGCCAGTGTTGCACCTACCATATACTTCGTGCCATCTTTGAACCCTATCCAATTCATTCCATTGTCGCTTATTGATACACTATTTACTTCACTGCCAAAATATTGCTGCTTTATTACGTCAGGATCACTGATTTTCACATAATTCTTTAAAAGAACATCATTGCCCAACGTTTTTTCTATTTGAATCTTCGCCAATCTCCAGTTCTCTTCTTCATCCGAAGATACTAAGCCACCAACGACAATCCCATCTGCCTGAGGGACAATGCCAATCTTCCCTGTCAATTTATATTTCGATAATATTGGACGTACTAAATTATACGCTTTTTGTGGCAATATCACCTCATCCTGCAAATCATTGATCCCTATAATATCTTCTAAAATCCGACGGCGGACTTTCCCCCATTGATCTTTATCAAAAGCATATCCTGTCAATAAAAACACACCATTGGACACAGTTTGTACCTTTGGCCGTGATTCAATCGTTGATAACAATGTATTAATTTCTGACAAAATTTTTTCTTCGCTATATACTTTATTTTTTATGTTTGGATCGATCGCTGCAAGTTTTGTCTTTAATGTGGATAATGACTCATTGGACAATGTATACCCTGTGGCCATGTATCCGCGTTGTGTTTTCGCAATAGCAACATTGCCGGATAATCCAAGCTCACGAACAGCACCTTGCAATAATACCATAGTATCTGGTTTAGCAACAACAGGTTTTGTATCAGAAAAAATCGACATGCATAACAATAATACCGCTGCAAATGTAAAGATTGCGATACCAGCACCAGCGTAAATGAAGGTTTTTTTACGACCTTTTGTGGCCATCGACTGTGATTCTGGAGGAATGACATCTTCAATCTTTTCTTCTAATACTTCCTCTACCTTTTCATTGTTAGACTCCACTAACTGAGGAGCATCCATCGCTGTAATCGATGGCCATGTTTGATTAGATGGACCTATAATCAAATGAGTTAACCCAATTGTAATAAATTGAAACGTTTCAACAGTAACGGATTCCTCTTTTACCAATTGACCATCTAAAAACACTTTACCATTCAATGGTTGTAATATTATTCCATCTTTACTAAATTTAAGAGAGATATGCTGTGGCTCAATCAATGAATCTGACAATACAACATCACTGTTCAAATCACTGCCAACAATCGCCGTCTCATCATGAAACAAAACTTCTGCTCCCTGATGATTTCCTGACAATATTTTTAGAAGATAGCCACTCTCTTGATCACTCATAAAATTATATCACCGCTAACCTATATTTCACACTTTGCAAAAAACAACATAAATTTGCAAGCTACATAATCATGTCATCTGAAACAACTATCTTACGACCACTTAAAACGATGGCGAAACATCTGTCACTTGACCAACTGCTAAGTAATTTTCACCACCTGACCATTCCTGATCATTAATAAGCAATTTAAACTCAAAACAAGACGGCATATCGCAACATTCTGCATGCCACTCCCAACAATCATCAGCAATAGGTAACATTTCAATGCCGTTATCCCAACTTAATCCACATCCATCACCACGCAAAAACAATCGATTTCCAAATCCAACATCAACGTGCGCTCGAATAACAATCGGTGTCTTTTTGGCTGTTTTTTCAGGACTTTTATCGCAACAAGATTTGCAAGTGCTCTTCTTGCTAGTTGAAACAACTACTTTACCATCATCCACAGGCACTTTCATTTTGCTATGTTTTTTTACTACCATCTTAGGTGCTACCATGTCATCTACTCCCTATAAAAACTCTGAGCAATGTTAACATACACACCAAACAAATAAAGCTTTATTTTAAATAAACATTTGAAATGTTGACAAAACAAATCACCCATGACATGTTCTGCCACATGGAGAAGATGCTAAAATTATCATTATTGATGTTGGCAGTGGTATTTTGTAATGGATGTGCAAGTGATGATACAACGACAAAGAACAATTCGCAACTACCATGGGCAAAACCTGCAAAATGGGAAGGTGATCGTACGTTAACACAACAAGACATGTCTTTCTCTACACAACCTGGGAAACGATCATTACATTCTCGATAATAATTTAAACAACATGGCGCATTTGGTAATCATTCCAACCCCGATTGGCAACCTTGGAGATATGTCGCAACGCGCGATTGACGCATTGTCATCGTGTGATATTATATTGTGCGAAGATACAAGAGTGTGTTCTAGATTGCTATCACAATATGGCATAAAAAAACAAATGATGACCTATCGCGATGATAACGAATCCAAGCAATGTAATTCTGTCATTAATATAATACAGTCTGGAAGGACAGTAGGATTGACAAGCGACGCTGGGACACCAGCAATATCTGACCCAGGATACCGAATTGTACATGCATGTCGAAAAAACAATATCCCAGTAATATCAATTCCTGGACCATGTGCCGCGATAACAACATTAGCCGCATCGGGACTACCAAGTGATAAATTTTTATTCGTCGGATTTTTGCCGAATAAATCACATGGCAGACAAAAATTTTTCAGCGAACATAAATCATCGTATTACAGCATAATATTATATGAATCATGTCACCGCATAGAAAAATTTCTAGAGGATGCCAACTTAATTTTGGGCAGTCAACGAACAATATGTATAGCAAAAGAAATAACAAAACTACATGAATCATTTTTTGTAGGAAAACTAGAAGAAGCATTATCAATGATCAAAAAACAACCACAAAAAGGAGAATATACTATTGTGATTGCACCTGAAAAATATGAATTTTAAAACCACCAGCAATAGTTGCTATCGAAACTTTGTACAACTAAAAAATCAGGATTTAAAAACATAAAAATTTTATTGTAAGATAATGTCTTTTATCATAAGTCTTGCGACATAAGGAAATCATACAATGTCGGAAATTATACCAGACGGAATTTCAGTACGTAGAAAAAATCGCATTTTTGCTGTACAATTCATGTATTCGTGGTCGATCAATAAGAATGAACAATTTTGGCAAACGGAAGAAATTGTTGAAGCATTTGCCAATGAATATTTTAAAGAACATTCCGATTTCAAATTCGGAAAGGAACTAGCAATTGGGACAGTAGAAAACATTGATATAGTTGATGACCTGATCAAAGAGCATGCCACTCATTGGACACTGGACAGGATAGCGATCACAGATCTGGCGATTCTACGAGTAGCAATATACGAAATGGTGTTTCGCGAAGATGTACCACCGATCGTAGCAATGAATGAAGCGATTGATATCGGGAAAATGATATCTACTGATGAATCTAGTAGATTTTTGAACGGCGTTCTTGACAGTGTAAAAAAGAAATTAACTCGATCATTGCGCTAATCAGTCTATCATTTTATTAATTATTACAGGTCTCACAAAATTCCTACATACTAGGCTAACTTTGTGAGATTTTTATATCCCGCGAGTCCGATTATCCCGCGAGTCCGATTATCCCGCGAGTCCGATTATCCCGCGAGTCCGATTATC
>CAZOAG010000003.1:124561-130128 GCA_964577805.1 uncultured Opitutales bacterium
CCGCGAGATTTGTATAAGCAGCTAAAACATTCTATGAGACAACAATCGTTTCTCAAATATTAAAAAGCATATTTTTGATATACTCTAACTAAACAATCAATTACGCGCATTGATTTGATCAACATTCAATTACTGCAACATAAACATAAAGAATGATTTAACAGGTTCTTATTTCTGTTTGAAGGTTTGTGTCTTAAATATGTAATCATTGATTCCAGATTCTATAACTTTGTTTTGCCCGGTTCTTATATAGTGTTTTTTAATATAAAAATGACTTTATATGAAATTTATTAACATAAAAAACTTTCACGCACTTTTAGAACCAAATTTAAAAATCTACAATTTCTGTTGTTGCAGAATAAAATTTAAGATAAATTGCAAAACGTATAATTTTCAAACAGCTTCACTTGTTTAAAAGCGCTTCATTATATCTGACATAACAAACTACTGTAAACACAAAATACCAACCTGCCACCTAAACATTTACTTACCAATTGAGCAATTTCCGCACTATTACTCTTCAAACGTTTAATTTTAAAGATGACAAATAAAGACATCAGCATCTTTCTTGGAAATGATAAGGACCGATAACATCTAAGCACCAACCGTTATTATAAAACTTTATTTATCGAATAAAAAGAGCTCCCAACAAAAATGTGCTGGAAGCCCTGGTCCGTGTAAAACTTTTTAATTATTATCTAATTTATTCTTGTGCAGCATTTGCACGTGTTACTGCTGCTATCTTCTTGCTCAATGCTTTTACAGCGAGCATCCACGTTGTAGTAAACACGATCAATACACCGAACAATATTGGAGCGATACCAATCAACTCTGCCTTTGTTCCAGTAATACCTCCAACAATTGCCAACAACGTTGACTGAATTACGGCACCACCTGCCTTGCCCAAACGTCCACCTATAACATCAACAACGACTTTACCTTTGACCTTCATTTCGTCATCAAGCGGAATATAAGCCATCTCTTTTGTCAAATCAAACAGTGCATATTTCGTTGACTTCGCCAATATCAATATTGTCGCACCAATCATGACAGCAACAAAGATAGGGTTTGTTCCCCACTGCGCCAACAATTCAGCACAATTCTCACGCCATAAAATAAACGCGAAAAACGCACTACCTGCTATCAATGTCAATGCAGGAGTAATAAGTGCCGCCGTAAGCCAGCTGAAACGACGCAAAATATTGCCACCAATGATCATTACAAATATTGATACAACACCTGTATAGAAGGTATAATTGCTCATGAACGAGTTAAATTCATTCTTGCTAGGATATAGCAACTTTGCCTGTCCCTTCCACAAACCTTCAATAACATTTACGCTAACACCATAACAAATTACCAATGCGGCGATCAATCCCAAATATGGCGACGTTACCATGATTTTCATGCTCTGCCAGAATCCTAACTTTGCCTTTTTCTTCTTTGCACCTGGCAACTCTGGTTTATCGTACAAATTCTTATCAGTCAAAACGTATTTGTATATCCAACGATACAATCCCATTACACACAACCCAGACAGAACAACAATACCCATCAACCAGTGCAATGTAACACCCCAACGGTCTACACCTGCAGGAACTTTAATCTTCGAAAAATAATCAGCTATTTGACCAGCAAACAACAATGAAAACTGTGCCAACAATCCGAAAAACGCATAAAATCGCTTAGCTTCCGATGTTTTGCAAATCTGGTTAGCAAACTGCCAAAACAACAGGGACAACGTCGCACTACCCCATAATTCCGCCATAACAAAGAAAGCAGCATATGACCAATTCCCAACAATAGCTAATGGCCAACGAAATGCTTCAGAACATGATGACTGCCAATTCTTTACAGTCTCAACAGAAGGATGAAGCACATCAATATTTGGATAAAGAACAAATCCAAACAGCCCAAAAAACAATACGAACGATCCAACAGTGACATAGAACAATTTTTCATTGCTCATCACATCACTTCCTTTTGCATACAACAGTGTGAATAGAATCGCACTAGGCATGACAAAATAGAACTTCAAAAACGACAATACCTCAGCTCCTGAATTAGGCGCTGTGACAATCATCGCATCTTTCATGTTTCTCAAACATGTATAGTTAAACAAAATAAAGAAAAACATCATTCCCATAGGCAAAGCCTTTTTGACCTCAAACCCATGTATTGGGAAAAATATTTTTCTTAACCTACCGAATTCCGGTGCCACAACATTATCACTCATCGCAAACCTTACATTTTGTAAATTAAAATTTATCTATGACATATATTCAAAACAAAATCAACAATAAATATCAAAAATTGTCATTCTTTACCAGCTGCACGAACAAATTCACGGAATAATGGATGAGCTGAAAACGGCTTAGACAGGAATTCTGGATGGAATTGCACAGCAACAAACCATCGGTGTTCTGGAATTTCAACAATTTCTATTAATCCTGTCTGTGGATTGCGTCCTGCTACTTTTAATCCACATTCCGTTAAAACATTTTCGAACTTCGGATTAAATTCATATCGATGACGATGACGCTCTACAATATTCCTATTTTTATATGCTAAAAAAGAAAAAGTATTTTCCACCAACTCACAATCGTACGCCCCCAATCGCATCGTTCCGCCCTTCTCATGTACGACTGCTTGATCTCCCATCAAACAAATGACATGATTTTTAGCAGAATTATCAAACTCTTCACTTGTCGCATCATCTATCTTTGCGATATTACGTGCAAATTCGATAGTAGCGATATGCATCCCTAAACAAATTCCTAAAAATGGTATATTATTTTCACGGGCATATTGTGCTGCCAAAACCTTACCTTCTGTCCCACGATTTCCAAAACCGCCAGGAATCAATATCCCATCTACCCCTTCTAAACATCCAGTTCCTGTCCGCTCAATATCTTCAGCATCAATTGATACAGTTTCTACTTTACACTTATTTTCTATACCAGCATGTGCAAGTGCTTCAAAAACTGATTTATATGCATCTTTCAATGCAGTATATTTTCCAACAACACCAATTTTTACCATTGATTGTGCATTTGCAATACTATCAATAATTTTTTCCCATTTCGAAATGTCACAATGGCCGATATTCAATGATAATTTGCTCAAAACAATCTCATCTAAATGTTCTCGATGCAATACAACAGGCAACTCATATACAGACAACTGCAAATCACGTTCCTCTATAACACATCGTTTTTCGACATTACAAAACATGCTCAGTTTATCTTTCGTATCCTGATCTAATGAAACCTCAGTACGACAGATTAAAACATCTGGCTGAATTCCAATTTCACGCAATTTCGCTACACTTTGTTGTGATGGCTTTGTCTTGATTTCCCCCGCTGCTCGTAAATATGGAACCAACGTCATGTGAATGTACAACACATTTTCCCTGCCAACTTCCATTGCCATTTGCCGCATTGCTTCCAAAAATGGCAAACTTTCAATATCGCCAACAGTACCACCTATCTCCGTTATTAGGATGTCACAATCATTCGCACCACGTTGAAATTTTTCTTTAATCTCTTCTGTGACATGCGGAATTATTTGAACAGTTTTTCCTAAAAAATCCCCACGTCGTTCTTTTTGTAATATTGATTGATAAATTTGACCAGCTGACACACTATTCTCACGTGATAATTTTGTAGAAGTAAACCTTTCGTAATGGCCTAAATCCAAATCTGTCTCAGCACCATCATCTAATACATATACTTCACCGTGTTGAAATGGACTCATCGTACCAGGATCAACGTTTAAATAAGGATCAAATTTTTGTAGTTTTACACGATATCCATGTGCTTCCAACAATGCTGCCAGAGCACCACCTGTCAGTCCCTTCCCCAACGACGAAACAACACCACCACTGACAAATATGTACTTCATACAACCACTGAATTTGTTTTTTTAACAGTTAAGACAAGTCAAAATATATCATAGTAAATTTTGTTATATGAGAATTAAACATTGCAATCGGTATAAACAAAAGACAAACAAGAGAACCAATCGCAAGCTATAAACAAATTTTCGAATTAGAAAATATGGCGCTCGCGTCGGGATTCGAACCCGAATTTCCGGCTTCGGAGGCCAGCGCTCTATCCATTAAACTACGCAAGCAAACACGAAAACAAAAAAACAGAGATGATATTAAGCATCTTGCAGTCAATTAAAATCATCAACTGAATTTAATGATTAATAGATATGCTCTGAATGTATTATTAAAAAAATATCAATAAACATCGCGTTGATAACGACGTTCTTTTTTCATCGTTTTAAACATATTTTCTGCAGATTCATCTGTCATTCCACCAACCTCTACAGCAATTTTCTTCAACATACTATCAACATCAACTGCCATACGAGATGCATCACCACAAACATAAATATATGCGCCAGATGAAATCCATGACCAAACATCATCGCGGCATTCCCACATCCTGTCTTGAACATAAACTTTCTGTTCTTGATCACGAGAAAACGCCAATTGCAAATTATCCAAAACTCCATTGCGTTGATATTCTGTCAATTCATCTTCAAGCAAGAAATCATCTGCACGGCGACGATCACCAAAAAACAACCAATTCCTGCCAACTTTATTACCGTTCGACTTCAAGGAAGCACGTTCCTGCAAAAATCCACGAAAAGGAGCAATTCCTACTCCAGGGCCTATCATAATAACGTCAACTTCTTGATTTTGTGGTAATGCAAATGGTGATTTTACTACAAAGATCTTTACTTCCTCATTTTGTTCAAGAACAGATGATAAATAATGTGAAGCAACACCATACCGTTTGTTTCCTCTATCATTCGTGTACATAACCTCGCTGACAACAAGATGAATTTCATCAGACAACACTAACGGTGATGATGCAATTGAATACAACCGTGGCATTAATCGCTTCAGTACATTTACTAACGACTGAACATCGTCTATCTTGAATGACTCAAATTTATGAAGAACCTCCAATAACGAAAACGACTTTAATCTTTTTTTGCAATCATCACTATCTCCCAAAATATTTTGACGTAAATAATCAATGTCCTTTTGATTGCTCAAACATCCAACAAACCACTCAAAAAACTTACGCGGCAACTCATTAATGTCCAATGATTCAGACAATGCTGATACAATATTTGTATTCTGTTCATTATATGGCAAAACAACTTCTGCATCACCTAAAATATTTAAACATTCCAATATCGACTTAACGTCATCTATGTTATTTTTCGGCAACACGCCTAATGCATCACCGCATTTATACGTAATCCCACTATCGGCAATGTCCAATACTACCCGTTGAACATTTTTTCCGCTATTGATACCAGAAACACGAATACGCGACTTTAATCGTGACAAGAATGGATTATCTCTGTTAAAAAGCATCTCTTCAACAAAGATAAATAGCAGCCAATAAAACTTCAAGACAATTCGGGCAAAATTACCATGTTAATATCGCAACCATGTGTGCTATGATGTTTGGGTGAGTCACGGGTCTTGGGTGAGTCACGGGTCTTGGGTGAGTCACGGGTCTTGGGTGAGTCACGGGTCT
>CAZOAG010000003.1:130228-159322 GCA_964577805.1 uncultured Opitutales bacterium
TGGGTGAGTCAGCAAAAAACAATTTTGCACTTTTTGGTGTTTATCAATAGCATAAATAACATCAATTGCGATTTTTTGTTCGCAAATAGCATAAAATTCGTATAGTAAGCACTGGTTTTAGGTTTTTATATAGTTGAGAAAGATAATAAAGGAGTAAAATTTCGCGTCGTGAGCAGTCTTCCATTAAACAAAATGATTGTATCGTTATTAGAACCAATCAAAACACAACCTTCGCAAACACAGCCAAAATTAAAAAAAATAAATAATATTCGCGCTGTATTATTTGATGTCTACGGGACATTATTAACAACCAATGTCGGAGCAAATTCACTATCGGAACCTAGTGTAGAGTTCGACCAAGCAATAATATCAGCATTGGAAGCATCTGATTTCGACATTTTTGACAAAAAGGTCCCTTTCAGCAGATTATATGTTGAGCATGTACGTGCCCATTATGACATACGACATGCAGAAGGGATTACTTATCCAGAAATCAATATTTGCGATGTGTGGCAAGATTTTCTAAATGAATTATTCGCAAGTGGCACCATTGATGGTGATTTAACAGAACGTGCAATTAGACGATTAATCATACGACATGAATGTATGGTAAATCCTGTTTGGCCACAAAGTTGTGCATTAGAATGTTTGCGCAAATTGCAAGACCGTAACATAGCAATGGGAACAATATCAACGGCACAGTTCTATACACCGATTACTATGGAAGCACTATTCCAAAATAGTTTAGAAACATTAGGGTTTAAACGTCCGATCTGCATATGGTCATATGAACATCGCCATCGCAAACCATCTGCTATAATGTTTCAACTATGCGTAGAAGGACTAAAAGCATTAGGAATTAGTCCAGAAGAAGCAATTTATGTCGGCAATGATATGGTCAATGATATCATTCCAGCGAATAAAGTCGGGTTAAAAACAGCACTATTTGCAGGAGATGACAGCTCTTTAAGATTGCATGAGGACAACGAAGAAGCATCTAAAACCAAGCCGACCATTATATTCAATTCATTTTCTCAATTACTAGATAGTTTAGTTTGAACCATTATGTCTTCCTATAAAGCATTTAAACAGTCCCTTATGAACCCTAACATCAGGGACTTTTCTAGTATAGAGAATGAATTATCACAGGATACGTATATTTTCGACAACAACGAACAAGAATTTCGTACGCATCCAGCTTTAAACGGCAACATTAGCAATTTAGTATTCCAAGTATTAACAGAATCTCCACTCAGAACAGCGATTGTAGATTATTCTTCTGGAAAACGCAAAAGATTTTGTGCTGCCAAATTTTTAGCAATCTCAATAGTGTTTTTACAATATATACGTAAAAATATACGTGATGATAGGATAGCAGTAGCTATGCCACCATGTGCGATGTCATATGCAATAAATTTAGCAATCACATTGGCTGATAAAACACCAGTCAATGTAAATTTTTCATTGGGTGCTACCCCACTCAAATCAGTATTAGAACAATCTGGAATCAACCATATTTTTTCTATACATACAATTTTACCAAAGCTTCAAAAATTTTCTAAAAAGTACAATATAATCGATGTAGCAAATATTTTAAAAACGACAAAAAAACGTACTATATTAAAATTAATTGCTGAAATATGTTTTTGTCCAACTTCGTTGTTGCTGTCCAAATATAATATTCCAACAACAGGTGGCAATAACGAAGCAGTCATTCTATTTTCATCAGGGACAACAGGAACTCCAAAAGGCATTGTGCTGACACATACTAATATTATTGCTAATTGTTTGCAGTTAGCCGGTGCCGGACTACATGTTAATCATAAATCAGTACTTTCATGCCTGCCGATTTTTCATAGTTTTGGACTGACAGTAAATGTTTGGTTCGCACTAATGTCAAAAATAAAAGCTGTAACAATAACTAGTCCATTGGACTACAAACGAGGAGCCGATGCTATATCTCGCGAAAAAGTACATTTATTAATCAATACACCAACATTCGCCAGGCCATATTTATCACAAATCAAACCTGAAAAATTAAAACATCTCAGATGTACCATTGTTGGTGCAGAACGATTACCGATTGAAATGTCACATGCATGGGAGAAAAAATTTGGATCACCTCTATTAGCAGGATATGGACTGACAGAAACAGCACCAGTTTTAGCATTAGGATATCCTGGAATTGCAAACAAACGTCCTGATCAAAAAAATGGATCTACTGGAAGGTTATTACCTGGTATATCAGTAAAATTTTTAGGACCAGAAACAGGACATACTCTCCCACTTGGAGAAACTGGTATTCTATGCGCAAAAGGAGCAAATGTTTTTAATGGGTATCTTGATAATCCAGAATTAACCGAAAAAACATTACAAGATGGATGGCTAATTACAGGAGATTTAGCAAGATTAAGCAAAGATGGGTATTTATATATTGAAGGAAGATTAGCACGGTTTTCTAAAATCGGCGGGGAAATGATCCCGCACATTGGAATAGAAGAAGCCATTACCGATGCATTGAACTTACAACATACTGAACGGCCAGAAATAGCAGTACTGTCGCGCATTGATAAAAAGAAGGGGGAATGTTTAGTAATTCTTAGCAGCACTAATCTCGACATGCAAAAATTGAATACTAAAATGTCACAGATGGGATATTCCAATCTGTGGATACCGCGTGAAGTAGTTTACGTTGATGAAATTCCTGTATTGGCAACAGGCAAGCTAGACCTAAGTATGTGCAAACGGCTGCTTTTAGAAAAACTGGCTGACCAGTATTAAAACGTAGCCATTCAACAGCCTCAGACAAGTCATTACACCCATCTACGTTGTTTGTTCAACGAATAAATGAGTATTATTCTTAGAAATATATCACAAATGATAAACGTCATAATATTGAAACACAACGTCACCATATGACATGGCGCTACACAAACCAACTTGTCTTATGTGCAGCCTCCAACAATGGATAACAAACGATCAAATTTGCTCTTTAAGCACCAATATTCTTAATATATCTGAACAAATCAAATACAACGCAATTTATAAACACAACCAGTTTATAAAATAGAAATTACATTATCAGTTTTGTTGCCGACGTAATAATGGGAATAAAATCACGTCACGTATTCCTGATGCCCCGGTCAATAAAATGGCCAATCGATCTATTCCTATTCCCATTCCACCAGCTGGAGGCATGCCATATTCTAATGACAATAAAAATTCATTGTCCAAATTATGCCGTTCTTCCCCGATCTGTTTTTCGAACATTTCACGCTGAATAAATGGATCATTTTGTTCGGAATATGCTGGTGCAATCTCCTGCCCATTAATACACAATTCAAAAACATCTAAATATCTACCATCCTCTTGATTAATCTTTGCCAATGGGCATAATTCTTTCGGAAGATGAGTAATAAATGTCGGTTGAATTAATGTTGGCTCAATCAATTTGCTATAAACCTCATGTGTCAGTTCAAAATCTTCTTGTGACTCATTAACATCCAACCCCATTTTTTTGCATCGTTGATATTTTTCTTGTTTGCTAAATTCGAACCAATTGTCGCATCCTGTTTTTTCAACAATAACATCAGCATATTTTTTTTCTGCCCACTTTCCACCTAACTCAATGATATTCCCATCTGCCATTGTAATCGTCGTCGACCCTATTACTTTATTGCACAAATGTTGTATTAAATCATATATCAATCGCATCATTCCGCGGTAGTCAGAGAATGCTTGATAAATTTCCATTGTAGTAAATTCCGGGCTATGTTTTCGCGATATTCCTTCATTTCGGAACATTTTTCCTATTTCAAAAACGCGATCAAACCCTGCGACCAACATTCGTTTTAAGAACAATTCTGATGCTATTCGAAGATAACAATTTTGATCCAATGAATTCATGTATGTTTCAAATGGTCGTGCTGCTGCCCCACCTGCAATATTTTGCAAAACAGGAGTTTCAACCTCTTCAAACCCATTATCCCACAAAAACCGCCGGATCTCTTGTACTATTTTACACCGTTTTTTTGCACGATCACGAGATTCTTTATTTACAATTAAATCAAGATATCTTTGACGATAAATTTGATCACTGTCAACTAACCCATGCCATTTATCTGGCAATGGCCGCAATGACTTTGATACCATTACAATTTTTTGTACACGGACAGTGATTTCTCCCGTCTTCGTAACAAACAATCGACCAGTAGCACCGATAACATCCCCTATATCAAATGTCTTAAATAGGTTATAATTTTCTTCTCCTATATCATTTTTGGAAACGTATAATTGCAACAACCCATCCTGGTCTAAAATCTTTACAAAACTTGCTTTGCCCATCAATCTGAAGATTACAATTCTTCCTCCGACAGAAACTACAGGCTGTTCTTCTTTTTCTGCATCATACAATGACACAGCTTCTTGCGACATGTGTTTTCGTTCAAAATGCTGACAAAATGGATTATAATGCGACAGTTTCATGCTTTCAAATTTATTTTTTCTCATGGCAAAAATGTCGCTTTCATTTATTTTCGTCTCTGCTGCTTCTTCCATATTCATCAACAAACCTTCTTAGATTCTTATAAAACTAATAATATCATCAAGTTTTTTTAATATAACCCGCTAAAATTATCTCAAACATTGATTGTACAAAATGCACAAACAAATGTTTTTGCACATTCCGTGTATGCAAAAAAATAATCACACCGTGCCAATAACACAGTGTGATCTTCTTAGATATATCGTTGAAATTTGACTACATGACCTCAGGATGCCATCTTATTACAAAAACATCACTTTCACCATCATTTCCCCAGTCAATAATCTTATCCAATCGTGACAATGTATCTTCTTTTGGAGTGAACACACATCCACTGTCTTTATCGCGGAACTCTAAAAAACCACCTTTATAAGACAATATCACATGCCCACCACCTTTTCGTACACATACAATATAATCAGTGTCGCGCAACCCGTTGATCACTGCCATTTTTTCTTCAACAGTATATGATTGGCCATGTTCGAACTTAAACAATTCATTGCCAGCAACATGTAACCCACGTGTACAATGTGGCAATATACCATTGGAAATATAATGCAAAATGCCGGAGCAATCAAACCCTCGCAATTCAAAAGCAGGAACATCTTTATTATCTGCGGTAAATTCATACATATCATTCAAATCAATGGCATTGATATTGTTAGCACCCCAACAGTATGGGATATTTTCATTTATGCAGCTATCGAACAATGCTCTAATATCAGACAATGCCATTGGTTGCGCATCACTATACTTGCAGCATTCAACATGATCACATTCCTCACATTCTTTACAGCATGACGACAATAACTTTGAATGAATAAATCCAGAATGCTCAGACGAATCACCTGCACAGTAATATGATACTTTTATAATATCATTTGTTCCTTCTTGAGAAAGATGCAAACATGTATCCGGCAATAATACTGTATCTAATTGATAACAATTCATGCCATGTTCTCCAACTTCATAAGAAAATTTCGACTCATTAGTCTCAAACACTGGAACATAACACCCTTCATTCACAACATAACACACATGTGACTCTTCGCCAAAACAGGCAATAGAAGCTCCAATGCACATCGCAAAAACACACAATGAAAATTGTAATCTACTTTTCATATCACTGTCATCATATTCAAAATATATACTGTACAATAAAAAAACAAAAGCTGTCTGAAAATCAAAACAGACAGCTCTTATTTTAGCAATACTTACCAAAAATTATTCTTGCATATTCAATGATTCATCGATTTCATCAAACATTCCTGATAAACTTACTAATTCATCAGTGCTCTTGACAGTATCAAACGCTTTCATCTCTTCAGCAAATGCTGCATCATCATAATTTGCAGCTTTGATAGACAACCCTATACGCCTATCATCTTGATCAACTTTAATTACACGTGCTGATACCTCTTGTCCTACTGACAATACAGACTTTACTTTCTCTACACGTTCTTCAGCGATTTGACTGATATGAACTAATCCTTCTAAGTCGTCTTCAAGCTTTACAAAAGCACCATAAGGAACGATACGTGTGACTGTGCCTTTGACAACAGTTCCCACTTTGTATCGTCTTTGAATATCTCCCCATGGATCATCGGTCATCTGCTTGATACCAAGTGCTATTCTTTGTTGCTCTTCATCAATGCTCAATACGATGGCATCGACTTCATCACCCTTCTTCAAGAACTCATTAGGATTATTGATGTTACGTGTCCAGCTCATATCACTGACATGTACCATTCCATCAATACCTTCTTCAAGCTCAATAAACGCACCATAAGCGGTCATATTGCGTACTTTTCCGCGAACATGAGCACCAATTGGGTAATTCCTGCACACCATGCTCCATGGATTTTCTTCTATCTGTTTCAAGCTCAAAGCGATCTTTTGGTCATCTTTTGATATTTCTATGACAACAGCGTCGACTTCCTGCCCAACTTTTACCATTTCACTAGGCTTGTTGACACGTTTTGTCCATGACATCTCTGTTATATGAATCAATCCTTCGACACCATTTTCAATCTCAACAAATGCACCATATGGTACCATGTTAACGATTTTACCATGAACTATAGCCCCAATTGGATACCGTTGTTCAATATTATCCCATGGATTTGGGAACGTTTGTTTAAGACCCAAAGAAATTCGTTCTTTCTCTTCGTCTATACCAATGACCATTACTTTGATCTCTTGACCTGGCTTTACTATCTCACTAGGATGTGAAACACGTCCCCAGCTCATATCGGTTATATGCAATAATCCATCCAATCCATCAATGTCAACAAACACACCGTAATCTGTAGTATTCTTTACAACACCTGTTCGAATATCACCTATACGGATCTCATTTAACAAGACTTTACGTTTTTCCTGACGCTCTTCTTCTATCAATTCACGGCGGGAAACAACAATATTCTTTCTTTCCTGATTGATTTTTAAAATCTTAAACTCGTAGGTATTGCCAATGTATTGGTCCAAATTTACTGGCGACTGCGTATCAATTTGAGAAGCTGGCAAAAATGCATCAACTCCGATATTTACCAATAAACCGCCCTTGACCTTGCCCTTTACACGACCTGGAAGAATAGATCCTTCTTCACAATTTTCGACAATCAATGCCCAATTCTTTTTCTGCATTGCTTTGTCATGTGACAACACTGGATTGCCAAACTTATCTTCCAACTTCTCAATATAGACATCAATCTCACTGCCTATCTCTATGGAATCAATATCATTAAACTCCATAGCTGAAATGACGCCTTCCGACTTACCACCAATATCGACAACAATATCATTGCCGCGAATTTCAGTAACAACACCTTTAACAACTGAGCCATCCTTTAACTTCTCAATCGGATGAGAAGCTAGAAGCTCTTCCATAACTGTAGATATCATAAAATTCCCAAATCTCTTGGGGTTAAATATTATTAGAATACAGCAACATTGAACCGTTCAACATTACCAAAGAACAACACCGAGATTTGTGAAAAATTTTTCTAATTTTTCAAGAAAAAACAAAATATTGCATATAGCTGCATTTCAACACGAATATCATTCTGCATAATCCTAATTACATAATGCAAATCGAACATTATCATTGTCACTAATCAGACTTGTTATTACAATTGAAGATTCCAGACACTAAATCTAACACTTTAATTCTTGATAGATTATAATTTTTCAACAGAAGATTATTTTTCGGCAGTGGAAACAAGAAAAAGATTTTGGTTTGTAATATTTTGTGTTGCCATGCTGTTTTGTATCATTGGCTGGCGGATCATTCATTTATCATATTTTAATCGTGACCATTATTTAAAAACATTACAACGAACACGACGATCACAGTACACCATACCATCATATCGCGGAATGATATTGGACAGAAACGGTGAAATCCTAGCATTTGATTCCAAAAAAATAATAATAGGTGTAGACCCCTACTCTGCTGATGCAGACAAAGACCTGCAAAAGATTCACACAATGGCGGAAATTTTATCATTAAACCCACAAAGTATAATCAAAAAATTAAAAAAAAAACGTACTGTAAGCACCAAAAAATCACGAAAAATACGTTGGGTACCAATATGCGAAATTCATACTGAATCACTATACGAAGCAATATCATCACTTCGAATAAAGGGCGTATATGGCATGCGGAAGACTAACCGTGCATATCCAATTGGCAAAATTGCCGGACATATCACTGGGTTTGTCAATCATGACGGAACAGCAGTATCTGGCGTTGAGCGGCATATGGATTTTTATTTACGTGGGCAAGATGGTTATGTCGAATCAGAACGGGATGGAAATCTAAAAGAACTTTTGCAATATAGAACAAAGGATATTCCATCCAAAAATGGATATAATGTAACACTGACAATTGATAAAAGAATTCAACAATTGGCATATGAAGAAATGCATAAGCTCGTTGATAAATTTAACCCATGTGGTGTTTCTATCATAGTAAGTGATGTTGCAACAGGAGAACTACTAGCAATGGTAAATTATCCTGAATATGATCCGAATAATTACGGGAAATATCCATTAGAAAACATGAAGAACCTCGCTGTATGTAATGTTTATGAACCAGCATCTGTCTTCAAAATTGTAGCAATGTCATTCGGGCTGGAATATAATTTAGTCAACGAAGATACTATTTTTGATTGCACAATCCCGACAGCAATAAATCGTGGACGGAATATTAAGTTGCCCAAAGACCATACTCCATTTGATAAAATAACATTTGTTGAGGCCATGAGGAAATCTAGCAATCGTGCCGCAGCATTTACAGCACTGATGATAGGAGAACAGCAATTCTTCGACTGCGTAAAAAGTTATGGATTTGGAGAAAAAGCAGGATATGGGTTCGACGGTGAGTCCGCAGGTATTTTATTCCCTCCGTCAAAATGGGATGCAATGACAATAACAAGAATGGCAATGGGACATGCTATTGGTATAGTTCCTTTGCAGGCACATTGCGCAATGTCAGTCATTGCTAATAATGGAATATTATTACGTCCAAATATTTTCCATAGCGTAAGTGACAACGGCACTGACATCATTACGATGCAACCAATTGTCAAACGCCGTGTAATATCTCAAAATACGGCGGAACGTATGCGCAACGTCATGCATAATCCTAATAATGGAACGCTGCCATCCGGAATAAAGTTTGGAGGGAAAAGCGGAACCGGCCAAAAATTATTTAATGGGAAATATTCTCATGATCGACACACATCATCTTATAGTGGATTTTTCCCTGTTGATACCCCTCAAATAGTAATTACTGTCATCGTCGATGATGCTCATGTTGAAAGAGGCATTGCATGGGGATCGACTGTATCATTGCCAACATTCAAATCACTAGCAGAAAGAATAGTACAATATCTTGACTTGAACAGCACATTAAAGAAACCATAATGCGACAGGAACATATGACAACCATTCATCCAACCGCAATTTTAGGTAAAAACATCATTTTTGGAGATAATGTAAAAATTGGACCATATACAATTATTGAAGATGGTGTAAAAATAGGAAATGATACAATCATATCAGCACATTCTGTCATAAAAACAGGAACAATTATCGAAAACGACTGTTTTATTGATAATTTCGTAGCACTTGGTGGCCGTCCACAGGACGCTACTTTTGACATCAATATACGATCTGGTGTAAAAATTGGACATCACACGGTAATACACGAACATGCCACAGTACATCGTGCGACCAAGCCGGATAAATTTACAACAGTCGGGAGCAATTGTATGTTGCAAACATCATCTCATGTTGCCCATGACTGTATTGTTGGAGATAATACCAAACTAGCAAATTGTTCTATGCTAGGAGGGAAGGTTAAAATCGGGAATGATTGTTTTATTGGCGGTGGTGCATCAATTCACCAAAATGTAGTAGTTGGAGACTATGTTATTCTAGGGGGATATTCTGCAATATCGCTCAATTTACCATCATATGTAATGTCTGCAGGAGCAAATACAGTAATTGGACTAAATTTAGTTGGATTACGTCGCGCAAAATTTAACAATGAATATCTCGTGGAATTAAAATCCTGTTTTCGTGAATTTTATAAACGGACAGGTCCAACAAAAGAACGTGCATTAAAAATGATTGAGGATGGATACGGTGCAAATCCAATGACACAACATTTTTTGAAATCATTCCTAGCAAAGACAAAACTTGGATTTGCTCCATTACGAAAAAAAATACCATCGTAATATGGATACACAAAAAGAATTTAATTTTGATGATGATGTAACATCACATACAACAACATCTAAATACTGCCCATTGGCTATCAAGATGCGGCCACAAAATTTGTCTGAAATCGTTGGACAAGAACATATTTTAGGGAAAAACTGTTTATTGCCAAAACTTATACAATCTGGCAACTTTTCCAGCATATTACTTTACGGTACACCAGGATGTGGCAAGACAACATTGGCCGAGGTCATTGCACGATCGATGTGTGCACATTTGATAAAAATTAATGCAGTATTATCGAACATTGCTGAACTGCGTGAAATTTTATCATACGCAAGAAAGAACACAGAAAAAAACATTATTCTTTTCATCGATGAAATCCATAGGTTCAATAAATCGCAGCAAGATCTCCTATTGCCTGATGTAGAACAAGCAACAATACGTCTGATCGGAGCAACAACTCATAACCCAGGATTTTATATCAATTCCCCACTCCTCAGCAGGAGTCATTTATTTCGCTTAAATCCAATCAGCACAGATGCCATCGTCGACATATTAACCACTGCACTTACTGACACATTCCGCGGCATCGGCAATATGCACTACAATGCAAATGATGGAGTATTGCGAAGTATTGCAAACATGTCAAATGGCGATCTAAGATGGGCATTAAATGCATTAGAAACAATAGCCACTAGTCTCCCACTCGGAAGTAAAATAACGCATGACGATGTTGAACATTTTTCCAGCGAACGACTATTGCGTTACGACACCAACGAAGATGAGCATTACAATACAATATCTGCTTATATCAAAAGCATGCGTGGATGTGATCCTGACGCTGCAATTTATTGGCTGACGAAAATGATCGACAGTGGCGAAGATCCACGATTCATAGCCCGCAGAATGATAATATTTGCGTCGGAGGACATTGGGCTGGCAGATTCTCGAGCATTACCGTTAGCTATAGCATGTTTTGAAGCATGTGAAAAAGTCGGATTGCCAGAATGCGCTATTAATTTATCGCATGTCACTGTATTTCTTGCAACAGCGCCCAAGAGCAATTCAACATATCTCGCCCTGCAGTCCTGCCGCGAACATATGTCGAAACACGGCATACAATCAGTTCCAATGATGTTGTGTGACAAAACATACATATCGACAGAACGCAATTCCAAACCAATCGAGTCATACAAATACAGCCACGACTACCCACATAATATTTCTGGACAATATTATATGAACGAACCTGTACAATTCTGGCATCCTAAACAATCTGGTTCAGAACAAGCGATTTCTGAACGTGCTGAATTTTATCGCAACTATCGCAATCAATGTAATGACTCATGACCACACATTATAAATCTTGCTAAACAGACATTTCTTGCTACACTCTCGCCAATATGCAACAAGTTGCTTCAGCTAGTAATCCAACAGCACATAATACACACGCAAGCCAGGCCATATGGCAAGATCATTCTTTCGCAACCACTGCACTGACAACATTTAAAGAACTGACATCGTTTTTTTCTCGCGACAAAAAACAGTACACACTACTAAAAGACCGAAAAGCGCAATTCGCAAATTCACAACAGGCAACAGATCAACAGAAAACAAGAATCAATGATATAATTACAGGACTAAAAAGCAATAACACAAATGATGCTCTGGGAAATCTAAAAGATGCTCTGGACAAAATTCCGAATGTGGAAATAACACTAGAACAAGCATTAGGCATTATAGATGGTGCACTTAGGTCAAACATAGGTACAAAAACAGCATTACTTAGTATGCTGCTTGAAACGGCACAATCAAACAAAGATACAACAAATCAAATTACAGAATTCTTCAGTTATATACTAACAGATGGAACATCCAATTTCCCAGATGAAATAAAACAACAAGCCATAACAGCTTTGTTTCAGAATGAGAATGGTGCTCTTTCTGAAATTCGTAATGGTATATTCGGAAAATATGACGACAACAACAAAATGCCTGAACCCCTACTAGAGATATTAAAAAATGTACTGTTTGAGGAACCTAAAGAAAACAACGACGACAACCAAAATGGAATAGAACTAAGCACATACGAAAGCAATGAAAACTTTCTAGAAGAACTCAAAAATAGCAAACCATGGGCAATACAAGTATATGCACATGCATTAAAAAACGATGATTATTTACTTAACGAACTCAAACTTGAATTACATAAAACAGAGATTGATACTTTTCAAAAAGATATATTATTACATTGTCTAAGAAATGATCACGTATGGGCTAAAAACACTGTCAACGGCGATAAAAGACTAGCCTCACAAGTCGCAGATACGATAAAAAACAATCTAGAAAGCAATGTCAAGTCAACACAAAGTGAATCCATTTCATTACTTAAAAACATAATTCACTCATCTGAAGAAATTCCTGAATTGGCACTTAAACTTCTTGTGGGCGCAGCAAATCAAACAGAAACGTCTTTTGCTTCAGTCAACCAAGCGACAGTTAAACAATTTCCAGACTGGCTATCTGAAGTCATGCGCGGAATAAAACCTGATGCATTCAAAAAAATTGCTGAACAAATTGTTAATTGTGATGAAAATCAATGGAATATTCCTGATAATCTAGACACAATCGCTACTCTAGCTTTAGCTGCATTGCCGAAAGACGATAGCAAAATCAACAAAAAAAGCATGCCGTTTACTGCCTTAAACGAATTGCTATTGATAAAAAGCAAAACACAAGAACTTAATGGCACGGACATCGTTGCGCACATAGGGAAAGCGTTGGTTGATGCAGATTGCAACAATCCTACATGGACAAATTCACGAACAACGGCATTTTTGAAAGCGTTGAACGCAATTGATTCAACAAAAACACAAGAAGGATTAGGGAAATCATTGTCAGAAATGGCCAAAGATGCATTACTTTCGTGCCGCTCAAAACTTGAAGGCAATGCCTATAAATTTGATGTTGCAATTCAATATGTCGCAGATGACGAGAGCGAACAAAAACAAAAAAAGGGCAAAGATGAATCTTCTGCACAAAATCCAACACCAATCACATCATTTTTCGTTGATTGTCTTTCTCCTGCTGAAGAATATAAATCAATCATAGCTGACATCCAAAGCTTCCAAAATTACACTGGCGAACCATTATATCAATTCAAGCCACAAACATACGAACACATCAAAAATGCAATGATAATGAACCATGCACGAAAAGCGTATGCATTTAAAAAATATCAAGAATATAAAGGAAAACAAGAAGCTAGTCCAAACGACGACGGCATCGAGCTCGACGATCAAACAATACCAACACACAGCGGAGAAGTCGAAGAAAAGATGGGTAATGATTTTAACACCTGGTATAATGAAAATAAAGAAAATATAGCAGGTGATTTTAATACGTGGTACAGCGAAAACAAAGATGGCATAACTACGCGCCTGAATTCTGCATCAGATGACATTCAAAATGAAAATACAAAAGTAGATATAGACGGAATAACACTAGATAGATCATCATTCCAAGACCAACTTCAATATATCGGCCAAATCGATCAAAGTCGTTATAACACATTATCGGATGAATATATTCAAAATGTCACAACTAACATTTTAAGTCTGGCAAGCAATGGCAAATTGGAAGAGGGTTTAATAAATAATAATCTATTCCAAAGTACGTATATATTAGAAAAATCCTGCTCACAACTATTAACCTATTTTAAACATGGAAAAAACGGCTACGCAGAAACCGCACTCGAAACAATTTTGAAATACTACTACTGCGATGACAAAATCTATTCGAATGATGGTAAAATTAAAGATGCAACTGATAAATTTATAAAAACACTACACAGTCATAATTACAGCATAAAAGAAATAAAAGTCAGGACACACGAAGGATTGACAAACCCAAGTCCGCTACAGAATCCGGATGACCCAGCTGCAAAACTGTTTACAAACAACAGAGAATTAAAAGGTGTTTCTGGACACAGTAACAACTGTTTGTTTTATTCCATTTGCGGGCAAAAGCAAGGCAAAGATAACGACAAGTATAACTCTTATGAGCTCAGGCAAAAATATGTTGAAATCCAAAAAGCAGGGCAAGAAATTTCGAAAGAAGAAGAACAACGTTTTCAGACAGAGCAAGCTGAAATATCTTGTTTGCCGCAAATGGCAACTCATCTTAAGAGACCTATTGTTGTTTTGGTCGAACAGACAGCAACAAATCAAAAAGGCACTGGCATTCTACTATCCTTGCCTAATACAGAAATACTTCTGCCTCCATTATCAGCAGAAAATCTAGACAATAACACCACAATAGAAACTTGGTTAGGCAACTATAACAATCACAATCACGACGCTAAATTTAACGCCCTTGCAATAGCATTAAAAACTAAAGTCGACGACGTCAAAACAATGAACGTCGAAACCGCACTCGAAACATTATTAGGGGATAGCAACACCATTGCACTGCACTTTCAAGGCGACACAAATGGTGGCCACTATCAAAGTTTCGTGCCGAAAAAACAGGAAGATGAGTATGATTTTGACGGATTTGGCAACTTATTCGAATAACAACATAATTAACTACCACATGGCAATCAATTAGGTGGCACTATGTACAGCAAATAAATCAACGGGATAATATTTTAATCATTGCTCTTGGAGATGTAACATCACAGCAACATTTCAATAAAATGAAAAAAAATACAATTGCATCATCAATGATGAATGTCAAAATGCGTACGCAATGACAACATTAGTGCAACCGGCAGTTCTGATAATTCGTGATGGATGGGGAGTAAATCATCATCCTGAAGAAAATTTTTGTGATGCAACGCAGCGGGCAGAAATCCCATTTTCTAGACAACTGTCTAAACAATGTCCACGTACTGAAATCATAGCATCGGGTCGTGCAGTCGGGCTGCCAGATGGTGTCATGGGAAATAGTGAGGTCGGACATCAAAACATCGGCGCTGGACGTATTGTTGATCAAGAAATTGTACGAATTGATAAAGCAATGGAAAATGGTGATTTTGCTAACAATCCAGCATTCATCTCTACGATTAATCATGTCAAAAAGAACAATTCAAAATTACACCTGATTGGTCTGTGTTCCGATGGCGGCGTACACTCAGTAATGCGTCATTTGTTACACATACTGTCATTTTCTAAAAATGCTGGCATTGACGATGTTTGTATACACTTCATCTCTGATGGCAGGGATACATCACAATACAGTAGCTTATCATATCTCAAACAAATCGAACAGCATTGCAAAAATATCCAATGTGGACATATCGCTACTGTCATCGGCAGATTCTGGGCAATGGACCGTGACAACAGATGGAATCGTGTCGAAAGAGCATACCGTTGTTTAACAGGGGAACATAATTTTCTGCAATTCCATTCACCTAATGAAGCAATATCATGGTGTCATGATAATCCATCATCTGACAATCAACAAGGTGATGAATTTATATCTCCTATGCAAATTGTCGACGATGATGGGATTTTCCGCAATGCTATTAAAGATAATGATGCAGTATTGTTTTTTAATTTTCGAGGAGATCGACCACGAGAAATAACAAAAGCATTCATCAATCCTGAATTTTCTGAATTTCCACGAAAATATATCAACAATTTACATTTCTGTACTTTGACAGAATATGCTGTCGGATTATGTCCTAATGTAATATTTCCACGGCCAGAAAAAATGAAAAACATTTTGGGGGAATATATTAGCAATCTTGGCCTAAAACAATTTCGATGTGCTGAAACTGAAAAATATGCCCATGTTACATTCTTCTTCAATGATTATAGAGAATTACCGTTCGATGGCGAAGACAGACAATTGATCCCTAGCCCAACAAATATTGAAACATATGACCAACAACCAGAAATGAGCGCGTATGCCGTAAAAGATGCAGTATGTAATGCAATATTGAGCAAAAAATATGATTTGATCGTAGTAAATTTCGCAAACCCTGACATGGTAGGACATACTGGCAATATGCTCGCTGCAAAAAAAGCAGCAGAAGCAGTCGATGCATGTTTACAAGAAATACTATCAGCTGTCGACAAAGCAGATAGTTGCGCATTGATAACCGCTGATCATGGCAATTTAGAATGTATGGTAGAGCTCAAAAGCGGAGTACCATTTACACAACATACAACAAATCCAGTAGAAGTACTTTTATATGGCAAACAATTTGCAAATGTTAAATTGCGACAAAACGGAGCATTATGTGACATTGCACCAACATTATTACAAATGATGAAGTTGCCACAACCACAAGAAATGACAGGACAATCTCTCATTGAGAACAGTTAACCATTTTCTTAGTTTTGAATTAACAATAACACCGTTATTAAGAAATGCACTAGATTTTACAACCAATATAAAACCTTGCAATCATATATACCATTTATATTATCGTTTACACGATGGGTGTTCATGGTATAAATCCGCAAGGAATTTCAGACGTTAGTTTTATTAATAAACAATCTGCAATTTCGCAATCGCATACTCATATTAATGATAAAACCAGCAGTGCTGTCGCTGCAAAGTCACTTGAAAATTATACAATAGCAATTGTTGCAGAGCAAGAATCCGCCAAAAACACAATAATGGATATTCTCAAGCAAAACGCTAATATCTTTCAATCAAATGCTTCATTAGCCCAGTGCAAACAAATGATAAATATGGCATATGCAGCGAATCAAAAAGCATGCATCGTTATCATGAACACATGGTCAATGGAACAAATGGAAGATTTTATCGATAAATATACAACTTTACCAGAAGCAATGTTAGGAAAATTATTCAGCGTTGGACTGTCTCCTGACATCCTCCCAAATGACATTAAACAATCAAAAGCATTTTTACATGTAGCTGTCGTCAATAATCCTGAACGATTGATCAATGAAATATTGTCAAAATTCGACATACAAACTAACAGATTATGCATATCACAATTGGACAAAGACGACATTAAAAAATTATATCAATACAATTTGCCATTAATGTATCTACCAATTAATACTTTAACACACGGATCACTATTACAAAGGAATTCAAATGAATACCTGCAGCCAATGTTTATGCATATAATAAAGAACATCAAATCACGGCAGGCAAGTATTGCTGGATAGGAGAACTAATGTATTAGTTTAAATTAAGCCAAAACAATAACCTTTGTCGTTAGAATTGGACTGGCGATATTCTTATTACAACGCGCTTATTACAAAATCACAACAGAAACACTGCCTCCACCACCATCAGCTATACATCTGACCAAAAAGAACAATTCTGCACAAACTCAGAAATACATAGAAATTGCTGCAACTGATATAATATAACCTATAACAAGTACGACAATTAGAACACTTTGGCACCCCTTACTGACAGATCATTATTTCGTAAATTGGAATTTCGAGACCTTAAATCAACAACATCAACCAATGTGCCGTACAAGATCCGCGGATCTAAATTCTCAACAGCACAAGATAATTGCTGACTAAATTTATCATTGTTATCGGATGAAGCTAATTCTGAAAATACAGTTTTGCAGGATTTAATGATGATACCCTTGTCAAAATTCGATCCAGGGCGGAAAAATGGAGAAAACACTGCACGCAGGTCTGATTTCACACGATCTAAACTATCTTTGGATACACTATTTAAACATTGCGATAATGAAGTCTTCAGTTGACTGATATTCTTCCCAGATTGGCTAGTAAACGGCGACCATGTATCAATCAATCTCTTCTTTTCGCAAGATACAACCTTCTTACGATCAGATCCATTCTTTTCTACAACAATACTGGCCTTCTTAAAATATAATGGATTGCTAAAAAACTTTCTAGGAACATTATACCTATTGCCGCAACTACCATTTTCAATGGCATGCCCGCAAAAACCAGCAACCGATACATCTTGATCGCAAGATACATCATCATACTCCTGAACATCGGCGCATATCACAGACCGGCTAACAACATTTTGAGTATCCATTTCTTGCAAAGGTTCCATATGCCTACTTTTAAAGGCGTAACACAATTGTACTATTTTATCAAGGAAAAACAGCAAATTTTTAACAAAAAATGGAAATGCCTCACTGGCGGGACAGGAGGGAGTCGAACCCTCGACCTTCGGCTTAGAAGGCCGCTGCTCTATCCACTGAGCTACTATCCCGCTCAAAAATCCATAAAGCAATCTTCGCAACGTCTGTCAAAGAAAAAATCACAGAACAAACGAAGCTACATCTTTAATCCAAACTGCGCAGCAAGTGCCTGCATGTTCTTCATGCCATTTTTCCCTTTAAATGATTTCATCATTTTTTGCATCTGCGAAAATTGTTTGAGCAGTGAATTAACATCCTTCAATTCTACCCCTGCACCCTTTGCAATACGAGCACGACGAAAAGAATTTATAATCGCTGGCTTCTTTCTTTCTTGCTTTGTCATCGATTGAATAATCGCTTCCGTCTGTTTCATCCCCTTCTCATCAGCATCAGAATTTATTTGTTTGTCCATGCCTGGTATCATCTTCATCAATCCAGACAACGGCCCCATCTTTTTTATCTGCTGAATGCTAGATAAAAAATCTTCAAGGTCAAATTCTGCCTTTTTTATTTTTTTAGCCAATTTTTCTTGTTCATTTTCATCAACATTCTTTTGGGCGGCTTCTACCAATGAAACAACATCGCCCATTCCAAGTATACGTGTTGCCATTCGTTTGGGATGAAAAACAGAAAAATTATCAGCGCGTTCCCCAGTACCAATAAATTTTATAGGAACACCAGTAACATATTTCATTGATAGCGCTGCACCACCCTTGGCATCACCATCTAATTTCGTCAGAATAATTCCCGTCAACGATAATGCTTCATTAAAAGCACGTGCTACATTTACAGATTCTTGTCCAAGCGCACCATCAGCAATTAAAAATATTTCATCAGGAGAAATTGCTTTTTTAATATCTTTTATTTCTTCAATTAATAAGTCGTCGATGTGCAAACGACCAGCAGTGTCAAAAATAATAGCATCACATTTATTTTCATCAGCATATTTCAATGCATGTTTTGCAATTTTGACAGCATTCTTGGATGTGCGTTCATTATAACATGGGACAGATTGTTCACTCGCTACAACTTCAAGCTGATCAATTGCCGCAGGACGATAAATATCACAAGCAACAAGCAAAGGTGAATATCCCAATTCTTTAAGAAATTTTACAAGTTTTCCTGATGTTGTTGTCTTTCCTGAACCATGCAATCCTGCCAGTAAAATCTTTAATGGTCGTTTTGTATAAACAACATTCTCTTGTTCCCCACCGAGCAATGATACTAATTCATCATGAATGATCTTTACTATCTGCTGCTCTGGTAATATTTTTTTAACTACTTCTTGCCCAATCGCTGCTTTGCGAACACTACCAATAAAAGCGTCTGCTGCCTCACGATTGACATCACTGCTGATCAACGCAAGACGTATTTCTTGTAATGCATCTGCGATGTTTTTATCAGAAATTTTTCCAAGGCCACGTAAATTTTTAAAAACACCAGATATTTTTTCAGTAATCGATGTGAACATACCGATGGTTTACATAAGCACAACTACTGCATGAGCAAGTGTTTTAGTATGAGACATTGAAAGTTTTACCTCATTAAACCCACGCATATCCATCTGTTCTAATGCATTTTTCGACAATATAATGTACGGCGCACCTGATGGTTGATTCGCAACAACAATGTCCTTCCAAGAAATAACACGACCTATCCCTGTACCCAATGCTTTAGCGTATGCTTCTTTAGCAGCAAATCTAGCAGCAAACCCAATAGAAGATCGTGACGATTTGGAACAATATGATATTTCTTCTTCACAAAAAATCCGCTTGATAAAAACTTCACCAAATCGTCGAATAGCGCTATCTATACGCTGAACATCAACGATATCAGTCCCTATAGATAGCTTTCCATTCATGATAAAATCGAACATGATCTAGTCTTTATCTTCTGCAAACAATTTTCGACAAATCATACATTTTTCAAGACAATGCCCACGTGCAGGACAATATTTTCTTCCATAAGCTATCATTTGTAAATGCAATCGTTGCCAAGTATTTTTCGGAAAAATCAATTTCAAATCGCGTTCTATTCCTGTAACATTCTTTGCATCTGACAATCCCCATCTGCGAGCTAATCGCGATATATGCGTATCTACAGGGAAAGCAGGCATTTTAAAACATTGGCTCATGATGACAGACGCTGTTTTATGTCCAACCCCTGGCAATGCTTCCAGATCAGAAAAATTGTCAGGAACAACACCGTTGTGTTTTTCTAACAACTGTAATGACATGTTTTTGATAGCACGTGATTTTACATGATATAGTCCGCATGGACGTATAATTCGTTGCAATTTTTCCTCTGCAAGCGACGCCATGTCCTCTGGAGAACCCGCATGCAAAAACAATTCTTTCGTTACATTATTAACTTTCTCATCAGTACATTGTGCTGACAACATAACAGCAATCAAAAAAGTAAATGGATTACTATAGTTTAATGAAACTACAGGATCTGGGACACATTTATCCAACATATCCAAAATAAATTTTACTTTTCCAGTACAGTTCATAGGGTACTATGACATGAACGACATTGGCAGCTTATCGCAATGTTTTTTTGCACAAAGAATCGGCGGAAAAAATTTTGGAGTTAGCAACCAAATCTACAAATTTGAAAAGATAAAAATAGCAAAACGTGAGTCATTAGAACGTTATCCAAACAGATTATTGATAGACATGGGAATAGGA
This sequence comes from uncultured Opitutales bacterium, assembly GCA_964577805.1. Classification (GTDB taxonomy): domain Bacteria; phylum Verrucomicrobiota; class Verrucomicrobiia; order Opitutales; family JAIRKQ01; genus CAZPRW01. Next base: position 151,317 of record CAZOAG010000003.1, read on the forward strand.
GAACCTGATGGAATGGCATCGGAAACAACTATCAATATATTGTGTCAAGAAGCTACGAAATATGAAAACAGAGGATATGCTGACAATGGATGTTTCGAATTTAAACAGGCTGTTGCAACATATATGTCTCGCGAATTCAATGTTACGTTAGACCCTTCATCGGAAATCATGCATTCTATGGGTTCAAAATCAGCATTGTCAATATTACCGCTTTGTTTTATCGACCCAGGAGATGTTGTCATTACGACAACGCCAGGATATCCCATTTTTGGAACCCATGCAAAATATTTAATGGCAGATGTCATCGGGTTACCTCTATTGGCTAAAAATAACTTCTTACCTGACTTTACTTCATTATCTGAATATATTCTTGAACGCACAAAGGCCGTTATAGTAAATTATCCAAATAATCCGACAGGAGCGTGTGCAACAAAAGAATTTTTTCAAAACCTTGTAGAACTAGCCCACAAATATCAATTTGTAATCATCAATGATGCTGCATATTCTGGACTGACATTTGACAGTCATGATAAACTATCAATATTAAATATTGATGGAGCAATGGATGTTGCATTAGAACTGCATTCATTGTCCAAAGGGTTCAACATGACAGGATGGCGCATTGGTTGGGTATGTGGAAATAAAGATTTGATCGATGCATATGGATGCGTCAAGGGGAATACAGATTCTGGTCAATTCCTGGCAATACAAAAGGCTGCTGCTAGCACATTACTAAATCAACAATTCTTTGCTGAAAACAATGCCAGAAAATACTCTAGTCGCATGGAAAAAATTATTCCTATTTTGCGAAATTGCGGATTTACTGTAAATTATCCTAAAGCAGGATTCTTTCTATATACAAAATCACCAACTACTGTAGAACACAACGGTCATGAAATAAATTTCACATATGCAGAATCTTTTGCTCAATGGATGATAACAGAATTAGGCATTGTTGTCGTTCCATGGGACGATTCAGAACCTGCCATTAGATTATCTATGACATTCGGAAATAAAGACATTGATGATGATGGACTTATAAATGTCTTCCGGGAACGTATGGAAACAGTCAAGTTCATATTCAAAAAATCAATATGACGGCATCATCTGCATATAAAACAATAGTAGATTCTGTTCGTAATAACGACATATCAGCATACGGCATATTATCACTTTTGAATACTAAATCATGTGATGATAAAATTTGTATAGCATGTTCTGGAGGAAGTGACTCTGTATATTTATTAGATTTTATATGCGAAAAATATAAAAATCTTCATAATAGAATAATAGTATTACATTTTAATCACGATATAAGAGGACAGTCATCCGATGATGATGAAATATTTGTAAAAAATTTATCACAACAGTATGGCGTAAATTGTTATTGCGAACGGTTAATCAATAAACCATCTAAAATTACAGAAGAAACATTAAGATGTTGTCGCAATGAATTCTTTTTACGTGCATTAAATAAATTTTCATCAAAAATTTTAATATTGGGACATCATAAAGATGACGTTGCAGAAACCTTGCTCATGCGTCTCGCTCGTGCAAGTGATATTGCAGGACTATCCGCTCCACGTGCAATAACATTATTTCCAGATGGGCATATTCGACTACGACCATTATTAAATATCACCAAAAAAGAGTTACAAAATAATTTGTTGCAAAAAAATCTTACATGGCGTGAAGATAGTACAAATTTTGACAATGATTTTTTTCGTAATAAGGTTCGAAATTTGGTCATTCCAGTTTATCAATCTGCTGCAGGTTCACATAATATAATAAATTCATTATCAATAGCTAAACAAAATATTGAAGATGCTGATGATGCTATATCATATTTTGCAAAAATGTTTTGCAATAATAATGACATGATGAGTTCAGTATGTCTTAAAGATATTATCAATTGGCCAGTTGCTGTTCTTCGAAGAATCTTAATAGAATTTTTTACAAAAAATAATATCGATGTAAGAAAGTCTTATCATTCCCAAATTCTAGAAGCAATCAAACAGAATAAACCGTGTAAAATCAGTGCAGGAAATAATACTTGGATATTATATAATGACCACTCGTTGCATATTGAACACCCAAACAACACGAGCAACGAAACATTCGAGGCAATAATTGGCAATAATACATTACCCAACGGAAAAACATTAAACATATCAATCATTGATTTAAATGAAGCAACATGGAAAAATGTCATTACATGTAACATAAAAACCCAATGTTTCGCGAAGTTGCCAGATGATTTTAAAATAGAAATCCAACAATTTTCACCATCACAAAAATATACAAGATTTGGACATTGTCGCGAAAGAAAGATCAGTGATTTTTTGACATCAAATGTCATAAACAAAGAAGATCGGAAATCATTACCTATGATATTTATCAACAAAGAAATATGCTGGGTACCATATTTGCCTGTTACAGATAAATTTCAATTAAAACAAACTGATAAAAAAGCTCTTTTATTGACATATTTTTGATACGTTTTAATCATCGATATAGTCTATTCAGCAGGCAGAATATCACGATGAAAAAGAAAAGTAACACAAAATTGTTTTTGCAAATGAAAATATTGGGAATGTGGGGAATTGTCATTCTCGCAATATTCTCATTATGGAACATGTATAATCCTACAGCTGCTGCAGTAGCAGGCAGTAAATGGACGATTGAAAACGTAATATCTGCTGCCGAAAATGGAGATATCATTGCTGGTGTCATTCAAGGAATTCCATCAAACGGGCATGAATGGTATAAGCTCTATGGAGAAGCTAAGAATGTAACAAAGTATAATCCTCAACAACAAACGACAAAACTTTCCAATGGATTATTACCACAACAATCAATAACAGCATCGCAATCTGACACATCGCATTTTATAGCAGAAGGACGACTGACACAAGATAGGTATAATCGGCTACTGCAATCTTCCAAAATATGGACCGAAAAACCAAGTTCAACATTATGGACAGATATTTTAGTCAACACGATACCATATATAATATTTTTAATGCTAATATTTTTTGTATTGGGCCGTCAACTTCGTGGTGCCGGGAAAAATGCCATGAGTTTTGGAAAAAGCCGTGCAAAATTATTAACACAAGATAAAAAACGTGTAACATTTTCAGATGTTGCTGGCTGTGATGAAGCAAAAGAAGAAGTTGCTGAAATAGTAGAATTTCTGAAAAACCCTAAAAATTTTTTGGACATTGGCGGACGCATACCAAAGGGATGTTTAATGTTCGGTGCACCTGGTACTGGAAAAACATTATTGGCTAAAGCAGTTGCCGGAGAAGCTAAAGTACCATTTTTCAGCATAAGCGGTTCTGATTTTGTTGAGATGTTTGTTGGTGTGGGAGCATCCCGTGTACGTGATCTTTTTGAACAGGGCCGCAAAAATGCGCCATGTATTCTCTTTATCGATGAAATAGATGCAGTCGGTCGTCAACGTGGTGCTGGTCTCGGTGGTGGCAATGATGAACGAGAACAAACATTAAATTCTTTATTGGTTGAAATGGATGGTTTCGACGGCCGCGAAGGTGTCATAATTATGGCAGCTACTAACCGACCAGATGTATTAGACTCCGCATTATTACGACCAGGACGATTCGACAGACAGATCGTAATCGATCTGCCTGATCTACATGGCAGAGAGGAAATTTTAAAAGTTCATGCTAAAAAGATCAAACTCGATAAATCTGTAAACTTATCTGATGTTGCACGTAATACATCAGGATTTTCCGGTGCTGATTTGGAAAATTTATTAAATGAATCTGCATTACTAGCAGCACGCAATAATAAAAAATCTGTCTCTAGCAGTGATATCGATGAAGCACGTGATAAAATATCATATGGTCGCGAAAGAAAGAAATTAATGGACGATGATGATAAAAAGGTCACAGCATATCATGAGGCTGGACATGCTATTATACAAGCAATCGTCGATAACGGCAACCTTCCTGTCCATAAAGTAACAATTATTCCACGTGGTCAAAGTTTGGGTAGTACGATGTTTATACCTAAAAAGGACATTTTAAATCATTCCAAAAATAATCTTGAGGCTCAAATCTGCTGTGCTATGGGTGGCCGTGTTGCTGAAGAAATTGTATTCGATGAAATGACAAACGGTGCATCAGCTGATATCAAATCTGCTACTAAAATCGCCCGTAAAATGGTATGTGATTGGGGAATGAGCAAATTGGGCCCTATTGCATATGGCGAAAATCAAGATCATATATTTTTAGGCCGTGAAATATCACGTTCACAAAATTATAGTGAAAAAACAGCACAGAAAATCGACAGTGAAATATATTCAATTGTTGATGATGGATATCAACGTGCACGCAAAATATTGACAGAAAAACGTGATCTCTTGGACAAGCTGGCAGATGCGTTATTGACGTACGAAACAATAGATGGTGTGTACGTCTATGATTTAGTAAAAAATGGAAATTTCACGATGAATATTGTCGTACCAGAAAAAAATATAAAATCTGGCAAAGACGACAACACACCTTCTCCAACCAAACACCGCCGTAGGACAAAAAAAGACGATAATACTACAGAAGTTACGGTTGCTAAAGTAGATGAGCCTGTATCAAACGAAGGATAAATATGTTTTTTGACTTTGATAAGATAACTGATGATAAGAATGATTCAGAAAATAAACCATCAAATCCATTTGATGAATTAAAAAAGCAGTTCAAAAATATTCTTGGATCATCTGGTGCTGGGATAGGACTTGTGATGCCATCTAGTGGACAATCAGCACAACAAGACAAAAAAACAGTCGATCAAGAAGAAAAAGCAACGAAACAATTTATTCGTAAGATTAAAAGATTTTCCATGAAGCCTCGTGATATCATGGATTACTTGGACAGGTTTGTCATAAAACAAAAAGAAGCAAAAAAGGTATTATCTGTCGCTATATGCGATCACTATAATCACGTAAAGAAATGCCTCACCAACAAGAAAACATGCGACCAGGAATATAGTAAACAAAATGTTTTGTTGTTGGGACCAACTGGTGTTGGAAAAACTTATTTGATAAAAAATATAGCAAAATTAATCGGTGTGCCTTTTGCCAAGGTTGATGCTACAAAATTTTCTGAGACAGGATATGTTGGCAGCGATGTTGATGACATGATCCGTGATTTGGTCAAAGCTGCAGATGGAAATATCGAAATGGCCCAATATGGCATCGTGTTCATTGATGAAATTGACAAAATCGCAATAGCATCTGGTGGTGAAAGTCGTGATGTTTCTGGTCGTGGCGTTCAAATCAATCTATTAAAATTGATGGAAGAGAGCGAAGTATCAGCATATAGCCAGACAGACATGATGTCACAATTGCGCGCTGCTATGAACTTTTCCATTGGAGGAAAAGAACAAAAACAAACAATAAACACTAAACATATTTTATTTATAGCTAGTGGTGCATTTGACAAATTATCTGATATAGTCAAAATACGTATTGGAAACAAAAGTATTGGATTTAATTATAAAGAAGAAAACAACGACGAAGGAGATGCTTCATATCAATATTTAAAAACTGCATCAACAGCAGATTTTATAAAATATGGGTTCGAACCAGAATTTGTCGGAAGATTACCAGTAAGAGTCGCATGTGAATCATTAAATGCAGATGATTTAAAGAACATATTGTTGTCGTCAGAAGGATCTATTTTCAAGCAATACATTGAAGATTTTAATGGTTACGACATAAAATTTTCTGCAGACAACGGGGCTATTGCTGAAATTGCAAAATGTGCTGCAGAAGAAAAAACCGGTGCTCGCGGTCTTCTTACAATTTTAGAAAGAACACTACGTGATTTTAAGTTTGAATTGCCATCTACAAATATTCGTGAATTTAATATAACAAAAGAAACAATTGTTGATCCGCAAAAAGCATTGTCGACTATTCTACAACAGCAAAAAAATTGATATCGTGAATATCAGTCCACAAAAATTAAAAACATTGGAAGAAGCATGTTTTGAGCGTGAACAATTACGAAATGACAATAAAATCGTCGTTCTGACGAATGGTTGTTTTGATTTGTTACATGCAGGACATGTGATGGCACTGCAACAGGCTAAATCTCTTGGTGACAGTTTGTGGGTAGCGATAAATTCTGATGACAGTGTACGTGCTTTAAAGGGTGCAAATCGACCGGTTTATACAGAAATCGAGCGCGCGTTTTTATTGTCAGCACTAACAGTGGTTGACGGTATTTTTATATTCAATAACAAACGGTTGACTAATGAGATATTGTCGTTCAAGCCAGATATATATGTAAAATCCGGAGATTACACAATAAAAGACCTTAATCTGGACGAACGCACCGCATTAGAAAAAATTAATGCTAAAATCGTCTTTACACCATTTTTATCAGGCCATAGCACAACATCAACAATAAAAAATATTCTATCGAAATAGAAAAAAATAGATTAAAATGCTCTCTGTATGTACTTTATAATCAAAGTTAGTAGAATATGTTAGCTATGCTTAAATTGAGCAACTGCGTCAAGTTCCGTAAATAGAGCATAACGTACCAAATCAAAATCATAATACTTGCTTTATTGACTTGTTTATTGATCTCTCAAGTAGCTTAACAGCCCCGAATTCATGCCATCCAATCAAAAATAACATATATATTACCGGCGATGCTTATACATCTGCCGCTATTCAAATAAACTCATTCCAAATAACCCATCTTGATCATCGGATTTTCCGTTACTCATTGAAACCAAGCTACATAAAGACACCATCCACATAGAAAACAATCTGCTGAACAGGCCTTTGCTTTTGAGTTTTTTTGGCAAGTCTTTATTCAAAGATGCCAATCTGTCCTCAAATTCACGTTCAAACTCACACAATAAACTTTCAGAACAATGCTCACGAAAGATCACATTCCATTCCGATATAGTCATCGCATCGTTTTTCAAAAAATTAGAATAAAGTTCCCTTTTATGTATATTTGTACTAAAAAACTCTTCTCTTTTTAAAAAATCATTTGTGAAAAAATTTGCAGTATTCTGAAAAAAAATATTTTCAGAAAATAAATTATTATTTTCCAAATTCGTCATTATGGCGAGATTACAACCAATTTGATTTAATATTTTATGTCCAACAGCCTGCATATAACAACAACTTGTTATTATTTTTCTAAAATTGCAACAATAAAATTAGAAAATTTTTAAATATATTCCAATTACCATATTCTATTTAACAAGAAACATGGCAAAAAAGTCGCAGCTCATTTAACGCATCGAGCAATGGTAAAAAAATTGCAAAAAGGTCGAGTTACACCGCAGCAACTACAGACAACAATAACAATTTGCACAAAAAAATTAGAATTAATCAAAAACACACAAACATTATAACGCCATCGATACATTAAGAAATTAAACTACAACAATCAAAAATATATTATTATAAATGACGCTCACCAACTGCGTTTCGTTGAACGTAAACACGCAATCAAAAAAACAACTTAAAAATGCTCAAACTAAATAAAGTAGTTTAAATTAAAAAAGAAAATACAACTACATTGTTACAAAACAAACCAACCATCACTGCAGCTTTCCAAACATAAATACAAAACAATATCAATAAAATAATTTGCCGTAAAAAACATTGAAAAGCTCTTAAATGAAATAAAACGTCTGTAGACTAATATAATAGTCTAAAAAGGTACTTTTATAAAAAAGAAAAATCCAACAACTCTTGTTGCAATTTTTCAAGAAAGCACAAACAATAATTTACCAAGATAATCTTAAAACCGAACAACATAATAACACCATCGACGGACTCACAAATCAAGCACCGACACTATAACAAAATATATGTAAACAAACAAAAAACGCACTAACATTTGTTAGTGCGTTTTAACATAAAGACAAACCCGGCAACAATCTACTCTCGCACAACAGCGTGGTTGCACTACCATCGACGGCTAGAGCCTTAACGAGCGTGTTCGGAATGGGAACGTGTG
>CAZOAG010000004.1:0-38337 GCA_964577805.1 uncultured Opitutales bacterium
CAGTTCCACTTCAAACCACCGGATCACTTGAACCTACTTTCGTAACTGCTCGACTTGTACGTCTTGACAACACTCAACGATAAGTTCTCAAGACCATATTTTACAACAAAACCTTCATGAATTAAAACAATTCACCCTGTTGAGTAAATTTATTGCTCGCTGTTTTAAGCAAGCTATACAGTTCTAATTCCTTCATTAATGAAAAAATATCATCTACACTACGTTTTATTTTTGCCTCAGGCAAAGAATATTCAGGAACTGAATGTAATGAAATCAATGCTTTATTGCGTCGTAATAATTCAACTGAATTGGATATTTTTTCGCGCATTTTTTCTGGAACAACATCTCCTAAATGCGACAACATATCATCAATAGATCCATATTTGATTAATAATTTTTGAGCAGTTTTTTCACCAATTCCATCTACACCACGAATATTATCTGCAGTATCACCCACCAATGATAAATAATCTACAATCTGTTCAGGGAACACACCAAATTTTTCATATACACCATCGCGATCCAATTGACGCCATATTCCATGCGATGACATTGTTGGTGGCAACACTTGTATAATATTTTCATTAATGCATTGTGCAAAATCTTTATCACCACTGGCAATATAAGAGGTCTCACCATAACTATCTAATTTCCTCGCCCATGCCCCTAACAAATCATCCGCCTCAACACCTTCTTGCGAAATGACATAATATCCATGTGCAACAGATAATAGGTGCAAATAATGTATTTGCTTTTTTAACTGTTCTGGCATTGGTTTCCTGTTCGCTTTATATGTAGATAATATCGCCCGTCTATCATCAGATCCACCAGCATCAAAAAATATTGCCACTGCATTTGGGCATAACATATCTTCTAGCTTCCACAATGAACGTATCCATCCATGTATAGCATTTACTGGCATACCACTGGATGTCGTCATCTCTGGAACAGCATAAAAACATCGAAATGCCATATTATGCCCGTCAACTAACAACCAACTGTTTTTATCATGTTTATTGTTCATTGTTTATATTCTGCATATCGTAATATTTATCGCCTACAATCAGCCATTTATCATCTTCATTGGCATCACAAAGATCCTTTAACAGTGTAATATCTTTAGATAAATTAGATTGCGGAACAGACATAATCCCCACTGGACACTTCGTAATGATATAATTGCCACTGTTACAATCGTTAATATCGCTCAAATAACTAGAACCAGACAACATATCTTGTACAACAAGATGTTTAGATGATTTTGTGTACTTTTTCTCATGAAGGTTTTTAGATGAATACAATATTAATCCATCTAAAATATTCTCTGTAGAAACATTTTTTAAATTATCAATATTATGCCATAAAGAATCTTTATCTGATAACCGAAAAACCGGCGCACTATCCATGCCTACCTGTCCAACATCATATTGTAACGGCGGTACAGTAATTTCATATGATTTGCAACGTTCTGTTGGAATATAAAATCCTACTGATACAGATGTCCAGCCATCGGAAATATCTGAAATAAAAATATTTGGTTGTGGTTGTTTAGGCAATACATATCCACCATCATCGCTGTGAATAAATTGCACGATCGACAAACAAACTACAATCGTCGCACCAATAATGGCCAAGAGATAGTTTTTTATGTTACATCGCCTATATGAATTTCTCATAGACTCAAATAACATGAACATCAAAGAATATACATTGTCAATCCAACATTGGAACAACCTTGTCTTTTCTAGGAAAATTAATAGTAATTTTTGTACCAACATCACGAGCACTTGCAATATCGATTGTCGCGCCATGCTCTCGCAAAATACGTTCGATTATGATCATCCCTAGACCATTTCCTTCCTGCTTTGTCGAAAAATATGGCTGAAATAATTTATCCGCGATGTCACAATCTATACCTGTTCCATTATCTGTCAACGCAATGACAACGTCAGTATCTGTAGCACGGCACTCCAAAAAAATTTTACCATCATGCGACATCGCTTCACATGCATTCTTGAACAAATTAAAAAATACTTGTTTCAATTGGTCACTATCCCCTATTATCACTGGCAACACCGGAATATCACAAGAAACTTTTATATTTAATGCATCAAATTCTGCCTCCATCAATTCTATTGATTCCCGCAATAAATGATCAATATGAACATCACAACGACGTGCTTTTTTTGGACGAATAGCATGTAAAAAATTTTTTACTATGCTGTCCAATCGCGATATTTCATCTCTACAAATTTTTATCGACTGTTCCAATAGCATCCGTGCTGATTTATCCTTTACATAACTGAACTGACGTTGCATCAATTGTAATCGCAAAGACAGTGCATTCAACGGATTTCCTATTTCATGGGCAACTGATCCTGCTAGCAACATCACAGATGCAGTACGTTCTTGGTTCATGTTCTGTTCATTTAATGAACGCTCTTCTGTAATATCTGACATTCGCAAAAGAAACATATGTTGATTGTCCAACATAAAATCACACTGTGTAATAGTCACACTCAACAGGCTTTTTCTTGGATACGAAATTTTTATCTCTTTCGATAGAAAAGAATCGCTACCACTTGAAGCATTTTTGCTAAATCCTGCTAATGTGACAAATTCTGGAATGTATTTCCACAATACATGCTGTGGCTTTACATGTACAATGCCCAATAATTCACGTGCTGCAGCATTACAAAAAAAAATCTCCCCATTTTCATTAATTATGACGATGCTATCACGCATAACATCGCATATTTTTTTAAAAAACTCCCCTTGCTTACGCAAGTGTTTCACCAGATTACGCAAATCAACAACATCCAAAACGTCGATGCGGTCCAACATTTTTTTTACACCATCTTGATTCATTGTGACACTCTCAGTACATAATAAAAATTCTATCATTTGCAAAGATTTCAGATTTTCTACTTCCGTTTCATCGCATAAATCATTCAATAGCGCTACGTATGGAACACACTTTGCGCAATGTCATATTACCATCTGCATATTCCAATTTGTCACAGTTTTACAAATGCAATAAACTTCCTGATTGGGCCAAACAATCAATCGATGAACTTGTTGAACAAGAACAATATACAGAAATCAATAACCGTTTCTACAAAACACTAGAATTTGGCACTGGCGGCATGCGTAGCCGTACTATTGCAGAACATTTAACAAAAGCCGAATTAGGAAATTCCGCAACAAACATTCCTGAATTTGCATCTGTTGGAACAGCGTATTTAAATGATTTCAATATAATCGGCGCTACAATTGCACTTTTCCGTTATTGCAGACAATATTTGAACAATTCCGACAAACAACATGAACTACCATCCGTTGTTATCGCATATGATGTACGCCATTTTTCCGAACATTTTTGTAAATTAGCAGCGTCAATATGGCAAAAACTTGGTGGACATGCTATGATATTTCCATCACCACGATCTACCCCACAATTGAGCTTTTCTGTTCGTCATCTTCAATCGACTGCTGGAATAATGATCACTGCCAGCCACAATCCATGGCACGATAACGGTTTTAAAGCATACTTTTCTGATGGTGCACAAATGGTCGACCCACATGCATCAGGTGTTATTAAGGAATTTAATGCAATAACTATCGATGAAATATGCAGTCATTATTCTCATACAGAGTCAAAATTTGTAATATTAAATAATACCATCGATGATTGTTATCAAACAACTGTATCAAATACAATTTTAAACAAAACATTATTAAACAGCTATCCTATACATGCTGTATTTTCCCCACTTCATGGAACCGGAGGCGTGGCAACAATTCCTCTGCTCAACAAGCTCAACATAAAACACACTGTCGTTGAAGAACAGTCAATACAAGACCCAAATTTCTCCACAGTAAAATCGCCTAATCCGGAAAACAGCGAGGCGCTCACTATGTCTATATCATATGCTGAAAAAGTCGACGCCGATATCATACTTGCAACAGATCCAGATGGTGATAGGCTGGCAATTGCTGCTAAAAACACAAATGGACGATTCGAAATATTTACAGGAAATGTGACAGGAGCATTATTGGCCGATTATCGAATATTACAATTAAAAGCGATGAATATGATTCCAAATAATGGAACACAACATGCAGCGATTATTAAAACATTTGTAACATCACCATTGCTTGATAAAATCGCATCAACCCATGGAATTAAATGTATAAATACACTGACAGGGTTCAAATGGATCGGCGATAAAATGTTGGATTATGAAACCATGATGTTAAATAAAGTTATGGAAACATCGGGAATGTCATTAAATTATTCCTCAACAAACCATAATACGCGGTTTAATCTATTACAACAACATAGCACAGCATATATTTTTGGTTGTGAAGAAAGTTATGGATGTTTGGCATGTGATGATATCCGTGACAAAGATGCCAACTCTGCATGTTTAATGGCATGTGAATTAGCATCCTATGCTAAATCAATGAAAAAAACATTGTGCCAATTACGCGATGAAATGTACATGAAATATGGATATTTCGGAGAATCTGTAATGAATATATACTACGAAGGAGCAAATGGTGCTGATAAAATAAATAATATTTTATCCAGTTACCAAAAATGCCCTCCACAAAACATCGGAACAAATAAAGTCACCAACATTACAAATTTTGTTTCAGATACAGTAATCGATGCTGACGGGAAAACCATTACACAACAAAAATTCTTTTTCGTCACTCTCGACAATAATGTACAGTTTGCCGTACGAGCAAGTGGTACAGAGCCAAAGATAAAGTTCTATTTATTCGCAGAACAAACAGTATCTGACATTAATGAACTGCCAACGGTCAAACAATCAACACAACAGTTATTGGATGAAATGAAAATATTGCTAAAGTCCGACACAGAAAAACGCACAAGTTTTTCTTCTTGAAAACAACAAACAAGTCAAATATCGTACCGTATCGAATATGATATTTGACAACAATAAATTATTGCTGATCGCAGGACCATGTGCTTTAGAAAATGACAACGTTGTTCAATCAACAGCAGAATGTTTGAAAGATATACAATCATCATTTCCTGAACTAACTATCGTATTTAAGGGATCATTCGATAAAGCCAACAGAACATCAATTTATAGCAAACGTGGGCCAGGAATAATCGAAGGCCTCAAAATGTTAGAATATGTAAAAAATCATTATAAAATTTTTATTACTACTGACATTCATCTTCCTGAACAAGCAAATATCGTAGCAAATGTATGTGATGTCATTCAAATACCGGCATTTCTTTGCAGACAAACTGACATTCTAGTCGCAGCAGCTAAAACAGGGAAAGTAGTATCTGTAAAAAAGGGACAATTTTTATCGCCTAATGACATGAGGCACATTGTATGCAAATTACAAGAAAGCAATGCTAGTGAAATTTGGCAGATTGAACGTGGGACTACTTTCGGATACAATAACCTTGTCGTCGACATGCGATCGTTTCCAATAATGGCACAAAATAGTCATCCTGTAATCTTTGATGCTACACATAGTGTTCAACTTCCAGGGGCATCAGAACATGGTACTGGCGGTGAACGTCAATTCGTTTCTACCCTTGCAAAAGCAGCAATAGCAAGTGGCGCTAATGGACTATTTTTTGAAATTCATCCATCGCCACAAAATGCTATATGTGATTCTAGTAATCAAATTGCGACATCCGATTTTAAAAATATAATATCGGATTGTTTATCGATCTGGCACGCAACACACTGTTAATCATGCCAACACTGCCGAAAGCAGTTGTTATGATTAACAGAGCATTGCCAACTATAGACATAATGATCACCAAGTAATATCATTACTTGCTTGTTTTTTTAGTGTCCCCGTTGGAAGCAATTTTTTGTTTTTTATCGACAGATTTAGCTTTGTCATCTGACAATATTCCCTGTTGTTTTCTATCGATATGACGCTGAAATACATCACGGTATTTAGTATGAGTCTCAACTGGATGAAAATGATCCCCAAGCCCGACGTTTTCCATTATAATTTTTTTGCCAGGAGATTTTACAAGACGAGATAATGGTGATGCAGATGATGATGTAAAATCAAATTCAGTACTAAATGTCAAATGTTGATCTTTTTGTTTATTCGCTAAATTCCATGCATCTTCACCAACAAATTCACATAAATCATTCCCCATTCCCCATGGATTAAACAAACACGAGCCATAATTTAGTTTTGTTGCAATCGTGCCGGCAAACATTCCTCCCAACGAAAAACCAGTAATATATGGAACGATCACAATGTTTTTATCTTTGTTTTTCTTATTTTCTTGCTCAATAAATTGTTTTACGATCTTTACCGCATTTTCAGCGGCTCCAGTTTTTATACCAAAACCATTACACACAGCCGTTGTCAGCTGTGCAACAGTATTACTAGAACTAACACCGTAACAATGAATCATCAACGGACGAATTTTTAATTTTTCATTATTCTTCAATCTTTCGTCAATATCTTCTGGCAAAATAAATCCATTTTGACTGGCCAATTTTACAGAAATGTCTGGCAAATACCGCGCATGTGAACAAAAAATGCTACCGGTTTCGCCATTATTAATGATATAGTCCTCAAGTTTAATGATGTCCTTTCTTTCATCACATTCAATCATACTAATCATACACTCATCACACACAAACATAATACGACTTGCTTCAAAACCATCAAGGACATCATCAAGTTTTTCTGCCGGCAATTCTGAAAACTTACTATCATCTAAAAATTTCTCTACCTTCCCACCGACTTTTTTTGCAATAAAGCTGGCTGCCTTTGATGATATTTCTGACAATGCATCCTGAATCTCTCTACTATGCAAACAATTTTCATTCCGCACATCATCACGATCATCATGCGATAATGTACCACCCAAACCGGTTATTACTTCAACAATTTTGGCAATTTTATTCATATTGCACATGACGTAAAATATTCTTACTTAAACTCACAACAACAAAAATAGTACTTTTTTTCAATCAAAAGCATAAATATTTTTATTGAAAATCCTTAATAACTGCGTTCAATTGGTCGCGGAATTTCACATATCATGACAGAAAACATCAATAGCAATGCACTATTCATACACAAATACAGTGGCAATGAAGACATAGAAGACAAAATGTTTACACAAGATGCCAAATTTGGAATAAAAGAATCAATAATTAAACATCTTCAGTTCGATCTAGCAAGAGATCAATCGACGGCAACAGTTCGTGACTGGTTAATCGCAACATGTTTAATGGCACGTGAACGAATAATGTCACAATTTATACGCACACAAAGAACATATCATACAGAAAATGTGCGAAGAATATATTACATGTCGTTGGAATATTTACCAGGCAGGTTATTAAAAAATAATCTGGTAAATTTGGACATATTGGATGAGACTAAAAATGCACTTGCTGAATTTGGCCAAGATCTTGACACAATAGCGGATGCAGAACCTGACATGGGGCTTGGAAATGGTGGTCTAGGACGGCTAGCCTCCTGTTTACAAGATTCATTAGCAACTTTAAATTATCCTGCTGTTGCTTATGGTATCCACTATGAACTAGGATTATTTCGACAAGAATTCATTAACGGACAACAAGTAGAACGACCAGATAGTTGGATGATGTCAGGATCTCCATGGCAAATATGTCGTCCAGAAAACACTCAGAATATAAAATTATTCGGAAATGTCACTTATGATTATGATGACAAAGGAAATTTAAAACCAATGTGGAAAAATTATTCAACTATACAGGGCGTTCCATGGGATATCGCTGTAGTTGGATATAAATCTCATACAGTCAATTTCATGAGATTATGGGAAGCTCGTTCCGCAAGCGAATTTGATCTAGAAATGTTCAATGAAGGAAAATTTTTCCAAGCGATAGAAAAACATGCACAAAATGAAACAATATCAAAAGTATTGTACCCCAACGACTCAACAAAAGGCGGAAAAATATTACGACTTACACAACAATACTTCTTTGTTAGCTGTTCTATTCAAGATATTTTGCGCAGGTTCAAAAATGGCAATAAATCATTAGAAGATTTTCCAAAAAAAATAGCAATTCAATTAAATGACACACACCCTATCATAAGTATCGTTGAATTATTAAGAATATTATTGGATGAAGAAAATTTATCATGGGATAAAGCATGGTCAATTTGTCAAAAAACATTTGCATATACCAATCATACCCTTTTGCCAGAAGCATTAGAAGAATGGCCTGCACAAATGCTAGAATCTATGCTTCCACGGCATTATCAATTAATATGCGAAATTAATCGTAGATTTTTGGAATGCGATGTTGAAAAAAAATGGCCAGGAGATGACGAAAAGAAACGTATACTAAGCATAATTAATAGCGAAGGCAATAAAATGGTCAGAATGGCACATTTAGCCGCTGTATGTTGTCATCACATCAATGGTGTGGCAGAAATGCATTCAGAATTAGTAAAGAACATTTTATTTCCTTTATTTCATGAATTATATCCAGAGAAAATAACAAATGTCACCAATGGTGTGACACCACGACTTTGGGTGCGTTGTTGCAACCCAAGTCTATCAAAATTATTAGACCGTGCACTTGGACAATCTTGGACATCAAATTTGAGTGAATTACGAAAGCTAGAACAATTCGCAGATGATCCAATTTTCCAAAAAAAGTTTTTGGACATAAAACGTGACAATAAAATACATCTTGCAAAGGTCATTCAGGAAAGATGTCATATTGACGTCAAAGTAAATTCTCTTTTCGATGTACATATTAAACGTTTACATGAATACAAACGACAACATCTAAAATTATTACATATCTTATATTTGTATCGTAAAATGTTACAGGACGATGGAAATATAACGCCACGAACATTTATTTTTGGCGCGAAAGCAGCACCTGGATATTATATGGCTAAGCAAATAATATATGGCTTAAACATTATCGCTGATGTCATAAATAACGACTCAAGGAACAATAAATTACGACTAGCTTTTTTACCAAACTATAATGTATCATTAGCATGTGATATCATCCCTGCAGCAGACCTGTCAGAACAAATATCTACTGCTGGAAAAGAAGCATCTGGTACAGGAAATATGAAATTAGCAATGAACGGTGCATGTACAATTTGCACACTGGATGGTGCTAATGTTGAAATACAAGAAGAAGTCGGCGATGACAATATATTTGTTTTCGGAAAAACAGAAGACGAACTTTATCAATTAAAACAAAACGGATATCATCCATATGATTATTATAATTCCGATGAAGGATTGCGCGCTATTCTCGATTGGATGGGATCGTCATTTTTTCAATCAAAGACGGGAGAATGTCCACTAAGAACAATCAAAGATAGCCTTCTTGATGGTGGTGATCCATTCTTTGTACTGGCTGATTTTCAAGATTACCTACGTGCACAATCAGAAGTCGAACACGTATTCGAAAACAAAACAGAATGGGCTAAAAAAGCTATTTTGAATGTAGCACGTTCTGGAAAGTTTTCAAGCGACCGCGCTATAAAAGATTATGCGACAAAAATTTGGAACCTATCACAAGTAACTGTAAAATAAATAATTTTCTATGAAGAAATCGCAATCAAAGCTCATGAAGACTATAAACAACAAACCAAACAAAATAGCTCATGCAACTATGAAATTTTATAGCTACTGCGAAGACATAATATATGCACTACTGGCTATGCCTTTGCATTTTATCATTTTACATAAAAAAATAAAACATGACCCAAAATATTTGAGTTATAAAACCAAAAAGGTCATACAAAACACTACTGCTATAGTAACAAAACCATACTGCGTCACACGTGATTCATGTGTAACACTCGCTAAAACTACCAGTATCAAAACACATAATCTTGCAACAAATACCATCAACAGAATCAAACAGTTCATTGTCGCTGACATTAAGAAAACAACAGAAGACGTGCGCAATACTATCAATGCAATATGTAATGGTGTAAAAACAGTAATACTTTCGCCGGTTTATCTTTGTAAATATGTGGTATGCTCAATAAAGAATTTCGGACGCAAGAGTTATGATATATCATGCAATGCCATAAAACAACTTAACAAGCCAATCAATGTTGCTGTGCCATTTTCAAAACTGAAACATTTAGTATTCTGCAGACGGTCGCAAATATATGCATTATCTGCTATAATACTTGGTGTAGCTACATTGTCTATCAAATGGTATAATAATCAATTAGCCGCCATACATGAACAATATGGTGTTATTGCAAACAAAATACAAAATTTAAACCATTCAAATGCTAGCACTACTGATTTGAGCAATAAAATGTATGCTCATGTCATACCAGAACAGCAACCTGCACAATCAGATGAACCAAAACCGGAAACAACAAAGCAAGAGAAAATACCGTATGACCCAATAGCTGCATTAAAAAATAAAGTAGAAAATTATTTTGCACAACATAAGACAACGGAAGTATTAGCATCGAATGATAAGTGCAGATTAAAAGTGGATAACGAGGTCATAAATGATCATTCTTATATTCCTGGCCTTGCAGATATACACATAGACGGAGCAAATGAAGATTATATAACATTTACTGACAATTTAGGAAATTCCTATTCCAAACCGATTGTTACATTATTCCAATGATAAGGAAGCTTGCCATAATAATCATATTGAATATAGCAAATTTCTGTGATAGTATCTATTGAAGGAAAACTTGTATCATCAACATTGGTATCTGCTGTAATCGATGTCAATGGGATCGGATATGAAGTACATGTTCCATTAACTGTAAGTACAAAGTTCCCGAACATAGGAAGCCAATTAAAATTACATACTTATGCAATATATCGCGAAGACAAACAAGAACTGTATGGGTTTTCTACCACAGACGAACGTGATTTCTTCAGATTAATGGTAGAAAAAGTTTCTGGTGTCGGTCCAAAGACAGCATTGAATTTAATGAGCAAATTATCATTAAATTTATTAAAAGATGCCATTACTATGCGAAATGCTGACATTATAGCACAATGTCATGGCATTGGAAAAAAATCTGCTGAACGTATAATAATGGAACTGTCAGATAAAGATTTTTCTACAATCAATCATCCTCAATCAATAAACAGTAATGTTTCATCTTTATCGACATCGATGAACGATGCCATCGCAGCATTGATATCATTAGGATATAAAGCAAATGATGCAGAGAAGGCCATACAACGATCGATTTCCAAGCTTGGGAATGATGCTTCAACAGAAAACCTCATTAGATCAGCATTAAATAGTTAAATAATATGCATGATGATTTCATAAGTCTCCCAATTGCAACATCGCGTGGCATTGGTATACAATTACAATTACTAGCAAATACTAATTCCTATATCGCTATCAATAAACCAGATCAAATTGCAGCTATAGATATTATTCAATCGACAATAAATAATATATCACAGCCGCAATTCGAAGCATTAAACATGACATATCCAGAGCTAGCATTTAATCTGCCAGGTTACATGTCAGGTATTTTGATAATTACTAAAAACAAAGAATCTAGTGCGATATTACGTAATCAATATGGGTCAGATTTAATAACACTGAAGTTTGATTGTTTGACTCATCGCAATAGTCAAATGCCAGCAAATCAATCAATAACATGCTCTTTACCAATAGCGAAACATGTCAATGAGGATAGAATGTTGATCTCAACACGAACAGGGAAAAAGTCAAAAACTACATTTTCATTTGTCGAAACAATAACAAATATTGATCATTGGACAGCAATAACGACATTTTTGAGAAATGATCAAATATTATTACATGCATATGAATGTGACATCCCTATCGTAAATGACTGCAAATATTCCTCTGCAAAACCACTAGAACTAGACAAATATTTTTCGAAAAACGACGACATAGAACCTCATTGGACAAGATCATATCTTCCAATACATTTATCTGAAATAATCATCAAAAACGAAAAGAACGACGAGATCATAATGTCACCATTGCCCAAAAAATTCCAATCATTCCTAAAATTGGCCATTCGTAACAATAAAAAAAAATAATACTATAACTTTGTGTAATTCACATGAACATTATGCATATATGTTCAAATTTGAAATAACAATATAGCAGCATTTTATCATTTTATTTTTAGCGTTCTATCAAACGTTAATAAATTATGTTGGCAACAATCCTATTTTCTCTAGCCTGCCACCACTAGAATGCAATCACACGATATTCGACAATCATTTTTAGATTTTTTTGCCAATCATGGACATCATATTGTTCGTTCGTCATCGTTAATGCCAGATGCTCCAAATCTATTATTTACAAATGCTGGTATGAATCAATTCATTCCATTCTTCTTAGGGACTGAAAAACCATCATATAAACGTATCGCGGATACACAAAAGTGCATACGTGCTGGAGGGAAACATAATGATCTAGATGATGTCGGATTTGATACTTATCATCATACATTTTTTGAAATGTTAGGAAATTGGTCTTTCGGAAATTATTTCAAAGAAGAAGCCATCACAATGGCATGGGAGTTGTTGACCAGTGTGTGGAAATTTCCAAAAGAACGACTATATGCAACAGTATACTCGCCAGCAGATGGCGAACCATCTTGTTTCGACCAAGAAGCATAT
Organism: uncultured Opitutales bacterium; assembly: GCA_964577805.1. Lineage (GTDB taxonomy): Bacteria > Verrucomicrobiota > Verrucomicrobiia > Opitutales > JAIRKQ01 > CAZPRW01. The sequence goes on from CAZOAG010000004.1 coordinate 12,665, forward strand.
GATATCTGGAAAAATATTTTTATTAAAGAAGGATTGGATCCTGAAATCCATATAATAAGTGGTTCGAGAAAAGATAATTTTTGGATGATGGGAGATACTGGTCCATGCGGGCCATGCTCGGAAATTCACATGGACCTAACACCAGACGGCAAAACTAATGGAACGCTCGTAAACACAGGTAATCCATGGTGTATTGAGCTGTGGAACCTTGTGTTCATGCAATTCAATGCTAAACCAGATGGCACATTCGAACCATTGTTAGAAAAACATGTCGACACAGGAATTGGATTTGAGCGTGTCGTTGGAATAATTTCCAAAACCAAAAATTTTTCTGATTTTTCATCACTACCATCGAACTATGATAGTGATTTATTCATCGATATTTTTTCTGCCATTGAAAAAATGAGTAATAAAAAATATCATGGAACGATGCCATCGTGCCGACAATCAATGTCTGATATCGAACAATCTGATTTCCGGTTCCGTGCTATCGCTGATCATATCCGCACATTAACATTTGCTATAGCTGATGGAATATATCCATCAAACGAAGGACGAGGATATGTTCTCCGCAGAATTTTACGTCGTGCTGTTCTTTTCGGACATTTACTTGGATTACCACAAGGATTTTTTGCTGACATATCACATACTGTCATTCAAAAAATGCATAATGTTTTTCCAGAATTGAAAGAACAAGAAGATACCATAAAACATGTTATTGAACGTGAAGAAAAATCATTCTCAAAGACATTAGATCGAGGAATTAATATTTTTAACGATATTTGCAAAAAATCTAATGATATCATACAAGGTAACGATATATTTTTATTATATGACACATACGGATTTCCAGTTGATTTAATTCAATTACTTTCCGCAGAACGTAACATACAAATCGATCTGCCAGGGTTTGAACGTGCAATGGAAAGTCAACGGACAAAAGCAAGAAATGCACAAAAAAAATCATTGATTGAAGTAAATAATGGCAATACAACTCCAACAACGTTCGTAGGGTACGATATTAATCATATTGAAAACGTACCAGCAACAATGCTATCCATCATACATAATGAAAAAAAATTATTCGTAATATGCGATAGAACACCATTTTATGCAGAATCTGGCGGTCAAATAGGTGATATCGGAACCATAAACATTGATGGAAAAATATTTGAAATAACAGATGTAAAAAAGGACAACAACGGATGTTTCTTGCATGAAATCGACAACAATGATATATCATGCAACGCACCAACTCATGTAACACTGTCCGTAAACAAACAACATCGAATGAACGTAACCAGAAACCATTCTGCTACACACTTATTGCAGTGTGCTTTAAGAAATATAATAGGGCAACATATTAAACAAGCAGGATCTTTGGTAACAGCTGAACGACTACGATTTGATTTCAATGCGTTCTCTGCCCCTACACAATCTGAATTGTTAGCAGTGGAACGATGGGTAGAACAACAAATATTATCATGTCAAAATTCATCAATATATGAAACTTCTCGAGATAATATTCCAGAAGAATGCCTTGCAAATTTTGGTGAAAAGTATGGCGATATTGTACGTGTCATTGAATTAGGACAAAATTCAAAAGAACTATGTTGTGGATGCCATGTCTCCAATACATCAGAAATCGCCAGTTTTAAAATAATATCTAGTTCAGCAGTAGCAGCTGGAATACGACGTATTGAAGCAATCACCGGACAAGCAGCATATGAATATGCACGATCAAACAACACATCCGTTGATCAAATATGCAATTTGTTATCATGCAATCGTGATAGTGTAGTCGAACATACACAATCCATTGTTGAAAAAAACAAATCGATGGAAAGAACGATAAAAGAGATTCGCCAATCTCGGTTACACGGCATATCGAATGATATCATTAAATCTGCTCAACTGAGCAATTCTGACACTTACATCGAAAAAACAATAAATGATGTCACACCTGATGAGTTAAGAACATTAGCACGCGATATCATTAATAATATTCATGACGGCACTGTTGTATTATCAACACAAAATGATGGCAAATGCCATGTTGTTGTATGCTGTTCAGAATCTGCAATTGCTAATGGAAGACATGCGGGAAATATCGTAAAAAAAATAACATCTGCGAGAGGTGGTTCCGGCGGAGGGAAACCATCATTCGCAATGGGAGGATATTCTGTATAAGCTGTTTTGCAGTAAACAAAAATAACACAAACATATCAATGCCCGCCAACTGGCAATTGCTAAACACGAATTACTAGCATGCACGTTTTCCGTATGCTAGATATTTGCTGTGTTCTTACTGCTGTATCGCATCTCAATTGATTATTTTATTTACAAGAAGATCTGGCAACTATTTTGCTTAAGCTGTTAAAAATCAAGCGTAGCATTGTTGTTTTGCTTCCAATTCTGAATCACAAAATGGGCAGAACAACCAATTCAAAATAGCCGGCCCATATTTTATGAAACCAATTTTGATAATATCAAAAACACATCTGCTGCCAAAAAGCCATAAACAGTAGTTAAGCCCACCAGTTGCATACTGAAATAACCTTCCGAACACACCTGATAAAGCACTCCCAATTACATATTCTGATGATAATATTTTGCACAAATCACTTCTAACACCAAAAACAGTAGAAGCAGCACCAATCATAGCACATGGTGCACGATGCAAACACTTAACAAATAACAAGGCTATTCCTGATAATGTCAACAATTTGAAATCAAATAATAATTGCTTTTTCGTTACCCAAAGCGCAACTCTAGAAACAACCTTGCAAACAGCATCACGCACACATTGCACAGTCATTGCACAACACAAACCGGTCACTGATGCCATCGCAATAATTGGATGCGCACTTGAAAATCCTATAACAACACTCTTTGCAAAACTCCATAATAGGCTAGGAACTATGCCAATTGCCAACCTATTGGACAGAGAAGTCATGTTTACATTACCACCAACATTATTAAAAAATTGTCCACCGTTGGTAACATTAACGATAGCACTGCCAGTCCCAATTCCATCAGTCAATATTTTTGCGCCCTGCCCCAACACACCAATGTTTTGCATACACACATGTGTTTACAAAAAAAAGACAATGTCAAATCTTTTTATTGCAAAAAAATAAAAATTAATTAGAATTTGTTCTTATGAGTATTAGGAGCGGGGTGATCGCGCGCGCATGTGGCATATTTTTACATATCTGTTCTTTGCCGAGCAATCAAGGAATAGGATGTTTTGATCAATCATCTTATCGTTTTATTGACCTATTATCAACCTCAGGCATGCAATATTGGCAAATATGCCCGCTATCTCCTACATCTTATGGCGATTCACCATATCAAAGCACATCTACATTTGCTATAAACCCATATTTTATCGATTTAAATGATCTGGTAGATAAAAATTTATTGACGAGTAATGATATACAGCCACTGGCGGGACTATCTAACACAAACGTAGATTTTGCACAACTGTATCAGTTATTTTTCCCGATTTTACACAAAGCACATGATGAATTTCTAAAAACAAATATTCACAATGATGAATATGATTTATTTTGTAAACAATCGCAATGGTGGCTGGATGATTACGCATTATTCATGGCAATCAAAGATATAATGGATGGCAAGCCATGGACTCAATGGCCACCACAATATTTTGATTACGACAGTGCAAAAACAGAAGCGAGCAAATCACAGGAAATACAATATCTTATTTCTTTTTACAAATCCATACAATACGCAAGCAATAAACAATGGCAAAATATCAAAACTTATGCCAATAATCACAATGTTAATATAATCGGGGATGTTCCAATATTCCCGGCATTGGACAGCGCTGACACATGGGCAAACAGAAACATTTTTAAAATAAATGAAAAAGGACTGCCTGCTTTTGTTGCAGGAGTACCACCTGATGCATTTTCAAAAACTGGTCAACTATGGGGAAATCCTGTATATGACTGGGAAAAATTAGAATCAACAGAATATGCATGGTGGCGACAACGGTTTCAACGATGCACAGAACTATATGATGTCGTTAGATTAGACCATGTCCGTGGATTTTTTAATTATTGGGAAATTCCAAGCGATTCTGATAGTGCACTATCTGGGAAATGGGTAAACGTCAACGGAACAAAATTTTTCCAAGCAATGCAGTCATTTTTTCCTAATATTAAATTTATTGCAGAAGATCTTGGTTATGTTGACGAACAAACAAGTGCCATGTTTGCAAAAACCGGACTTCCTGGAATGACAGTACTGCAATTCGCATTCGATAGTGACGCAACGAATAAATACTTACCACACGAACATATCAAGAATACAGTTTTATATTTAGGCACTCACGACAATGATACAACAAAAGGATGGTATAATTCATTACCTGACAATAAAAAAAATTACATCAAAGAATATTTTCATAGTGATGGCAATGATATTACATGGGATATGATAAAATCATCATTCGCATCACCTGCACGGTTGCTAATATTAACCATGCAAGATATTTTGAATCTTGGGTCAGAAGCACGATTAAACACACCAGGAACAGCATCAAATAACTGGCAGTGGAGAATGACACAACAACAATTTGATAACTTATATCAATCAACTACACCTAGCTACTTGAATAGATTAAATTCAATCTATGGAAGAAATAATTAAAACATTACACAAAAAAATTTTTAATAATTATAGTAGCTAATGACGTTTTATATTATTAACAGTTGTTAATATATGATTACAGCAAATCATATTATAATTGCTATAATTCGTGCATATCAACTAATCATATCTCCGACAAAAAGAGCACTATTTGGATCGTTCGCATGTTGCAGATTCAATCCATCATGCTCTCAATTTTCAATATTAGTATTTTCGAAATATTCTTTTTTAAAAGCATCGTACTTTACAATACGCCGATTGTCGCGATGTCATCCATTATGGCATCGCAAACATAAAATTAAATCTAAATGAAAACACTATACATAGAAATCTAACAAACATCACTATCAATGTGCCAATCTCACAGTATAGTAAATTGCTATCGTACACAATTTTTACAGTTTTATCGGTCTGAATTATTACAACGCTCAAGAAATATCTGAATAGCCTTAAATACAGCATCTACTTCAACATCTTCTGTCGCAAAACCACCCTTAGCAGGACAACTTTCTGGCATAACAATAACTTTTTCTGCTTCAAATATCGGGCCTGTTGACAATGGATTAGTAATACCATATATACACACCAATGGCCGGCCAAACATGTTGGCAACATGCATACCACCTGTATCAATAGCGACAATCACATCATCTTTTTGCATCTTTGCCACAAACTCCAATAAACTAGTCTGACCTGCCAAATTCGATACAGTTGTACGATTAAAAAACAATCCAACTTCATCAACAAATGGAGTATCAGAAGGACTTCCATATAGATTTACGTGAGCACCGCCATATTGTTCAAAAATTCGTTCTATCAAAATTTTCCATGACTCTGATGGCCATCGTTTACGCGGCTCATTGGCAGACCCACAAATAATGCCAATAGAATATTTCGGACGTGCTGATATTTCGCAACTCGTACAGAAATGAAACGGTGATAAATTTTCTTTTCCTCCAAACCCATATTCCGTCAGCATTTTTTCCCATAATCGTGCTTGATGTATAGAACTTATATCTACAGTCGATTCTGGGCGAAATAATTGATTAAAAAAGAATTTTCTATAGACTCTGTTTTTAGTATCAATTCCGATACGTCGTCCCGCACCAATAAGAACAGCTTCTATGCTACCACGCAATGAATTAACAAATGATACATAAATATCCGGGAAAGAATTTCTCATCTTCCAAACATCGTAAAAATATAAAATCCTCTTTTGTGGTAATGTTTGTATATTATCTGCTATTTCAAGCGATGCTAGAAATGACGCAAATTGAGCCGGACAAAGCAACGTCAATTCTATATCATTACGGGAGGATCGTAGCATACGCAATGCAGGAATAGCCATAACGACATCTCCCAACCAATTCGGCATACGCACAGTAATCCCCAATTTCTTTGGTCGCTCTTTAAATCCACTATAAGACAACGATTCGCGCATCCAATCTCTATCTTTACGAGATCGTTTACGAATATCGCCATTCGCTATTTTCCAACGATCATGTGCCCATAACCAATCGGCACATGCATCGTCAGATGACTTTAAAATATCCTCTAAATGTTTATTCGCAGCAAATAATATTGTCTTCGGATCATTTGCATCAAAATTTAACTTTTGTACAGAAATACTCGCCTTCCAAAATCCTATGCGTCGTGGATATACAAAATATACAGGAACATGAAATTTTTCATACAATAATGCTGGCAAATCTGTCGATGACACCATCCTTCCAAAAAAATTCATCAAATATCCACCATCACCAGCATTTTGATCAAATAACATTGCTACGATACCACCAGCACGCAAAATACGCATTGCATCAAAAAATCCACGCTTTCTAGACAACAATCGCATGCCATCTTCTTCTCGCACCTGTCTGATAAACTCTTCTAATGACTTATTAGAAAATGGACGGTAAATCACTCCAATATCCGGCAAATCCATTTCAGGCAGTAGATCTTGCAAAAATGTCATTGATTCCATCAATGTTACATGTGGCAATAAAATAATACCACCTTTTCCTCCAGAAATGATCTGTTTTATCACTGATCGATTACTGCCACTAATAATAAAATCTTCGCGCAATCGACTCTTTGGCAAATATCCACATGTGATGCTCAATAATCCAAGCTCGATCAAACGTGAAAAATTTTCTTGGCACGTATTCTTATACCAATCATCACTCTTATTCGGAAACGCATGTTTCAAATTTGATAATACCATACGTTTTCGCGACGGTTGAACAACCATTGCAATCCTTCCAATAGCAACGCACAACCAACGCAACAATCGCTTCGGCATTCGCGACAACAGAACACCGGTAATGACTAATAAATGATAAAGCGTAGTATCCTTTCTGCAATGTAGAATTCAAATTTAAAATATTTATACATGCAAGATTTATTTATGATAAGCGGCGACGCACCTACAATTATTAGCACATCGCCACATTGTGAACACTATAAAAATGTATAACTCTATTCTTCTGACACCCCAGAATCATTTCCAACATTGCTCGATTCCGAAACTAATGTTTTCAGACGCAATGAACGATATTCTGGAAGTCCTGTTCCTGCAGGTATCAAATGTCCCATGATGACATTTTCTTTGAACCCTTTCAAGTAGTCTCTCTTGCCTGTTGTAGCAGCTTCCGTCAACACTCTTGTCGTCTCTTGGAATGAAGCAGCGGCAATGAAACTATCTGTCTCAATGGAAGATTTTGTAATACCCATCAGTACTGGCTCACACACAGCAGGTTCACCACCAGCATCAATAATATTTTTATTTTCATCCAAGAATGTATCACGTTCTACTTGTTCACCCCAGAAGAAATCAGAATCACCTGGCTCAGTAACACGCACTTTTCGCAACATACATGCAACAATAATTTCTATATGCTTATCATTGATGACAACACCTTGCAGACGATATACTTTCTGAATTTCAGAAATTAAATATTCTTGCAAACTGGCAGGTCCCAAAATCGTCAATATTTCATGTGGATCTGGGGAACCATCTGTCAAGCTTTGCCCACGATTGATGAAATCACCTTCATGCACAATTATATGCTTCTCATGCGCTATCAAATGTTCCTGTTTTACACCAGTTTCCGGATCGGTAATATACAGACGACGTTTGTTGCGCAAAGTACCACCAAATGATACAATGCCATCAATTTTCGCCATTTCAGATGCTTCTTTCGGACAGCGTGCCTCAAACAACTCTGCAATTCGTGGCAAACCACCAGTAATATCTTGTGTTTTTGACGCTGAACGTGCCGTCTTTGCCAATAGAGCACCTGCTTGGATTTCGCTACCATTTTCAACGATCACTTGTGCACCTGTAGGTATTGCATATGTTGCAATAATTTTATCAGACGGCAATCCACGGTCATTATCACCAGCGAGCACCTCTATCATCGGATTTAGATCTTCTTTATGCTCGGTAACAACCATGGTAATACGCCCTGTTGAAATATCAACATCACGTTTTACTGTGACCCCAGGAATCATATCCTTGAAGTTTACTACACCAGCCTTTTCAGACAATATCGGCATATTATGAGGATCCCACATAGCAACGAGATCGCCCTTCTCTACTTTAGCCCCATCATCAACTGATAGTAACGCGCCTGGCACAATTTGATAACTCTCTAGCTCACGACCCTCACTATCCATAATTTCGACAGATCCTGTCTTATTCAATACAATATTCGCACCTTCAGCTGTAGTTACCAATCTCAATCCATGATATTTAATAAATCCAGAATGACGTGCACGATATTCTGAACTCTTTAATACCTGGTTAGCAACACCACCAACGTGGAAAGTACGCAATGTCAGCTGTGTTCCAGGTTCACCAATCGACTGTGCAGCAATAATACCAACAGCAGACCCTTTCTCTACCATACTATTGGTTGCAGGATTTATTCCGTATGCTTTCGCTGGCATAGTATTTTTATGCATATGGGTCAATGGCGACATGATCTTTACGCGCTCAATGCCACACTCTTCAATCCGTTTAGCTATATCCGCTGTGATCAATTCCCCAGATGCTACTATGATTTCATCAGGCTCTAAAGGATTTCGCACATCATCGCTCGAACACCGTCCAACAATACGATCAGACAAACTGACGATTTCATCGTCACCTTCCAATATAGCTGATTTCCATATTCCTGCACGGTTACCATCATCGACATCACCTATGACACAGTCCATAGCAACATCACATAACTTTCTTGTCATGTAACCAGCATCTGCTGTCTTCAATGCTGTATCGATCAATCCTTTTCTTGCACCGTGCGTGGAAATAAAATATTCCAGTACCGACAACCCTTCACGGAATGATGACAAAATAGGACGCTCAATAATTTCACCAGATGGTTTTGCCATCAAACCACGCATTCCGCACAACTGACGTACTTGTTGACGATTACCACGAGCACCAGAATCCATCATGAGGTATACAGAGTTCACACCACTCATACCACCATTCTTCGACAATGCTTCGAATGCAGTCTTCGCAATATCATCTGTCGCATTCGTCCAAATATCCACAATCTTATTATAACGCTCACCTGTAGTAATAATACCACGTTTATACTGTGCTTCAACATCAGCGATCTTTTTACGCGCTGCATCAATCATCTTCTGTTTGTCGTCAGGAATAATCATGTCTTGAATTCCGATCGACAACCCAGCCTTCATAGCTTCCTTGAAGCCCAATTCTTTCAATTTATCTAAACACCGTACAGCGACCTCTTGACCAGATACCTTATATGTACTTAATACAAGATCTCCCAATTTCCCTTTTGCTACTGGACCATTTACAAAGCCAAGCGCACGTGGGAAAATGCTATTAAACAAAATACGGCCCAATGTCGTCTCAATCACCTTGACATCAGGATTTCCATAACGTGTTTTTTGTTGATAGTCAGGATTTACAAACAACACATGATCGTGCTTATGTAATAAATCTTCCGATTCTATACGCAATGCTTCTTCTATGCTAGAAATCAATGGTAATTTCGATTTATCAACAGGAGCTCTATTCGTATCAATCGTTAAATAATATGCACCCAAAACAATGTCCTGCGATGGCGTCAACACCGGCTTTCCGCTAGATGGCGAAAATATATTCTTTGATGCCAACATTAACATCTTGGACTCCATGACTGCTTCTAATGATAAAGGCACATGGACAGCCATCTGGTCACCGTCGAAGTCAGCATTAAATCCTGCACAGACCAATGGATGTAGACGAATCGCATCACCTTCTATCAATACCGGCTCAAATGCTTGTATTGACAATCTATGCAATGTCGGCGCACGATTTAATAGAATCGGATGTTCCCTCGTCACCTCTTCAAGAATATCCCATACTTCTGGTGCTTGCTTTTCTATCATCTTGCGAGCACTTCTTACTGTATGAACAAACCCTAATTCTTTCAATCGACGAATAATAAATGGTTCAAAAAGCACCCATGCCATACGTTTTGGAAGCCCACATTGATATAATTTCAATTCAGGGCCAATAACGATAACAGAGCGACCACTATAGTCTACGCGTTTTCCTAAAAGATTTTGACGGAAACGACCTTGTTTTCCCTTCAACATTTCACTCAATGATTTCAATGGACGATTTCCAGCACCAACAACTGTACGACCATGACGATCATTGTCGAACAAAGCATCGACTGCCTCTTGCAACATTCGCATTTCATTATGAATAATTACATCAGGAGTTTTTAAGCTCAATAGACTCTTCAATCGATTGTTACGATTGATAACACGCCTGTACAAATCATTCAAATCACTCGTTGCAAATCGACCACCGTCTAATGGAACCAACGGACGTAAATCAGGTGGTATAATTGGCAATACTTCCAATACCATCCACTCAGGACGCATATCATTTGCATCAAATGCTGAGACTAACTTTAATCGTTTCGTCAATAGTTTCTTTGCTTGTTTGGAATGAGTAACACGCAACTGTTCTTGCAATTCATCTGCCAATTCCTTGAGATCAATCTGTGCAAGAACATCACGTACTGCTGCTGCTCCAGTATTAGCGTCAAATGCTTCTTCACCATACTCTTCTTGCAACTGACGATATTCTTTTTCACTGATCAATTGACATTTTGACAACGGTGTAGTTCCTGGATCGACAATCATATAGCTCTCGTAGTATATGACCTTTTCCAAATCCTTCGCTGTCATATCCAACATCAACCCCATACGACTAGGCAATGTTTTCAAAAACCAAATATGAGATATAGGAACAGCAAGTTCTATATGCCCCATTCGCTCTCGACGAACACGTGACACAGTAACTTCAACACCACAACGTTCACAAACTACTCCCTTATGCTTGATTCGTTTATATTTTCCACAAGCACACTCATAATCACGTACAGGGCCAAATATCTTTTGACAGAACAATCCTCCTGGTTCAGGCTTGAATGTTCTATAATTGATCGTTTCCGGGCTCTTTACTTCACCACTTGACCATGATCTGATAATATCAGGCGATGCTACGGAAATCTCCACACTATTGTAATTGCCAGTATCTTCAAAACCTAATATCGATTTTACATCTTTTAAATGATTGTTTTCCTCAGCGCTCATTTATTTATTCCCTACATGATTATGAATTGCTAGCATCTAACATGGCATCATCGTTCAATTTTATATCTAAACACAGACCCTGCATTTCTTTTATCAAAACATTAAATGATTGCGGAACACCAGCTTCCAACGATGTATCTCCTTTAACAATTGATTCATATATTTTTGTTCGCCCTTGTGAATCATCAGACTTTACTGTCAACAATTCTTGTAATGTATATGCGGCACCATAAGCCTCTAATGCCCATACCTCCATTTCTCCAAATCTTTGTCCACCGTATTGCGCACGACCACCAAGCGGTTGTTGTGTAATCAAACTGTAAGGACCAACAGCACGTGCATGTACTTTATCAGCGACCAAATGGTTCAGTTTCATCATGTAAATACATCCAACCATTACCTTTTGGTCAAACTTACGACCAGTACAACCATCATATAGGTCGAATTTTCCTCCATTTGGAAGACCTGCTTGTTGATACATTTCAGACAACTTCGATTCCAGAACACCGTCAAAAACAGGTGTTGCAGCTTTTATACCAAGCTTTTTACAAACCAACCCAAGGTGTGTCTCCAATACCTGACCGACGTTCATTCGGCTAGGAACACCTAACGGATTTAATACAATATCTACTGGTGTACCATCTGCTAAAAACGGCATGTCCTCTGGCTTAACAATTCGAGATACAACACCCTTATTTCCATGTCGACCAGCCATTTTATCGCCGACTTGAATCTTCCTTTTATTGGCAATGTATACTTTTACATTTTTGATAATACCAGTATCATCGATATTTCCTGCTTCAATCGCTTCTATCTTACGCAATCGTTCTGCCTCTAAATCATCAAATTTTACCTGATAAACATCCATTATCTCCATGATCTTCGTCCGAACAGGAGAATTTGCCATTTCAATATTTTTACCACATGCTGCCAATCTGCGCAACAATGTTTTTGTTATCTTTCTATTCGCTGGCAAAATTACTTCATCAGTCTCTTTATCAATAATATCTAATGGAATTTTTTCACCGAGAAGTATGCTAGAAAAAGCTTCCGTCAAACTATCCCTAATAGAATCTGCTTGCACACGGAACTCCTCGTTCGTCTTTTTGATACGACGACGACATTCTATTTCCGACACATCTTCTTTTTCATTATCAGTACGACTGGAAATCTTTATATCCATCACTGTACCAAAGCATCCTGCAGGAGCGACCAATGAAGAATCTTTTACATCTGCTGCCTTTTCCCCGAAAATAGCACGCAATAACTTTTCTTCTGGAGGGAGGTCAGTTTCTGTTTGCGGAGTAATTTTCCCGACAAGAATATCACCAGGTTTTACTTCAGCACCTATTTTGATAATACCATTTCTACTAAGATTTTTTAATGCATCATCTCCAACATTAGGAATATCACGTGTAATTTCTTCTGCTCCTAATTTCGTATCACGCGCCGTTACCTCATATTCATCAATATGAATCGATGTAAATACATCATCACGAATCATACGTTCATTCAAAATGACAGCATCTTCGAAATTATACCCATTCCATGGCATGAACGCGACAAGCACATTCTTCCCCAATGCCAATTCACCATGATCTGTCGCAGCACCATCTGCAAGAACATCACCTCTCTTGATTTTTTGATGTTTCTCTACAATCGGTTTTTGATTAAAACATGTTGAAGCATTAGATTTCCAATACTTTCTTAAGTTATAAACTTGTAAATCTTCAGTCTGTCCAGAAGCATGAGCATCGAAATTCTCTGGCATCTTGCCATCTTTAGTAATGACTATACGAGACCCTTCAACAGACGCTACAATACCATCATATTTAGCTAAAACAACATGACCAGAGTCACATGCCAATTTACGCTCAATTCCTGTACCAACCAATGGGGCTTCCGTCGTCAACAATGGGACACCTTGACGTTGCATGTTCGATCCCATCAAAGCACGACTTGTATCATCATGTTCCAAGAATGGAATCAAACCTGCAGCAATCGAAATTACCTGCTTCGGTGAAACATCCATGTAATCAACGTCCTTAGGATCAACCTCAAGCGCTTCATCTCCTCGACGAACAGTAACCAAGCCAACTAAATTATCATTTTCATCAAGTTGAGAATTTGCTTGCGCTATCAACTTCCCTTCTTCTTCATCAGCCGACATGTAAACAACTTCATCTAACGCACGGCCATCTTTGACAATACGATATGGTGTTTCAATAAATCCAAAACCATCGACCCTAGAGTAAGTACTCAACGAATTAATCAATCCAATATTAGGTCCTTCTGGCGTTTCAATCGGACATATTCTGCCATAATGCGAAAAGTGAACGTCACGGACCTCCATACCAGCACGATCTCTATTCAAACCACTTGGCCCAAGAGCAGACAAACGACGCTTATGTGTCAATTCAGACAATGGATTAATTTGATCCATAAACTGGGACAATTGACTACGAGCAAAAAAGTCACGAATGACGCCAATTAGCAGCTTTCCATTAACCAATTTTTGTGGAGACAGAATATCAACACTTTGTTCAAGCAATGACATACGTTCACGAATGACACGTTCCATACGGGATAACCCGATGCGACACTGTGCCATCAACAATTCACCAACACCGCGTATTCTTCTGCTGCTCAAACTATCAATATCGTCGATAAACCCTTGGCCAGCACGCAACAAACACAGATACTTTGTAGCAGCAACAATATCATCAGCACCGACTAAAGTATCATCTAAATTTTTCTTTAATCCCAACTTACGATTTAACTTATAACGCCCGATCTGACTAAGGTCATATCTCTTGCTATCTTTAAAATTTCGGACAAAAAACATTTCTGCATTTTGCAAGTTTAATGGCTCACCAGGGCGAAAATGTTTATAAATTTCATACAACGCCTCTTCTTTATTATGCGTTGCATCCTTTTTCAAACTACGAATGATCAATCCACCATCACTTGAAACATCAACAACAGATACAGTTTTTATGCCAGCATCAGCAAGACCCTTCAATAAAACCTTGCCCAATGGCTCATAAGCACGTGCTAACACTATTCCTTGCGAAACATCAATGACATCATCAGTCAACACAATATCTACTAATGAATCTTCTTTTAATAATTTATCTACACGAAGATCATTGATCTTATAAAAAATCGATAAAATTTCCCGATCAGAACTATATCCAAATGCGCGCAATAATGTCGTCAAAAGAAATCTACGACGACGACGGCGACGATCCAAATAAACGTATAATAGATCATTTTGATCGCTCTGAACCTCTATCCATGTACCACGATCCGGCATGATTCGGAAAGCATACAATGACTTTCCTGTTGTATGTGTAGTAATCTCAAAACAAATACCAGGGGAACGGTGCAACTGGCTAACAACCACACGCTCAGCACCACTAATAATGAACGACCCACGCTGGCCCATTAATGGCATTTCGCCAATGTAAATTTCTTCTTCGCGCTCATCGTTTTCGCTGACTATTTTCAGCGTCAAATATAACGCAGCTCCGAAAGTGCGCCCTTCTTTCAAACAAAAATCTTCAGAATACTTTACTGGACCTATCCTATATGAAACATATTGCAACGACACGGTCCCATCATAACTGTCTATCGGGAATGTCTTACGAAATACTGCCTCCAACCCGACATTGCGTCGCGACAATGGATCAACATCCGCCTGCAAAAAATCATTAAAAGAATTTATTTGTGTCTCTATAAGATAAGGTGGCGTTATTACCTCTTTCAAACTGCCGAAACTAACGCGATTTTTTTCCGTCATATAATATAACGATACTTTTTGATGTAAAATGCATCTTTCGCCATTTTTTTACTCACACCAAAAACCAATCCTCGACATGAGAAAAAACATGACACTAATAACTTCGCAGTCACCAAGCTACATCATTTTTAGCAACTGACAAAGATTCAACAAAAACACCCAGGCTGCTCAAAAACAACAACCCAGATGTTTCCGTTTTCATACTAAATTTTTATTTGAGCTCTACAGCTGCACCAGCTGCTTCGAGCTTCTTTTTCATGTCTTCAGCATCAGCCTTTGACACTGCTTCTTTAATCGTCTTAGGAGCTCCTTCTACTAAATCTTTAGCGTCCTTCAGACCAAGACCAGTCATTTCACGAACAACCTTAATGACTTCAATCTTTTTGTCACCAGCGGATTTTAAGACAACATCAAACTCTGTCTTTTCTTCACTTGCACCACCAGCAGCAGCAACAGGAGCAGCAGCAACTGCAGCAACAGGAGCAGCAGCACTAACCCCCCACTTTTCTTCTAGGTCTTTAACCAACCCGGCAATCTCCAAAACAGACTGCTCGCTCAACCATTCAATAACTTGTTCTTTTGTTATATTTGCCATATTTTTCTTTCCGGAACCGCACTAGCAACATCAAAACACACTGCAATGTCATTTAAGAAAAAACTTCCTAGCACAATTCCATTTTTTATTAAAAAATTTTATGCTTTCGCCTTTGCTTGCAAAACATTTAACATTCCTTGCGGTACAGCATTAAATGTACGTACCAACTTCGTAGCAGGAGTCGACAACAACGCCAACAACTGAGCACGCAGAACATCCATAGATGGCAACTTAGACAATGCAACAATATCATCAATTGATAACATTTTGCCACCCAACATTCCACCGCGCATTGCGAGTTTTTCTGATTTAGTGCTATCAAAAAAATCTTTCAATACTTTTGCAACACCAGCTGGGTTATTACCACCAACAACCATCGCGATCTGACCATCGAAATCAACATCAGCTATAGGCAAGCTCATTTCTTGAGCTGCTTTTTTCAACAGTGTTTTTTTGACAACATGGAACTCGCTGTTCTCAGCACGCAAATTTTTACGAACAGATGCAACATCAGAAACTGTCACACCACGAAAATCAGTAAAAAAAGCATAATCGGACTTATTGAGATGTTTCTCGATTTCCTTTGTTAAAAGATTTTTCTCATTTCTCATAAAACACCACCACTCCGTAATTAAAACTTTCCAAATATTTTCGACGAGAGCTTAATACCAGGCGTCATTGTGCCAGACAGCGTCATCGACAACATAAATTTTCCGCGAAACTCTGCAGGCCTTGCCCTTCCAAGAACATCAATCGCAACTTCACAATTCTCTATCAATTTTTCGATCTCAAAAGAACGTTTACCAACAACGACAGCCACATTCGCTGTTTTATCCATCTTAAACTCAACACGGCCAGCTTTAACCGCTTGTATCGCGGAAACAAGATCGTCTGAAACCGTACCCGTCTTAGGATTAGGCATCAATCCACGAGGACCAAGAACACGCGCAACAGAACGCACTTCTTTCATTGCCTCAGTTGTAGCAATTGCAACATCAAAATCTAACCAACCATTATTGATTTTTTGCAGAACATCGGTCAATCCTGCCTCATCAGCTCCAGCAGCCAATGCACCAGCAACATCATTAGTGAATGCCAAAACGCGGACTGATCGACCACTGCCATGCGGCAATGAAACAGTACCACGTACCATTTGATCGCTCTGTTTTGGATCTACGCCCAAATGAGCAGACAACACAACCGTCTCATCAAATTTTACTTTTGGCATTTTACCGAGCAGTTCAACGGCTTCAGACAACGAATATTCTGCCTTCAAATCTGCAACCTCCTGCGCCTTAATATGTCGCTTGCTTGACTTTTTCATATTACAAAAACTATAAAATCAAATTATTTTTCTATTTCTATACCCATACTTCTTGCAGTACCAGCAATGATCAATGAAGCCGCTTCAAGAGTATTAGCATTTAAATCCTCCATCTTGGTCTTAGCAATCTCAAGAACCTGCGCCTTCGAAACCTTACCAACCTTGTCTTTGTTAGGCACACCAGATGCTTTATCAATTCCGGCAGCCTTTTTCAACAAAACGGAAGCAGGAGGAGATTTTAATATAAAACTAAAAGATTTATCAGCATATACTGATATTACAACAGGCAATATCATGCCGTTCTGGTCTTTTGTCTTAGCATTAAATTCCTTACAAAATCCCATGATATTAACACCAGCAGCACCTAAAGCAGGACCTACAGGAGGGGCCGGATTAGCTGCACCAGCTGGCAGCTGCAATTTTATTACTTTGACGACCTTCTTTGCCATCGTTTATCTCCTAAATTCTTCTAATCATCGCCCTCAGCACACCGTTTAACCTGCCAAAATTCCAGATCAACTGGCGTTGAACGACCAAACATCGAAACGTTAACACGTAAACGACCTTGTTCCGTATCAATCGCTTCTATCGCACCTGTCAAGTTTAAAAATGGACCATCGTTGATTTTTACGACATCACCTATTTCATATGCAACTTTCGGAACCACCTTGCCACTTGAGGCATTAACCTTCATTAAAATATCATCAATTTCGCTCTGTTTAAGCTCAACAGGCTCCCTATCACCAACAAAGCGAACCACACCATTAATACTGCGAATAACCAAAAACGACCTCACAAGTTCATCGTCATCTGAACTTCGCATTTTTACAAAAACATACCCAGGATAAAATTTTCGGACACGAGTGTATTTTTTCCCATTCTTCACTTCTGTCACTTTTTCTGTCGGAACCAACACCTGCTCAATAACATCGCCCAATTTGCCATCTTTGACTAAATTGTTTATCGCGGATTGCACCTTCAATTCTTGATTCGACAACGTCTGCAATACAAACCAACTAGACGCAGACAAAGCAGCCACATCAGCATCACTATTTATATTCAACTCGTGCTCCTCGCTCATATCATTATCTTCCGACGCATCTAGTAATAAAATCTACAATATTCAACAAAGAAAAATCAACAACACTGACGTAAAATCCCAACAAAAACATCCCAAGAACAACAACAACGGTCGACTTTACCAATGATCGTCTTGTCGGCCAAGCAGTCTTCCGCAACTCGCTAACAATTTCGCCACAAAAAGTTTTTACTTTTTTAAATAGCCTCATGACAGAACAAAATTTTTCAAAAATTGAATGGCAGGAGAAGAGGGACTCGAACCCCCAACTTACGGTTTTGGAGACCGTTGCTCTACCAATTGAACTATTCTCCTACAAAACAAACTTTATCATGCGCACAACTTTCAATCACGCATTTTTCCTTTAAAAAACGAGATTTATATCGTGCGCAACATTTTTCTTTAGAGTTTAATAAGTTTTACAAAAACTATAAACGCTCTTAGCCTATGACTTCAGTTACACGACCAGCACCTATTGTGCGACCACCCTCACGGATAGCGAACCTCTGTCCCTTTTCCATAGCAATCTGTTTTTGCAGATTCAACTCGATGCTCAAATTATCGCCAGGCATTACCATTTCAGTGCCTTCTGGCAACAATACATTACCGGTGACATCAGCTGTTCCAAAATAAAACTGAGGACGGTAACCATTAAAGAATGGAGTATGACGTCCTCCTTCATCTTTTGTCAACACATAAATTTCAGCCTTTGCTTTTGTGTGCGGATGAATAGACCCAGGCTTTGCCAACACTTGACCGCGCTCAATACCATCCTTATCAACACCACGCAACAACAATCCAACATTGTCACCAGCCTGTCCCTTATCCAACAATTTACGGAACATTTCTACACCAGTAACTGTTGTCTTAGCTGTATCACGCAATCCAACGATCTCAACTTCTTCACCAACCTTGATTGTACCACGCTCAATACGTCCTGTAGCTACAGTACCACGACCAGTAATAGAGAACACGTCCTCAACAGACATCAAGAAAGACTTATCAATATCACGTGCTGGCTCTGGAATATCACTATCAATAGCATCCAACAATTCACCGATCGCCTTTACTCCTTCTGGCTTTCCTTCGAGAGCGGCCAATGCAGATCCTCTAACAACAGTAATAGAATCCCCAGGATATTCGTATTTATTCAACAATTCCCTAACTTCCATCTCAACAAGATCGAGCAATTCAGGATCATCCAACAAATCCACCTTATTCAAAAACACTACCAAATTAGGAACACCGACCTGACGAGCCAACAATATATGCTCACGCGTCTGTGGCATAGGTCCATCATATGCACTAACCACCAATATCGCTCCATCCATCTGAGCAGCACCAGTAATCATATTCTTGACGAAGTCAGCATGCCCTGGGCAGTCTACGTGCGCATAATGACGTTTTTCCGTTTCGTACTCAACGTGAGATACTGCAATAGTTACTGTCTTACTCGAATCACGAACAGTTCCACCCTTAGTAACATCTGCGTATGACTTAAACTCAGCCAATCCTTTGTCTGACTGCACCTTCAACAATGCTGTTGTCAAAGTAGATTTACCATGGTCAACGTGCCCAATGGTACCAACATTTACGTGCGGTTTTGTCCGCTCGAACGTTTCTTTTGCCATTTTCTTTTTTCCTTTTTTTGTAAAAAACCAAACTCTATGTGAAACAACATGGAGCCCCCGAGCAGACTTGAACTGCCGACCTCATCCTTACCAAGGATGCGCTCTGCCAACTGAGCTACAAGGGCACCCACTATCAGCAATCAGCCGCCAATAAAAGCCGCCACTTGCATAACATTTCCGCAAAATGCAGCACCATCAATAAACGTCAACACTTATTTTACAGACGCACATCTTTTTTGATCGAAACAACAACGACAAAGCCGCTCACCGACTACACGCCTACGCTTATTTTGCGCAAAATTTTCATATTTTTACAAAAATTACCTTGCTAAAATCAAAAAACTCTCCATTTGATGGCAAACATGACAATTGCAAAACAAAACCACGTCAGCATTATCATAGGCATGCAGGTAGGGATATATACACAAAAGCAAAAGATCGTATCCACAACGAAACCAAATTTGCGTCAAAACAAGAAAACCAAACTGCATCAAACAGATCTAAATAAACGGGAAATTTTGCCAGGCGCAAACATTGCGGCTCAAAAACGAAAAAACAAACACTTTCCCAAACACATCATATCATTCCTCAGCACATGTGGAAAGATAACAAGATCAAAAAACTATTGCAGAGATTAGGATTAACAAAAAACAGCAGAGAAAATACAGTTGTACTTCCTGTCGAAAGAGGCAGCATACAGTCTGCTACAAAAGAGAACACACAACAAAAATTTCGCAACGCCATTAATCGCATACAACATGCTACACCACACAGAGGAAATCACTGCCAAGAATACTATGATACAATCAGAAATATTCTTAATTATATATCTGAATTACCATTAAATCTACAAGCTGACAAACTACACAGTTTTTTGTCATTCATTAAGCGCAAGATGAAAAAAGGTGAAATATCACTACGACGCGCAAACAAACACCAACCGCAAAATGATCCAAAAACACAAGAAACGAAACAAGAAGATTGCAATAATATATCAGATATAAACATTGATGAACTAGAAGACATTGACAACTCGCGCATCTTACAAAGCGTACTTGAAACATCAGAGCTAGAAGAAGACAGCAATGACATATCAGACATATACATTAAAGAGCAACTAGAGAACATATACGTAAACACTAACGAACTTACTTAAAACAGAAACAGATCGATATGGGACAGAACGATTCGTAAAACATTACTTAATCTTCGAACGTTAAGCACCATGTGATATTGTATAAAAACAACTATCAATCAAAAAACATCGCAAACATTTGCAACGATAGTCAACAACCAAATAACGAACATGCTGCGTTGTGCGCACACCAACACATCATCAACAGTCAGATTTAACAACATTGTTACTTGCTTTTTAATACTCTTTTATCTTACACAATCTTGCTAATTTTTACAAAAAAACTTTAAAAACACACGATAAACGCGTAATACTCTACAAACAGACACAAACAAAAAACCGTTCCACTCACCAACAATCCACATCATAAAAAAACAAACAATGATCTCCTATGCAAACTAATTTCTTTTCTTTTTGGAAATCTCTTTATACTTGCTGTCTTCCGACCTAAAGCATGCATGAAATTAAAAAGTTATCATCTGGGAATGTTGTTGCCATGACACTGTCTGGCAAACTTACACATGACGATTATGCAGATATCGTGCCATTTTTAGCAAAAATCATAAAAAAATACAAAAAAATACGCATACTTATTGAATTAATAAATTTCGAAGGATGGGCAGGAATCGCAACGCTAGACGACATCGTTTTTGTCTTCAGATATTCTGCATACATCGAGCGAATGGCATTCCTTGTCCATGCACAACAAAATAAATTAGCACTGTTACTAGAACGGCCATTCGGACGGGCATTCGGAGGAAACGTAAAATATTTTCACGAGCAGTACGAGCAAGACGCTTGGAATTGGGTATGCGATGGCGCATATGATATAGCCTCAACAAATCTCCCAGAGTAACAACATAAACAACCACATTCTGTTCACATAATATATCTTGTCTTGATTTTATAATCATATTATTTAAAAATGCCAGAATGGGAAGTTATCTGCCTTTGCCGTATATTTATGAACGAGATGGTCGTAATGAACGATCGTGGGATATTTATAGTAGATTATTGAAAGATCGTATCATTTTTATCGGCACGCAAATAGATGATTTTGTCGCCAATGCAATAGTCGCACAGCTTCTATTTCTTCAAATGGAAGACCCAAAAAAGGACATTCACATTTATATAAACACTCCTGGCGGTAGTGTTACTGCAGGAATGGCAATATACGATACAATAAGATTTATGCGGTGTGATGTTGTAACATATTGTATCGGGCAAGCGGCAAGCATGGGAACAATTTTATTGGCTGCTGGAACAAAGGGCAAACGATATGCATTGCCGAATAGCCGCATTATGATACATCAACCAACAGGTGGCGCAACAGGACAAGCATCCGACATTTCCATCGCCGCAAAAGAAATCATTAGATGGCGTAAGGTTATAAATGAAATTTTATCAAAACATAGCGGAAAGAGCGTAGAACAAATAGAAAAAGACTCCGACCGTGATTATTTTATGACAGCAGAGGAGGCCAAAGCATATGGGCTTGTTGATAGCGTCATAGAAAATAAACATGAAATCCCTAACGAACAATAATTATGCCAAATTATACAAAAGAAACAATTGGCATCATTGGCGGATGCGGTGTAGCCGCAGCAAATGAACTAATGGTGCGAATTGAACACAAACTCCTCTCACTAGGTTGCTACGATGACCCGCAACAACCAGAAATTATATTATTCCAAGCATCGCAAGCACCAAACAGAATTGCATTTGCATCGCGACGAAGCACCTTATCATTTGTCCCTAGATTTATAGAGATTGCAAAACAATTAAAAACATGTGGTGCTACAATCGGGTGCATTCCGTGCAATACAGCACATTGCGCAATTGAAGAAATAGAAACCGAATCTGGTCTACCATTCATAAATTTAATAAAAGAAACATTGTTAGTGATAGCACGCACACATCCAAAAGCGAAGAATATAGGAATACTTGGTAGTTCAGGAACAAAAACATCTAAAATGCATCAAAAATACGCAAAAGAGTTAACTCTAAATTGCGAAATTTTATATCCTGGTGATGACTTGCAGCAAACAGTCGATAATGGCATAGCTGCTGTAAAAAGCAGTCAATCTTTCCGATCAGAAAATGGCGCTAAAAAATATTTTTTCGGTGCTGCTGATGAATTAATATCACATGAAGCAGAAGTAATTGTTCTCGGATGTACTGAAATTCCATTAGCAATCTCGCAAAAATCCTATCGTAACATTCCTATAGTCGATACATTGGACGTCCTGGCAGACGCTTGTATCGAACGATGCAAAGTGTGCGATTGCGCGTTACAATAAACACACTATCGACAAAACAAAAATTAATTGATACCTAAAAATGAAGCGCAATTCGTTTATGTCATGCAGAAAATAATTTGCATCGCTTTGATGCTACCAAAAAGCGTGTAATTTAGTTTAAAGAAACAAGTTTTAGTCTGTTGTATTATGATCGTGCAAGTGTGATGGAGGATTTCCTATTGCTTTTTGCATTGCTAAATCAGTCTCAACAACAATGCGTTCACAAATATTTTTTATATGCATCTTTAACCAACGTACAGTTGCACTATTTTCTGTATAATCCGCTGGGCCGTAAGCATCGATTCTATCATCAACACGCATGCGATCATTTTGTTCAAATTCTGCATCTGACAATTCATTATATACAGCGAACCCTAACCCACCATCTTGACGAACTACTGTAAATGCCGGAATATCACTCGGACCATCCGCAATATATATCATATTTCTGATCGGAATACGTCGATTAGCTTGTTCTACAGTAGAGTTAATCTTTATATGAGAATCTTTATTGCACCCCTTATTGATTTCAAAAATACACCGTGTTTTATGCGTATTATCCACGATCGTACCAATTTGAGATATTTCAGATGATGCTACACTGCCAGCGTCATTATCCTCCAAAAAACCAGGACTAAATGGACGCTCTATAAATTCACATGCAAATATTCCATCTACATAAGGCGCTATAGCGGACCCACGTATAATCTCTGCTATTCCATTACTAACAATATAATGCTCAAGAGAAATATTATGCTGACCATATTTATCAGCAACAAATTGTTTTAATGCAGGAAAGAACTCTGGCAATCCATTAAAAAACCGTACTTGCTTCCCTATTTCCCGTAACTTTTGATTAGATAACCCAGGCAACAATCCGCTCTTGACATATGTAATCAAATGATTCTGTCCAATGCTGTCCTCAGACACTTTTATGCCCTGTTTCAGATAATATTCAGGCAAGGCATTAACTTCTTCCCAAAATTTTTCTAAATCTAACCCATAATCACGAAACAATGGTTCTTGCATATAGTGCGGAGATAATGTACGATCAAAGTCCCATATACATGCAATGATATTTTGACGACCAATTGAAAAATTTTCCTTATGTACCATCTTAAAATACTTGTTTCGCAATAAAAACCTATTACTTGTAACGTAACAATAATGAGCAAGATCCCGGACATTGCAAGATTTAAAGCACGCATGCAAACCATCGAAGAACAAATGAAGTCACCTGACTTCTACAATGACCGCAGGAATGCTGCAATCATATCAAAGGAACATCAAAAATTACAAACATTAATAGAAAAAGAACAGCTATTACAAAAATTATCAAATGATAAAATAGCCGCTCAAAATATTTTATACGACAGTTCTTCTGAAGATACACTAAAGGAGCTCGCTCAAGAAGAAATTATAGAAAATGATGCTAAAATATCACAGCTTACACATGATATGTTGTTACTAATGATCCCTCCTGACAGTAGCGACTCAAGAAATACTGTATTCGAAATACGTGCTGGCACTGGCGGAGAAGAAGCTTCATTATTCGCAGCTGACCTATATCGAATGTATACACGATATGCTGAATCTAAAGGGTGGCGCATAGAAATAATGTCAACAAGTCCATCTGACACCGGAGGATTAAAAGAAATTATATTTTTAATATCCGGTGATGAAGTATATAAATATTTAAAATTTGAGAGCGGAGTGCATCGCGTACAGAGGATACCAGTTACTGAAGCAAATGGCCGGATCCATACATCAGCAGCAACAGTAGCAGTACTTCCAGAAGCAGAAGAAGTAGACATAGTAATCGCACCAGAAGATCTAGAAATTTCAGTATGCCGTGCGAGTGGTCCAGGCGGACAAGGAGTAAACACAACGGACTCCGCTGTTCAAGTATTACACAAGCCAACAGGAATGTTCGTGTACTGCGCAGATGAACGTTCTCAGCAAAAAAATAAAATCAAAGCACTAAAGGTTCTGCGCTCACGTTTGCTACAACAAAAAGAAGATGAGGAATGTGCCAAATATGCCAAGAACCGTAAAGATCAAATCGGCAGCGGAGATCGATCTGAACGCATTAGAACATATAATTTTCCACAAAATAGGTTAACAGACCATCGAATCGGGCTGACATTATATAGCCTGCCACAGATCATGGAAGGTGATTTACAAGAATTGATCGATGCATTACAAAAGGCAGATTACGATAATAAAATCGCTAATCTAGCAGAATAAAACCACATAATTAAGAATTTCTGAAACATTGCTTTCTTTAATTCAAATTATGAGGGCGTAATTTCTGTATTTATAAAAAATACTACCAGTGTCATTCCAAGATATCATCCAAAGACAGACACCTACATATTTTTATCTCCCAAAACCTGCCCAACATCTGTCAACCATAGCACTCAAAAACTCAGAAACTAATTCGTAAAAAATACGTCTCAATGACTCAAGTAAAGACAATTAAAACAATAAGATCATTC
>CAZOAG010000004.1:38437-144393 GCA_964577805.1 uncultured Opitutales bacterium
AACGACGGCAACGACGGCAACGACGGCAACGACGGCAACGACGGCAACGACGGCAACGACGGCAGAAAAGATCCTATCAGCCTACCCTCTTGATTCAATCAAAAAAAATTAGATATTTCCAACGAAAAAATTTCTTCCGTGCCAAATTCACATACTATATTACGTGCGACTCCAGAATTGCTCCTCTGCCGTACAAAGTTTTCGTAATTTCGTCTCAATACGTTCACCAGCAAAACGCGCAACGATCGGACTTTTGTCCAATCCTTAAATTTCTATAAAGTTATACTTTTACTATTTTCCAAAAACTACAGAATTTTTTCCAAGAATTGTGCCTGGATTCAATACTACGTTACATGCGACTTCAGAATGGTCCCCAACTATCGCACCAAGTTTTCGTAATTTCGTCTCAATACGCTCACCAGCAAAACGCGCAACGATCGGACTTTTGTCCAATCTCAAATTTGCTAAAATAACACCAGCGCCCAAATGCGAAAAATTCCCCAATACAGAATCTCCAACATAATTGAAATGAGGAATCTGTGCATTGTTCAAAATAATAGAATTTTTTATTTCACACGAATTTCCTATCAGGCAATTATCACCAATAATAACATTGTCTCGAATATACGCAAATGGACGTATCGTTGTATTTTCCCCGATGTATACAGGGCCTTCGATCACACAAACAGGCGGCAACTTTACTGTCGGATGAATAAACACATTATCTCCAATATAACATCCAGATGGAATATCATCTCGCAACGAACATCCATCAATCTTCTGTAATATTGCTTCTGAAATACTCTTCAACCATTCTACTGGACTATTTGATATGTCAAAAATATCGTAAAATTCCCATGAATCATTGATTTCAAAAAAATCATCCGCCCTCATGATTATTCAAACTTTTCTTTCAATTTTTGAAAAAATCCATCGCTATGCTTCGATGACAGTCGATCGAACTCTCTCAATTTTTCTTTTTGGTCCTTCGATAATTTCGTCGGAACATCAATTATCACTTTAACATATTGATTACCACGACGAGATCCTTCATTCAGCACTGGCATGCCATGGCCCTTCATACGGAATACTGTATCTGACTGTGTTCCCGCTGGAATTTTTAATGTTGCATGTCCATCAATAGTAGCAACATCCACTTCACCACCCAACGCCGCCATTACAAATGGAATCTTTTGCGAACAATATAAATCATCATCCCGACGTTCAAAATTTTTATCATCGGACACATAAATTCCTACATACAAATCTCCACTAGGGCCGCCATGCGTACCGGCATCACCAGACCCTCGCATGCGCATATTCGCACCATCAAATATCCCAGCAGGAATTTTTATCTTCTGTGTACATTGTTCACGAACACGACCAGCGCCACTACAATGTTTACATGGAGTACCAATTTTTACACCTGTACCATGACAGTCTGGACATGTTTGTTGCATGCTAAAGAACCCTTGTCGCATGGAAAAAACACCGGTTCCTCCACAGGTCTTACATGTTACTGGTTTTGACCCAGCGGCAGCTCCAGAACCATTGCATTCTTTACATGTGACATAGTGTGCATAACGCACTGTTTTTTCAACACCAGAAAATGCTTCTTGAAGAGAAATTTGTAAATTATATCTAAGGTCATTTCCTGCCTGTTTTCCAGAGTGACGAGAATGACTAAATCCAAACAAATCTCCAAATCCACCACCAAAAACATCACGAAAGACATCAAACGGATCATGAAACCCACCTGATGAATTCCCCATGCCGCCTTGTTGAAATGCCTGATGGCCATAACGATCATATGCAGAACGTTTATCAGCATCTTTTAATACTTCATATGCTTCAGACACTTCTTTAAATTTTTCTTCTGCTTGTTTATCACCTTGATTTTTATCAGGGTGATACTTCATCGCCATCTTGCGATATGCTTTTTTTATTTCATCATCTGAAGCATCCTTTGAAACCCCTAATACATCATAATAATCAGACTGGCTCATTTTGCATCCGCCCTTAATTGTTCATTCTTGTTACATGCAACAGCTACAATCGCTGGTCTCAATAATTTGTCGTTAATCTTATAACCCTTTCTATCAACAGCAACAACGACACCTTCAGCATTTGAATCATCTTCAACTTGTCGCACACAATCATGATAACGCATATCAAACATTTGATGCAACGGATTGATCTCTTCTACATTATATGATGCTAATATGTTCTTCAACTGAGAAAATATCATTTTAAACCCAGTTGCAATTGAACTATCATTATGTTTTTCAGCAGATGACAGTCCAAATTCAAAATTATCAATCACTGGCAACAACACTTCTATCATCTCTGCTACAACATTACCTCTTATTTCAGAACGTTCTTTAATGAATCGTTTGCGGTAATTTTCAAGATCTGCCAAAGCATGCAACATAGCATCTTTATTAGCATTCAACTCTTGCTGTTTATTTGACAATGCAGACTCTAATTCTGCAACTTTTTTCTGCAAAGAACCAACAACATCCGTCGCTATTTCCTGAGAATCCAAATGTAACCCCTCTTTCGTCTGATCCTTTATATTAAAAATTTTCTCTTGGCTACTTTCAGCAGCTTTATCTGTGTTATTTTTTTTTGTCATTTTCAAAAGATTAGCAAAAATTATACCAATCAAAATGCCATCATTTTTCAATAACATTTTTATCTGCATTTTTGACAGAAAAATTTTTAAATAAAATAAAACGTCTATTCATGCGAAAAAGTATTGATTTTCACGATTACAATAACATACGTTTGGAAAGTGCTCGAGTGGCGGAATGGTAGACGCTGAGGACTTAAAATCCTTTGTCAGTAATGACGTGCGGGTTCGAGTCCCGCCTCGAGCACCATTCTAAACAGGCAAAACTCGATCGTCCGTTGACTGACATTGTTAATGTTAACGAGATATGTATGCATTCCTTTACATTATATCTGCCTTGACAGTTCGTTGATTATGAAGTTTGAAGAAAAATATTCGCAAAGTTGAACATCTGCTATATTTTTTTCAACAAAAGATCCTAATAAATTTCTTTTCACCTTTCAGAAACTATCAATTAACAAAACTGATATTAGCTCTAGTTATTTCTTATAAAAAAACCTATAATATGGATTTAAGAATAGTTCTATTTGTCTACATATACAATATTTTCATGGGTTTTTATACTTCAACAGCGATATTAACAAAAAATAACTTATCATCAAATTGATTGGAATTCTGGTAATTTTGCTTGCAGAAAAGAATTAGTTTTTTTGAATTCCGGCAAAACATCTGTAGATGGCACTTAATATTAAAAATTTTGTAGTATCTGGACTTGGTAATTTGTTTGGATTTTGGTCGCATGACATCGGGATCGACCTTGGAACAGCTAATACACTGGTTTTTGTAAGAGATAAGGGCATTGTTCTTCGTGAACCTAGTGTAGTCGCTGTATATAGTACATCACGCAGAATACGCGCTGTCGGAGAAGAAGCCAAAAAAATGCTAGGACGTACTCCTGGTAGCATAGTAGCCTTAAGGCCGATGAAAGATGGTGTAATTGCTGATTTTGAAGTAACCGAGGCGATGTTACGTTATTTTATTGGCAAAGTATCAAAATCTATGCATTTGGTCCCTCCTAGGGTAATAATCGCAGTGCCATCTGGAATAACAGAAGTAGAAAAACGTGCTGTCAAGGAGGCCGCAATTCATGCCGGCGCACGCGATGTATTACTTATACAAGAACCAATGGCAGCTGCTATTGGAGTTGGACTGCCCGTAGATGAGCCATCTGCCAACATGATCGTTGATATCGGTGGTGGCACTACAGAAGTTGCAATATTATCATTAAATGGTGTAGTGTTTTCACGGAGCATACGTGTTGGCGGTGATGAAATGGACCGCAGCATAATCAATTATATTAAACGCGAATACAACCTTGTCATAGGAGAACGTACAGCTGAAGAATTGAAGATGAAAATCGGATCTGCTGCACCATTGGAAGAAGAACTTTCATTATCAATCAAGGGCCGTGATGCTGTCGTTGGGCTGCCACGTACAATAACAGTATCATCAAAAGAAGTTCGTAACTCTTTGAAAGACTCCTTCACATCAATAATAAATGTAATCAAAGGAGCATTGGAGCAATGTCCACCAGAACTATCATCTGACCTAGTAGATCGTGGTATAGTATTGGCCGGTGGCGGGGCGTTAATACGTAACTTGGATGTATTGATCGCTGGCGAAACAGGACTGCCTGTAGTGGTAGCAAATGATCCATTGAGCGCAGTTGCAAATGGAACAGGCACTGTGCTACAAGACCTATCAGTATGGTTTGACAACGAATAATTTTGCACTAGCGTTGTCAATGTAGTAGCCTTATGATAAGAAAATCATTATTCAGAGTGTCGTGTGTTTTTATTGTCTGCGCAGTATTCTCATTAAGTGGGTGCATGACATTAAAGCGTTCCCAACAATTGTCATATTCGACAAATATTATGGGTCATGGAAATGCTACTGAGAAAATGATGTATAAATTTCTTCGCGAGCGCAATAAATCATTATCTAACCAAAAAATATCGTATATTGTAAAAACTTACATTTGGGAATCTTCATATGAAGGCATCAATCATGATGTTGCATTCGTTCAAATGTGCCATGAAACGAATTTCTTGAACTTTGGTGGTACTGTCGTCCAACAACAAAATAATTTCTGTGGCCTTGGCACTACTAGCACATCTGAACGTGGTGCATATTTCAAAACAATAAAAGATGGCATCCGCGCTCATGTCCAACATTTAAAAGCATATGGATCAAAAGCACCACTCAATAACAAGTGTGTAGACCCACGATTCTCATTAGTCAAACGCGGTGTAGCACATAATATATACGATTTGACTGGCAGATGGGCAACTGATAAAAATTACGGCAATGCTCTAGATCAAAAACTAAAACAGCTGTTCGCAACAAAAGCATATTAATCCATATTAAAGTAGTTGCCGAAAACAGTAACGCGGTCAACAATCATTAAATTGAGATTCTACAAGGTAGGTTGTTGACTTTAGTTTACACAATCAAACAGATGTCAGAAACAAAATTACACAATAAACCATATATCACCGCAATTATATCAAAATCACCTTAATTAAACCAAGGCAGAACTGTATTAAAAGCCGTTTATTTCAAATAAATCTGTTATACTGGAATTATTATGGATTCGTTGAATGGCACCACCAATCATCTCCCCAATATTTAAAACAACAATCCTATCATGATCAATAATATGACTTGTTGAATTCGTTGTGAAAAACGTATCTATTAGCCCTTGATCTAACAACTTGTATCCATCATTAGTCAATAAACAATGCGTAACAGCAGCAATAACAGAACGTGCACCATGTTGTTTTAAAATTTTTGCGGCCTCTACTAATGTTTTGGCAGTCACTGCCATGTCATCTACCAATAAAATATCACGACCATCAATATTTCCAATAACATTCAATGCCTCAACTTCATTGCCACTATGACGACGTTTAGCAACCATAGCTAACTCACACCCCAATGCATCAGCATATGCCACTGCCATTTTCGAACTGCCAAAATCGGGAGAACATACTGTCAAATTACTAGTATCAGACTGCCGTACATATTTTATAAATAAACTAGCCGCAAACAAATGATCAACCGGAATGTCGAAAAACCCTACCAACTGTTGAGAATGCATGTCTAACGCTAATATTCGATTCGCTCCTGCTGTAACAATTAAATTAGCTACCAATTTGGCACTCACTGGAACACGCGGTTTATCCTTTCTGTCCTGTCGAGCATATCCAAAAAATGGAATAACAGCAGTTATACGTCCTGCTGATGCACGCCGTGCTGCATCTATCAAAATCAACAATTCCATCAAATTATCATTTGCTGGAGCATTAGTCGGTTGAATAATAAAAACATCATCACCGCGAATACTTTCTTTGATCTGAACACTAATTTCACCATCAGGAAATCGATCGATCATCACATGAGATAATGGAACATTGAGATATTGACAAATTTCATGTGCTAATGCAGGATTTGACGTACCAGAAAAGATTTTTATCGATTTAGTAGACATACACACTCCTTCCGTAATCTACAAGCTACACAAATAGCTACTATATCTAAAATAGTCAATGTTCAAAAAACTTTATCATTCAGCAGCACCAGTAATTGCTATTTTGTATTCATCTGCTCGTTGCAACACATTGTGTTTGTCTAAAATAATCACACGCTGCGACTCTAAAATAACATTCCGAATACGTGAATTACGCAAATTGTCCAATGTTGTCATCCCAAAGACAGGAACATCAAAACGAAAATCTTTATTTGCCACTGTTGTCTTAATAAAAATTCCATTTTTTAATTTAAAATTTCCAACACGACGGATCAAATCATCCGTACCAGCAAAATCTTCTACAGCAACCACTGTACCATTATTAACAACAACACTCTGCCCAACGTTCAATCGAGCTACCTCACGAGCAATATTAATGCCAAATGTAACATCATTATCACTAACCGATAATTTTGTTGCCGTCATCAATCCGTCGCTCGCCAATGAATCTTCCAAGAATGATCTAGCATCAAGAACATCGATTCCCAACGATGATATTTCTTGAACAATTGCGCCGAATATCGTCTCAGCATTTTTTTCTTTAAGACGTGCCAACAATAACATTGCCTTAAGATCAGGAATCATTCCATGGAATAATTTTTTCGGTTTGACCTGTCCTGACATTATGACATGCGTCGTCTTAAACCGTTGCAACCAGCTCAACATCTTTCCAAGTTGACCGACAGAAATAAATGCCTTATGGGAATTGTCCAAACGATCGAACCAATCACGATCTATTTCATCATCTACAGCGATTACAGAAAATTCACGACCGAAATTAGACAATGCCATCGATAATATCACAGGATATTGTCCCCTACCTGCCAATATGGTAATTTCAGCATCTTGCGAGATAATGTCATGAGCATGTTTCATCTCAAACTTCCATTTGTATCAGCTATCATTCGTTGTCGAATGACATCATATAAAACAATTACTGCTGCATCATTTACATTCAATGAATCACAAATTCCCATCTGCGGCAACATAACTGTCTGTACGTCATCTTTTTTAAGCCAGAAATCACTCAACCCATTATGTTCCGACCCTACCAATATTGCCAGTGGACAACAAAAATCCTGACTGAAATAATAATTTTTCGATGATGGTGTTGTTGCGAATAGTGATAAATTCTTTTTTGTCAAAAAATCATATGCTGACATGTTATCGGCGACCGCTATTTTTAAATTAAATAATGCTCCCTGAGAAGCACGTACAACATTTGGATTAAATATATCTGTTACAGGGTTACAAAGTATCATCATATCCACACCAGCAGATTCTGCCGATCGCATCAACGCACCTAAATTGCCAGACTTTTCTATTCCTTCTGCAACAAGAACAAACGATGGCGATATATCATACATAGACGATATGTCAGTATCCCAAAAATTCGCTAACGCAATGATGCCGTCACCATTTTCTCGTTTGCTGACCTTTTCAAAAACCATCCTAGATACTTCAAAACATTCGATATTGCGCTCATACGACGTTTGCAATAATTCAAAATAACTGTCCGATTTAAACATCGAATGGTCAAAAAACAGACCTTCTACTGAAATACCACATGATAATGCTCTGCTGACCTCACGATATCCTTCTATCAAAAACAATCGATAACGATTGCGCTTTGTCCGATCGTGCAACTTGCTCAATAATTTTACATGTTCATTGTGAACACTAGTAATTATATTCCGTTTGTTCATTTGTCAGCAAATGCAATCTCTTCTATCTTTTTAGCAACAAACAATGATGCCCCGCAATTACTTTTATGCCATTGCAATAAATTACACGACATCTCTTTTCGTTTTTCAGCATCCTTCGACAAATTTACTATCGCTGATATAGCTTGAGTCCCATCATTTACTTTCGCAACGCACCTGTTCATTTCCAACGCTGAACAAATCTCACGAAAATTATTCATTCTCGGACCATACACTATAGGAACTCCACTCGATGCAGCATCCAATGGTGATTGTCCACCATTATTCGGCGACAGACTCTTTCCTATGAACGCAATATCTGCCAATGAAGTAAGAATCGACAACTCCCCTGTTGTATCTACTAAACAAATATCAACATCTGATTTAGCATCCCCATTCGACCGCTGATGCCATTTAAATTCAGATCGTTGCAATAATTCAATAACATTATTACGTCGTTCAGCATGTCGAGGCACCAACAATAATTTCCAACTTTTATCACATTCGCGACACTTTCGTAATGCTTTTATCAGCATTAATTCTTCTCCCTGCCATGTCGAAGATCCCAATATTATTTTATCATTTGAAGAAAAACCTAATGAACGCAATAAATTCTCTCTATCATCATCTGACAACCTGCAAACATCACTGTCGAACTTCATATTGCCAGTAATTTTTATAATATCCTGCGATATTCCCATATTGGCACATCGCTGAGCAGACAATTGATCGCATGCCATGACATAATTCAACGATGAAAGAACTGGCATTGCTAACCCACGCATCAATTCATAATGCTTAAATGTTTTATCGGAAATCCTGGCATTTATCAATATGACAGGGACCCCACGGCGTTTCGCCTGCCAAACATGTTCTGGCCATATTTCATTTTCCATAAGTATGGCAACATGTGGAAATATACGATTCCATGCCATCCAACTGAATAACCAAAAATCAAACGGAAACAAACCGACAAACAATACTTTATCGCTATACATTTTCTGAGCTAAGTCATACCCTGTACTAGTTGTCGTTGTTATAACGATCTCATACATATCACTTTCTGCCAAAATCGAAACCAATTTCTCTAACGCCTTTATCTCACCAACACTGACAGCTTGTATCCATAACCTGCGTTTACCAAATTTCCGTTTAGGCAACTTCACAAACATCCCAAATCGATATTTAAAATCTTTATCATACCCACCACGCCTCTTCATGCGATAGGCATAATACGGTATAACCAACAAAAAAACCGGCCAAAACAAAATACGATATAATAAAATCGTCAACATAATCAAAGAAGTTTCACGGCCTACCCCATACGCAATGGCATAACGACATATAAGAAATCATCTAATGTCTTAACTACACCAGCACTTAATTCATCCTTGAACTCAAAAAATACCTCATCCTGAGTAAGTACTCTTAACGGATCACAAAGAAAAATATGATTAAATGCAATTTCTACAGGTTCACCATCATAGACAATTGCAATTTTTTCATGTGCAGCACCATATTCTTGGCTCTCTGCAGAAATTTCCAATGTATTGTTTTCAAACCGTAATTTTACTAAATTCTTTTGTTCACTCGAAACAATAGCAACACGTTGTATACACTCTAATGCCAATTGACGGTCAAGTTTTATACGATTTTCAGTTGTCTGAGGAATAATCTGCCGAAAATTTGGATAATTTCCATCAATCACTTTCGACACTAAACGAATATCTCCTATTAAACCATCTTTATTGTCCTTACTTACTCCAACCAAAAATGTCACTTGTTTCTTGTCATAAGAAAATGATACTTCATCTCCTTGCCCTAATAATCTTTCCAACTCTCTGATCGTTTTACTAGGAACAATCACCCCATGTGCATGTTCAGCAACAGTCGACATTTTATGCGAAACAACGCTCAACCTCCTGCCATCAGTTGCTGCGAATGTTAATTTATCACCATCGAAACAAAAATATACACTATTGAGAATAAATCGATTATCATCATTCGATTGTGCGAATGACACTCTTTTCAACATCTTAGCCATGTCAGACTGCTGTAATACCGTCGTATTGTCAGCATCATTCAGTTCAGACACAGGAAATTCTTCAGCACTAAGTCCCATGATTTGGAAGTGTGATCTGCCAGATGATATATTTACTTTATTTCCATCAAGCTCAACGATCACATCAGGGCTAGGCAACGATCGGATTATAGCAGATAACTTTTTAGCAGGCAATGTAATTTTACCAATACGTTCAACATTTGCACTTACGCAGCAGTTAATTGATACATCTAAATTAGTCGCAGATAGTCGCAAACCATCTTGACATGCATCTAACATAACATTGCTCAAAATAGGCATTACAGAACGATTTTCAACAATGCTCGATACCCGTTGCAACCCATTGACAAAGATTTGTTTTTCTATAGAAAACTTCATATTTTTTTAGAAAAGGATCAGTTCTTAGTATTTTTTTATGGAAAAAGTGCAAGCCAGCATTTCATTAGCCCACAAATTCATCCAACACAATGACAAAAAACAACACCTTGCCACAAAAAGAAATAAAAAAATTACAAGAGCGATATCACAAACTTTTGGATGAAATAAAATTGCATGACAGGTTATATTACAAAGAAAATCATCCGACGATTTCTGACTTTGAATATGATTGCTTAAAAGCAGAACTGGAACGACTAGAGCAAACATTATCTGAACAGACTATATCAATAGAAAGGTCTATCATTGGCGACGATAGAACAAATGGATTTAAGACAGAAAATCACCTATCTCCTATGCTAAGTCTAGCAAATACGTATTCTTTCGAAGAACTGGAAAAATGGGACACAAGAAATCATGAACGATTGCAAAATATACCATTCTCATACGTCATTGAGCCCAAAATCGATGGTGTGGCAATTAATTTGATATATCGCAATGGAAAGTTCGAAAAAGCAATAACACGAGGGAATGGAACAATTGGAGATGATGTAACAAATAATATACAAACCATAATAAATTTTCCACGGAATATAAAAACATCAAGTCAACTTTTAGAAATTCGCGGAGAGATATATATCGACAATGAAACATTCATTGCCGTCAACAATATGCGAGATGAACATGGAAAAGAAGTATTTTCTAATCCACGTAATTTAGCAGCAGGAACGTTAAAAACATTGGATCAAAATGCTGTCGCAGCTCGTAATTTGCAATTAATAACGTACTCTATAGGATATGCAGACGATAGTAGCATGCCTAACCAACAAAACGACATTTTAGAATGGTTGAAAACATCTGGCTTTCAATCACAAGAACAATATTGGACGGCAAATAATATACAAGAGACTTGGGAAGCTATACGCCTTCTTGATGAAGCGCGCCTTAATTTTCAGTATCATACTGACGGCGCTGTGTTGAAGATCAATCAATTTGGCCTATACAATATTCTTGGAACAACTGCAAAATCTCCTAAATGGGCAATTGCATATAAATACCATCCAGAACGCGCAACAACACATTTAAACAATATAATTTTTCAAGTCGGGAGAACAGGAATTGTAACCCCTGTAGCTGATTTCGACACTGTCATATTATCTGGAACACGAGTATCGCGCGCAACATTGCATAATGCTGATGAAATGGCCAAGCACGACATTCATGTAGGAGATTATGTAATTGTTGAAAAAGCAGGAGAAATAATACCTGCCATTGTTGCTGTCGACAAATCAAAACGTCAAAAACACAGCATACCATTCTCATTTCCTACACACTGCCCTGCATGCAATTCACAACTCATACAATTGCCAAACGAGGTAGCATGGCGTTGCCAAAACACCAATTGCCCATCACAAATACGTCGTCGCATATCGCATTTCGTCTCAAAACATGCAATGGATATTGATGGATTTGGCGACTCATTAATAGACAAATTAGTCTCAAGCGGCATCTTAAAAAACTTGCAGGATATCTATCGACTTACATTCAACGACATTGTCTCTATTGAAAAGTTTGGAACAAAATCATCATTAAGATTATTAGAAAATATTGATAAAAGCAAAAATAATCCGTTCTGGAGATTATTACATGGAATAGGAATATCAGGAGTTGGAATACAAACCGCAAAAGATATTGCACGTCATTTCACTTCGTTCAAATCATTGCAATTAGCCACATCTTACGATCTAGAAAAAATCAATGGTATAGGGAACACACTTTCGTCAGCAATAATCGCTTTTTTCAACGAAAAAAACAATCAGCAGTTAATATCAGACTTAAAAGAATTTGGTGTCCTCTGTAAACATACAGAATCAATACAAACGAATGCAAAAATTAGCGGAAAAACATTCGTATTAACTGGAACATTGTCAACAATGACACGCCAACAAGCGGCAACATTGATCGAGAACAACGGAGGAATTGTTTCAAACACCGTATCAAAAGCTACAAATGTATTAATAGCTGGGGAAAATTGCGGATCAAAACTGACAAAAGCACAATCTATTGGTACCGAAATATGGGATGAAAAATATTTCACAAACGTCATTAATAAAACTGAATAAATTTGCTTTGATCCGTTTATTGTCCAATCGTACGTTATTAAATCGGTCAATCATGCTCTCATTATTGATATGTTTTTCAATTGTCACCATCTGTCACACATCTTCTAACTTCACTTAAAAAATTGCATATATTAAAAACATATACTGCGTTGCATACCCGGAATGTAAGGCTTACGCTCTTCAGCATGTCCAGGTGTAAAAACAGTGGTGCCAAAACGCCGATTAACTCTAGCTCGTGGTCCAATATATCTCGCCATAAATAAACTCCTAATTACGCCCTTCTTACCTTACGCGGCCTGCATCCATTGTGCGGCACCGGCGTAACATCTATTATTTCATCTACTGTAAGCCCCAATGCTTGAACCGTACGAATTGCTGCATCACGACCCATCCCTGGCCCCTTAACTCTTATAGTAACCTCTTTCATTCCATGAGATATCGCTACCTTGCCTGCATCCTGAACTACCATTTGAGCTGCATACGCTGTTGACTTCCGTGAGCCCCTGAAATTGCATTTCCCAGAACTTGCCCATGAAATTACATTTCCTCCCATGTCTGTAAACGACACCTTGGTATTATTGAAAGTCGCTAAAATATAACATATCCCCTTTGTAATATTCTTACACTTTTTCGCTTTCCTTATATTAGTATCTATTGTCTCATCAAACAAAGAATTCAACACACTAGCGGCCCCTCCTACTTGCACGTCTGTAACTGGTACAGCGGATCGGTCTTCTTTTTCTGCTTCGCTCATTTTATTCCTCCTTCCTTGCTCTGTTTTAGCTCTTCTTTGCTACTCCTACTGTCTTCCGGACTCCCTTCCGAGTCCGAGCATTGGTGGATGTAATTTTTCTATTCTTTTTACCTAAGCACCTTCTGGCACACTCGTTACGCACATAAAACGCAAATTTCATCCATTACTTATACATTTTTTCAAAAATCATTATGCATCCACATTGTTGGAGTTACAAACGTATTTTATTACCTTCATAACTTGTCGATTGTTTGGTCTCATTACGATTAATTGCTTGTAGTTATCAAGTCTGCCTCGTATGATACATTCGCGCTGTACTATATTTGATTTTCCAAACATTTCAAATGTCCAAAAAGAACAGGTATAGATTTTGATATATTCAACACCTTGCCTAATTTATCGGTAAAACAGTGCGTAGATTGACCTTCTGCACATAAAATGTTGTTTTGAGAAGAATTGATGAACGAATACTTTAAAATAAAACGGGCAGAACTTACCTTAACAACATCGACATCTATACATATAATATCATCAAACATAACTGATGATTTATAAGAACATTGTACATCAACAACAGGACTGAAAAAACCATTCGCCTCAAGTGATTTAAACGGGCATCCCAATTTGTCCAAAAATGCGACTCTAGCGTCCTCCATCCATTTAATATAATTGGAGTGATGCACGACCCCCATCTTGTCTGTTTCGTGATAGCTTGCTCTATGTTCACACACAATCACTGTTAATACCTCATTTTTACATTAATATCACAACGGATTTTTTCGCATAAGTATATCACACAAACCAGACAAAAAATATAAGCGACCAAGGATCAAACACTTAGCCGCCTACATCCACAACAACTAACAAACAAAAAAATTATTCTGCTTTGTCATCTGCTACAGCTGGCTCAGTAGCATCTGAAGCAACCTCTGCCTTCTTTTTTGCAACAGGTTGCTTGCGCGTTCTTTTCTTCTTTGATTTGGAATAACCAACATCATCAGCTGGAATCAGCTCTATAATTGCCATTTTAGCAGCATCTCCAACACGCCGCATCAATTTATAAATGCGAGTATATCCACCATTTCGCTTGATAAATTCTACCGCACGTTCGTTGAACAATTTCGCAACCGTATCCTCATCATGAATACGAGATATCGCCAAACGCAAATAATGCAACTTGCGAATTCTATCATCTGTCAAATAAGCCTTCTTTGCCATTGTAATCAACTTCTCAGCAAACGGACGCAATGCCTTCGCCTTTGCCAATGTAGTTGTTATTCTGCCATGCTTAAATAACGCTACTGCCAAATTCGCCATCAATGCCTCACGATGTTCTTTCGTGCGACCTAGCGAGTACTTATGTTTCCCGTGACGCATTTTATACCCAAATTATATTGTTAATTATATTATTAATAACGATCGAGCAACCGCTCATCAACCTTCATACCAAGAGAAAGTCCAATCTCTTCCAATTTGTCTTTTATCTCATTGAGCGACTTCTTACCAAAATTCCTATACTTCAACATTTCAGCTTCTGTCTTCATTGTCAACTCACCAACTGTCATAATGTTTGCATTATTCAAACAATTTGCAGCGCGTACTGACAGCTCAATCTCATTGACGCTCATGTTGAACAACTTGCGCAAACGATTCTGTTCGTCATTGATTTCTTTTTCAGTATTTTCAAATGCAATATCAACTCCAGCCGCCGTATCAAAGACATCGAAATGATGTTTCAAGATTGCAGATGCTTCTTTCAACGCATCAGCTGGCTGAATTCTGCCATCTGTCCATATTTCAAGAACCAACTTGTCGTAATCTGTGAATTGCCCAACACGTGTATCCTCAACGGCATACTTTACCAAAGTTACAGGACTAAACAATGCATCAATCGGTAGCAACCCAATTTCAGCATGTCGTGCATGCCTCGATCCCAACAAATACCCGCGACCAACACACAGTTCCAATTTCGCAGAAAATTTTCGTTTTTGATCGATATTGCAAATTACTTGCTCAGGATTCAATATCTCAAATTCACCATCACCAACGATATCCTTGGCCAACACCGGTCCTTCACGATCAACATTAATCGTAAGATTTATTAAATCATTGCTATTGGTCTTAAACAAAACCTTCTTTACGTTCAATATAATATCAGTGACATCCTCGCGAACCCCAGATATGCTCTGAAATTCATGACTAACACCATCGATAGAAATAGAAATAACAGCAGCACCCGAAATCGAACTCAACAAAACCCTGCGAAGTGCATTACCTATGCTATGCGCAAAACCAGCTTCGAATGGCTCAGCTATAAACATAGCATACGTATCCGTCGCTGTTTGCTCAATCCTATGCAAACGATCCGGAAGTTCAAACTGACGTAGAACTTTTGTCATACAATTTTCCTATAACTCCCAAAAATTAACGACTATAGAACTCAACAATCAATTGCTCATTGATATCTTTTGAAATTTCTTCGCGCTCCGGCTCGCGGTTAACAGTGCCACGCAACAATGCTGTATTAAATTCTAACCATGCTGGAACACTACGTCCACGATTCATTTCAATATTACGAACAGCAATTTGACGCGACGATGATTTACCAGATATTTCAATAACATCACCAGCGCTGCAGATATAACTCGGAATATTTACTTTCTTACCATTAACCAACAAATGCCCGTGCGTGACAAATTGACGAGCAGCTGCACGACTTTTTGCAATACCAAGACCATATACAACATTATCCAAACGCAACTCCAACAGTCGCAAAAATATGGCACCAGTTACACCTCTTTTTCTCTTGGCTGTTTCGAAATATAACCTGAATTGCTTCTCAGTCAATCCGTACATATAACGAACCTTTTGTTTTTCCATCAAACCAATCGAATAATCTGACACTTTACGTCTCAAATGAGGTCCGTGCATACCCGGAATATAAGGTTTACGCTCTTCAGCATGTCCAGGTGTAAAAACAGTGGTGCCAAAACGCCGATTAACTCTAGCTCGTGGTCCAATATATCTCGCCATAAATAAACTCCTAATTACGCCCTTCTTACCTTACGCGGCCTGCATCCATTGTGCGGCACCGGCGTAACATCTATTATTTCATCTACTGTAAGCCCCAATGCTTGAACCGTACGAATTGCTGCATCACGACCCATCCCTGGCCCCTTAACTCTTATAGTAACCTCTTTCATTCCATGAGATATCGCTACCTTGCCTGCATCCTGAACTACCATTTGAGCTGCATACGCTGTTGACTTCCGTGAGCCCCTGAAATTGCATTTCCCAGAACTTGCCCATGAAATTACATTTCCTCCCATGTCTGTAAACGACACCTTGGTATTATTGAAAGTCGCTAAAATATAACATATCCCCTTTGTAATATTCTTACACTTTTTCGCTTTCCTTATATTAGTATCTATTGTCTCATCAAACAAAGAATTCAACACACTAGCGGCCCCTCCTACTTGCACGTCTGTAACTGGTACAGCGGATCGGTCTTCTTTTTCTGCTTCGCTCATTTTATTCCTCCTTCCTTGCTCTGTTTTAGCTCTTCTTTGCTACTCCTACTGTCTTCCGGACTCCCTTCCGAGTCCGAGCATTGGTGGATGTTCTCTGTCCGCGAACAGGCAAGCCGCAATAATGACGCAAGCCACGATAACATTTTATCGCCTGCAAACGCTTAAGATTCGACATGACCTCACGCCTAAGATCGCCCTCTAATTTCCAACCTTCAGCTGCTATAAAAGACACTATCTTATTAATGTGCTCTTCGTTGAGGTCGTACGCGCGCATATTAGGGTCTATTCCCGTCATTTCCAATATCATT
Source organism: uncultured Opitutales bacterium (assembly GCA_964577805.1). GTDB lineage: Bacteria > Verrucomicrobiota > Verrucomicrobiia > Opitutales > JAIRKQ01 > CAZPRW01. The sequence goes on from CAZOAG010000004.1 coordinate 55,454, forward strand.
TTAGCGCGAGCAGGACCAATCCCTTGAACATACCGCAAGGCATATTCAATCTTCTTATTATCCGGTATATCAACTCCTAAAATACGAGGCATAATCTTCCACCATTGAATTTTAATACAATTTGAATTTCAAAAATCATTTTTTTACCAATGTCAAGATTTCTGGCAAACTATCTGTAATTAATATTGTATGCTCAAAATGTGCAGCAATTTTTTTATCTGCAGTTTTTACAGTCCATCCATCTTTATCAACAAAAACTTTCTCATTTCCAAGCGTAAACATCGGCTCTAATGCCAATGTCATCCCAGGGCGCAAAATTGGACCAGACTTAGGACGCCCATAATTTGGCACTTGAGGATCTTCATGCATGTCACGTCCAACACCGTGTCCAACATAATCACGCAATATTCCATAATTATTGCGATTTGCAACTTTCTCTATTGCATGAGAAATATCACCAATACGATTCCCCGGCAATGCATTATCGATTCCAGCCTTCAATGCATCATTCGTCACTCCGACAAACTTCTTAACATCCTCAGGTGCATCACCGATTATTATAGTACGCGTATTATCACCAACAAACCCATGATAAAATATTGCAACATCAATACTTACAACGTCACCATCTTTTAAAACAACATTTTTGGACGGTATACCATGCACCACCTCATCATTAATCGAAATGCATGAATACGCAGGATAAGGACTATACGCACCAGGATAATTATAACATGCACTGCGGGCACCAAGCTCCATCATGACGTCACGACCAAAACAGTCGAGATCGTATGTAGTAATACCGGCTTTAACATGCTCAACCATGCGACGCAATACTTCTGCTGCTACAGCACATGCTTCGCGCATCTTAACTATCTCGTCCTTATTCTTGATAACAATCATCGCAAGCCTATCTGGCAAAAGCCCATATCATAAGTCCAGAGATAAAAATCGCCACTAACACAAAGAACAAAAATCGTATACTGCTGCTATCTTGGCTAAACGAAACACCATGCGCAACATTGCTATTGGCACGCGACTTAACCTTCTTCAAAAACCCATCATAGTTTTTTTGCAACAAATGACCTTCAATCTGCTTCATTGTGTCAAGAACAACACCAACCGCAATCAAAGTTCCAGTACCACCAAAAAATAGAGCAATCGAATACGGAATCTCAAACCAAAAATACAATAGGTCAGGCAATAATGCTATCGCGGTCAAAAAACAAGCACCGGCCAACGTTAACCGCGTCATTACAAAGTCCAAAAACTTTGCAGTAGCATCACCAGGACGAACTCCAGGCACATACCCACCGTTCTTTTTTAAATCATCAGCAATTTGTACAGGGCGAAACATCATCGATACCCAAAAATAGCTGAAGCACAATATTAACAATCCATACAACCAATAATAAAGAGACGATCCGTGCACAAGCACAGATGCCGCGCGTTGAAAAAATGGGATACCAGTAGCCGCTCCAATATACGCAAATATTTGCTGAGGAAACAACAAAATTGCACTAGCAAAAATCACAGGCATTACTCCAGAATAATTCACCTTCAACGGCAAATACGACGACTGCCCACCATACATCTTTCGTCCAACAACACGAGAAACATATTGTACTGGGATTTTACGATCGGCCTGCGTGACCGCGATCATTAACGCAACCACAAGAAACAACAAACCAACCATCATAACACCATGCCACACGGCCAAAGACGACGAAGCACCAACTGGCGCAAAAAACATGCGCAACGCCTGAGCTATCGCATTTGGCATCGATGATAAAATGCCAGCGGCTATCAACAACGAAACACCATTCCCTATTCCAAACGACGTTATTTGCTCGCCTATCCAAACAAGAGACAGCGTTCCAGCTGTTAAAAACAAAGTTGACGTTATCAGAAACGATATTCCACTGCCGACTACAATAGATCCATACTGTTCCGCACTGAATCCATAAAACAATTTGTCTGGGTAATTAGTCAACGCCAATACAAGCAATATGCCCTGAATAAAACAAATTACTATTGTCAAATATCGCGTATATTGCGCAACGGTCTGTCTTCCGCTTTCACCCTCCTGTTGCAACCTCGCCAACGACGGACAAACCGCACCAGCCAGCTGCATGATAATAGAGGCACTAATGTACGGCATTATGCCCAATCCAAAGATCGCACCTTTCAAAAAGGCACCGCCAGTAAACATATTGTACAAACCGACCAAGCCTCCAGATTCTGTGGATTTAGAGATAAAAAAATCTTTCAACGGCTGAGGATCAAGCCCTGGCAATGGTATGCTCGCACCGACACGAGCAGCAAACAACAAAGCAAGCGTAATAAAAATCTTATTACGCAATTCTTTTAATTTCAAACAATTAGTAAAAGCGGACAACATATCTCGCACTCGCTCCCTACTCCTGCCGACCGAACAATGCCACAGCTTTGCCACCGACTGCCTCTATCGAAGCAGCAGCGCTTTTCGAAAATTTATCAGCAACAACCGTCATCGGCTTGTTCAATGTAGCATTGCCCAATATCTTCACAAGATTTGTTTCTTTTTTTATCAACCCAGCACGAAACATTGCTGTCTTATCGACATTATCTACTTCTAGGAGAACAAGTTGACCTAAATCAACAATATCGTAAACTGTAGCAAATTTAAAATTTGAAAAGCCTCGAATCGGCAAATGACGATAAAACGGAATTCCGCTACAACATGGAGCAGGACTATATCCAGAACGAGCCTTCCCTCCTTTATGCCCGCGACCAGCAGTCTTTCCGTTACCAGATCCGACGCCTTTACCTCTACGCTTGGTCGCTTTAGAGCAGGCTAAAATCCTTGGCAACTCATTAAGTTTCATAAAAAATCCTTCTTTAATTATAGAACATCACCAGCTGACATACGCACTTGCTTGACAACATCGCGTGTACGCATTTTCCCCAAAGCGTTCAAAGTCGCACGAACAACCGCCATGTTATTATTCGACCCAATTGACTTTGTAAGTACGTCCTTAACACCAAGCATCTCCAAAACAGCACGAACACCACCACCAGCTATAACACCAGTACCTTCGGCAGCAGGACGCAATAATACACGCCCACCATCGGCAACTCCAACAGCAACATGAGGAACAGTACTTCCATTTAATTGAAACGAAACAATGTTCTTTTTGGCATGCTCTGTGCCCTTTTTGATAGCTTCAGGAACTTCTTTTGCTTTTCCACAACCGACACCAATACGCCCCTTCTGATCACCAACCAAAACTAAAGCAGCAAATCCAAAACGACGTCCGCCTTTCACTACCTTAGCACAGCGATTAACGTGAACAACTTTTTCTTTTAGTTCATCTCGAACTAATTTTGCACCACTTGACTCGCCATCGCGACGTCTGCGCGAACCAAAACCACTCTTTTCACTACCTCTTTTAAAATCGCCCATAAACACTCACATTATTTTTTTAAAACAGAACGCCCTCAGAACGAACAGCATCAGCGAATGCCTTAACCACTCCGTGGTACTTTCTAGACCCACGATCAAAAACAACTGATTTAACACCAGCGCCAACTGCTTTTTGTCCAAACATTTTGCCGAAAGACATGGCACCATCTACGTTAGGCAACACGCGATCAGAAACAGATTTACCAACAGTCGAAAGAAAAACCAACGTCTCCCCTGCCTCATCGTTAATGCATTGCGCATAAATGTGCTTATTTGAGAATTTGACGCTTAAACGAGGCTTAAGACTCGTACCAACAACACGAGATCTGACACGACGTGCCCTCTTTTCACTACGCGCTTTTTTATCAATTTGCATACTAATTTCGCTTCCTGTGTTCTAGACAACACAAATATTTATGCTGTCTTCTTTCCTTCCTTGCGCCTTACAAATTCACCAACGATCTTTACGCCCTTGCCCTTATAAGGTTCAACAGGATAAAATCGTTTAATATCGGCGGCAACCTGACCGACCTTTTGCTTATCAACGCCCTTTACTTCTATCTTCGTACCAGAACCATCTATCGCCAACTTTACACCACTAGGAACTTTGTACAAGATGTCGTGAGAATAACCAAGATCCAAATCCAAGACATCTGCACCTTTCATTGAAGCTTTAAAACCAACACCATTAATCTCTAATGATTTCGAATAACCTTTCGAAACGCCCCAAACCATGCCATTGATTATAGACCTAACCGTCCCGTGCATCATGCGCGCATGCTCGTCTTCGCAATCATTGCATACTACCGTCACGACGCCATCGTTATTAACAACCGAAATAGAAGCATCAAAACAAAACCTATTACTTCCAAGAGGACCGCTAACCAATACACTAGTACCGTTCTCAACAACAACACTAACTCCATCTGGTAACTCTATTGGTGCCTTACCTATTCTACTCATCTGACAAAAGCTCCTACCAAATGTAACACATTAACTCACCGCCAACTCCAGAACGTTTGGCATCTTTCCCGGACATAACTCCTTTAGATGTAGACAATACACAATCGCCCATTCCGCCAAGAATCGAAGGAATTTCCGCCTTCGAAGTATAACGCCTACAACCTGGTTTTCCGATTCGTCCAATCTCTGTAATGGCAGACACGCCATTGACATACTTCAAAGAAATCGTTAGAAACGTGCGCGCGCCGTCGTCCACCTGAAATTTCGAAAAATCTTTAATATAACCGATATTCTTCAAAATTACAGCAATACCTTCTCTCAACTTAGACCACTGGACCGTGCAAGACGCCTTCTTAGCAGAACTTGCATTGCGCAAAACAGTCAAAAAATCACCTACAACATCCATTTTACAAACCTCTTTCTACCATGAAGACTTTGTCAATCCAGGAATTTCGCCATTTGAAGCCATCTCACGCAATTGAAGGCGAGAAACGCCAAACAAACCATGAAACCCGCGCGGACGACCGGTTATAGCACAACGATTGCGAACACGAACAGGGGAAGAATTGCGAGGCAACTTTGACATTTTCCTTTGAACACGAGAGTACTCTTCATCACTTATTGAAACATCCAACAACTTTTGTTTCAATGAACGACGCGACTCACGATAGTGCGCAACCAACTTTGCACGCTTATTATTTCTAGCAACTGACGATCTCTTTGCCATATAACATGTCCTTGTATTATATCTTTTTTCTAAACGGCAATCCAAATTTTGTCAACAAAGCATGGCCTTGTTCATCCGTCTGCGCCGTAGTAACAAACGTAACATCCATTCCGACCAATTTACGTTCTCTATCAATTGAAATTTCAGGAAAAATAGTATGATCAGTAATTCCCAAAGAATAATTTCCTGAACCATCCATTTTGTTCGAGATTCCCCTAAAATCTCGAATCTTAGGCAAAGCAACAGCAATCAACTTCAACAGAAAATTGTACATATTATTCGAGCGTAACGTGACCTTCATACCAACTGTCATGCCTTTTCTAAGCTTGAAATTAGATATACTCTTTTTGGCCTTAGTAGCGACAGCGTGCTGCCCAGCAATCAAAGAAATCTCTTTCTGTATTTCCTGAACTAATGTCTTGTCGGCATCAGCACTGATAGCAGAATTAATAACAATCTTCTCAAGTTTAGGCAATTGATGGCGATTTTTTAATCCAAATTCACTCGCCAACTCCGACACTATCTTCTCTTCATACAATGTCTTTAAATATGATGCACTCATTTCCTACTTAGCACCCTTTCACTCTTCTCTGTCGCATACCCAAAAAAAAACATACCAAAAATCAAGCATTTATTGCGATTTTGCATGTCGACGGTCGTATTCAGCCTTCAACATAACATTGGAACGATGTATCGGCATTGATTTCTCAATAATTCCTCCATCAGGATAATTCTGGGACTTCGCTACATGCTTCTTTACGACAGCAATACCCTCAACGACCACCATTTCTCCATTCTTGACAACACTCAAAATTTTGCCTGACCGGCCCTTATCATCACCAGCAATAACAACAATCGTCTCACCCCTTTTGAGCTTATTTTTCATAGAACCTCCGGCGCTAACGAAATAATTTTCATAAAATCTTTCTGTCTCAACTCACGAGCAACAGGACCAAAAATACGCGTTCCTTTAGGATTTTTCTTATCGTCTACAATGACACATGCATTACGATCAAATCGCAAATAACTGCCATCGTCCCTCTTGATAGGATAACTCGTTCTCACTATGACAGCCTTTACTACAGAGCCCTTCTTTACTGATGCCTCTGGAGAACTTGCTTGCACACTACAAACAATAATGTCTCCTATAGTTGCTGTCCTCTTGATTTGTCCAAGACGACGAATCATCTTGACCTGCTTTGCGCCGGTATTATCGGCAACATCCAAAATACTTTCTTGCTGCAACATAACAGTTCTCCTCTTCTAGACACTACTTTTCTACAGACGCAACGCTAACAATAGACTCCAACCGCCACCGCTTTGTACGGCTCAATGGTCTGGTCTCTACAATGCGCACTGAATCACCGACATTGCCCTCATTGCGCTCATCATGAACACTAACAACAGTTTTCCTTTTAATCTCTTTGCCATACATCGGGTGCGGAACTTTATAAAAACACGCAACCTTAATCGTTTTATCACCAGACCGACCAATAACAGTGCCGCTCAATGACTTTCTATTTTTTCTCAAAATCTTTTTATCCATAAACACACCTCACGCCACCACATATCTACTTTGCTCGCTGCGATTTTACAGTTTCTATTCTGGCAATATCACGCTTGATTTCAGAAAAACGATGCGTTTTTTCAACTTGCCCGACTTGCTTTTTTAACTTCAAAGCAACTAACTCATTCCTCAGTTCAAGCTCTTTTTTGTCCAAATCATCAACTGACAACACCCTGATCTCTTCACTTTTCATAACTTCACAACCCTTGAACTGTATCAATTTTGCTCATCACGACTGATAAATCTACAATGTATTGGCAACTTACCATCAGCAAGACGCATGGCCTCTCGTGCTAAAGAAACTGACACACCGGACAATTCAAACAAAACACTGCCAGGTTTTACAACAGCCACCCAATACTCGACTCCACCTTTACCTTTTCCCATTCTGGTTTCGGCTGGTTTTCTTGTAATCGGTTTTTGAGGGAATACACGCATCCACATTTTGCCCTTACGCTTTAAATGACGATTTATAGCAACACGAGCAGCCTCTAATTGCGACGACGTCAAATGCCCACGCTCAAATGCCTGCAATGCAAAATCACCAAAAGCAATTGTCGCCCCGCCTTTCGCATCACCGCGATTACGCCCCTTTTGAACTTTTCTATATTTTGTTTTTGATGGCAATAAATTACTCATAGCAATTCACCTTACCCTTTATTTATCGTTCTTTCTGCTCCTAGAAGCACCATCCTTATTTTTTAACAACCAGCATTTGATACCAATTTTTCCAGCTGCAGTCTGCGCCTCAGCGAAACCATAATCGACATCAGCACGAATTGTATGCAATGGAACGGAACCATCCTTTTGTTCTTCCGTTCTTGCGATCTCTGCACCGCCAAGACGTCCAGAACAACGCACACGAATACCACCAGCACCAAAGCTCATTGCAGACTGAACAACCTTCTTCAATGCACGACGAAAAGCAATTCGCCTTTCGAGCTGCTGAGCAACATTTTCAGCAACCAACTGCGCATCCAAATCAGGACGTTTTACCTCCTGAACATCAACTATGACATCAGTTCCTACCAGTTTTTTCAATTGAGCAGTCAATTTATCAAGTTCTTTCCCCTTTACGCCAATAATTACACCAGGGCGAGGAGTATAAAGCTTTACACGAACCTTGTCACCAGAACGCTCAATCTCTATCTTAGCTATTGCAGCATGCTTCCATTGAGTCTTTATAAAACGTCGAATACGGTAATCGCCAACTAAAAAATCAGCAAAATGCTTCTTGTCTGCATACCAACGAGAACGCCAATCTCTACGAACTGGCAAACGAAATACTATCGGATTTACTTTTTGACCCATAACCGACCTACCTTACCTTTTTTCGACTTCCTTCAAAGAAACATTAATGTGAGATGTACGCTTTCTGATCGGATGAGCAGAGCCACGAGCAGCCGGAATAAAACGCTTCAAAACCGGACCATCTGTAATCTGCACTGACGACACAACTAATTGAGCAGCAGACAAATTATTGTTATTTTCAGCATTAGCTATCGCACTAGATAAAACACTCGCCAACATACGAGCCGACTTTCTTTGTATGCACTTCATCATTGCAACAGCATCAACAGCAGACTTCCCACGAAGTAACCTGCCTAGATCGTGTACCTTTTTCGAAGATATTCTCGCATACTTCAAACTAGCTTTAATTTCCATCGATAAAACCCTTTATTTTTAAGCCTTCTGCGTATGAGGATTATGCGACTTAAAAGTGCGCGTCATCGCAAACTCACCTAACTTATGCCCAACCATGTTTTCCGTAACGTACACATCAACAAACTTCCTGCCGTTGTGAACAAGGAATGTCATACCAACAAAATCCGGAATAATAGTCGAACGCCTAGACCATGTTTTTATAGGTTTATGCAAACCAGATGATATGGCCTGCTTAACCTTATCAAACAAACTTACATCAACAAAAAAACCTTTCTTACTTGAACGTGTCATCTGCCTCTCCTGCTTCTCTTACGCAATCTTTAACGACCTCTTACTTTTTTGCCATTACGTCTAAGAACAATCATGCTATTGGACTGCTTAGAACGACGACGTGTTGGCTTACCTTTTGACAATTGACCCCATGGCGAAACAGGATGTCCACCACCTGCGGTCTTTCCATGGCCACCCCCCATAGGATGATCAACCGGATTCATTGCAACACCACGCACCCTAGGACGTTTACCAAGCCAACGATTTCTTCCAGCTTTCCCTAGCGATCTCTTTGCAATATCAGCATTACCGACTTCACCAATCGTAGCCCTACAACGCGCATTTAAATAACGAATTTCACCACTCGGCATCTTTAATGTGGCACGCTCTCCTTCTATCGCAACCAATTGAGCAGCTCCACCAGCCGACCGAACCAACTGCGCCCCTTTACCAGGCTCCAATTCAACAGCGTGCACCATCACTCCTTGTGGTATAAGAGACAATGGCAATGACATTCCGTCAGAAAATTCCGATTGCGCATCATTTGAACTTATCACACGACTACCAACAGACATTTTGTTAGTTGCCAAAATGTACCTTTTTTCACCATCAGCATAACACACCAATGCGATATTTGCAGAACGATTTGGATCATACTCCACACGTTCAACAATCGCAGGAATGTCAAATTTGTCTCTCCTGAAATCTATCAACCGCAACAATCGCTTATGACCACCACCACGACGACGCATTGTAACACGACCATAACAATTACGACCGCTGCTGCGTAACTTACTAACCACCAAACGCTTATTAGGACGTTCGTGCGACAAAGAAAAATCCTTGACCTTTGTCAAAAAACGCTGTCCCGGCGTCAAGGGCTTTGATTTTATAATAGCCATCTCTAATCTTACCTCTCTCTAATTACGCAACTTCTATCTTATAACCATCTTTTAGAGCCACAATAGCCTTTTTCCTATCGCCAACCAATGTATAACGCGCAGTCTTCGAACGGACACGCTTGGCCTTGCGTGCTAATGTCATAGTGTTGACAGAACGGACCTTCACATTAAATGCGCGCTCGACAGCATCAGCAATCTGCAACTTGGTCGCATTAGCGTCAACCGAAAAAACATAATGGCCGTTGTTGGTCATTAGCAAATTCGATTTTTCAGTCAAACAAAACCTTTTCAATACATCAAAAACTTTCATGACATCAATCTCCATTTACTGACAGACGACGAACAACAACATCCATGGCCTTTTTCGTCAAAACAACGTTTTTATAACGCACAACATCGAATGCATTTAATGAATCAACGTCAACAAGAAAAACTCGTTCAATATTGCCAGACGCTAACAAAAATTTATCATCAAAATCAGCGTCAACAAACAAAACTTCATCTGAGCCAAAAGCAGAAACCAACTTTTCACTTAAAAGTTTCGTTTTTGGCTGCTCAACAATCAATTCATCAACAAGAAACAAACTACCATCAACACATTTATCACTTAACGAACGCAAAAGAGCCAAGAGACGAACACGTCTGTTCATTTTTTGAGAATAATCACGTGGTTTGGGCCCAAACACAACTCCACCGCCAGACCATATAGGACTGCGTTTTGATCCCTGACGAGCCATGCCAGTACCTTTTTGACGATAAGGTTTTTTACCACTTCCAGAAACCTCGCCCCTGTCCTTAGCACACGCATTGCCCTGTCGCAAATTCGCCACATAAGAAACCAAACATTGCTTCAATGCAACAACACCTTTGTCTTCAGGCAATAAATCGATACCACCAATATCCTCTTCGTAAGAGCTAGAAAAATCTTTTTTATAACACTTTAACTTCATCTCAGCACTCCTACTTTATCCTTTTTTAGCTCTACGAACAACAACATAGGAACCGTTCGAACCGGCAAAACTTCCTTTAATAATCAAAAGGCGACGTTCTACATCAACACCAACGACTTCAAGGTTCTGAACTGTACGACGAACGTCTCCATCATGTCCCGGCATCTTTCTACCACGAAACACATGACCAGGCCACTGACGTTGACCATACGAACCACCTCTTCTATGAAACATAGAACCGTGAGCGGCAGGACCACCAGCAAAACCATGTCGCTTCATCACACCTTGAAAGCCTTTTCCCTTAGTCTTACCAATAACATCAACCAGCTCGCCAACAGAAAATTCAGCAACGTCAACAGAAGCACCAGACTCATATTGCGAAGCATCATCGACACGCAACTCTTTCAATATAGAGCACTTATCGTCATCAGGCTTTTTTGAAAAGCCAAATTGCACTGCGCAATAGCCATCAGACTCAACAGTCTTCACACGAGCCACAGTCTCTTTACACACCTCAACCACCGTAACAGGCAGTAAAACACCATCGGAATCATAAAGCTGGGTCATACCAACCTTTTTGCCGATCATCAAAATATTTCTCTTTCCCTTATTCATACTAAGCGGCAGGTCACTCCTGCTTTAGATTCTTCTCTATAAACAACACCTTTTTTAAAAGGCAAGCATTTTTTAACAACTATGCAGCCATTAAATCAATTTTAATCTCAACACCAGCTGGCAAATTTAATTTTTTCAACGAATCAACAGTATCGGCTGTAGGATCGTAAATATCTACCAAACGAGCGTGCGAACGTATCTCAAACTGATCAGAAGACTTCTTATCAACATGCGGAGAACGATTAACACAAAACTTTTTGATATTCATTGGCAATGGAATCGGGCCAGAAACTTGCGCACCTGACCGTTTAGCAGCATCAACAATATCAATGCCTGCCTGATCGGCCAACCTATAATCAAAGCTCTTCAACTTAATTCTTATCTTCTGTTTATTCGCAACAGCACCCTGTGTCTTTTTTTGCACCATAACAAAACTCCTTATTTCCTTCCTTGTGCATTCTCTATTATTTTGGCCAACAAATTCGACGGAACTTGTTCAAAATGCGACGGCTCCATGGAATACGTCGCACGTCCCTTAGACAACGAACGAACATCGGTAGCATAACCGAACATCATTTCCAATGGAACAAATGCACTTATAATCGTCAAATTATGTTTCGACTCAATTCCTTGAATCTGTCCGCGTCTACGGTTCAAGTCACCAACTATATCACCCTGATATTCTTCCGGAGTAGAAACGTCAACACGCATAATTGGTTCCAACAAAATCGGATTTGCCTTGCGCATAGCTTCTTTGAACCCAAAAATACCAGCCATCTTAAATGCCATTTCCGATGAATCGACTTCATGAAAACTACCATCAACAATACGAGCGACAAAATCAACTACAGGATATCCAGCCACAACACCAGTTTGCGCACCTTCCAATATACCATCCTGCGTAGGCTTAATATACTCTTTAGGAATTACACCACCAACAATTTCACTAACAACCTCAACGCCTTTGCCTTTTTCCAGCGGCTCCAATTTAATAATCGCATGACCATACTGACCACGACCACCAGACTGACGAATAAATTTGCCTTCTCCAATCGCCTCAGTTGTGATAGTTTCGCGATAAGCTATCTGAGGACGCCCAGCATCAGCTTCAACGTTAAATTCTCTAAACAAACGATCGCGAATAATATCCAAATGCAACTCACCCATTCCTGAAATGATCGTTTGGCCGGTTTCCTGATTGCTAGAAACACGAAATGTAGGATCTTCTTCAGCCAGCCTCTGCAAACCAATCGACAATTTCGCCTGATCAGCTTTCGATTTCGGCTCTATTGACATACTAATAACCGGATCCGGGAACGTAGGAGGCTCTAATACTAAATCCAAATCCTTGTCACATAACGTATCACCTGTAACAACGCCCTTAAACCCAATGATAGCACAAATATCACCAGCATAAGCAACATCAATATCTTCGCGAGCATCCGCCTTCATTATCATCAAACGACTGACGCGCTCAGAACGACGTGTACGAGGATTATAAACCATCTCGCCCTTCTTCAACTGACCTGCATACACACGACAGAATATCAACTTTCCAACATAAGGATCAGTCATCAACTTAAACGCCAATGCTGTTACCTTAGCGTGATCATCTGGCTCAACGAACAATTCTTCGCCACTATCATCATCCTTGAATGCACGCATAGGAGGCAAATCAAGCGGACTCGGCAAATAATCCACAATGGCATCCAACAACATTTGAACACCTTTGTTTTTGAACGAAGATCCTGGTATAACACCTATAAACTTCAACGAAAGCGTAGCATTACGAATCGCAACGCGCAATTCATCCTCAGAAATTTCCTGACCATCAAGATATTTTTCTGCAACTACATCATCGAAATCAGCCAAAGCTTCGACTAATTCTTCGCGATACATTTTGGCGTCTTCAAGCATGTCTGCAGGAATATCAACCACATCATACGCCATCCCATTAACAGAGTCTTCGCGGTAAACATACGCACACATCTTAACGAGATCGACCAATCCTTTAAACTGCTCAGCAGATCCAATGTTCAAAAATAATGGATGCGCATTTCCGCCCAACTTTTCACGGATATCACTTACAGCGCCTAAAAAGTCAGCACCTGTACGATCCATTTTATTAATAAACGCAATGCGAGGGACATTGTATTTGTCCATTTGGCGCCATACAGTTTCAGATTGCGGCTGAACACCAGCAACTCCACAAAACACAGCAACAGCACCATCAAGCACACGCAACGAACGTTCAACCTCAGCAGTAAAATCAACGTGCCCTGGGGTATCGATCAAATTGATTCGATGGCGAATAGAAGCAAATGGCCCTTCTTTCGTCGTCCATCCACATGAAATCGCAGCAGAAGTAATCGTGATACCACGCTCGCGCTCCTGCTCCATCCAGTCAGTAACAGCCGTACCTTCGTGAACTTCGCCCATTTTATGAACAACACCAGTATAGAACAAAATACGTTCCGTTGTCGTTGTTTTTCCAGCATCAATATGTGCCGCTATTCCAATATTTCTTGTATACTCCAACGGCGTCTTACGATCCGCCGCATTTGCACTAGAAATTCCTTTTGTCATCGCTACACGCTCCTACCATATCAATGTTACCAACGCAAATGAGCAAACGCACGATTCGCTTGTGCCATGCGCTGAACATCATCCTTCTTCTTTACCACAGACCCTGTATTATTGTACGCATCAACTATTTCTTGGGCCAATGCTTCGCGCATAGGAACACCTTTTCTAGAACAAGCACACTCAATCATCCAACGAAAAGCAAGTGCATGCTGGCGCTCATATGGAATCTCAACAGGAACCTGATATGTCGCACCGCCAACACGTCGGCTCTTTACCTCAACCTTTGGACGTGCATTTTCTAGAGCACCCAATAACAAGTCAATAGGATCTCCCTTGCCCAATTTTTCACTAACACGCTCAACAGCACCATAAACAATCGAACGCGCCAAATTCTTTTTTCCACGCTGCATAACCATGTTAATCAATTGAGAAATCAACACACTGCCGTAACGAGGATCTTTAGCAACAAGACGTTTTTCTGCTCTTCTTCTACGCGACATCTTTTATTCCCTTATTAAATTATTTCTGTTTAGGACGTTTTACTCCGTACTTCGAACGACTTCTGCGACGATTTTCAACACCAGAACAGTCCAATGCACCACGAACAACGTGATAACGAACACCAGGCAAGTCCTTTACACGACCCCCACGAACCAACACAACACTATGCTCTTGAAGCTTATGACCCTCATCAGGAATATAAGCAATAACCTCAGCACCATTCGTCAAACGAACCTTTGTTACTTTACGAATAGCAGAATTAGGTTTTTTTGGCGTACGAGTCATTACCTGAACACACGTTCCGCGCTTAAATGGATTGGCATCCAACGATGGAGCCTTAGACTTTACCGCCTTATCTGTACGAGGCCTTTTTATCAACTGATTAATTGTCGGCATTGAAACACCCTTGCTTATTTGATCTTAAATTCCATGTGAGTAGAAATAAAACTACGCCACAAATCAAGTATTTTTTCTGAAAATTCTCATTGTTAAACGACTTCAGCATGACACCGAACACAAAGCATACGACACAAAAACGCACATCGCATCACTACTCAACAAAGCCACTTCTTATCTACACACTTTCCATTAAAAAAACAAAGCATGGCCGGCAATACCATGACTGCGGCAACCGACCATATTAAACCAAATCAAACAATATTCAACCAGTCACAATTTTGTGCGTTACCGCATGTTACCGGTAATGGCACGTTTTGCATCATTAAAAGCACTAATTATAGTCTGCATAATGCTAACGAAAACACTGTATGATTGAGAGAGCATTGAAAACTTGTTTTGGTCAACTGAAATCTCTGTCGAAATACGATTCTGCTCGTCTCTCATCGACTGAACTTCTGCCTTCATTTTGTCCGCTTCAAGTTTTTTGCCAGCAGCACGCAATTGCGGAGCCCCTGTCAACCACTCCAAAGCGACATGCTGCACAGAGCCAGTGTTTTGCACATCCTGATCGAGAACAGCACCAATCACTCCCCCAATAGCTCCAACAACGCCAGCAACAGCACCAAGCGGACCAACAGCAGCCAAAACAGCAGCTCCAAAACCAAGAACCTTCAACGCCTTTCCAACGCTAGCAATTGCTTGCGCATATGATTTATTCATGTTAGCCTTGTATTCTAATTTCGAAACTTCCTCGTCCAATTCAGCAGCCTCTTTACTTTCCTTTTCAATCTTATCAGAAAGCACGGCCTGTCGTTCATTTTTTTCAACAATTTCTCGCAAGCACTCATTCATGCCATCCTTTTTGCCTTGAACACGAGAATATGTCATATTAAGCGAATCATTGTCTTCAAAAAGATCACCTGCATCATATGATTTTGCTTGCGGCAGTTCCAATGACATTTTAGCAGGCGCTATAACAAGCGCGCCCTTATTCCTGTCATATACCTCATCATTGCGTTCTTTGTAAGTAATATCAGAAATACCTTGTGGTTTTTGATAAACAACATCAGTGGTTTTTGGTGGAATAACCGTACCATTTGCGCTTAATTTGTACCCAAATCCCATGTCTTCTATACGACCAGCTTCCAAATCCATGATTAGACGCATAGCACAGCACATATCAAATGTCAACCAAAACTTTCAATGGAAATTTTTGGCAGTAAAAATTGACTTGCCGAACGACCAAAAATCTAACTATTTTCGCCACATGTCCGAACCTAAAATCCAAAAACTCCACAAAGACGTCGTCAACAAAATTGCTGCTGGCGAAATTGTTGAACGACCAGCTGCTATTGTCAAAGAACTAATCGAAAACAGTATAGATGCAAAAGCAACTACCATAAATGTCTCATTTCAAAAAGGCGGAAAATTCAGTATAGTAATAGAAGATAACGGCATCGGAATGTCGCGCGAAAATGCAATTTTATCACTAGAACGTCATGCCACCAGCAAATTCACTACAATCGATGACTTCGACACATTATCAACATTTGGATTTCGTGGAGAAGCATTGCCATCAATAGCCAGCGTCTCACAATTTTCAATAACGACGCGAACACGAAATTGCGATGTCGGACATACGTTAGTAGTGCAAGACGGAAATATTGTATCAGAACAAACATGCCAATGTCCGCATGGAACCAAAATCGAAGTAAAAAACTTATTTTATAATGTACCAGCACGCAGAAAATTTCTTAAATCCGATACAACAGAAACATCACACATAATAAGTATCGTCAAACAATTCGCACTAACAGAGCCAAATATTATATTCAACATAATCAATAACGGCAATCATATTTTTCAATCGCCAGGACAAGGATCACTGTCTGATCGATTCAATAAAATTTTTGGATACAATGAAAAATTTATACCATTTCATCATGACGGTGAAAAATACAAAATTCACGGAATAATATGTTCACCAGATTTTGGAGAATTTTGCAGAAAAAATATTTTAACATATGTCAACCAACGAATAGTCAAAAGCGACATAATATCATCTAGCATTTGCGATGCAACAAAAGGACTATATCCACACCATCGAGAAATATTAGCATGCATATTCGTCGAAACAGATGCATCGTTGCTTGACATAAACGTACATCCAATGAAACGCGAAGTAAGATTTAAAGATGAAATATCTTTGCGGCAAACAACCACTATCGCGATTCAATCTGCACTAGATCAAACACAAAACAAATCATCATTGCATCAGCACGACACACAATCATTAAACACTAACCAACGTTGCATAACATTATGTCATCCGAAACCAGAGATCCATATCAATTACCAAAACCTGCAACCAAAGCCAAATATAGCACAAAAAGAAGTCAGACAGCAACCAATACAACCACAACAAGTGAACAGCAGATTATATCAGCAATCATCATTAAAAATACACGAACAAGAATCATCAACATGGCGATGGATAGGACATGCCTACGACAACATTTATCTTTTTGAAAGCACAACAGGCATCGTTTTTTTTAATGCAAAATCAGCATTATCACGCATAACATATGAAGAAATCATGTCAGACGAATATCAAGCATCGCAACAACAGTTGTTACTACCAATCAATATAAAAATCGCCGCACATGAAACCGAACAATTCGAACAAATACTGCCAGTCCTAAACAATATAGGGTTTTCAATATATCTATGCGGACAATGTGAATACAAAATCAGCGCAACGCCATCTTGGACAAATTATCAAGACATACCGTTAATAATAACACAGCTCACAGAAGGCATGAACCAAAATACCAACAAAAAACCATGCAACATGAAAACTTTTTGTGCACGCATCCTATCAAACAACGTCAATACAAGCATTGATACACAAAATTTATCAACAACCATTCAATCAATTTGCGACAAATTATTGCAATGTCAAAATCCACTGATATCGCCAAATGGCAATGCTATATATTTTGAAGTACGAAAGTATGATATTCAAAAAAGGATATAACTTTCAAACATCTAATATTGTGTCAGTTTTAATATACACCCAACACATATACATAGCTTCTCAAATAAAACCTTTTAAGCAGTCAAGAATGGCGCAAAGACAAATCTTTTTGTGGTGCGCCTAATAATCAAACAAAACATTTACCATTTTTCTTGTTTTACGACAAACAAGAATTAGAAGGCGAGCGATTAATCAAATTGATAGGAGAAAAAATGAACAGATCAAACAGAATCGGATCGCAAAACAACCACCACAGAACGGAAACGACAGATCGCGATACCAACAACCAATTGTCAACACCAAGCAACCTTTTGGTAAAAAAAAGCCACATTACCTCGCCTAAAACAATGCGACCAACACGACGCAGCATGAGAAGACCAATCCCAAGTAAACAATTAAGCGAACGCTCTGCAAGCTCTTCAAACAACACGCAACATAACCAACAAAAAGATATACAATCAACAAAAACACACAGCAACAACGAAGAGAAGCAAATTACAACGGATGAAAAACAATGGTATAACAATAATTCAATTGTGACATTGTTCAATAAAAATGGCACACCCTACTCGTTTCTATTAACAAGGTTAAATGATGCCAAAGACAATGCACAGCAGTCAACCAATGACCAAACAAACTTACTTATCGATCAATCGAATAACGAAGAAACCCAATCAGAAGAGAGTCAGGTTCAAACTAACGAAAATAGCGTCATTGAACAAATGGCAACATCAACAACAATCACACATTGCGAAAATAATGCTGAAGCAGAAGACCACACGCAACTTGAACCAAATCAGCCAAGCCAACATGAAACAGAAACAAACACTGATAATGATGAACAAGCCATTCGTACTACCGCAGACCAACAACCAAACCAATTGCGTCGTATTACTCGTGGCATAATAAGCACGGCAAGACAACATCCTATAGCTGTTGTGACAGGAATATGTGCATTAACCGTAGGGATTTGTGCAGGGGCGTTTGGAATTGAACCAGCTGTAGCATTTGCAAGCAATCAACTACAAAGAATACTATCACTGTTTCCTGCGTAATTAACAGAACAATATACAGGTACACACAACGCTAAGCCCTCAAACCGCACATCTTAATGGTAAAACGTCAAAAATGTGCTTTATATCAAAGCCATACCTCGACAGCCAGCTGCATTCAGCAAAAATACATAAAACCAAAATTCACCATTTACAGATACGAAAATTTTCACCAGCATGACGGTCATGCGTATTGGTGGATTGCAAAAGTTATCTCTTATCGATTTTCCAGGGAAAATTTCTGCTGTAATATTTACACAAGGATGCAATTTTAGATGTCAGTTTTGCCATAATGCCTCATTAGTAATTCCAGAACAATTTAATAATCCATATTCAGAAAATAATATTTTTGAATTTTTGAAAAAACGGCATGGTCAAATCGATGGTATTGTAATTTCTGGCGGAGAACCAACAATACATCAAGATCTAAAAACATTTATAGAACAAATCAAGAATATCGGATATTCTATAAAGCTTGACACAAATGGGACAAGCCCAAATGTTCTGCATGACCTCTATAGTTGCAATTTATTGGATTATGTTGCTATGGACATAAAACATGCATTCTCAAAATATGATGAAATTATAGGGACAAAAATAAATATAGAGAATGTTAAATCTTCTATAAAGATCATACAAAGCAGCAATGTTCCATACGAATTTAGAACAACAGTAGTCCCTGCATTTCATAACGAACAGGACATTATAACGATTGCACAACAAATATCTGGTGCCAATCGTCTGGCATTACAAGAATTTGTACCAGATCACGCAATCGTACAACCTCTAACAAATACGAATTCATTGTTTGCACCAGAAAATCAAGAAAAATTAAACAATATCATCGAACAATGTAAACAGTACGTCGATGAAATTATCGTACGGCGATCATAAAACTCAAAATTTCAAGACGAACAGCATTATGTAAATAATTCACAAGTCTAATATTTTCCAAGAACAGAAATCAACGCAACAGATATAATCAACAACTTTGATATTGATTTTTCTATAAAAAAGCAGAACATCGCTCGCACTTATGAATAAAATTCTGAAATACTGCTCAATTGGAATATTAGGATGTACATTGGTCAGCACATCTAACGTATTTGCAGCACAAAAAATTGTCTCTGTAGACCTACAAAAAGTCTTCGAACAATATGAAGCAGCACAAACAGCACAAGCAGCCTATAATGCTGATTTCGAAGCTACAGGACAAGAATTCCGTGGGATGTATGACGAAGGAATAAAATTACAAGAAGAAATCAATGCATTGCATGAAAAAGCAGACAATGAAGCACTTTTGGAATCTGCTAGAGAAAAATATCGCAATGAAGCGGAAGAAAAAATAGAACAATTGCGCGCAAAAGAAACAGAATTTATTCAAATGCGCCAAGAGGCTAATAAAAAGTTTGCCGAACGCAGAAATAAAGAACTCTTAGAACAAGAAGAGGCAATTAAAGAAGCAACCGCAGTGGTAGCAAAAGCACAAAAAGCAGATATAGTATTAAACAAGGTTCCTGGAACATTGTACATAAAAGATGACCTCGACATTACAGATCTTGTAGTCAAACAATTAAACAGCAAAAAATAATAAGTTTCCTATTTAAAATATTAACTCAAGCACCATTCACAAAAATGGTGCTTTTTCTTTCCAATGCATGGAAACAATTTTATTCTTGCAAATCAACATGATTTAATATTTGTTTCGGTCAAATGGAAGAAATCGTAACAATTGAATCTGTTTCAATCAAGGATATATCTCCTCTTGAACTAAAGTATACAGATGTTGAGAAGTTATCGTTATTCGTGACAGAAACAGGCAAAATTTTATCAAGAAAGTTCACCGAATTGACAGCACATCAACAGCGCCACATCACAAAAATGATCAAACGTGCGCGCAATATGTTATTAATGAAATAAGTGACACGATGGTCACAAATCATACACTGCAAGGTGTCATCAATCGTTTACGAAAAGGTGGCGTCGTTGTTTTGCCAACAGAAACAGTGTATGGACTTGCGGCGAATGCATTAAGTGAAGATGCTGTGCGGTCAATTTTTTCAATAAAAGAACGGCCGCTCAATGATCCGTTGATTGTTCATGTCCTAGATGCTACGTGGATAGATCGTTATGCAGTATGTGATGAATATTACGATCGTGTCAAAAAGGTAACATCTCATTTTTGGCCAGGCCCGTTGACTATAATACTACCAAAACGAGACGTAATACCAGATATAGTATCAGCTGGTCACAGCACAATAGCGTTACGATGTCCTGAACATCCAATATTTCGTGAGATTCTGCAGAGTTTACAATTGCCACTAGCCGCACCAAGTGCCAATCCATTTGGATATATTAGCCCAACAACGGCAGATCAAGTACGCAGTACATTGGGCGACAAAGTAGATTTAATCGTTGATGGAGGAAATTGCCGCGTAGGGCTAGAATCTACCATCATTGACATCACTTCACACATTCCAAAAATTTTACGACCAGGGGCAGTAACAGCGGCAGAAATCGCACGTGTCATCAATGAACCAGTAATGGATTACAAACAGCACATTGTTGCACTCAATCCGTCATGCCCAGGACAATTAAAGCAACATTATTGCACAAACACAAAATTAATATTATTTACTCACGCAACGTTGCCACAACCAAATAATAACGCACATTGCGCATATATTTTTAATCAGAAACCGATCAATATTGAAGAACTAGCGAACACATTAAGTACCACAATAGGATCAATATTCTGGCTAAGTGAAGATGGCAATCACAAGGCGATTGCGCACAACCTATTCAAAACATTGCAAACACTCGACAATGCCAATTACGATATAATATACTGCGAACGAACGCTGCGCAACGACATTGGAACAGCAATCGATGATAGATTATTGCGTGCAGCAGCAAAATTCAATAATCAATAAAGCAGGAACTTTATCTAACAATCTGACACAAGCCATCAAATCCACAATCTGCAATGACACAACAACGACGCACCTTTACAAATCATTGCAGACTGAACAGACTAATGCAGAGAGACAAAAACCTAAGCAATCCAAACACCAATACTTATAACATGACATCGAAAGCATCAGCATATTCTCGTCGTGTCATTTCAGGAACATTATCTTTTGTAGTATAAATATACCCTATTCCATGTAATGTACGCAATGCACTGGCATCACACCCATTGTCTA
This sequence comes from uncultured Opitutales bacterium, assembly GCA_964577805.1. Taxonomy (GTDB): domain Bacteria; phylum Verrucomicrobiota; class Verrucomicrobiia; order Opitutales; family JAIRKQ01; genus CAZPRW01. Next base: position 77,339 of record CAZOAG010000004.1, read on the forward strand.
TCAACAATTGCCTGATTTTTACAATGTATTGATCTAGTGATCGACTCTTAACATTGGCATACTTTCCCCATATACTGTGGACTAAATTCCTTCTGCTAAGAATCATGTTCTTATGAGTTGATAAATGTTTCAACACGCCCAATTCTTTTCTCCCGATAGCAACAGTATTTCCATTTTCGAAAACTATTTGCATCGTAGCTGGTTTTACTACAGCACCACAGAAAAGAAAGTCCTCATTACAAGAATCTATATTGCACCACAGACCATCACACGATTTTCCGTAAACATGTCGCAATGCTACCTTTATACGCGCAATCAATTCAGTAAAACTAAATGGCTTCGTAATAAAATCATCAGCACCAGAATCGAACCCTTTGATTTTATAATATTCATCGGAAAATGCTGTCAGAAAAATCACAGGGATTTCTATACGCGACTCTTGCAACTGTTGCAAAACCTCGAACCCATCAATATCTGGCAAACTAATATCCAATAACAGAATGTTCGCCGGCTCTGTTTTTAGGAACTGAACAACATCAGCACCCTTATCAAACACTCGAACATCCATATTCGACAATTTTAGTTGTTTCTGCAGAATCTCGGCCAACCGAACATCATCTTCTGCCAATACTACTAGGGGAATATTATTATGCATTTTTACAAAAACGGCGCTTTTTGTAAAAGACGAACATTGCATAGTCAACAAAATTGTCACCAATTTATTCTCTACAACTCAGAATTTAACAAAATTTTTGCGTAATTTTCACAAAAAATACAGAATGCAATTAACACTATTTTTTCCAGGAAATATAAATTATGCCTAATCATCTACCAAACTGGTAACAAATACAAACTATCATGCAAAAACAATATTTTCATTTGCCATATATGTCTTATTCACTTAACTATCAGAAAATGGCAACATTTCAAACATTGGCTGGTTTTCGGGATTTTTATCCACAAGATTGTGCAATCAGAAATTTTATTTTTCAAAAGTTTCGTGAGACTGCAAAAATGTTCGGGTTCGAAGAATATGATGCTCCTATCTTGGAAACTACTGATCTTTTTACTACAAAATCTGGAGAAGAAATCATCACACAATTGTTCAATTTTGTCGACAAGGGCGGCCGTGCAGTAGCAATGCGGCCAGAAATGACACCATCATTGGCTCGTATGGTAGGATCATGCGCAAATGCCATGAAACGGCCGATAAAATGGTTTAATATTGGCGAAGCATTCCGATATGAACGTCCACAAAAGGGACGATTGCGGTCATTCTATCAGTTCAACGTCGATTTATTAGGTGAAAAAGCAATATCAGCAGATGCGGAAATCATCGCATTAGCAGTAAATACATTAAAAAGTTTTGGACTGACCAATCATGATTTCCATATAAGATTAAGCGATCGCAAAATATGGTCGTTATTTGTCCAAATGTGTGGAGTACAAGAAAACAATATTCATGATGTCCTCAGCATCATCGATAAAATGGAACGCACAAAAGAGGAAGACGTCATATCGCAACTTAATACTACACAAGATATCAATGGAACGGAATTATTCAAAAAAATAACACAAATCAAATCAATCAAGTCATTGGACGATCTCCAAAATGTCATTGAACAATTCAATAACCAGCAATCAGATATTGCACAAAGAATATCGGAATTTTCACAGTTGATGGACAAATTATCAATGTTAGGAGTGTCTGATTATATCACTATAGATTTTAATATTGTTCGTGGATTGGCGTATTATACAGGGTTCGTATTTGAAGCATTCGAAAGGACAGGGAAATCACGTGCATTAGCAGGTGGCGGCAGATATGATGATCTTGTAAAAAAATTAGGGTATAATGATTTGCCAGCAGTAGGGTTTGCTATCGGAGATGTTACATTGGGTAATTTGTTACAAGAAAAAGACCTTCTGCCAAACGTTAACAAAAAAATCGATGCATATGTTGTTTTTTCAACAAAAACAGAAAAAACAGCAATGGAAATAGCATCGCAATTAAGGGCATGTGGACATTCAGTAGAATATTCATTAAAAGAAAGTTCATTTAGCAAACAACTATCGCAAGCATCGCAATCGCAGGCACATTACGCTATCATTTGCGGAGAAGAAGAGGCCAAAAACGAGTCCGTCAAATTAAAAGATTTAATTACCGGCAACGAAACTGTAATCAATATATCAGATCTAAATAAATATCTACAACATGATTGAAACATCGGACATTAATCTCGCTGCAATGACAGAACACTTCTGGGACATTTTAAAAACGGTAAATGATCCTGAAATCGGCATTAATATGGTAGATTTAGGATTGATATATGCAGTCGATGTCACAACAGCAAATGATGATAAATACAATGTAAATGTTGATATGACATTAACATCACCAACATGCCCATTAGCAGATAGCATAATAGACGACATTAAAACTGCGATCAAACGATCAAACATTGCATCAGATGTAACTGTAAACATTGTCTTCGACCCACCATGGAATCAAGATATGATGACAGCAGATGGTAAAATGCAATTGGGATTAATTTAACCTTGATAAAATTTTAAATTTTAATTAAATTATTCGCATTTACCGAAACGGAAAATTATGAGTGGCAGCAAGTTAAAAGTTGAGGATGCGTTGAGCAATTTGGCATCACGGTTAAAGTTGGACTCTTTGACATTAAATGAGCGGAATGAGGCGTATTTATTGTTCGACCAACAATTCCACGTAACTTGTATACTAGACGAAGAAAAGGATGAATTTATTTTACGGTCCATCATCGGTGATGTTGAAAAGAATTCAGTAGCAGCGTACACAAAAATTTTGAACGATAACTTTTTCTGGGCAGGAACAGCAGGTGCCAGATTATATTTGGACCCTGCACGTGGAGATGCTCCAGATACACTAATCATCAAAGAAATCGTCCCAATGGCAATGTTCGATGAAGAACGTCTATATGAACGTATGGAAGATTTCGTCAATGCAGTGGAATATTGGACATCGGAATATCCTAAGCTGCAACAAGGTGGCGGAAGCGCCCCAGTGGCATCATCGACAGAATCATCAGGATTTATGATGTCAGCATAATCAATATTGGTCCACAATAAAAGAATTGTTATGTCATTAGTTGATGGGTGGTTATCAGGACTAAAAAAAGCGCCAATCTTGACGTCAGAACGGTTGGTATTGCGTCCTATTACTGCAGGAGATGCGGCATTTATTCAAGCAAGTGTAGATGACAAACGAGTATGCGACAATTTGTCATACACTCCACATCCATACACAATGGAAATGGCAGAAACTTGGGTAAAGAATGTCAACTTCGGAATGACAAATAATAATTGCTGTTATTGGACAATCTGCGAAAATAACACTCAAGTGCCTGTTGGCTCGATGGGGATCAGCATATTTCGTGAGCAAGAAGGCGCTGAAATGCATTATTGGATAAATGCTAATTTTTGGAACAAGGGATATTGTAGCGAAGCTGCCAAACGTACAATATCGCATGTTTTTGATACTTTGAAAGCACATCGATTAGCAATAACACATCGAGAATATAATATTGCATCAAAACGAGTGATTGAAAAATGTGGGTTTATTTTTGAAGGAGAAGAGCGTGATGGACTAAAACGTCATGGTGCATTCGAAAATATATTACGATATAGCATGTTATATGATGACTATGTACGCGCTAAACAACAATGGATATAAACAATATCCATGAAAATATTATCAAAGTATGTCCTAGAAAGATGGTTAATATCATTCGTTGCCACATGCATGATCGTCAGCGGAATATTGTTATTAGAAGATGTTTATAAAAATTTTTTATTCTTTATAAAAGCTGGCATCCCAACATTTTCATTATTGAAATATTGCGGAATGTTGACCATTGGATCGCTGCCAATCTCTATACCAATAGCAATGTTCATCGCTACATTGTTTTCTTTAGGACAATTGCACCGTAACAATGAGATCGTTGCCATGCGCAGTGCTGGGATGAACTTAATCAACATTACACGACCTGTCATAACATCTGGAATTTTCATCGCTGCATGTTCCGTCATCTTAGAAATGACTATCGTGCCACATGCGATACATTATGTTACACAATTTCGAGTAGCAGCAGATGCACTATCTCATTATAGCACAACTGTCAACAGTGTAGGATTTCGTAATAACATCGATAATATTATGTGGTTTATTAGGTCATTGAACAAATCATCCAATATTGCCAATGAAGTGACATTATCGTATTACGATAACAATGGAAATGAATCAAAACGTATATTTGCTAATCACGCTCGTTATGATGAAAAAAATAAATCATGGCAGTTGATGAACGGACATATTATGTATTTCGACAATGATGCAGCCACTCCAAACAACATAGAACTCTTTGACGAGCATACATTGAATGACATGCGTGAAAATGTTACAACATTATTGATAGCTACTAAAAAAATAAAAAATTTATCATTTTCAGAAATCCGTTCTGCTATAAAATTTATAAATGATAATACCTATGCAACGCCGTATTTAGTCCGTTTCCATAAAACATTTGCTAATTTTGCCACATTAATACTAGCATTATGTATAGCGATACCATTTGCTGTTACCGGGGTACGAGTAAATCCATTGGTCAATATATCTAAAGCATGTATGGTATTATTATTGTTCTTATTTTTTAATGCAATATTCTCTGTCCTAGGGAATATTGGAAGAATTTCACCAATAATCGCTGCTTGGATAGGAAATTTTTGTATGGTATTTCCTGCAATAAAATGTTTTAAATCTGCACTATGAGTCCCTCCCTCGTTCATGTCATAGATTTTGAAGGCAATCGACAATGTGGAATAGTAGAGTATGGCATAATAACATTGAATGATTTTCAAATATCGAATATTCAATATAAATCTAATATTGAAACATTTAATACATGTCCTGAATATTGGTTAAAATTACGACGAACAGGGATATTATGTGCACATTCAGCACAAACAGAAGATAATTTATTGAGATTCTATTGGGCATCTCCTGGCGTTGTCCCTGCATGGACAAATGCTAATACTGTTGTCACATGGGGCCCATGGATAGATACTAAAATGATATATCGTGCATTATATCCAGGATTATCATCATATGAATTAAAGTCTCTAATTATATATTTCGACCTATACGATGAATTATTAAACATTGCATCAATGTACTGCGAACCATTCAAAAAAGAATTTCACAATGCACTGTTTGACGCTTTTGCAGCAGCATTATTGTTACAGTATATCCACAAAACATTGCAAAATGTTACTAATAAATCACTTATTTTACTATCACAGCACAATGATTGATGGTAAAAACCAACATAAAATTACTCTCCAATCATTCTAAAAACGCCAACAATCGTGGTTTTGCTGTAAAACAATAAAAAACAATAATTGATTTAAACCATCTTGTGTTGACAAGACCAAGAATTCCTTAGTGTTCCGGCTTAGCGTTAGGACATTTTTCGTCCCGCGATTGTATATGCACAAATATTGTGCATATCGTAACGGAGCATGCGGATATAAAATTTTTCTGCTGCTCGAGCATATAAGTGTATGCTCCAACAATCGTGCAACAAGGATATAAAATGAAAAAACAAGATATTATTTCTGAGTTTGGTAAAAATGACAAGGATACTGGCTCTAGTTTCGTTCAGATAGCGTTGTTAACACAAAGAATCAAACATTTAACCGAGCATTTGAAAGAACACAAAAAAGACTGTCATTCTCGCAGAGGACTCATTGCTATGACGAATCGGCGCAGAAAACTGTTGAGCTACTTGAAATCACACAATCTCGAAGGATATAAAGAAATTATTCAAAAATTGAGCCTGCGCAAATAATGCCATGGCATCAAAATGTGCTCACAAACACATCGTGTTATATCAAAGAATCTATGGCATGCTATGTGTTTGTGGCACGAAATATAAGAAAGACAGTACAAATGAAACATAAGCATGAGGTAACAGTTGAAGAATATTCAATTACATTCGCAACAGGAACATTGGCAAAACAGGCCAATGGAGCTATTTGGGTAAGTTCTGGAGGAACAAACATTTTGGTGACTGCAGTTGCCTCAAATACATTAAAACCAGAACAAGATTTTTTTCCACTTTCTGTAGAATATCGAGAAAAATTTTCAGCAGCAGGACGCATGCCAGGCGGATATAATAAGCGCGAGGGCAGACCTTCAGAAAAAGAAATATTAACTGCTCGGATGGTAGATCGTCCTTTGCGACCATTGTTCCCAAAAGGATTTTTAAATGAAGTACAAGTAATCGGTACATTATATTCAACAGATTTGAAAAATGAAGCAGATGTATTGATGATCAATGGTGCATCTGCTGCTTTGATGTGTTCTGATATTCCATGGAATGGACCAATAGGATGTATTCGTATAGGAGAAATTGATGGTCAATTTGTCGCCAATCCTACAAATGAACAAATGTTCTCGTCAACATTGGATCTAATTTATGTAGGAAATGAACGTGATATGATGATGATTGAGGGAAATGCAGACCAAATATCAGAAGAACGATTTATAGAAGCATTAGAATTCGGGCAAAAAAGCATACAACCTATCATCGCTGCCCAAAAAGAACTAGCAACGATGGTAAATCGTACAAAACGTGAATTCGAACTAGTATTAGCTGATCAAAGTATAGTAGACATTTGCAAAACGTTTGAACAAGAATTAAAAGCAGCTGTATTTCAACCAGGCAAGCTTGACAGGGAACATGCTGTTCAAGCGATAAAAGAAGCAGCCAAGACAAAAATTATTGATGAATTGGGTGAAGATAAATGCGACATGATATCATTGAACATGGCATTCGAAGCGCTCCAAGAACAATTATATCGCGACAACATTCTTGATAATAGTTTGCGTGTTGATGGCCGTGGATTGAAAGAACTACGACCGATCGAGTGTGATACCGATGTATTGCCGATTGTTCATGGATCATCAGTCTTCCAACGTGGTGAAACACAAGCATTAGTATCATTGACATTAGGATGTTCTGATGGCTCACAAGAGATCGATGCTATTACTGGCGGTGTACAATCAAAATCATTCTATTTACATTATAACTTCCCACCATTTTCTGTCGGTGAAACCGGCCGTGTTGGAATGCCAGGCCGTCGTGAGATCGGGCATGGTGCATTGGCAGAACGTTCTTTATCTCCTGTAATCCCACCGGAGGATGTTTTCCCATATTCCATTCGTATTGTTTCTGACATACTTGAATCGAATGGTTCATCATCAATGGCAAGTGTATGTGGTGGATGTCTAGCATTGATGGATGCTGGTGTTCCGATAACTGATACCGTTGCCGGGATTTCTGTCGGTTTGGTCACACGTTTTGATGGCAACAATAATTTGCTAAAACATGTTGTTCTGACAGATATCATTGGTACTGAAGATCATTTCGGAGACATGGACTTTAAGCTCTGCGGCACCAGAAAAGGAATTACTGGCGTTCAATTAGATCTGAAGATTCAGGGATTACCATTAGACGTCGCCAAAGAAGCGATTTTCCAGAATAGAAATGCACGCATGGAAATCTTGGACATCATTGAATCGACATTGCCTGGCCCACGTGATTCTCTCAAACCGAATGCACCAAAGATCCATGGCATGCAAATATCACCTGATAAGATCGGAGCACTCATTGGTCCAGGCGGAAAAAACATTAAAAGAATAACCGAAATTACTGGTGCACAAATCGACATTAATGAAGATAATAGCGGAAAACTAATTCTATTTGCTAAAGATCAACCTTCATTAGAGCATGCCATTCGCGAGATTGAGATGGTATGTTGCGATATTGAAGAAGGGCAAGTTTACCGCGGAAAGGTTACATCAATCAAAGAATTTGGTGTGTTTGTAGAATGTTTGCCAGGGAAAGAAGGCCTTGTTCATGTTTCTGAAATGGCAGATTTCCGAGTAGATAACCCTGCTGACATTTGCAAAGTTGGCGATGAAATCATCGTAAAATGCGTAGGATGTGATGAAAAGGGCCGCATACGTCTTAGTCGCCGTGCAGTAATCTGCGACGCTAAGGGTGTGCCATATGAAGCAACTTCACCCAAAAGCGATCGCGGACAACGCGATTCACGACCAAGGAAACCATTCCATGACAATAGTCGATCATCTCACAATGATCGCAACACATTCATAGATGATCATTCTGCTAGACGGCGTGAACGTAGTGATCGACGCGGCAAATAATTAATTCTTAAAAACTGATTTAAGAAATCATGACAGCAGTCGGACGCATTCCACTGCTGTTTTTATTTTTTCAAAAAAAAGCCCAATACCACAGCCACATTGAAACAATGACATGTTTATACCACATTAATGTCGAGATCTTTACAAAAGACCAAAACATTGGCCGTACAATACAAATTTTTCGACAAAACAATAGCTGCTGAAGACTTGTTTAGTACCGAACAATCCATTCTTAATTTTTATATTTTTTTGCTTGAAACTGCTCCAAGAAACAAGACCAGACATGCAAATTTTTGGCACGTAATTCAACAAATAAGAATTAACAATCTTCTACTGTTTCAGTTCTAATACGACATTAATTCTCAAACGTTAAAAACCAACTTTAACAAAAAAAATGGACATTATCACTAATGCCCCATCAAAAACCTTTAGAAATTGCAATTCATTAAAAATTGTATCTCATGCAAACTGCACTAACGATGTCACAATAATCTTTACCAAAAGATACATTCACATCACGATTAAGATTAATCGATTCTCATACAATATATTTTTACACCAAGTGTGACATTGATGTATGAATCATGTTCGAGTGTTTTTACACATTATCCATTAAGCCTGATTCGGCCAGTAGTGCTGCCGATCGCATCGGCACCTGGTTTTCCCATGATGCCAACAGATGTTACCTGACCATGCATTCCAACGGAAATTGGCCCTACATAATAATCACATGTTCCATAAACATCTACTTCGCCAATTAAAATTTTATCCAAACTGTCCACTAATTTGCCAATGCGATATAGCGACCAATAGCCCAAGCTCAAATCTCTCATTTTTAGAAAAATTATAAAGATATCTTATGTCGCATAAATCGAATGTCCATTAGTTGATTCTTTGCACTCAATTTCTTATGGCAACCAGTGTCCAACACTCCAAAATCAAAAATTAAGTACTACTGTAAATCCAAAAATCGAAATTGGAATCAATTTCCAAAGCTACATAAGAATTTCACAACAATCAATCTGGACAGAACTCACACGTTTTCAGGTCGCAATTTAATCAATGCTCAAACAAATAAAAAAACAGCGCATCTTTACAAAAAAAGATACACTGAAATTAAAAACGAAGACTGAAATTATCGTAATTTCGCCAATACTGGCAATCCATTCTCGTACGTATTAGACACCTCACCAATAATCAATGGAGATGCATATTTGAAGAACGGAACATCCAACATCATCTCTTCATAAACATACCAATCTTCCGGCAGTGTTTTCTTTTTTGAAGATACATTATCGAGATCTACGCATGTAATTTCACTGGTATACCTCGATGCATCCGCTCGCAACAATGTTATCATTTTGCTGCTAACACCCATACCAATAGCCAGCTCTAATGCCTTTTGTGCACATAGTTCGCACTCAGCAACATCTGTACCTGATAATGTCATACAAGATGTTAATTCCCAGTCGTGTAAGGTGACTGTATCTATTTGAACATCAAAATTCGCACTCGCTATCATTTTAACATGCTCCACAATAGATTCTTTTACAGTAATTGGCTCTCCTGATATATCTATCAATCGAGATCCAACAACAACAACACAGTTGCCGAAATTTCTTAATGCCTGATGTGCATTTTTTACAAATGTTCCTTCATCAAAACGTGATAGTATCACAATATGAGGAATATCATTACTATCCTTACGTCCTCTTGCCAATGCAGCACTGCTCAATATCCATTCGTCGGAACATCCATCAATATGAATGATCGTAATGGCACCATTGCCTTGTCTCGATTGAATACTCGACGTTATATTTCTTACAAGCAATGACATATGTTTCGCCATCGAACCATACCCCAAACAATGATCCGTCAACTGCAATCCATTATTCGCAACTGTCGGAATCAATATAACACGCATATTATACCCATTTTTTTTCGCTGCCAAATCGATCAATTTGCAAGCTTCTACTGAAGTATCATCTCCAACAACGAACATATATACAATATCATGCTTTTTACAAATTTGTACTATCTTGCCCGCATCAACATGATCGCTGTCGATTGATTTTAATGCTGCTCCTGGCGTACATATCAAATTCGATATCGTTTTTTGTGGTTGCGCAGCAAGATCTATAAATTGTTCATTCAAAATACTATTTAAACCACCAAAACAACCATACACTTCTTCAATATTGCCATAATTTAATGATTTTTTTATCAGTGCTGCCAAAATAGCATTTGTCACAGCAGAAGGTTTTCCCATTTGCAACATCAACACATTTCCAACTAACTCGCTCATATGACTCTCTGTTGCCGCCAAACCTGACGTAAAAATTAAATTACGCAATAATTTTTTATTACACACATATGCGTGATATTAATCAACCACTTGCATACGATTGTTTCGCAAACTATCACTATAATGGTGTAATATAGCTTTCAAAAATGTTTCTAACTTTTCTCGTTCATCTCTAACTGCAGAGTCATTGATGAGATTATTTGACAATAAAACATCATCACGCGAATATAATTCTATAACATTTTCTCCGTCGAATTTAATGACAAAATCATCGGTAATTAATTGATATATGCCGTTTTTATAACTAATAACAAACCGATCAACTGTCTGGTCGAAAACACTCTGCCCAAAAGAAAAATATGAATCATTTATGCCCAATAAATCCAAAACAGATGGCATTATATCAATCTGCTGTGCTAATGTATTTGGTCGCCCAACTAGCACACCATTCGGGTCGTAAAACATGATAGGAATAGAATATCCTCCGACAGACTTCTGGTAATATGGCTGTTGAGCACCTGCAATATGGTCAGCAACTATGACGAAAATAGTATTTTTATACCAATCCATCTGCTCTGCTGTCTCAAAAAACTTTTTTAACGAATAATCAGTATACCCTATCAATTCTTCCAATGGTTCATGCCATGAGCCACGAGGAAATTTACCATATAAATGTTCTGGATATACATATGGATGATGTGATGATAATGTAAATAATGTCGCAAAAAATGGCTGTTTAGCCTCATTTATTTTACGAGCAGCAAATTGAAAAAATTGTTCATCATATACACCCCATCCAACAATATCACTACTTGGCCCATCATAATCGTATTGGCAATAATTTTTATCAATGCCTGTTGATAATACTAAACTGCCGAAATTACAACTATTTGGCTTGCCTCCATAAAAAAACATCGTTTCGTATCCGCTATTTTTTAACATTTTTGGTAGAGAATCAATTGTGTTGCCGGCATATGCACTGGTAATATATAATGACTCAAATAACGGCGGTATGCTGGTCAAAATCGATGTTAACCCATCTATCGAAACAGTGCCATTAGCGAAACCATCCAATACATAACTTTTCGACATTAAACTGTCCAAAAATGGAGTAAACCCTTTATGATCTGCCGGCTTAAACTGTCGATCCAACGCTCCAATATGTTCTGCTGAAAAACTTTCTAAAATTATTATCATGACATTTTTGCCAGCAAACATCCCAAAATATGGATGTTTGTCATGTTGTGGACGATGATATGCAGAATAATATTGTTGACATATGTCATCATCAAAAAAATGCCATTCTGGCAAACTAGCTTTTAATCGTGTATGAAAAACATTAAACGCTGCATTATTCACCAACACTGATGTTGTATGAGATGGTGCATATATATTGCAATCGACTGGCTTCAATGGTTTATTTTGAAAACCACCACGCACACATACAATTAAACAAACAATAGATATTAAAAAATAACAATAATCTCTCAATCGAATGCATACACGTGGCATTTTTATCAACGATAACAGCAACAATATAACAATAATTAACAATCCTGCAGCGGCAACATACCAAAACCGAATAATCATATCGACATATATTGATATATCTTCTGTCAACATATTATGCTGTGTTAAAATCTCACCACCCATACGACGAAATGTAAACATGAAATATTTCGCATCGATGATATTCAAAATGAGCATGATCCCATTAGAAATAAAATATCCAACATTCAGAAAAAAATTAATAAATTTATTGCTACGACATGAAATCGGGAGTGTCCATGCAATCCAAAATGGAGCATTAAAAATAGCCAACGTAGCAATGTCAAATCGAACACCAACTATAAACGATTTTATAACGTTCCACTGAGGTTCTTCTTTGAAGAAATCATGATTACAACAAAAAAACAATAACCGAGCGACCGATAGCAATAATAAAACACCACCAATTTTACAAAAAAACGCACGCCAATAACTTTTATATTGCAAATCGTCACCCATGTCTTTCTTTCTTTTGCAAAATTGCTATTCAAAAACATGACCGTTCCAAGACAATTCTTCCGAAAGCTTTATCGATTGGTCATAATTTTTCTTTGGCGATATATTGTAAATCCATTGAGTTATTCCATCAGTGGAATGAATTTTATGCGCCATGAACGACCATTTCGTGTAGAGCTCGTCTGCGGAATAGTAATATGGCCAATATGCCTGCTTATATTTGGATGGCATTGGAAACTATTATTAATAACGATTGATTTTATGGTATTATTATGTGCGGAATGTTTAAATACAGCGATAGAATCAATAGTAGATTTTGCAGCTCAAAATAAACGATTTGTACTGGCTAAAAAGGCCAAGGATACTGCCAGCGCAGCTGTTTACATAGCACTGTGCAATATTATAATAACAGCAGTTTTTCTCCTGACATTGCCAAAATAAAAATTTATTCAAAAATTTTAATATGCATTATTGCTGAACATGAATAAATGGCATTACAATGAATGATGCTCCCATTACAAACATTGCAGATGACACAAAATGTCGTACTGCAGAATGTTTTATAAGGTAGTTCACTGCATCTCGCCACAAATATGGAACTGATCCGACAATCATCGACAATAAGACCACAACATACACAAAAGAAACGAGAATAATCTTACCAAAAATCAGTTCAGTATATACTGTCCACAAAATAGCATTGGATGCCATCAAACATAAAACAGCCAACCCGCGAATGGCTAATAATTCTCGCAACCAAATAAACGACATCAGCAATATTGTGCCAAATGTTACAAATAGAACATTTCTGTATTCTCCGAAATCAGCAATGCTTAAATGCAATACATTCCATAAAAACCATCCGCCACCAATACTTAATGTCCAAAATGCACTATTTTTATTAAAAACAAAAAAGTCATAAACTGCTGCCAAGCACCTAGATGAACAAACAACACATGCAACTGCTAACAATATTACTCCAACAACAGCAACTAGAAAAGACGCGCACATTACATTATATAATTAACAGTGGCTGCCCGACCAGGGTTCGAACCTAGACAAACTGGACCAAAACCAGTTGTGCTACCATTACACCATCGGGCAACATAACACTTCATCTGCCAAATACCAGACTGCATACGTCTTTAAAAGATTCATCTTTTCAAAGTCAAGAAGTTCCAATATAAAAAACAACATGCCAATAAATATTCATGAACAAAATGGACAATGTTCGAGTTCGAAATTAGGGCTATATTGTCATGTGCCATTTTGTGCAAACAATTGTGCATACTGTGCATTTTATAAAGAACGACCAACGGCACAACTTATTCAAGATTACATAAAAGGAATAAATATAGAAGAACAATTATTAGAACAACACAAACCATTCGATACAATATATGTTGGTGGCGGAACACCAGGAATATTAGTCCCAGAAAAATTAGATACACTTTGTAGAATTTTAAAACGACATGCCAAACAAGAATTAGATGAATTTTCTATAGAATTATCTCCAAATACAGTAACTACAGAAAAATTACAAATATTAAAATCTCATGGATGTAATCGGATTACCATGGGAGTACAAAGCTTCAATGCCAATACATTAAAAGCTCTAGGCCGACGACAACAACTAAAACAAACACTATCAGCCTATTCAATATTACGAAATGGACCGATTAAAAATATTGGCATAGACCTAATATTTGGTGCTCCAGGACAAACTATAAAAGATTGGTTATCGGATCTAGAAACAGCGGTTTCATTAAATCCAGACCATATTTCTACATATAATTTAACATTTGAAGATGATACACCATTAACAACAGCGTTAAATCAACATATTATCGATAAAAAAACATGCGATACGGAAGCAGAATTTTATCTTCAAACATGTCATTTTTTAGAACAAACAGATTATAAACAATATGAAATTTCTAATTTTTCTAAACCAGGAAAAGAAAGCATTCATAATATTAATACATGGAATATGCAAGAATGGATAGGGATCGGCCCATCAGCATGTTCTCAATATCGCAATACTAGGTTCCAAAATCCACATTCTTTAAATCAATGGTTAACCAAAATAAAGAACCATACTTTAGCACATGATAATATGGAAAAAATATCACAACAAAAACTTGCTGAAGACTGTATAATATTTGGACTCCGATTATCCAATGGAATTAATATCAAACATTTACAACAACGATTCAGATCCATTAATTTTGATGTATTCGAACCACTCTGGCAACAATTGTTAAATGAACATCTAGCAAATTATTCTAATGATATAATAAAATTAACAGAAAAAGGACGTCTTGTCGCCGATGCTATAGCAACAGAGATCATCGGAAAATTGGACAATTAATGCGCTAAAGCATGGCTCATTTGACTGAAAAAATACTGACATAATGAACCTCTTAATAAAGCATTTAAAAAAATCACTGTCTTGTCTTAAAATGATCTACTTTATTATCCAATTATATGGAATGTGAGATATTACATCACAGCCATTATCTGTTATTAAAACATCATCTTCTATGCGAACTCCACCAATATCATGATAATATAATCCTGGCTCAACTGTAACTACCATATTAGTCTGTAGAACATCATCACAAAGACCTAATCTCGGGGATTCATGAATATTCAATCCTATCCCATGGCCCAATGAATGGAACATGCCATATGGTGGACGTGACAGTTTGTCGGTCTTATATCCACGACTATCGAACAACGACAATACTTTATGCATAATATCTATTACTTTAACACCATTGCATGCATGTTGTATTGCCATATCATGTGCATCCTTTACCGCAGTATATAATTTAATATGTTCGTTTGATGGAGTGCCTTTAAAAAATGTTCGCGTAACATCAGCATAATATCCTGTATTACGAAGATATGGAAAGAAATCTATAACAATAAAGTCATTTGACTTGATCGGGCCATGTCCGATTTGATGAGGATCACACGCATCCTTTCCACACGCCACTATCGTATCAGAGCCAATAGCGCCGAGCTGATAACATAAATTTTCTATTTCACTACGCAAACGATCGGATGTCAAAACATCTCCACAATAAATAAGTTCATTATTCACGTTTATTGATGCGTTTGATAAAATATTTTCAATATGTTGTAAAACATCCTTCACAATATTCGTTGCACGACGAATTTCGCAAATCTCATATTCTGTCTTTATAATACGTTCTGGCAGAATATATTGTTCATTAACATCGATAGAAATACCATTTTTTCGCAAACCATCTGCAAGCCACACTGGACATGTCGGTTTAACATTTAAGTGTGAAATATTAATATCTTTTAAAAACTGTAAAATAATGTCCAAATCAGATGGCCGATCGATCGTAATGCGAGATTTAACGTCATCCCATGATATGGCATCAGTAACATTTTCTACATTACGTATACGATTGATTTCTAGTGCACTTGCTAATACTATCAGTCGTTGGCCATCATATACTACTGCCAAATCATCAGGAATATGCACCCCCAATAAATATCGCAAATCAGCATCATTCGTAGTATTTGAAAATATCAATAATTCGTTATCCACTTATGATTGTATTCTGGCCATCTAAACAATTGTTATCAATGATAAAAACAAATGAATATGGCAATTTGCAATTCTACATCATATCTAGTGGATCAACATCAATAACGCATGCAATATTCTTTTTTTTGCCAGAACATCGAATGGCATCCTGAATGATGTTTAATGCCATTGGAACATACGACGTAAAACAAACAATAGAATATCGAAATTTATCGTGTGATTTGGAAATTATCGCTGGAGAAGGTGGCCGTACATCAAATTTTCCTTTTGATGTTTTTATAATATTTTCAAAAACATCACATGCATAATATTTGGTCTTTTGTTCATTATGCCCCGAAAATATTAATCGAATAATATGCGAAAATGGAGGATATGAAAACTCTCGCCGTGCCATCATTTCTGTCATTAAAAATGATGTATCATCATTATTAACTGCCATTTTTATCAATGACGAATCAGAACATCTTGTTTGAACAATAACATGGCCTGTTTTTTCTCCTCTACCAGCTCGCCCAGACACTTGAACAATCGATTGAAACACCCGTTCATTCGCCCGAAAATCAGGAAAATTTATAGCATGATCAATATTAACTATCCCAACAAGTGTCAAATTAGGAAAATCTAACCCCTTTGCGATCATTTGTGTCCCTACTAAAATATCAATCTCCCCATGTCCAAATTTATTCAAAATTTCACAAAATCGATACTTTGTAGTCATTATATCGGAATCCATACGTTCAATACGAGCATCCGGAAAACATTCTTTTACTATACTAGCAATTTTTTGTGTTCCTGCACCACTGTGTAAAATATCCTTGCTACCACATTTCGGACATTTTATCGGCAATGGTTCCACATAATCGCATAAATGACATCGCAAAATATCATGCTGTTTATGATATGTCAATGAAGTGCTACAATGCGGACATGTTGCCACATAATCACAACAATCGCAAAATACAACTGATGCAAACCCACGTTTATTGATAAATAATACTATCTGCTCATTTTTCTGCAGTCTGTCTTCTATAGCATTTAATAATGCTGATGATAAATATTTCTGTCCGCGATGTGTTTTTTCATATCGCATATTGACAACTTCTATCGATGGCATCGCACTACCATCAATACGTTGCGATATGCGGCTTACACGATATTTTCCTATAGTTGTATTATATAATGATTCTAATGATGGTGTAGCAGACCCAAGAATACAAACAGCATTACATAATTTTGCACGATAAACAGCAACATCACGTGCATTATATCGTGGCATTTCATTTTGTTTATACGTCGTCTCATGTTCTTCATCAACAATGATCAACCGTAAATTGTTAAATGGTGAAAAAATTGCAGATCGTGCACCAATAACTATTCTTGCAGTACCACTCGACATTGCCATCCAAGCATCACGACGTTCGCCATCAGACAACCCACTATGCCATATGACAATTTCATCACAATTCAAACATAAACTATTTCGTATTCTTGCCACTGTCTGTGGTGTCAATGATAATTCTGGAACCAAATAAATCACTTGTCCATTCTGGTCCAAAACATGACGAATAACTTTTAAATATACTTCTGTTTTCCCTGATCCAGTAACACCATGCAAAACATGCGTAACAAACTTACATGATACTACATCATTTATTAACGCATCGCTCGCTTCCTTCTGTTCATCACTCAATATAATTTTTTTTGATTTTATATAATCACAACCAATAAATGCATTATTAAATGAACGACAAATATCATACGTTATCACTGATAAATATGACTTTTCTATAAGGGCACGACATGCAGATGATGATATCGCGACAGCATCACTTTTTTTTATCGGGGCAGATGATTGTCTGACCATGTCATAAATTTTATATTGTTTTTGTGAACGCCGTTTTAAATTTTCCGTTTCATCAAATGTCAACTCTTTTGATATTGACAAAAACAGCTCTTTGCGAGCAGGCATTTCATTGCGTATCGATGACGGGAGAACGGTTTCTATCAATGATTTCATCGTTGCTGCATAATAAACATGCATCCATTTTATTAATGCGATCACATCTTCACCAAGAACAATATTATCATATAATACTCTATTGATTTCCTTTATCGGAAATTCTATTGTTGCAACATCAACATATCGTACAGAAACAACTATTCCTAATACATAAGTTTTTCCAAATGGAACTTTTACGATCGAACCAACAGACACACTAAGATTCTCTGGAATTTTATATAGCAGAGGATCATCAAATATACTTGTCGTTATTACATCTGCACAATATTCATTCATTACGCTATAGTATCATACTTACAGCATAACGTATGATAAAAAAGATCGCGACTGTCAACAATGCCGACATCGGAACAGTAATCAACCATGCGATAAAAATTTTAATGATTGTGGGCAATTTCAACCCACGAAATCCTTTTTCTAATCCTACACCGATTACAGACCCTGTAGCAGCATGTGTTGAACTAATAGGCATTCCAAATACAGACGCTATAATAATTGTTATCGCTGTAGAAAAATCTACAGCGAACCCCTTAGAATTTGTCAACAACGTTATATTATGTCCCAATGTCCCTATCACTTTATGTCCAAGAGACAGCACACCTATCGACATTCCAAGCCCCCCAAATGCAAGTAACCATAACGGAATGTCATGTCCTGCAAATGAATTTGGTATACTGCCCAATTTCGTTACAAAATAAATTGCAACTACTGGTGTTACACTATTCGCAACATCATTTGATCCAATAGCAAACCCTATTAAACATGATATCCCTGCCTGAAACCGCCTGAACACATGTTCTACACCAAATTCTCGTGTATGAAATCGTCTTGCAAGATGCTGTGTCACTATCTTGAAAAGTATATACAGCACCGGCAATGACAATAACATCAACATTCCAATTGTCATGCAACTGACACAAACTGGCCAATATTTTGTACTATGAATTATTGCAATGACAACAGCAGCAACCATCATTGTTGCGAACAATGGTATCCAGTCGCATGCACGCTGCATAATACGATCTCGATCACCACTATATATCGTCAACCTGATCAATTTGATCACACTGAATGATAACATCGCCGATAAAAATGGCGTTAACATCCATGATATTACCAATATTCCAAGTGATGCCCAATTGACAGAATCATAACTACCAATAACTAGTGCAATTCCGATCATACCACCAACAATGGCATGAGTCGAACTTACTGGTAACCCTGTATGCGTTGATAAAAAAATAAACACCCCTGCTGCCAACATACAACTAATCATGCCAGCAATATAAACATGCATGTCATGAAAACATCGTACATTGACAATGCCATCAACCAATGTTTTTGAAACATTAGCTCCTAATAAAACAGCTCCACAAACATTTAAAAATGCTGCGATAACGAGTGCATGTTTTATTTTTAATGCTTTTGATCCGACCGCTGATGCAAATGCATTGGCAATATCATTCGCTCCGTTATTAAACGCGACAAAAAATGCACCGACAATGGCTAATGCTAATATAAACGCAACCCCAGACATACAGCAACCATACAACACTCAACATCGCATTTCATCGGATACACACTCCCCATGCAACAATGTACAGCATAAACAGGTAGTAACAAACAACAATGAGTCAATATCTGTTTATAACATACTGTCGAATATCGTCCATATTCACTATGTTTTATACCATACAATCTAAATTGTAATTTTTATCATTAAAAAGGTCATTGCTGCAGTATTTCTCTGATTCGCGATGAAATATGTTCAACTACTGCAGATAAATCATTTTTGCCAGTATCAATCTTTTCAACATCATCATTGCACAATATCCTCTCAGCATCCGCAATATCACGTTTACTTACACAATCTGACTCGGCATCTTCATGCCGTCTAGCTGCACGTTCTTTTGGATCTGCTTCAAGAAAAAATTTTAAATCAGCATCAGGCAATATTACACTAGTAATATCCCGTCCTTCCATAACAATACCATTGAAATTATTTTCTTTAGCAAAATCAACTTGAGAACGTTGATATGAAAATAAAAACTTCCGAACAACTGGAATGGCAGAAAACAATGCAACATTTTCATTGATCGATGGTTCACGCAAAGATTCTTCAGTATATGACTGTCCATTCAAAACCATATATGAATCATTCCCAACAAGCATTGTACTCAATTTTGATGATGACAAAAAGGCTTCTATTTCTTCTTCTTGATCACTATAAACACCTATATTCAACAATGCTGTTGTAATAATACGATAGTAAAATCCAGTAGATACCATCATAAAATTATACAATGATGCTATAGAACGTGCTGTTGTTGTTTTTCCAGAAGCCGCTGCACCATCAATCGCTATTGTTATAAATCGTACCATTGCAGATGTGATACTAAAGCATATAATTTTGAAAAGCCATTTCCGATATATTTTCCTATTACAACGATGTCACAATTGATAACTCAATAACTGTAATAGAAAAAGCTCGACAATAATGTATATTTCCACACGAATTGTGCGCATTCCAGCAATTGGGGCAAACAATCCTGATGCCGCCTGCGCTACATAGAAGCTGGACATTGAATAATATAGAATCACAAGATTATGGATGCTGAATCGACTAATAACTCACAAGAACATGAATCTGACGTATTGAATAATACTGTATCGCCAGATGGTATTACACCTGTAAAACCAAAACGTACTGTACGTCGCAGACGAACAAAACCTACTCCTGCACCAGTCGTTACCGAAGAAGATGATACAATCCCAGAAAAAATATCCATTGATTTTGATGACGCTGATGCTAGCGAACAACAACAAAACATGAATGGATATCGCGTATCATCAGAAGAATGGTCTCCAACCCGCCAAGCCACATCTAATATTGAATATTCCGAACCAAGAGATATCATTGATCAAACAACGAAAAACCAAAAACAATCATATTCGGATCAATCAACTAGACAACATAATCGTCAACCAAACGATCATGTAATGCGCGATAAAAAACCACAAAACAACAGCACTAACAATAATCAAAATAATAATATGCGGCGACAACAAAACAATGTTGGAAATCGTCAAAAATTTGCACGCACTGTTCGCATTGGACAACTATCCAGTGGATATATTAAGAGCATGGAATGCATGGAATCTTTCGATAAAATGCAATCGTTTTGCAAATCAAATATTGATGAATCATTGCCAGCATTCGATTTCAATGCAGCATATGAAACACGGTCGAAGCTCGTCGCTAGCGATATTATCGACGATCCTGACATCATGGAAGAGTATGGCAAAAGCAATCATAAGATATTAGAATATATTTTATTAAAAAAATGTGCTGAAAAAACCCCGATTATAGCACATGGTGTCATTGAAACAATAGAAGGTGGTGATGCGCTTCTCGTATATGCCAATGACAATTACCGTATACGGCCACAGAGTGCATTTATTCCAAGATTTTTTGTTCAAAAATATGGACTACGGCGCGGGCAAGATGTTGTGGCATATTTACACCCACAAGCAGAAAACTCTACATGCCCATTCGTCATGAAAATCATATCTGTCTTGGGAATGGACCCTGAAACAGTATATCACTTACCAAAGTT
Organism: uncultured Opitutales bacterium; assembly: GCA_964577805.1. Lineage (GTDB taxonomy): Bacteria > Verrucomicrobiota > Verrucomicrobiia > Opitutales > JAIRKQ01 > CAZPRW01. Next base: position 99,149 of record CAZOAG010000004.1, read on the forward strand.
TAAAGATTTAACACCATTTTACCCGACAGAACGATTGTTTTTGGAATGTTCAAAAGATACCAAATGGGACAATGTTTCCATGCGAATCGTTGATATTCTGACACCAATTGGATTGGGACAACGTGGATTAATAGTGGCTCCACCAAGAACAGGAAAAACTGTATTATTACAAAGTATCGCAAATGCAATATCTACAAATCGGCCAGATGTTGTGTTGATCATATTATTAATTGATGAACGTCCAGAAGAGGTAACAGATTGCCGACGTCAGGTACCGAACGCAGAAATCATCAGTTCAACATTCGATGAATCTCCTGATAATCATATTCATGCTGCTGATATGGTAATCGATAAAGCACGTCGACAAGTAGAAGCAGGGAAACATGTCGTAATATTATTGGACTCTATAACACGATTGGCCCGTGCGCACAATACAGAACAACCGAGCAGCGGAAAAGTATTATCAGGCGGTGTTGATGCTAATGCATTACAATCCCCTAAAAAGTTCTTTGGTGCCGCACGTAATATTGAAGGCGGCGGAAGTTTGACGATCCTAGCAACGGCACTTGTCGAAACAGGAAGTCGTATGGATGAAGTCATTTTTGAAGAGTTCAAAGGTACTGGAAATATGGAGTTACACCTCGATCGAGCATTGATCGACAAAAGAATATTTCCAGCAATCAACATTGAGAAGAGTGGTACCAGAAAAGAAGAATTACTATATCATCCTGATGAGATGGAAAAGGTTTATACATTACGTCGTGCAATCAAAGGTGTGCCAGTTTCTGAATCCATGGAAATGTTGGTACAAAGAATGAAAAGCACAAAAAGCAATACAGAATTCTTATTAAATATTAATAGATAAAACCATAAAATGGTTTTTATCGTGGCAGGAGGGACTATACCATGTCCCTCCTGTATCTTTTATATCTTTAAAATCTGTATGACTAAATCTATGGAACACGGAAAAACATTGACGCAATATGTCTTGCAAACAAATTGCATATTATCTGTTATATAAAAACACAATCACCAAATTACAGCAACAAACACCTCTACTCATAACGTTTGATGCATTGTGAATGGATAATCCAAAACAAAGTGGTTATTTCCAATCAAAAATTTTATACAAACTCTACGAAATAACGGCCAAATGATGCAAAAGTATTAACATATTAGATCAATTACGTCGAATGCAATTAGATGCATTATCTCCACTTATTACCGAGGCATGACAACTTTTCCCAATGGTTGTATTGTTATTTCTTCTGTGAGTTCTTGATGGGACAACACTGGCAATTCGTATAGTTCCAATTCTATCAATTTGCGGACATAACGTCGAATATCCATAGATGTCAACAATACTGGACGATTTGTCTCATTAGTGAAATCACCGACTTCATCCTTAATTGCATGTACCAATTTTTTGGCCATTTCCGGATCAAGTGCTAAATAACTTCCTGATGAAGTTTGACGAATCGATTTTCTTACAACATCTTCTATAGCTGGATCCAATAAGTAAACTGCTAAAATATTTTGTCCGCCAGAATACTTATAACTAATATATCGTTTCAATGTTGTACGAACATAATCAGTCAATAAAATTGGCTCTTTTTCTTTTTGTCCCCACTCGATCAAACATTGCATGATCAATCGTAAATTACGAATAGAAATCTCTTCTTGTACAAGTCTCTGCAATACTTCAGAAATTTTTTGCACAGGCAATATACGTTGTACTTCACGCACGAGCTCAGGAAATAATTTTTCCATATTTTCCAACAAAAATCGTGTTTCCTGCAGCCCTAAAAACTCAGAGGCATATTTTTTCAATATGAATGATAAATGATATGTAAATATTTGTGGCGTCTTCATGTACTGAATATTAGCACGTTCTAATTGTGGAATTGCAGAAGTCTCCACCCACAATGATGGCATATTTGGCAAGAATGGCTTCTCTTCCTTGAATGATATATTCAATATCCCAAGGCTTTCCTTTGTTTCTCGCACTAGCACATGTCCAGGCAAAATCTTTCCTTGAGAAACAGGCACCTCTTGCAAGAGTATTTGATACATACCATCACTGAGATTTTCATTAAATCGCAAATGAATACCAGGGAATGGCACACCAAGGTCATAATATAATGCTTGTCGCACTTGTATCAATTGATCATTTAATAAATCTGGCTCTACAGACTGCTCTATAACAGTAGCAACATCCAACAACAATGGCACAGTGACAGAAAATTCCCCATCATCTGCCTTTTGTTGTGACGCTTTTGGAGTAGCATCTGACGGCAATCCAGCACCAGCACGTGTAATAGCCGGGCCTGCATGTGCTGGCTTTGACAACCGCCTTCCAGCCACAAATAATGAAACACCTAATATTATAAATGGTATTTTAGGAAACCCTGGTATTGTCATTAATAACAGAACCATGACACCAGCTATCAACATTGATTTTGGTTGTGCGAACAACTGCTTGGTAATATCTTGTCCCAATGCCTTTGAAGCATCTCCTGAAACACGAGTAACAATAACACCTGCTGTCAACGATATCAACAATGCTGGAATCTGCGATACTAGACCATCACCAATCGTTAAAATGGAATATACTTTTAATGCTTTTTCAGCAGTCATTCCCTTCTGCATGATACCAATTATCAATCCAGCAACAATATTGATGACCGTGATTATCAAGCTAGCAATTGCATCTCCCTTGACAAATTTCATTGCTCCATCAAGAGCACCATATAATTGATTTTCACGTCCTAATTCATCACGCTTGAACTTTGCAGTATCATTATCAATAGCTCCTGCTCGAACATCAGCATCAATACTCATCTGCTTACCAGGCATAGCATCCAATGTAAAACGCGCAGCCACTTCAGCAACACGTTCAGCACCCTTGGTAATAACAACAAATTGTACTATTAACAAAATTAAAAATATAACAGCACCGACTACGAAATTTCCTGCAACAACGAAATTTCCAAATGTATGAATGATATGACCAGCATCTGCATGTATCAAAATCAATCGTGTAGTAGTTATATTTAACGCAAGACGAAACAATGTCGTAAACAGCAAAACACTAGGAAATGTCGAAAATTCTAATGTTCTTGGAATATATAATGACAACATCAATAACATTACTGAAATTGTCAAATTTACTGCCAATAAACAGTCCAACAACCACGTTGGAATAGGAATAATCATTAATGAAATGATCATCATGACCAAAAAGGCCAGTATGATATCATTAAACCGCGAAAGATTTTTTACTCCTCCTCTAGCACTCACAATAAGTATTCCTCTACTTCTTTTCCTGTTACAGCCTCTTGCTCTCTAATCTCGCCCTCCACAAGCGCCAAATAATGAATGAGCCCATCGCGCGCATCATCATCACGTCCTATACTCCACGCAACATGACTACGCAATAAATAAAAAAATTTCTCTAACTTGACCGGCAAATCAATACCATCTAATCTATCTAAATATTGCATCGCTTCCAATGCACGACTTGTTAAATACAATGCAAAACTGAGCCCAAGCAACACTTCAATGTCATCATGAAAAAATTCGTACAATCCACGATACACTATAAGCGCTTCGTCATATTTTCCATATCTAACATATAAATATGCTAATATTAATAAAAATTCTCTCTGACTCCTATTCACACAATTTTCAACGTTGATCTTACCAAATCTTATTCAAAAAGCAACAGCAAACACACAGTATCACCCCATCAATAACATATGGCGGTACTGTTCCAGTAAATCACATTTCTCTTCTTCGTTTTTCAATAAACATATAATATCGTTATACAATTCACTATAAGCAAAATTTTCACCTCCTGCTTGCATTGCATCTGAAAAAATATCACATACTTGTGATATTTTCAATCTGAATTGTTGTGGCGTCAAAATACTGCGATCAGTCACCGATGGCCTGAGCAATTCTACCATCGACTTTTGTAATGTCTTTATTTCTAATACTTTTTTTAATTTTTCTTCAATTTTTCCATCACATGGATCAACCGAGACACTATTCGGTAATCTCATTCTCTTATTCTGTGATGACAATGTAGAAATATTAACAATGCCAAAATCCATGGCATATTTCTGGTTCTTTTTTGGTGTTTCTTCTTCCATAAACACTATTTCTCCTTACAATGATACACCACCCTCTAATCGATTTTGCAGGCCATGCAAATGCCGTACCATTTTTTGCAAAACATTAACATCGAACTGATCTATAGGATATTTTATCACAAACCCTAATGCTTGTTCTTTGTGAAGGACAGGATTTACAATAAATTCTGTATCTCGTTGGCTATCGCACATTTCCAATGCTAATTTATATAACCCACCATCAATCCGTTCATATACACGCAGTAAATAAACAAAAACATTGCCGCCAGATTCATCACTATATTTTTCATCGATGAATAAATCTCCAATTTTATTGATGGTAATATGAACAACACCATTGTTATTCGTTTCCAACGACTGGAATCCAGCCAATTCACCAAATTCTTTAATTACCTCTCTGAGTTGCATAATGATTAATCATTTACTCCTTCCATTACTTCTTCTGCCTCTTGCTCTTCGAGGACAATTAAACAATCTAATTCATGTTGCATTGTGCTGATTATTTGCAATCGATTATCCGGATCTGAAAAAAACTTTAATGGCAATTTTCGTATTAATTCTATAAATTGTGTTATTGCAAAGATTGCCATTTGAGTATTTACAATATCAACACCGAATTCTTTTAAAACATCAAACACTTGTGACTTCCCTGCAAAGGATTGTATCGACAATTTCGAAATAGCTAACGCTAATTGAATATGCCGATCTTTTGTGAATTCTATACACGAACATTCAGGATATGCCTTTAGCAGCAAATTACGAAACGATCTTATTACATCAAATAATTGACCGGCAATTTCTACACGAAATAACCCTTCACGAACAGCCATTAATAAATCACGTTCCCTCGATGGATTGGCAGATTCCATATCTCGACCAAGAAGCTCTAATAGCATATGTACCGTTTGATTAAAATCTTTGGCATCTACACCGTTGTTCGACTGTTGTTTATTTCGCATGTCGTATTTTCCCACAAAATTATAATGTCATTTAGAAGATCCACCTGTATCTATTCCAGCTATCATCATAATTACGGAAAATGCTTCAAAAAAGTTATCACAACATAAAATTTTATCACGATATAATGCAGCAATATCAACTGATGACATCTGTCGACCACCGATCATGACATCACCATTCATTAGATCTGCTGCTTTCGGAATGAGATTATACCCATCCTCGATTTCTTGCCCGTGAATCTTCCGTAATGATTGTATAGCCTCCTGCAAGGCCTCTTTATAAATTCCAGAAAATTCTATTTGCTCTCTAAGAGATCGTATCTTATTGATGAATTCTTCTTGTCGTTGTAGTGATTTGTCATCGGTACTTCCTTCTAATCGAAGTAACATTTTTTCACATTGTGCAATCTCATCTTCATTGGATGCAGTTTCAAAATCTTCCAATTCAAGCAAATACGCCAGAGCATTGTCCTGTTCTGTCACCTCATCAAATTGTGAAGGAATGTCACGTAAAATATATTCATCCAATGGCTCGCCATCAAATGTTAATTTGATGCCATCTCCACGTGATTTCTGTTGATTTTGCAATATTACTTGCTGTTTCAATCGATTTAATTTTTTCTCGTAATCAGTATATTGTTGTGTCGAACGATTGCGGTCTAATTTATTTACAAAAAACTTTAAAATGTCACGTTTAGCATTTGCCTTTTTCTTGTCCTTAATATCACGCTTTATCAATCGATCGCGATTAATACGTGCATCAGTAGGACAATCATCCATTTCATATGCCAGCTCGAGCATGGATTTCGATTGTGTATGCAATTCCGCACTTTGTCCTTCATACGTCCCATGCGCCTCATAAATTCCTTGAGCATCGGACAATCCAAAAACAGAAGAATGAACGTCTCCAACAAAAACCGCCATAATCGCCTCACAATTTTATCATGCCGTCACTAAAAAAAAAGAAAATTCTGTCATTACGACAGAATCTTTTACTAAAACATTATTTATTTTTGGCAAAAATAAATTTTATGAATTATTCTCCATCATCTCCTATTGCACCAACAGGACAGCTGTTCATTGCTTCTTCACACAATGAGTTTTCTTCCTCATCACCTGGTTGTTTTACAACGATTGAACATCCATTATCTTCATCTCTTCCAAAACAATTTGGACAGATTTCACGACAGAGATCGCAGTCTATGCATTGATCATCTACATAATACTTGCCAGCAACATTATCATCATTCTTGTTTTCTTTTACTGCCATACTACCGTCAACTGAACTAGTATGACAGGATTAGTCAATTCGGATTTTTTAAAAAAAATCACACAACTACAATCTCATATATATCTTACATGAGACTATGATAACTCACTGTCTGGCATTAGACATAATACACTCAATGGTGGCAAATATAACGACAATGAATATGGTCGACAATGACTAGATAGCTCATCAGCCAAACAACCTCCTAAATTACCTCGATTTAACCCTCCATAAATAGCAGCATCAGAATTAAACACTTCTTTCCAACGACATAAATCTGGCACTCCTATTCTATAATTATGCCGTTCAACTGGAGTGAAATTACAAATTACTAACATTTTTTTATCATCTTTTACGGAAGAAGATTTTCTCAAAAAAGCTATGACAGAATTTTCGCAATCATCACATGACAACCACTCAAATCCAGCTGGGTTCATGTCATATTGCGACAAAAAGTCATATCCTTTATAAAGAGAATTAAGATCTTTTATCAACTGTCGTAAATGTCGATGGTCATCATATTGCAATAAATGCCAGTCTAAACTTTGATAATATTTCCATTCATCACTCTGCCCAAACTCACACCCCATAAACAATGTTTTTTTGCCAGGCCATAACCACATATAAGAATACAATGCCATCAAATGCCGTGCCTTTTCAGCAATCGTCACACCTGGCATTTTGTATAACATTGATCGTTTGCCATATACTACTTCATCATGAGAAATTGCACTGATAAAATGTTCGGAATACTGATAAATCATTGCAAACGTAAGTTGGTTATGATGATGTTTTCTATAGATTGGATCTAATGAAAAATAATTTAATGTATCATGCATCCATCCCATGTTCCATTTAAAATCAAAACCAACACCGTCATATTTTGTTTGACGAGTAATTCCACTAAATGATGTAGATTCTTCTGCTATTGTAATTATTCCATGACATTTTTGATGAACAACATCATTCAATTCCCGCAAAAATGATAACGCTTCAATATTCTCTTTTCCACCATACTGATTCGGTATCCATTCACCATCTTTTCTACCATAATCAAGATACAACATTGATGATACTGCATCCACACGAATTCCATCAATATGAAAATTCTTTATCCAATTAAGAACACTTCCCAATAAAAAATTTCGTACTTCATGCCGGCCATAATTAAAAATTAAAGTTCCCCATTCAGCATGTTCTCCCTGTCGTGGATCATTATGTTCATATAATTTCGTCCCATCAAAACATGATAATGAAAACTCATCCTTTGGGAAATGCCCAGGAACCCAGTCAATAATTACACCAATATCATGATTGTGCATTATATCAACAAACCGCATGAAATCTGACGGCGTGCCGTATCTATATGTTGGCGCATAAAATCCTGTAACTTGATAGCCCCACGATCCTAAATACGGATATTCTGTCGGTGGCATGATTTCAACATGAGAAAATCCCATATCATTGACATATCTTGCCAATCGCTCACCTAGCTCAATATATGACAATGTACGGCCACCATCTTCAGGAATGCGCATCCAGGAATCTAAATGAACTTCGTATATTGACAATGGCAATTGTTGCCAATCCTTCTTCTCGCGCGATTTTATCCAATCATCATCATTCCATCGATAACCAGCAATGTCATAAACAATCGATGCATTATTTGTAGGGCATTCAAAATAATTGGCATATGGATCACTCTTCAATCGAATGGCACCATTGGCGTCCAATATTTCATATTTATATTTTTCACCACATCTAATATTCGGAATAAAAATTTCCCAAATTCCTGATGTTCTCAACAATCGCATAGGATGATATCGACCATCCCAATGGTTAAAATCTCCAACAACTGATATGCGTTGAGCATTTGGCGCCCAAACAGCAAATGATGCTCCGTCAACACCATTAATTTTACAAACATGGGATCCTAATTTTTTATAGACTTCATAATGCTTCCCCTGACCAAATAAATAACAATCATAAGCACTGACTGTAGGCAAAAATGAATATGGATCATATTGATATCGCACATCCACATTATTCCCAATTATTACAAACCTATATTGGAATACCTTTGATCGTGTTTCAATAAATGTTTCGAAAAACCCACTATCGTCAAGTCGTTCCATCGGAAATAAATCCCCAGTAGAAACATCCTCGACAGAACAATGTAATGCATCTTGCAAATATGCACGTACTACTACCCCAATAATTTTCTTGTCAGCCACGACCTGGTGCATCCCCAATCTATCATGTGGTGTAGCATGTCGTGCTGATAAAAATGACTGTAATTCCCCATCCGATATTATCATATTTATAATGTCAGAAATTCTTCATCGAGTGGGTCATTGTCCTTAATGACAAAACTTTCTGAACTACCACCTGTAACCTCAACTGGTATTTTGACCTCTTCAAACCCACCAGCTGACAAATATAACATTCCAGAACCAGCATCCCCGCCTTCAATAACTGCTGTAGCAGAATGCGCACCTGCAGGAATAAAAATATCACGCATGATTATACTGTCAGGAATATTTGTAGTAACTTCTATTGTAATGCCAGCTTCTGGAGCATCACAATCTACTGTAACAATCAATGCTTGTTTTTCTCCAGGCGCTAAATCGATCTGCTCATGGTTGACATGCATAGAAATTTGATCGATTTGGAAATTTCCAAGACCAATATCACCATTATCACTTACTAATTTAGCATGATACAGACCATGTTTACTCAACATAGGGACAACAAACGACAATGAATTTCCGGAAATAAATGTAGTATCACAAGTGACGCCATCTATTTCAATATAATCTCCCTGTTCAAAACCACGCCCCAATAATATTATTGTCGAACCAGGGATCCCGCGATTGCTTTCAAAGCCAACAACATATCGATTCGCTATTGTCAATTCATATAATTTTGAACGTTCAAATTGATTATGAATTTGTCCGTAACACTGTGTTTTGTAATCTAATTCATAGTAATAACTTGCTCGATGTTTGTTAGCTGGCCGTCTATAATTATATGTAAATGAACGGTCGCCAGTCTTATTCATTTTATAAATCTGACCATCGATGACTATACGAGCACTACAACTATCCTGTACTATTGTCTTTCCATTCTGCAATACTTGCATTTCTAACGTATATACCTCAGATCCATTTTGTGGAACCTGCGCAGGTGTGACATTCTTCATCATTGAACGACATCCACAACATAACAGCATCGCACATGATGCAATAATACATGACAAACACTTGCAAATTTTCATAAAATTATTCGGCAGTCTACATAACTACCATCGTGACACAAGAAAAACTTCACATCAAATAAAAAATAATACAAACCATATAGTAGTTATTGATATAAACTTTTAGGAACATCCAGCTGCAATGACTCCATTATCGACTTAACAATCTTAGCGACAGAAAATCCATTGTTTTCTTGCAAACATCTACTCGATGTCCCGTGACCAACAAATCGATCTTCCCATCCAAAACACAAGATATTAGGTGTTATTCTTCGACTACTATAATGCTCCAACACAGCACTACCAAATCCACCAGACAAAACATTATCTTCAACAGTAACAATTGTACGATATTTCTCATGTATTAACGATAGCATGTCACCATCCAATGGTTTAATAAAACAGCCATCTATAACACATGCATCAACACCATTAATCTGCAGTTGATTAATTACGTCATTTACTAATGGCCGTATGCTACCAAATGTAATTATTGCAACATCCTTCCCTGACTTTACAATTTTGGATTTTCCAAAATCGATGTCATTTGATGCTTTACCAACAACAGGTAATACATCTTCTCTTACCGATTTCGGATAACGTATAAATACCGGTCGTTTCCATGATAGTGCAGCATGTAATCCATTGATAAACTCATTAATCCCCCATGGTTGCAAAATAACAGCATTAGGAACCATTCTCAAATACGACAAATCAAATATTCCATGATGCGTCATTCCATCATGCGCAGCGATACCAGCACGATCCAAACAAAATACTACTGGCAAATTTTGGGAACATACATCATGCAAGATTTGATCATAAGCACGCTGTAAAAATGTCGAATATATAGCACAAATCGGACGCATCCCTCCCTTCGCCATAGCAGCACAGAATGTTACAGCATGTTCTTCTGATATTCCAACATCAAAAAACTGTGATGGCACTTCATCTCGCAATCGCCACAATCCAGTACCATGCGCCATGGCAGCAGTAACACCAACAATACGACGGTCATTTTTCGCCAACGATACTAACTCACGACCTAATACATTACTATAGTCTACCAGCAAATCAGAAATACTGCCAACAGGATTTACGCCATGATATTTCTCGGGGCACAAAACTGCATCCTGCAGACCTTTGCCTTTCGTGGTCTTTACATGCAATATAACTGGTCGTGTTGACTTTTTGCAAAACTGTAATGCTTCTTCAAGTTGTGATATATTATGTCCATCGACAGGCCCAACATATCGCAATCCATAATATTCAAAATATGATGTTGGCAATAATAACCCTTTTACTGCACGTTTAATGTTACGCACATTATTTATTACAGAACGCCCAAATTTCCCAGCACCTATGATCTTTTTAAAAAAACGAGTAACTGCACTATATAAACGACTGCGCATGATCTCATTTAAATATAATGAAATAGCACCAACATTTTTGCTGATAGAAAATTCATTATCATTGATAATGACAATGAGACGTGCAGTTGTTGACGATACACAATTCAATGCTTCCATCGTCATCCCACATGACAATGATGCATCACCTAAAATCGCAACAACATGATGATCCTGGCATAAAGAATCACGTGCATATGCCAGCCCAAGAGCAACTGATAATGCAGTTCCAGCATGCCCAGCAACAAAAATATCATGTTTACTTTCAGACGGAGAAGAAAACCCACTATATCCATCTGTCATCCGCAATTTATCAAACCTGAAGTCATTTCTTCCTGTCAATAATTTATGTGCATATGTCTGGTGAGAAACATCAAAGACCAATTTATCGATTGGCGACCGGAAGACACGATGTAACGCTATTGTTAGTTCTACAACTCCTAGATTTGATGCAAGATGTCCTCCATTGGTCTTGACAACAGAAATTATACGTCGACGCAACGCATCTGCCACATCGTCAAGATCACTGGCAGATAATTTTTGCAAATCACGCGGGGACTGTATCGTATCGAGTATACTCATTGTTCAGATGAAACACATATCATCCCAACATCCTCGCGATTGATCATTATCCAGTCCCTAACTATACGCAAGCATTCATTAAGATTTACATCGAACATGACAATGCCATCCATGTCCTTCTTATCATTATTTTCTTGTGACTCATCATCAACATCTGGCAATAATATTGATTCCACACGCCGATCATCTTCTTTTTTAAATTGATTAATTATATCAGTAATCTCAGCAACCTGACGATCGTCATCATCCTTTTCTTGTAACCGGAACAAAATATTTAATGACATTTCTTTTTTATTAACAGCAGAATCAAAACGCTTGATCCTCATGTCCATTACATCGAATTCTGGCAATGTTTTCTGACGAACTAATGACATTTCATTTAATTTATTTATCAATACATCATCAACAAAACACCGCATATCCTCCTGCGCTTGTTCATAATCAAATGACACTGGCGGAACTGTATCCCAATTTAAAGCATGAGGATAATCTGCTTCTCTTTTATGAAAGCATTGATCAAGGCTAGGCAATACAATGTCAGACGGCACACCTTTCAATTGTGTCGAACGACCAGTCGGCAAATACCATTTTTGTACAGTAATATACGCAGCACCAAGGTTTTTATTCTTTGGCAGAGCATTAAAAAATAAATTCATATCAAGCGCTGCTTGTACACTCCCCTTTCCATACGTAGCATCTGCACCGACAATAATTGCACGCTTATGATCACGCATCGCACCAATTAAAATTTCTGATGCAGAAGCACTCATCGATGATGACAATATTGCCAACGGACCGTCCCATTCTATTGCATCATTTTCATCAGCTAAATTATCTACTTTCCCAAATGAATCTTTTACCTGAACAACAGGGCCGCTCTTGATAAACATTCCAGCAATCGACACTGCTTGATTTAATAATCCACCACCATTTTGACGAAGATCAAGAATAATACCATCAACATGCTTTTCTTTTAATATACCAAGCAACGTTTGAATGTCCTTGTCGGCATGTACAGCTACAGTGTCACTAGGGTCAGCATCACCATAAAATGACGGTAATTCAATAACCCCTATGCGAACGATGTCTGAATTCCCATCCGACAATTCAACATATTTTGCACTAGCACGTGTTGCATTCAATTTAACATGGTCGCGGACCAATCGCACAATCTTGGAATCTCCTGTCGCTGTATTTATTTTTATACGAACAATAGTATCTTTTTCTCCACGTAATAATCTTACCGTCTTGTGCAAACGCATCCCAACAACATCAACAAACTCACCATCATCCCCTTGAGCAACTGCAATGATTTTATCACCAGATTGTACTTCTCCTGACAACTGTGCAGGCCCTCCTGGCGTAAGTTTATTTATTGTACATATGCCATTCTCATCACGCAATTCAGCGCCAATTCCAATCAATGCATTATGAATATGAATATTCAAATCTTCAAAAGAATCTTTCGATAAAAAACTTGTATGTGGGTCATACATTTTCGATATGCTATTCAAGAACATTTCCTGCAACATCCAAGAATCGAACTCCAAATACGATCGCTTACCATTTTCAAATCGTTTACGAATATTCGCTATTGCTTCCGGCAAATATTGTTCAATATCTTCAACGGAACATATTTTATTGTTCTCTCCTTCTATACTTTCAGAATTATCACTAACAATATCCTCGTTATTCTTTGTCTTGGCACGGAACAAACTAAATGCTTCATTCAATATATCATATTTCAACCGTTGTTCCCACAAAACATCTGCTTCTTCAGCTGTTTTCGGCCATTCTGCATCCTTTCTGTCAAACACAAACGTATCATCTTGATAGAAATCAAATGGCTTATTTAACCGATCTAATGCCCAATCCATGCGCTGATATGCTGCATTACGAAATGTTTCAAATATACTAAATGCTGGTGTTAAACTTCCTCCGCTGACAAATATATCCAACGTTGCAACATACTTCTTAATCAAACCATCTACTTCACTCTGAAGCAAGATCATCTTGTTTATGTCTAACTCCGATATAAAATCTGTAAGAATATCACGATTGTCTAACATCGAAATATTTTTATGCTCAAGATGTAACTCTTCCATGCACCGCACCATATAAATGGTCTCAGCACGCATCTCCCGAGTAGGCCCGAATGGTTTTTCTACTTTAGACGCGTCATCTGCTATTAGTCGTCCACAAAATATTGCACATGACAACAATAGAACACGCCAACCATTTGTATTCCAATATTTCATATCTTTATACCATCCATTAATGTTTTCTTACGACAATATTTTGCAAGCACAATCATACAAAAACACTGTATATATGCTACAAAACCATGCCTATTGAATATATTAAAAAACTCTACGATATATGACTGATCATCGTATTCATCGGCAAAAACAATGCTATCGCTATTGTACCAACAATAATTGCTAATATGATAATCATCACCGGTTCAATCAATGTTGTCACAATGGTCAACTGCGACAATACTTCATTTTCATAGCTCTCTGACGCTCTTTCAAATGCTAAAGCAATATCACCAGCATGTTCTCCAGCATATATTAATCCACAAACTTGTGCTGGTATCATGGAACAATTTTGAAAACAATCAGACAATGTTTCGCCACATAATAATCGTGATAAGATATGCTGCATTGATCGGCGTAAATTGCTATGATTGATCAATGTTATTGATAGCGACATTGCATCCTGTAGTGACATTTTAAATGCCAATAACATGTGCATTGTTCTGAAAAAATTATGTAAATCGACTGCAATATATATACGATTAAACAATGGAATCTTCGACATTATATCAAACAACAATAGTCGAAACTTAGAATAGCGCATCAATTTTAACACACCAACAGAAATCATAATAACACTTAATACTATACCAACAATATGTCCTTGAAAAAACTTACAACAAGATAACAATCCGCGTGTTATCGCTGGCAATTCAACGCGGCTTCCATTTGAAAAAAATATTGTTTCAAACTTTGGCACAACAAAACTTACAAGAACAATCAATGCTATGATTGATGATAACAAAACAATGACTGGATATACCAATGCTGACTTTATTTTCTTCGTCATATTTTCTACATGTCTTCCGACTGCTGATAACTTTTGAAGAGCTAATTCAGGATGCCCTATTTTCTCTGCTGCTCGAACAGAACGTATTTCTGTCTGCGAAAAAATATCATCACAACATGACATCGCTTCCGACAATGCCATTCCACCAGCAATCCTTTCTTGCAATGCCAACATTATACGGCCCAAAACATCACCATTGTTCGTCTTTCTCAGTAACACTTGCAAACATTGATTAATATTCAGTCCAGCTGATAACATTACAGCCAATTCTTCAAACCAAGAAGACTTTTGTCTAAAAAAATTTCTCCTATCACGTATAGATAGAGCAGTTTTCTTTAATATATTTGATCGACCAGTATCATATACTGGCTGTATCAATTCAATATTTATGCCATTTTGTTGCAATATCTTTTCAGCGGTAGATTTATTATCTGCAGATAGTTCCCCATGAATTATATTTTGATCATTATCCTTTGCAAGATACCTAAACAACATGACACCAACGACATGTTACAAAAAATATCATTAATGGCAACATTATTGACCAATTGCACCTCTTGCGGAAAGATTTGGTGTAATTCTTCATAATGTATATACAAAAAAACCGCCATACTATCAATGTGTGTTGATTGACAACATGGCGGCTAATTGAAGTATCAATATTACAATTACTTTTCTTGTGAAGATTGTGATGGCAATATATCGTATATTCTAGAACGAACTTCATCCATAGTTCCTTCTGCACTAATGTCATATACATCGAGGACATTTTCCAATATTGCAACACAACGATATGCTGATGCAGCATATGTATTATACCTATTTTCCGCAGCTTCTTCCGACATATCAGTTTCACGAACAGGGACAACAGGTTGTCCATTCTGAATCGCTAATTCATTTTGTTTTTTAGCAGCTTCTCCACGTGCTAATTGACGATCGATGCTCGTCTGTTTTGTGACAGAAAAATTAATCATACGGAATACGGTCGTAGCATCATTGTTCTGCTCGTCCAACTTCGCAATCAAACATTTCAAGAAGTATGCCTGTATTGGAGATCGCGGGAATCCATCAATTATTACACCACGAGCATTTTCAGCACGTAACAATTCATTCATAACTTGACGGACAACGATATCATCCGCTATCAATTTTCCCTGTGCTTTTAACTCCTCACATTCAGGAGAGTTCAACAATGAACTGACTTCAATCGGCTTTGTAGGAATTTCCAATATGCGCATTACTGTCAATGTATTTGTTCCCTTGCCGGCTCCTGGCGCACCATTCAAAAACACTACTTGCGACGGCAAAATAATATTCGACTCTCCAAATTGAGTTGCAAGCTCGTCCCAGACTTGATTGAACAACGCATTTGCTACAATTTCATCATCTTTTTTTTCTTGTTGCACTTGCGAAACTTCATTCATGGCAACTTCTTCCTCTGACAACTTTTGCGCTCCATTCTCAGCATTCGCATTATGTGCAGATAAAACCACAGCTGTAAACATAAAAATACTAAAAAGCTTTTTCAACATATCGCCCCCACAAGTCAACAAACATAAGTCGAAAGAACTTCCAATCCAGCAAAATCTTTTTTGCAATAAAAATTTTAATGCGCATGGCATTTTACTTAAAAAATGCAATTCAAGTATGAAAATTGCTGTTTTGACGCACACAACCATCACTAAATAGGTTGCAAAGTTATAGTACAGTGTTTGAAATGCCACTCACTTACATGTCGAAAAGAAAAAATAACATTGTCAACAATTGACTAATACCTACACTTCCCCACAGTGGATGAATGATCTTCTTAAATTATCTTGTTTGCCAGTGATGATATTTTTTGCGGGTTGCAAATCGATTGGGCCTGGCGTATTACAAGAATCACACCCAAGATATAATGATGCCATAGGATCTGTAATTGAACGTCAGTTATTAACAAATCTAGTGCGGCTTAGATATCACGAAGCTCCAACATTTCTTGAAGTAAGCCATATAACAGAAAATAGAGAATTTGGCTCTGACATTGGATTCGACACACTCCAAATAAAACCAAAATATAATGAAGTAACATTTAACACCTATCCAATGGTAAAAAACTATCAACGACCAACAATATCATATTACACAATCAGAGGCAAAGAATTTATTAAACGGATGATGACTCCTGTCCCTATAAACGTTGTATTCGAAATGTCATTATCTGGATGGAATTGGCAACGTGTGTTTAATACATGCGTAGAACAAATAAACAGCATAAAAAATGTTACTGCCGTGTCAGTATCTAAATCAGTACATAAACTAGCTTGCATACGCTTTTACAAAATTACATCTCTACTAAAAAAACTTGACGAAGCAGAGATAATAAAAATTGGACGTGACGAAAGCATAAATCAATTAGTAATGAAAATTATCCCAAATCCGGCATTCACGCATGACATATCAAAATTCAAACAACTATTATCACTTGATGATTCAAAAAACATATTCAAATTTGAAAATAATTTTCTAAACGAAGATACGGAAACAATAGCTATAAAAACCAGGTCTCTCCTTGGTATTTTATTCTACCTATCACATGCTGTAGAAGTTCCTGAAATTGACATAGAAAATGGGGTCGTACAAACTACGACGTACAGTGATAGCGCTATATTCGATTGGCCAAAATACGTCAGTAGGACATTGCTGAATGTACATTGTACAAAATCACGGCCAAACGACGCATTCGTCTCAACATACTATCGTGACCATTGGTTCTTTATTAAGAATAATGACATAAACTCAAAGTCAACATTCCTATTTTTATCATTATTATTTCAATTGCAAGCAGGAGAAGCATCGTCCTATGATGTAGCACCGCTGTTGACAATTCCAGTATCAAGATAAAACTTTACAATGCTTCTAACAACAACTATTCAGCTTAGGATAAAAAACATCTCAAGATTATGTACGCTCACGCTATAGATACGCAGTACATATCCACGCCTTCATTAAAACCAAGAATCAATGATTTTGTAGCATTGCCGCGCATACACAGCAAATATTTCCTACAAAAAAAACATTGTCAATAATTGACTAACACTTATATCAGTCCGGCAAACATGAAAAATCTTCTCAAATTATCTTGTTTGGCAACAACGATATTATGCGCAGGTTGCCATTCAGTTGGCCCGGGAACAATCAAAGAGTCCCACCCTAGGTACAATGACGCCATGGGATCTGTTATTGATCGTCAGTTGTTAACAAACATCGTACGATTAAAATACCGCGAAAACCCTATGTTTTTGGAGATCAACAGCATAGCTGAAAGCAGGGAGTTTGGCCTAGACGTAGGATTTAACCCAATTGAATTTCAACAACGCATTAATCAAACAGTTTTCAAGAATAAAACCATGCTTCGCAATTGGCAGCGTCCAACAATATCATATCGTCCAATACGTGGTAAAGAATTCATTAAGCACATGATGACACCTATCCCTCTAAATGTAGTGTTGGGCATGTCATCATCTGGATGGAAATTACAACGGGTCTTCAATACATGTGTAGAACGCATAAATGGATTAGAAAACGCTGTCAATGCATCTGGACCTATGCCGTGGAACAAGCCAGAGTATGAAGACTTTTACGAGATGACAGCTCTCTTGAAGAATTTGGAAGACGCAAGAGTAATAAAAATCGGTCGTGATGCCTCAACAAACAACATTGTCATGCACATCACCGAAAATGCATCACAAGTAGAAAAAATCTCTACATTCAAACATTTGCTATCAATTGACGACTCCAAAGACGTATTTAAGTTTGCTAACAATTTCTTAGTAGAAGATGGTGAAACTTTAGCAGTAAAAACAAGATCTTTGATGGGCGTGTTGTTTTATTTATCACATGCTGTAGAAGTTCCTGAAGAAGATATCGCAAGCGGGGTAGTTCAAACAACGATTGATGAAGAAGGAAATACATTCGACTGGACGCAAAATGCCAGTGGTACATTATTAAATGTTCATTGCTCAAAAGAACGACCGAATGATGCATTTGTGTCAACGTTCTATCGTGGGCATTGGTTCTTTATCAAAGATAATGACTTACACTCAAAGTCGACATTCTTATTTGTATCAACATTGTTCAATCTACAAGCAGGAGAAGCATCATCTAATGATGTCGAGCCAATGTTGACAATTCCTATATCACGGTAATTTTTCTAGAAAAAAGATCTATAAGATAACATCCGATCATGAGAATCTTTTTGGTCGGATGTTTTTTATGTTACTAAACCTTCTTAGCAGAAATGGAATATTATTAAAACTAATCGATCAAAATGCGCACTGGATTAACTGGCAGATCAAATATGATACAGGAGTTTATTTCGATAAATCTTATATTTTCACGGGCAGACTGACTTTAAATATTGTTCCTTCATTTTGCCGTGAATTTACTGCAATTGTCCCACCATGTAACATTACACAATGTTTTACTATAAACAATCCCATACCAATTCCTGTGTTGTTACCGACATTTGAACAACGATTAAACAAACGAAAAACATCACCAATTTCCGACTCAGGAATTCCGATGCCTTGATCTTTGACAAAAATATCTAAGCTGCCATCGTGATATTTGAGCTCTACCTCTACCAACGACGCCGCAGGAGAATACTTTATAGCATTACTTACCAAATTTGAAACAATATGATAAATCAACGTCGTATCAACTGCCAATGATCGAGGAAATCCACGAGATATCTTCAATAAAATCTTCCTACCATCATGCAATTCCTCAGCATCAACAATCATATCATGCATTAATAATACCACATCGCTTTTAGCAGGACAAAATCGCAATTGACGATTCTGTACTTTAGTAAATATCAACACATCATCCATTGTACGCGTGATCCGTTTAACAGATTTTTTTATCGATTGTAGGTAATCTACACATTCACTTCTAGACAGCTCAACCTGGTTATTACCAAGTAAATCCGCCGCTCCTAATATCACAGCCAATGGAGTACGGATTTCATGAGAAATCATACTGATAAATAAACTTTTTATAGCACTTGATTCACGTTCTTGTCGTAATATTTGCTCAAAATTATTGTTATCATCGCAATTCATCAACTTGTTACCACATGATTTACACAAATGAATATTGTCATAATTCTGACATGATGTCTGAAAATAATGCTCATCGGCAATACTTATAGGCGATACATGTTCTTTAACAATATATCCTATGAACCGACGACACACGTCATCATCATAATATGTATTAATATTTTCTGAAAACCACGAAAACTTGCCATCCAACAATCGCAAACGATATCTCCGAATATACTTTTTATTTTTTAAGATATCACACCATTCGAAAATTGCGCCATCATTGTCATCCGGATGTAATCGCTCGCGCAACCAACTGCTGCAACGTCCTGAAGAATCATACAACACAACACCGTTCATGTCATGGAACGAACGGACCCATTCTATAACAACTTCACCAGACGATTTATAATATTGTCCCAAATAAAATGATATGTCCTGGCTATCGCACATATCACGAATCGCAACACACGATCTTATACAATCTCTCATGACACAAATCACCAATTCAACGAATCATCACAACAAAATACCAAAACATCGAAAATTTTAATAAAGAAACAGGCCGTAACGCTAATCATTTCGTTGGCATCTTCAAAAGATACACATCATCATCAAGATTTTTATTGCGAACATACTGAAAAATATATACACTTTACGATCGATTTACATTTGCAACAAAGGATAAAACATGGTAGGAATAAGCGAAACATCTAGTCCAAGAAACACCACAAACTCAATCAACCAAAGCATCACAGGATCACAAGCAGACATCAAAATAAATGATATAGAAACAACAACTGAAGATACAAGTAATTCAGCTAAAACAGGCACAATAGCAAGTTATAACGCCGATAAAACTGAGCAGAAAGAGGTTTTCGACACAGATCCAGATACGCAGAAAGCACTTGCTCGCGCAATTATTGCACATGGAGGATCTGTAAAACTTGGTGACACACCCGCACAAAACCCAAGTGAATCTGCTCAATATGGCGCGTAAGCTCCATACAGCTTCTGGTTATTTTAAAAAAAACAACGCATATCAAAAACATTAAAAAACTGTCCATTGTATCGAATGGACAGTTTTGATTCTTTTATGATACTTCTTTAAATCAATTTGATATGGAGATCGCGCAATTGTTTTTCACTAGCCATACATGGTGCTTGCGCCATCAAATCAATTCCTTTTTGCGTCTTTGGAAATGCAATAACATCGCGAATACTAGTAGTGCCACACAATAAAGCTACCAATCTATCCAAACCGAGAGCAATTCCTCCATGCGGTGGAGCACCATAACTAAATGCTTTTAACATATATCCAAACCGCTCATTGACAGTATCTGTCGGAATCTGCAATACATCTTTAAAGACATACTCTTGCAATGCTGGTTGATGAATACGAATGCTTCCTCCACCTAACTCCATGCCATTTAAAACAATGTCGTAATGCTGACCGCGAACGGCATGAGGATCCGTTTTCAACAATTCAATATCTTCAGGAACAGGGGATGTAAATGGATGGTGCGTAGCAACGAATCGTCCTTGTTCTTCATCGTATGTCATCAATGGAAAATCTACCACCCATAAGAAGTTGAACTGGTCTTCAGGCATCGTCAATTTACCATGTGAAATTGCTAAATCACGACATTCCAATCGAATACGTCCAAGAATATTACAAGCATGTTCCCATTTGGACGCTGCAAAAAATACAATATCACCATTTTGTATGTTCAATGCATCACTCAATGCATGCTTTTCATCATCTGATAAAAACTTCAATATCGGTGATTTCCACTGGTCATTTTCTACTTTAATATACGCTAATCCTTTCGCTCCCAACGCCTTAGCAATGACTTCCAAGTTCTGCATTTCACCTTGTGAAATATCCGCCAACCCAGTGGCATTAATTGCTTTAATATTACCGCCATTCGCAACTACAGATGCAAAAACATTAAACCCAGAATGTTCAAAAATTGATGATACATCATGCAGCTCCATACCAAATCTAGTATCTGGCTTGTCAGACCCGAATCGATCCATCGCTTCACGAAATGGCATGCGAATAAATGGTGTTTCTATATCCATCCCACGTGCTTCTTTCCAAATACGTTTTAACATACCCTCAATGAGAGAATACATGTCTTCACGATTAATAAACGATATCTCTAGATCAATCTGTGTAAACTCTGGCTGACGATCTGCCCGCAAATCTTCATCACGAAAACAACGCGCTAATGAATAATAACGTTCAACGCCAGCAACCATTAGCATTTGTTTATACTGCTGTGGTGATTGTGCCAATGCATACATACAACCGGGATTCAACCGACTAGGCACTAAAAATTCACGAGCACCCTCCGGTGTTGTTTTGAACAAATATGGCGTTTCGATCTCAAGAAACTTATTTTCATCTAAATAATTTCGTACCGCTGTTGTAGCACGATGGCGCATTTGTAAACGTTTGAAATTCTTTTGTCGCCGAAGATCTAAATATCGATATGTCAATCTCAAATCTTCTCCCACAAGATCTGCTTTTGAATCCGACATCGGGAATGGCAAGACATCACAAATATTATGAATTATAAGTGTCTCAGCAACAACTTCAACACCTCCTGTTGCCATACGGGCATTAACAGTATCAGCTGGTCGTGCTTTTACAACACCAGTAACTTCTATCACTGATTCATCACGAAGCCGAATAACATCTTGCAATGCCTCATTTTTGGCATCAAACACTATTTGCGTAATTCCTTCTCGATCACGCAAATCAACAAACACCAATCCACCATGATTTCTGATCGCATGTACCCATCCAATCAACCTAACATGCTCATCAACATTACTTAATGTTAACTCATTGCAATGATGTGATTTTTTCATAATATGTTTTCGCCCCTACCTAATGTAGATAAAACATCAAAAATATGGTGTTTCAAGCAAAAACCAACATAAAAACACGCAACACAACGATCTCATCAACAATTAAAACATGAAATCGATTAACAGAACCTGCGAGCAAATAGACCAATAATTATATCACAGTCAAATATTCCCAATCGCAATAATTTTCAATATGATGCCACCTTTTGTTATTTATATGGTAACATAAGAATTTAAGTGCTATTTTGAAAAATTCATGTATGTTATGAAACATACTCTTCAATGAACATACAAATTTCTAAATAGAAATAATATGCAGGCAAAAATACCAGACCATGAGAAAATACATCCAATAGACGGATTGGATCAAATTTGTTATATTAAAAATATTATGGAAAAATCCTAATATAGAAATCGGTGATTACACATATTATGACGATCCAGATGGTTCAGAAAATTTCGAAAATAATGTTTTATATTTATTAGATTTTATCGGTGATAAATTAAAAATTAGAAAATTTTGTGCTATCGCGAAAGATGTAAAATTTATAATGAATGGCGGAAGTCTCCGTATGAACACTTTTACAACATACCCTTTCCCGGTTTTTGGTGGTTGTTGGTCAGAAAAATTAAAAAACGAACGATTGGGAGCGATATCGAAAGGCGATACTGTCATAGGGAATGATGTTTGGTTATGCCGAAATGCAGTAATCATGCCATGAGTTCATATAGGCGATGGTGCTGTAGTTGCAGCTGAATCTGTAGTAACATCCGATGTCCCGCCATATGCAATATACGAAGGAAATCCTGCAAAATTGATAAAAAATCGATTTCCTGGTGACATCATTCAAACATTATTGAAAATAAAATGTTGGAATTGGGATTATGAAAAAATTTCCAATAATTTGGACGCTATTTTTCAATACAGACACACAAAAATTAGTACAAACCGTATAATTAATAGTAATCGTGTTACTATCAAATTGAATCAAATTTCAATCTACGATTTGGTTTTTATTCTTTAATAAATGCTCGTCAGCTAAAAATATACCAAAACAAATGACGTCTACTACTATCTTTCATAGAAAATGGAATTTTTTGACTACATAAAAAGCAAAAAAAACAAACGAGTCTCATGCGCACGATCTTGATACAAATACTTCTAAAAATGACGCACGCACCAGAAAAAACTTTTTTTCAAAAACATCAATTAAAAACTGGCGGAGAGAGAGGGATTCGAACCCCCGGTGCCTATCGGCACATTCGATTTCGAGTCGAACACAATCGTCCACTCTGTCATCTCTCCGCGAATAAAAAAATCTTTAATTATATGATTGAACTATGCACGTCCAATGTACGATCCATCATCCGTGCTTACACGGATCATTTCACCAGGCTTAATAAACAATGGAACTTGCAACGCTAACCCTGTCTCTGTGACCGCCGGTTTTTGAACATTAGATGCTGTATCCCCGCGCACACCCTCCGGTGACTCAACAACCTTCATAACAATTGAAGCTGGCAATACAATTTCTACAGGTTTATCATTTACACATGATACATCATATATCTTCCCTATCGTCAAAAACTTTTTTTTGCTCTCGACCAAATCATTCGGTAAGCAAATATCTTCGTATGTCGTTGTGTCTAAAAAATGATGACCCATATCATCAACATAGGAATATTCTAATGTAACGGTACTGGTAGTTAAAAATGTCACGTTATCGGATGATAAAAATTTTACTGCAATCGATGATCCTGTGCTCAAATTACGCATGGTCACCTGCACAAACCCAGCCTGTCTTCCTTGCGTACGATGCAATACTTCCAAAACAACATGCGGTACACCGTTATATTCTATAACTTTGCCCTTACGGATATCAGTAGGATTTGCCATATCACATGTACTTGCAGTTTATGCCATAAAAATCAAGCATTTTGGGAGAAACATCATATTAAAAATTTCTATATCAAAATATCATTCTTTCAACGAATCATCCAATGACATTGGTTTAAGAAAATATTATAAATCGAAAAAATCATTTTTTATATATGCATAACCATTGCAAAAATTTATACATTATGCAAGTATGTCGCCATGTCAGAGAAATCCTTCGTTCACTTACACGTACATACGGATTATAGCCTATTAGATGGTGCATGCCGCATGGATAGATTGTTCAAGCGCGCCAGTGAATTAGGAATGCCAGCTGTCGCAATGACAGATCATGGCAATATTTTCGGAATACCGGATTTTATAAAACATGCAGAAAAAACAAATGTTAAACCTCTTGTAGGGTGTGAATGTTATGCATTACATCATGAAAACATAACAGACAGAACAAAATATCCACTATATCATACCGTCCTGATTGTAAAAAATTTGACAGGATATCAGAACCTTTGCAAAATAGTATCACAGTCGCATGTCGATGGATTTTATTACAAACCACGAATAAATTTCGACATGCTAAAACAGTATCACGAAGGACTAATCTGCCTTACAGGATGTTTGCAAGGATATATCCCTCAAATGTTATTAGATGGTCGTGATGATCTCGCGCAGCATGGATTAGATGAATTAATTTCATATTTTGGACACGAAAATGTTTTTATTGAAGTACAAGACCACGGAATTGATGAACAAAAAGTAATATTGCCAAAATTACTCCAGTTGGCTGATGCAAATGCAATACGTGCTGTCGCAACAAATGACTGCCACTATGTGTTGCAATCTGACTGGGAAGCACATGATGCGATGTTATGCATACAAACTGGATCCAAAATTAATGATGAAAATCGTATGCGAATGCCATGGCATCAATTCTATATAAAATCCCGTGAAGAAATGGCATTGATTTTCCCAGATCGCCAAGATGTACTAGATAATACGCTAGTCATTGCAGAAATGTGTGACTTCCATATGCCATATGGACAAAACCATTACCCTGTTTTCAAACAGCCTGACACATCGTCAAAATCTAATAAAGAATTATTACGTGAATTGTGCATCAACGGGTTAAAAAATCGGTATGGAGCAGAATATATTCCACCAGAAAATGATGGTACTGAAACAACTCAACCAACAAAGGAAGCATTCGGTTCTAATGAGATTTCGCAAGAAGAAAAACATTCAGCAAAAAACTTGAGCAGACGACTAGATTACGAACTATCAATTATAGAAAAAACAGGATTCATCGATTATTTTTTAATAGTACGTGATTTTGTGAATTGGGCAAAAACACATGGCGTAGCTGTCGGTCCTGGTCGTGGATCTGGTGCAGGATGCTTAATGGCATATCTGTTAAACATTACTGATATTGACCCTATTAGATTTAATCTGTTGTTTGAACGGTTCTTGAATCCAGAACGTGTTTCTCCTCCAGATTTCGACATTGATTTTTGTATGCGTCGTCGGGAAGATGTCATCGAATATGTTCGTGAAAAATACGGGCGTGATCATGTTGCTAATATTATTACATTTGGAACATTCGGTGCTAAAATGGCAATTCGCGACCTATGTCGTGTATATGATATTCCGTACGAAGAAGCTAATAGATTAGCCAAAATGGTACCAGATGATCTCGGAATAACAATCGATGGCGCATTAGAAAAATCTGCTGAATTACGATCAGAGCAACAACGAAATCCGCTAATTTGGAAAATTTTAAATGAAGGGAAAATTATAGAAGGCATGGTACGGAATACAGGAACCCATGCTTGCGGAATAATAATCTCTGACCAACCGACACAAGACCTTGTCCCTGTCACCATACAAGATAATTCATTATGTACGCAATATCCTAAAGAAGCAGTAGAACAACTTGGTCTACTCAAGATGGACTTCCTTGGACTCAAAACATTAACAGTTATTGATATTGCAGAACAGTATATTCAACAACGCCATGGAATGGTAGATTTCAAAGTGTCAAAACTAGGCTTAGATGATGAAGAAACATTCGCCCTCATGAGCACAGGAGAGACAACTGGTGTATTTCAGTTTGAATCTGGCGGCATGCAACGATGGTGTCGTCAATTTGGATTTTCCAGTGTTGATGAAATCAGCGCACTCAGTGCTCTTTACCGACCAGGGCCAATGGAATGGTTGCCAGAATATGTTGCTGGGAAAAAAGATCCAACTAAAATAAAGTATGCACATCCACTATTAGAAAATGTCTGTAGATCAACATATGGCATCTTGGTATATCAAGAACAAGTAATGGAAGCAGCACGTGTTATTGCAGGATATTCTCTAGGAGGAGCTGATATTCTCCGCCGTGCTATGGGGAAAAAGAAAGTCGATGTCATGAATGCCCAACGCGAGGTATTCGTCAAGGGAGCATTGCAATATAATGGAATCGGACAAAAAAAAGCAGAAGAAATATTTTCTGTTCTCGAAAAGTTTGCTGGATATGGATTTAACAAGTCCCATTCCGATGCTTATGCCGTCATCGGATATTACACTGCATATCTTAAAGCACATTTTCCAGTAGAATTCATGGCGGCATTATTATCATGTGACAGCAATAATGCTGATAAAATCCGTGATCTATTGGCTGAAGCAGCCCGTATGAATATTTCAGTATTCGGCCCTGATATTAACCAGTCTGGAGAAGAATTCACACCTCATATCGCAAATGACAATGGATATATCCTTTTTGGACTATCTGCAATTAAGGGCGTAGGTGAAATCGCTGCAAAAAATATTTTATCAGAACGAAATGCGAATGGGCCATTCACTGATTTTATTAATTTTTTAAACCGTGTTGATAATCGAATCGTCAATAAACGAGTATTGGAATCTTTGATCCTGACTGGCGCATTTGATACATTTAATTATGATCGGAAACATTTGATAGAATATTTACCAACTGCAATGCAAGAGGTCGCAACATTACAACGAGATAAAGCATGTGGCCAAATGCAGTTATTCGATATGTTAGATTCAAAAAATCAACAAACAGTAACAACTACACAAATCCAGACATCCTCCGCACCTATGTCGAAATTAGAAAAACTTCGACATGAAAAAACATTATTAGGATTTTATATCAGTGGACATCCATTAGAAACATATAAAACATTCTTGCCTAGCGTAAACTCTCCTTCCGCAGGAGATTTATCAATATTGAACGACCGTGATAATTTTAGAATATGCGGTGTTATTAGTGGTATTAATAAAAAGATTACAAAAAAGGACAATCGCGCATGGGCATTTTTCAACATTGAAACAGAAAATGCACAATATCAATTGAATTGTTTCCCCGATGCATATGAACGAAATTTTTCTAAGATACAAGAGTCTGCCATTGTAATGGTAACTGGGAATGCTCGTTCACGAGATGGTGAAATCGGATATAATGTTAATGAGATTGAATATATCAATAATGCAATACAACGACTGACCCGTACTGTCACGTGGTTATTAGACGCAGAGCATCCACAATTGACAACGTTTTTGAACACATTGAAAGAATTTGTCCATAATAATGATGGAATTACAGAACATGTCCTAATATTTGAATTCGATGATGGACGTCAGGAAAAAGCAAAACTTGCACAATCCTTGCGCAGCACATGCGACATGCAATTGTTCCACAAATTATCACAAGACAATGCTGTCAAAGGCATACAATTCTATGTAGAACCATTGCGCAATAATTCTTCTAATCGGTATTATGAGTAAAAACAACAATTTCTTATAAAGAATATTGATTAATATAAAATTCGCCCATATAAATGACTAATAATGAAGGATTTCTACACAACCCTGTTGCAAAAGACCAACAAATATAATAAAAAGTATGGCAAGCATACTATAATATCGGCCGCAAAAATCATCTTCTGGGGCTTTCAATATATTATAGGATGTTTGTTGAATAAACTTATATTAGAATGTATCAAATTTCATAAAAAATCCTCTCCAGATTCCATCAGCATTGTATATCTTTTGAGCGGTGGCGTTGGCGATATAGTAAATTGGGCAGTTTATATAAAAAAATTTTCTGAAAAACTAGACTGCAAATATAATATTACACTAGCGACAACACAGCCCACACAAATCATACAAGATCTATTATATAGCCAGCCATTTATTACAAACATCATGTCGCACAAAGACTGCAACATTCACGATTATGACCTTGTTGTGTAATTTAGTGGATATCTGCCAAAGATAGTCTACGCTAAAAACAAGAAAATCGCACAAATGTCGATATTCTTGCCACAATTTATACAAACACTGTATAGTTTCTGTCAAAAAAAACCAATGTTAACAACCGGAGAGCCAATATTTTATCAACAACACTATTGTTTAATAACAGAACAAAATATTACTTCAATAATGGACGTTGCAAATCAGGTTAACATAAAATCCAATGATGCAATGTATTTGCACATCAAAGATAACGCAAAGAACATTCTGCATCAATACCAACTAAAAAGCAAACCATTTATTACCATACAACGTGGCGTGAACATTAACGAAAAAAACCTTAATGACCTTAGAATATGGCCAATTGAGTATTACAACGATTTAGTTAAATTATTGAAATCACAATATCCCAATATAAAAATTATACAATTGGGCACATCACAATCAAAAAATATAACAATCGATGGCATCGACATTAACCTAATCGACAGAACAACATTTAGTGAATGTATGGCATTACTCGATGCTAGCGCATTGCACATTGATTGCGAATGTGGAATGACACATGTCCGTCATTTTTTATGCCAAAAGCCATCTGTTGTCCTGTTTGGACCAACCAGCCCTATTACTAAAGGCCATCCTGAAAATATTAATCTGCGATCAAATGTTTGTAATTGTGAACTGTGCGAATGGTTAATCGGTGGGAACTGGCAACATAAGTGCATAAAAACAGGAACAAATTTCGCACCATGTATGCATGCTATAACTCCACAAATGGTAATGGACGCCATTAAAAAGCATGACGGTGGAAAATTAGACAAGTTACTATTGGCAGTATCATAAAATTCAAACACATGTCGGCGACATTAATCAATTTGTCCTTTGCATAAAAGTTTTTGCATTAGAGATTAAAACATACCAAGTGGTACTTTTTGAGACCTTTCAAAAAAGGAATGCACAAAAAACATTATACCGACTGTCTGTTTTTATAATAGATTATTGCGTTGCTTGTGATGTTCGTTTTCATATCGATTATAGCGCAGCATGAGTGTTGAATATGCAGTTGAGATACGAAATTTGATAAAAAAATATCCTGGAAATTGTGCTCTCAAATGCATCAATGCGAAAATTCCAAGTGGCGCTGTTGTTGGCTTGCTCGGACCAAATGGTGCCGGAAAGAGCTCCTTATTGAAAATTTTAGCAGGGCTGACAACAGGGACTTCTGGCGATGTAATTGTCAATGAAATATCTCTTGCTGATAATGCAAAGAAAGCAAAACAACATGTTTCATTCATGCCAGAAAACAATCCTTTGCCAGATTGTTTGCGGATAAATGAATATTTACGGTTTCGTGCATCGATGAAAAATATTCCATCAAGGCAAATAAGAACAGCAACAGAAAAAGTCATGCGGCAATGCGACATTTATAATGATGCTACTCGATACAAAATGATAAAAACATTATCGAAAGGATGTCGTCAACGAGTTGGACTTGCAGATGCTATGCTAGGGTCGGCAAATATTGTTATATTAGATGAGCCCACCATCGGATTGGACCCTTCTCAAATATGTAATGTACGAAATATTATTTCAGAAATACGAGGATCTCGCACAGTAATAATTTCTAGCCACATTCTGTCAGAATTAGAAACTTTATGTGATTATTTTATCATATTAAATCAAGGGGAATTAGTAACGTGTGGCACATTGCATGAATTAATAAAGACACACATGCAAGAAGACAAACACATTATATCGCTACAAGGAAGCCAACAAGATATTAATGATATCTTTCATCAATTGAATATCGTTCAAGTAATATGTCATGTCACAGAAAATATATACGATATTACTTTTTCTGCCACAAAAGAAAAAACTTCGCTGCTCTTAAAACACGTCATTGAAAACAGCAATATTGCTTTACTAAAATTTGCACCGCTACAATATTCCTTAGAAGATATTTTTATGTCAGCAATGGGAAATATGCAACTCAACAATTGAAACATGAAACAATTTTTCACACTATTAAAATATGAATTTTATCGATGGGTAGTATCTCCATCAACATATGCAATGGCGTTGATCTTTGAAGCATTGCTGGTAACAATATTTTTATTTTTGATACACGAATATACAATATCTGAACAAAACGTACCGTTTGTTCAAATGTTCTTCCGATGTTTTTGGTTACCAACGTGTACAACAATACCTCTCCTTACCATGCGTACATTTTCTGAAGAATATAAATCTGGAACATACGAATCATTGTTTTCATTGCCAATATCAACATGGCAAGCGTCATGTGCAAAGTTCTTCGCAACATACATTGTATTCATAGTATTATGGGCAACATCATTGTTGATATTATTTACTGTTGGCAAACAACATGGCACAATATGGCATGAATCATCATTCATGATGCCATATAATTTTGGTGGTGGAATAGCATTCATCATGCTAGCAAGCATGCCATTAATCGCAATCGGAATACTATGTAGTGCATTGACAGAAAATCAAATAGTAGCAGGAATGTTAACGTTCTTTTTTCTATTAATCATTTTTATCGGAGGACAATTTTTTGTAACAAATGCAAAGTCATCTAATATTGATATCATTCGACTATCGTCCGAACCATTAAATCTATTCTGGCAACTAGATCACTTCTGCAATGGAGTGATAGACATTCCTACAGTAATTTTTTATTTATCATCATGTTTAGCAATTCACGCTACAACAACAATAGTATTACATCATCGCATAAGGTAGTTTTAAAATCATGCATGACTTTCGAAAAATACGAAATTACAATATAATATATACCATATTATCAATAATATGCATCGTGCTACTTTACTCGAGCATCAATTTTTTTGCATCAAAATATCACCATAGAATATCATTTCACAATAATACAAAATGTTTAAATGAAAAATCCCGTGAAGTTTTACGTCATTTGTCCAAATCTGTAGAAATCTATGTCATCCTTGAGCGCACACAAGAGTATGGTGCTATATTTGATATGATATGTAAGGACATGCAACATTTGTTAGACAATTATACGCATGCACAGTGCAATGTAGATATTGCAACAGAAATAATCATAGCAACAGAGAACCAACAACGATATCATGATATTTCACGACGATTTGGAATATTACCAACAAATTGTGTAATTGTTGCAACGAACAATAAAGAAAAAGTATTATCAATAGATGAATTTTATATAACTAATCATGGCGAGCCAATAGCATTCCGAGGAGAACAAATATTATCTACAACATTGAATGAACTATCGTCGTCTGACAATAACGTCATATATTGTTTGACTGGTCATGGCGAAAACGAAATCGATAGCACATCACTAATCAATGGAATGTCATCATTCAAATATGCTATTCAACAACGGAACTGTTCTGTACAATCATTAAATATATATGACACAAAAAATATACCTGAAGACGCAGATATCATAATTATTGCTGGGGCGAAAAGCAAGTTTCTAGGATTTGAAATAGAATTATTGCGCAATTTTATTGAAACAAAAAATGGAACATTGATCATCTCAATTGATAGTAATTTCGACACTGGCCTTAGTGATTTATTTAGTGACTATGGCATAATCACTGGAGATACACCATTATCATCAACAGATGATCAAGCAACAAGTTATACTGGAGATATAGTAATAAAACGTTACGCCCAGCATCCTATCAATGAAAAAATGATAGAATTCAGATTGCCTGTAGTTTTCGGCCATACATGTTCTGTCGCAAAGGCACCATGGGCAATTGATAATAAAATATCATGTTCAGAATTAATCGCAGCAGATGAAACTATATCAGACAATAGTAATGAAGCAACAAGTGCAACGATAGCAACATTATCGACAATAAAAAAGTTTCAATTACCACATGACAATAATCGATCTGGGAATTTATTAGTAATCGGGAATGATGATTTCATGACCAATGGAAAATTTCAATTTATAGGAAATCGTATATGGTGCCTCAGTATTATCGACCATTTTTTGAAACAAGAACATGATACATTCGACATCATAGCTTCACCTATTGAGCAATATCGTTTTATATTATCAAAACAACAATTCCGACATGTCGCAATCAAAGCATTATTAATCCCTGCAGCATGTCTATTGCTGATGGTCGGAATGACATTTCTTCGTCGCAAATGAAACGAGCATTGATATATTCATTAATTGTGGGAAATCTGCTGTTAGGACTGATAATAGTACACATATTTCTGCCAACAAAATCATTACCAAACCATCAACATGATATACCTTCGCTCAAACGACTGACATCAGTGTCCATTATCAATAATTCGAATCAACAGACTATTAAATTTATAAAATCACAACGTACAAAACAATGGATGTTATCAAGTTCTACATTCGAATGGCCTGCAAATAATAGCGCATTAGAACATCTTCTAACAACTATTCGTCTTGATGATACTATCAATCGTGATGATATTATATCAATCGTAGCTTGTGATGGAAAAAACACATGGAAATTTAACACAAATATTTCATCAAAAAACGATAATAACTGGGAATATGCAATATTGAAAAATTGTTTGAACAACCAAATTGTATTAGATACATTGCACAATTGCAAAATATTCAAAATTGATCACGAAAACAAAGAGTTCATATTTACAAAGTATGGCACACAATGGTATTTAGCCAGTCCAGAATCTGACATGATCGTCGAAAAACAAAATATCGATACATTTTTTCAGACATTATTACATACACATGCCGACAAAATATTCGCTATAAAACAATTTCCAATGCGTCCAAATTTATCGATAAAATTATATAATGACACTAATAGCCAAACAATATCATTTTTATCGATTGATGACAAAATCTATACAACCAACAATCGAGCAAATATTGGATTTTCTATTACTCCGAACGAGTGGAACAACATTCAACAATCTGTACAAAATATATTAACATTCAATATATTGCCAAATATATCATGTCATGACATTGACATCACATTAACGAACTCACATGAACAATTTACATTCCATGACATTCAAGAACATAATCGTTGTCAATTTACCCATATCAAAAATGGAATATTGAATGTTTATGAACTGCAACAACAGACCATGAGAGATCTTGTTGATTTTCTTAAAACAATAACATCATTATCAATAACAACATTATCTGAAAAAAATACACCATCATTCGTTATTACAATAAACAGCAACGATCCAGATAAGGCAATATTATCATTCTATACCATCGACAACAAATTATTTGTAACAATTAATAACCATCAAGCAGCATTTGAAATCCCTGCTCACATTACTCCAGTTTTATTTCATAAAGTACGATCAAATATTGTCGCACCAGGCAATTTATTATAATATAAGTGACAACACTTCTTGCGTTGCTTGAGAAATTTTTTGCACACCTTGTTCTAACTGTTCTGCTTCTTTTTGTGTTAATGAATATGGCAATAATTGTTTAACTCCTTCTATTCCAACTATCGTAGGTGTTGAAACAAAAACATCATGAACCCCCAAGCAGTCATCATGAAAACATGATACATTTAGCGGCAACATAATATTCTCTTTTATTGATTTACATATTGATGTTAATGCGCCAGCGATTCCAAAACATGTCGCTTGTTTCCCAGCAACAACAATATCAGCACCATATTTTGTAGCATGATCAATCGACATACGATCATCATCTGACAATGAATATTTCGAAACATCAGTATTGTCATCAATTAAATGACCATTGATCGTTGCTGTCGACCAAATCGGAACTTGCGAATTGCCATGTTCTCCAAAAACATCAGCATGAACATCATTGACTGATACATTAAAATGTTCTGCTATATTACTACGAAAACGTGAAGTGTCCAACACTGTCCCACTAGCTATAATTTTGGAAGGATCCGCTTTCGTCTTGCATAAAATTAATGATGCTAACACATCAACAGGATTAGAAGCAACTATGATAATAGCACCGTCTGCATATGATTCTATTTTCGGCAACATTTCCAATACCATTTGTGCGTTGTCGTGCAATAATGTCATCCGATCAACATTTTTCCCACCACGGTTCTTTCCGCATGTCAACAAAACAATATTAGAACCTTGAAGATCATGAAAATCACCATATTTTATGATAGAATTAGATAATGTCGGCAAAGAATCACGAATATCGATCGCTTCTGCTTTTGCACGTAAAAATGTCCTATTGACCAATACTATCTCTTCGGCAACACCACACATCAATAATGAAAACGCAGTGGCAGAACCAACATACCCAGCACCTATCATTCCTATTTTCATATGTTATCTTCCCATCATATACAATTACGACCGATATAATTCCCCATTATGCAAATTATATGAAACATCCATAAGGTCAGCAAATTTGGAATTATGCGTAATTAATAGCAATGTACTATTATTATTTTTACACATATTCAACATCATATCCATAATACTATCGCCATTACTTTCATCCAAACTACCAGTCGGTTCATCTGCGATAATAATACGTGGTCGATTAATCATAGCACGAACAACAGCAACACGCTGTTTTTCACCACCAGACAAATGATTAACAAATCTCTTATCCATTGATGACATTTGTACTTGTTCTAATAATTCATGCGCCAACTTGACATCTTCCCGCCCAACACCGCCATTAATTCGTCGTGGGAATAAGATGTTTTCTATAACATTTAATTCTGGGATAAGGTTATAATGTTGAAAAATATACCCGAACATTTGTGGACGTAATTTTATCACATCTGATCGTGATAATTTTGTAACATCACTCGATTGCCACAATACGGATCCACATGTCGGATCTTCTAACAATCCAATGACATTTACTAATGTTGTTTTTCCTGAACCAGAGTCCCCACATATACAAACATTCTGACCACAATTAATGATAAAATTAATATTTCGTAATACTGTCAGTTCACGATGATACTCTATGAATGTTTTTTTTACATTCTTTAATTCAAGAATGGGATCATTCATTTCGCAATGCCTCCGCTGGATTGATCTTTGATGCACGACATGCTGGAATCATCCCGGACAATATACACATTCCAATGGCAAATAACGTAATAAATACTATGTTCTGCCATGAATATGATGCTGGCATATCAGCAAATGAATAAAATTTTAACATAAAATCATTTATGCCACATAAATGTACAAACAATCGAACAATATGATTCCTAAAATGTAAAATAATTATTCCGGAAACTATACCAATAATACTACCAATGCCACCGATTAACATACTTTGTATAGCAAAACATATTGCCGATCCCCGAGAAGATCCGCCCAACGCTGACATTAATCCAATCTCTCGTGTTTTTTTCACAACAAATATTGTCATTGAACTGGTCATCGAAAACGCTGCTACAACAATTATAAACATTAAAACAAAATTCATCATTGTCTTTTCTGTCTTTAGCGCGAATAAAAAATCAGCATTCATTTCACGCCAACTATTTGCTACCAACGGGAATGGTAAAATTTGTGTCAATTCATGTGCAAATCGCTCTGCAGATACTGAATTTTTTAATTTTATTGATACACCGTGAATGCCATGACATAATCCGTATAATTCTTGCATAGTGGATAATGAGACCATTGCTGTGTCATTATCAATTTGATGATATCCTGTTTCGTATATTGCGATAACTTCTAATGATCTCGGCAACATGACGGTATCTTCTGTCTGCTCAAGGAACATAATCGGAGAATAAACATCAACAATATCTCCTATTTGTATACCAATCGAATCCGCCAATGATTTACTAAGAACAATACCATCATCCGACAGATCATTTATATTACCACTACAAATAAATTTATCCAAACCAATGACCTCGCGTTCATGTGCTAAATCAATACCCTTCATCATAGGGAACACCGGGCGGTTATCAAATTGCAACATCGTCATCCCATACGCAAATTTTGCAAAAGAATCGACATCACATGATTCCGACAATAAAGCATCAATGTCATTAACATCGTAAATTATATGTGGAGATGAAATTCTAACATCCCCCTGTGTGGCAACGATGGTATCCTTTATTCTTTCTTGAAATCCATTCATGACGCCATGCACAACAAACAATACCATTACACCAATTGCCACACCACATATTGACATGATAGAAAAAAATGTCGGCGGACGACCGCTAGGGAATAAATGCTTTATCGCAAGATAGGTATACCACTTCATGACCTGTCACGCCAATGAATTGAACCAATAATATTTTGCAATGAAAAGTTCATGAACTCATTATCTGATGCAATGATTGATCCATCATGCTTAACCAAACAGTATTACAGTCACATTGATGATTAAATTCGAAATCTTAGAGCATGCATGCTTGACTTTGCCTGGCTTAATCGTCGATAGACTCATCAATCTACAAGATTTTAGTTTACAACTTGCCAAACGATCATCATAATTTGAGGCATGGCTAATATATCACATATAAATACGGACGAAACTATTAATAGTGCATCATTACAATCTGGAAAACCAGCAGCATTCGACGAAAAACCAATTGAACAATCAAAAGATGAAACGATCGCAACTAAAACAAATGCAACTTCTGCAAGCGCTGCAACAGAAAGAGCGAGCGAAGTAGATGGCAAGAAAAACTCTTCTTCTCCTTTCGCAGGAAGAACATTCGGTACATCAAATAGCAAAACATTCTTAAAACAAGATACTGGAAACGCTGTTACAGAACACAAAGCGAAGTCTCAAGAATAAACTTCATAATTAAAGTTAGCCAACAATAATAGGCTCTTTTTTCACTTGAAAAAGCAATTGGTATCATCATCGTGCAGTGAGTAATGATTGGATTTTTGACATTTATCTTGACGTTGGTGTTGGTATGTACGAGCCTATTTATCATTGTTGTTATTCTGATGCAACGTCCATCTGCCAATTCAGGAATGGGAGCATCATTAGGTGGAGGTGCTGCAGAAAGTGCATTCGGGAGTGACACAACAAAAGTATTAACAACGTGCACGGTACGCGCATTAATAACATTTTTTATCGTAGCATTATCGTTATCGATGTTGAACATTTATCGTGTAAAACATAAACAATCTGCGTTTAAACAAGTGGACATTTCCAATATTGTTTCTCAAGAAAAATAACAAATGCATGCATTACGCATCATATTGTCCAGCATGTTCGTTGTGTTCATGTTGAATACAGCGGCGATATGCGCGCCTCAAAAACCAATACGGCCGTTATCAGGCAATGAAACACTAGAGTTCATTGAAAAGGCACAACAGTCTTTGTTGGAAAATGGCACGATATTATCAGTAGCAGGGACAATGCATAATGATAATAGAGTTCTATTGCCATTGAATATTACATTATCGCAAGGTAATACTACCATAACATCTGAAATTACTATAGGAGATCGTACACAAGAATATATCATCGACGCGAAAAATAATGATATTTATACGGATATACCAGAGATAAATGATCAATTTATTTTATCATTATCTGACATAGCGAATTTATTTCTATTGCAGAAATCATTACATTATATCGGGCCAAATCGTGTCTCTGGCAGACCAGTACATGAATTTTCATGGCAACCACAAAACACAAACGACCAAACAATCTTTTCTTACATAAAAATATCAATTGATACAAAATTTTATGTCCCTCTAAAGGTAGAATACATCAATAATAAACATCATACAATTCGACGGATTGTGATATCATCGTTCAAAAAAAATGGCGACACTTGGATGCCGAAAACAATAACATTGTCAGACTTTTCAAAAAATCAAAAAACTACTATCAATATCGACAGCTATGACTATTTCATGTCCAATTAGCATTTAATATAAGAATATTGATAAATAATATAGGGATATTGTTCGTAAAATGATATAGATTTTTCAACAAAAGTTTTTATCTTCCAGGATCTGACATGAAAGACCTAACAAAAGAAGAATTTGATAATTTTATAAATGATAATCAATGTGCTGTTGTTGATTTTTGGGCACCATGGTGTGGACCGTGTCGTGCTTTAGTCCCAGTACTGGAACAAGTCGCAGAAGAAGTAGCAGATATTGTAACCATCGCTAAGGTCAATATCGACTCAGCTCCAGAAATCGCTGAACAATTTGGCGTACAATCTATACCGACTATGATATATTTTAAAAATGGAACAGAAATAACCCGGACAACAGGAATGTTGGCCAAAAGTGAAATATTGAAAAACATTCAGTCGCTCACACAGACGTAAACGAAATATTACCTTCCTATAATATCTGCAAGCATGCCTTCCATCAACAGGGATTGGCATGTTTTTTCTGGGATTCCGCGACTTGTCATATATACGATTGAAGATTTATCAAACGTCCCGACGGTCGCACCATGCGAACATGATACATCATTATTCAAAATTGTCAGATTTGGACACGTTGTCGCTTTAGCACTATCTGATAATAATATGCTATCGCATCGTTGCTTAGCATCACTTCCAGAAGACTGTTCCAATAATGTTATATCACCATTAAATGTTACACTAGCAGCAGCATCAATAATATTTTTTACGACAACTGATGATATTGTATCATTATTATGGTGAATATTGGCAATATTCCAATTGGCAGCATTTGTACCATGACAATAACAAAATATTTTTATATCAGACACAGCTGATTTTCCCAATAAATCCACATGAAGCGATACATTTGTTTTTGCACAACCATCAACCACAAAAGAACAATTAAACCGTCCACCATCTGATATTTTTACAGAAAGATCCATATCACAAACATCACATGGTTGCACCCACAACAATAATTTTAATGATTCCTCACATTGAATGTCATATGAATGTTGAAACTGCCGTGATGTCACCACACGAACACTTGTAATACGATCGCATTTACAAGAACCAATCGATGACAGATAATCAATGTCATGCCATTCTTGGCAGACATTTTCCATGTATGAATCAATCATTTTCGTAACACATCAATAATTATTGAAACTTGAATTTCAATGATGTTATATTTTACACGATCAAGTCTTCCAATCGATAAAACCTATGGCCCTTTAAATAAACATATCCATTGAATGACAATATATCATTTCGTGCATCATCAGTAGATACCCTACAAATAATATTTTTTCTACCAGCAACCTTAGCAATTTCATGAGAATGTTTCCCTATCAACACGATATTGTCATCATCATGAAAAACTGACATTGATAATATTTTTTTATTCTCTTCTAAAAAATCATGGCCAACAACAGATTCATCCAATGCACCAATAACAAATAAGCGCTCACACTGAGCGTGCGAAAACAATCTGTTAAAATGCAATAATGAATCTGTCAATGCCATCGGATTAGCATTATAACAATCAACAAAATAATGTCTGCCATTCCGAACAACAATATTGCCGCGCATATTCGCTGGCCGCCAATCACTCAATCGATCACAAATGGCATCATATAAAACGCCACAATGTAATGCAACAGTCGCACATAATATAAAATTTTTTGCAATCCCACAGCTCATCTCTCGCGGAAGATTAAATATATGCGATTCTCCATTATGCGAAACATGCGCTATGTGTCCATCATACTTGATGCCATATAATGTTTCAACATATGACATATTTTCTCGTACAACATTACAGTCATCGTATTGCTCAAATTGCTTAAATGCATCAAATGAAAGCAGGTTTTCTGGGAAAAAGCTAACCCCATTATGATCATGGCAATATTTTACAAGACAACTTTTTTCATAAGCAATTTTCTCTTCGTCGCCAAGAGACGTTACATGAACCTTCGCAATGCTGGTCACTATTCCAGCATCAGGACGTACCATGTCGAGTAACGGACACATGGTTCCTGGCTCATCGATACCTATTTCAATAACCGCAAATCGCTCTTGATTGTTTAACATACATAATGTCAATGGAACTCCCAATTGGCCATTTTGACTGCCTTTCGTTGCGTTATTCTTTATTCTAAATAACAATTTCAATAATTCTTTTGTAGTAGTCTTCCCTACACTCCCTGTTACCGCTAATACAACACCAGTATATTGTCGTCGAATATATTTAGCCAATTTAATAAGTGCTTGTTGCGTATCATTACAAACGAACTGTGGCATTGTCACACTATCATCTGGACGTGAAACAATAGCACATGATGCACCATTTTTTTTAGCATCATATAGAAATTTATGACCATCCTGCTTATCTGTTACAAGAGCAACAAAACAATCTCCTGGACGAATCGTACGAGTATCATTGCTAATGCCAGATATCACATGTGGTATTTGGCCATTATACCAATGGCCAACACCACTATTTTCAAAATGCGAAACTTCCATATTAATAACATTATTAGCTACAAATATTACAACAAATCCTTTAGAATTGTTATAAACGCACAGCCAGCAGTATTACAACTATTTCCCTAATCGGAAATTATCCAATACATTCATCAAATGATAAGCACCATCATGCGTATTATTCTGAATAGTTGTCAATGATTTAACATCCGATGATGCAGGATTAGAAAAAAATCCAGCAGATTTTACATCATAAACACCTTTGATCCCTTTCTTCCAAGCAGAGACAAACATAGCAGATAAATTACGCAAATTTGGACTTCCTAGAAACAATCTGAACGATTGTGATTGATCGATCCATTGTTGACGACGAGCAGCTCCATCAATAATAGCAGCACTATCAATCATATATGCTGTTGCAAATACGTCTTTTATATTATCAGGAATACCATCAATTGCCGCTAAATCTCCGTCGAAATAACGTATTTGTTTATGAATTGATTTATTCCAAACCCCTGTCCGTTTCAAAATTCGTACAAGTTCTGGTGAAATGATCATCATTTCATAATTATCGTCAAATCGTTTAGTGAATACATTTTTTGTAGCAGGCGACAGTTCAGGATAACAGCTCAACAACCGTGCTATTTTCCTTGTCGGAGAACATGCATTCATGTATGCATTCCGAATGCCGTGTGATTTTATACGATTGCGCAATCCATCCCAGTCCAAATGTTGTACGGGAACGTTGCTAGCATTATCAAATGGCAATTTCCCTTTGCTCCATTCTGTCTCAGAATATACATCGCATGGACCATATTGTTCTGACAACTCAGATGATGCTAAGATTGTTTCATACGCCAATACTTCGGCACATTCTTCACTAAACGCAATCGCTTCTTCTGACCCAAATGGTAGATTTTTTTCATATAATGCATTCTGTAACCCCATCATGCCTAATCCAATTGCACGATATCGTTCTGCAAAACCTTTCGCAGCATCTGATGGGAAGAAATTCGCATCGATCATAGCATCCAATGCACGTGTAGCTATTCGAATAGTATGTTTCATCGATACGTAGTCCAATGATCCATCAGGCGTCAAATGTTTACAAATATCCAATGCTCCTGTATTGCACACTGCTGTTTCATCAGGTGTGGTATTTAAGGTATGCTCTAGACATAGATTACATGAATGAATCATACCATTTTTGCACATATTTGATCGATTACATGTATCTTTAAATGCTATTTTCGGATATCCTGTTTCGAATATTCTTTGCATTATTTTCTGCCAAATATCACGACATGCAATCTTTTGACCATTAATCTTGCCGTCGGTTACTTGCTGTTCCAACTCTTCGTATTTCGCTTCAAATTCTTCGCCATAAATATCATGCAATGAATATGCTTTGTCGGTATTTAATAATGTCCAGTCTCCATCTTGTTCCAATCGACGCATGAACATATCTGGCACCCATACAACTGTTCCCAATGCGTCATCTTGTACTCCAGCAACTCCATATTTCTTTTTGTAATTAACAAATTCCAATATATCATTATGCCAGATTTCCAAATAAGCAGCACCTCGACCACGACGACGTTCTGTCCCCTGATTTGCTATTGCTAATTGATGTTGATGCAATTGTAAAAAAAGAATGACTCCTGGCGCTTTACCACGAGTTCCAGCGATCCTAGAATTACGACTACGAACATGCGACCATGAACCAGCTATGCCACCACCCCATTTCGCAATAAATGCATTATCAGAAATACCACGCATCATGATATTTTTCATATCATCTTCCAATGCGTATACATAACTCGACATCATTTGTGGTTTTACAGTACCAGCATAATATAATGTTGGTGTCGCCAGACAGAATTTTCTCTCTCTCAAAATATTATATAATGCAATCACATCATTTTCTGCTCTTTGACGTGCTAGGAATACTCCCATAGCAACACGCATCCATAACATTTGTGGTGTTTCTAAAATTTTATCGTTAGAATCACGCATAAAATAATGCTCTTCCATGCTTTGAAGAGCGATTGCATCGAACCATTTATCATCGTCAATACGCAACGCTTGAGACAACATCGACAAGTCATACTGCAGCATATCACGATGCAATAATCCATCTGCGACTGCTTGTTCTATATATTTTTTAAATGCTATTGCTTGTTTTTTATTCAATTCATCGAATGTATCAGAGGAACAATTCCATCCTAGTACATCCTCGTATAAATATAATAATTGCATACGTGCTGCAAACAACGCAAACACAGGGTCTTTTTCTATTAATTTACGTGCATTTTTGATAATACATGTTCGCAGTGTAGAGATATCAATATTAGAAACTATACCTTCTTTTAATGAAAAAAATATTTCATCGTGCGACAGGTGAGAATCCAACCCATCGTTAGCAAAGGATATACGTTTTCTCAATTCAGAACCATCCCAGAAAAATGTCTCACCATCATTGCCAGTAATCAACAACATTGATTCTTCTGACATCGATTTTGTGGCCAATTTTTCTTGTTCTAAATCATTACCATCTGCACGCAATTTTGCACGTTCCGCACGATATAAAATATAAGCTTCTGCGATCTTATATTCCCCTTGTCGCATCAATTCTTCTTGTACGCAATCCTGAACATTTTCAATGTGAATAAATGACAAGCCTTCATCGAGAATATTTTTCGTTACAGCATAGGAAATTTTTTCTGCACGACTTGGATCTTGATGTTGTGCAATAAATGCTTGTTCAACAGCATGTTTGATCTTTTCAATATTCCACGGGACAACACTGCCATCACGACGGATCAAATTTAATCGCCGCCCATCTTTTAATTTTTTATAATATTCATTCGTAAAATTACATTTTGCTACGAACGCTTGTGCAAGGTCTAAGCGTCCATTGCGAACAAAAATTTCTTCTATCAAATCATCGACAAATGCTTGGTTCGGCGGACGAACTTCACATGTTTTCAGACCTTGGCATATTTGTTTTACCAGTGCGATGACCAATGTTTTATTTTCTTCAGAAAAAATATCGGTTTGTCCTTCGAGCAAAGCAGCATCAACAACAGTCTCCCCGACCTTATCTGCAAGCTCACTTGCATTATAATATTCGCAAGTACAACTTCTATCTTTAGCAACCAATTTTTTCCAGTCAAAATGTGGTTTCTCTTCCTGCGGTGTGGCGATAATGCGTTTCAATTCTAAATTTCTTCCAGTGTTCATATGAATGAGTAATTTAACGTTTTGCGATATAACTATTGTGAAAAAACAATATTTCAAGCACTGCGTAAACAAAACTTCCTGTGCCCCCAAATTACTCAATTCGCAGAACGAATTATGATAAATTTGACAGTGTTTTTACTTTGCACATAAAAATGGAACGATATCAAATGATATTTAGTCATCTGCCCAACATAACAACAAGCAATTCCCTATCTAACTTTCTTCAGGAAATCACAGCATCACACAATGATACGAAC
This sequence comes from uncultured Opitutales bacterium, assembly GCA_964577805.1. Lineage (GTDB taxonomy): Bacteria > Verrucomicrobiota > Verrucomicrobiia > Opitutales > JAIRKQ01 > CAZPRW01. The sequence continues at coordinate 143,894 of CAZOAG010000004.1, forward strand.
TCAACCAGCGCAATCAATTATTGATGATATTTGCATACGGGAAACATGCTAATAAGTCTTGCTGGATCTTTTTTACCTCTTTTTGATCAATTTTATAATTATTAATTATGTTTGCTATATCATCGTCCGTGATCGTTTGTACTCTCAAATCAATTGGTTGTTGATAAGGTGCGGAAAACACTGAATAATAATCTTTAAATTTATATTCCCCTCCTCCTGTTGTTTCCGAAAATAATATATGAGCATTTGGAATGCCATAACTATCCGCAAAGATCAATCCATGTAATGACGATGATAAAACACACTTGCAATTATTAATTTGTTGAAAAATCACATTGAGATCTGAACAAATATCAATGACACATACATTTTGCACTTTTATTCTATTGAGATCAGCATATTTTTTATCATTGTAATGGAGGATAATGCCAGCTTCGTACTGATCCTTCGTACTGATCCTTCGTACTGATCCTTCGTACTGATCCTTCGTACTGATCCTT
>CAZOAG010000004.1:144493-147429 GCA_964577805.1 uncultured Opitutales bacterium
CGTACTGATCATAAGGGAAAAGATAAGATGCTAACAATCCTGGATCGCCAACGACAATATTTTCGAACAATTCTCCTGTCAATTCGCGCAATTGAGACAAAGTATTATGTCCTCTAACGGCATAAACATCAATGTCGCAATTAAGCTGTGCATTATCAGGCAAAGGATACATAAAATCACTACCCCATATTTTATATGGACATTTAGCACTCGTACTATCTACATTTACAACATTTTTTGACAAAAGCAAATAATCCAATATTGATCCAACAGCAAGCATATTGCTTTTTCCCAAAGCATCACACGCTTCCCATCCAAGAAAAAAATTCGCTAATTCATTATTGAACACATCTCCAGCGTTTTTGCCATTAGGCCCGCATTTACAATAAAACATCACAATTGCACGGCGCAATGCACTAGATAAATGATACAAAATACCAACTTTTAGTGGCAAATTTTTGGCAATACGCAGACATGATATCCATGACCCAAAACATCGACGACACAATCTATTATACTTTACGCGCTGCATCAATACATGCAAATGCCGTTTAACAATTATCGATATTCCAAATATCACTAATGATTTATATTGGTTGTCTCTATTACCAACATATATTATTTTTTCAAAAAAATTCCGATTTTTAAAAACTTTCATATTTGATCCAATTTAGAAACAACACTGAATTTCGGCCCATATTTTATATCACTACCATAAATTAAAGCATATTGCTGCTATAATCGTTGGAATTAATGCCGCTAAAAACAAAAATAATGGAGAAACCATTCCATTAAAATGCTTTAATAGAATGCTCTGGCCAGCAGGGTTGGGTGCATTTGCAATGACAGTCAATCCACCACCAGCAACAGCACCTGAAATAACAGATTTTTGTAATGCAACATTGTTGGTAAAATCCGGAACCAATGATGATAAATATGTAATCGCAGCATTATCATTAAATGAAGTCAATACTGTCGCACCAAAAAATAATGGCAATTGACTCAACCCACCTAACATTGGCTCAAGCCACCATTGCTGAAGACCACCATGGACAACTAGCCCAAACAAGAATACACCAACTAAAATAGGGCCACGTAACGATATTTCATCTTGATATTTTTCTGTCACCTGTACGAATGCTAAAAATATTAAAGATCCTAACACAACAAGTGCGGGGACATGTACATTGGCAACAGTCCATATTAAAAATAGAACATGTATAACAGTCATCGCAATTGGCATTTTGGCAGTGTCTTCTTGCGAAGATTTACGTTCCTCAGCACGTCGTTGCAATACAGAAAATTCTTTTCTAAAAATAAAATAGTACAATAATGTTGCACAAATAACACTAACTATTGCATGTTGTCCAATCAACGAAAAGACATTGCCGATTGTCAAATGCCATTTATGGGCAACCATCAAGATCGGCGGTGCGGCAAAATGTGTCAATGTCCCACCTATTGATACATTAACAAACAATAGGCCTAATGTCCCGTACGATAATCTCTTTGAAGGGCCCAATGAATATACTTGTTTCGACAACAACATGGCAGCTATTGTCATGGCAGCAGGTTCGGTAACAAATGATCCTAGAAACGGTGCAACCATCAATAATGTCAACCACCAAGCCCCTACTGTTCGATTTCCTATTCTAGCAATGATTCCTAAAATTGATTCTGCTAACAAGACTATAGGACGTGTTGCTGCCATTGTCATGATGACAGCAATAAATATCGGTTCTGCAAAACTGATATCATTATTAAAATAATTTATTACAGACGACCAGCCGGCAGATATTCCCATCATTAAAACCAAAGGAATACACCATAAACAAAAAACTACTTCAACCTCACTCAACCAGTGACAAACATTCGCCAGAAATTGTTTCCGTGAATAATTGTCCGTATTGTTTGATGATAAATCATGTGCCAATCGCGCAATTTTAGGAACAAAAAATGTATGAATGACCGCGCATAAAAAAATGATGGTAGCAACAAGATTAAACGGCGATGCTTTTACTCGTAATGCTAATGTATTCCACAATGATGAATCATTTGCCTGCTCTAATAATTGATAGTCAGAAATCGATAATGGGAATTGTACATCTCCACAATAACAACCACATCCTACCACAACCATCATTAAAAACAATGTGAAATACCGCAACAATCTCATCTGCGAGTAGCAGCATGCCTGATTATCATGCCTATGCAATGAATTTTTGATGCCATATTTCGAAACGGTTTTAATGTTATTAGAACAGCCTTTTAAAATTCGATTTAGTTCATTCCAGCACAAATAAAAATTCAAAGTTCAATAAAAACAATTATCTCGCTACGAATATTTCCGTACGCAATCAAATTTTTCAATCTTTTTTTTAATGAAACATCCGCATCATAGATTATTTATATGTATGCTTTATCATTGTTTACAAAATCTTAATATCTTTTATTTATAGTGTTCTTGACATATTTCTTGGATGGTAATAAAATGCTAATCAAGGGGTTAATCACTACTAAAAAGGAGATGTAAAATGGCAAAAGTACAGGAAAAAGAAACTGAACTTATTGACAGTATTGAAGCTTTGAACAATTTGCTTAATAAAGTAAGAAAGGCACAAGAAGAATATTCCAAATTTTCTCAAGAAGATGTAGATAGAATTTTTAAAGCTGCTGCAAGTGCTGCTAATAAAGCTCGTATTCCATTGGCAAGAATGGCAATAGAAGAAACCGGAATGGGAGTTTTAGAAGATAAAATTATAAAAAATCATTTCGCATCAGAATATATTTACAACAAACACAAAAATACCAAGACTTGCGGTATTGTCAGTGAAGATATAGCAAATGGGATAAAGAAAGTAGCAGAACCATTAGGAATTATTGCAGGGATTATTCCTACTACAAACCCTACTTCAACAGCGATTTTTAAAGCATTA
>CAZOAG010000005.1:0-34581 GCA_964577805.1 uncultured Opitutales bacterium
TGCAGGGATTATTCCTACTACAAACCCTACTTCAACAGCGATTTTTAAAGCATTATTAGCATTAAAAACAAGAAATGGTATCGTGTTCTCGCCACATCCAAGAGCACCAAAATCTACAATAGCGGCTGCTAAAGTTGTTTTAAACGCTGCTGTCGAAGCAGGTGCTCCACAAAATATTATTGGATGGATTGATGTCCCTACAATGGAACTATCTGATGCATTACTACATCACGACAACATAAATTGTATCCTTGCAACAGGTGGCCCAGGCATGGTTAAAGCAGCATATTCATCAGGGAAACCTGCTCTCGGTGTAGGACCTGGAAATACAGCAGTTGTTATCGATGAAACCGCTGACATAAAAATGGCAGTATCTTCCGTCCTCATGTCAAAAACATTCGATAATGGAATGATTTGTGCTTCTGAACAATCTGTCATTGTTTGCGAAGAAATTTATGAAGACGTAAAAAAAGAATTTATATATAGAGGTGCTTATTTAGTGAGCAAGGAAGATGAAAAGAAAATGATAGATCTTCCTTTCATAGACCCCAAAAGAGGAACGGCACATCCTCTAATCGTTGGTCAATCTGCTTGTAAAATTGCTGAACTTTCTGGATTTTCGATACCTGCAGAATCGAAAATTCTTCTTTGTGAACGTGCAAAACTCGATTGGGAGGACCCATTCTCACGAGAAAAATTATCACCAATTTTAACTATGTACAAAGCTAAAAACTTTGAACAAGCAGCTGACATGGCATATGAATTGGTATTAAAAGGTGGTGCTGGTCATACATCTGTACTTTATACAGATGAAAGAAAAACCGACAGAATAAATACATATGCAACAAAAATGCCAGCATGCCGTATTTTGATAAACACACCATCGTCACAAGGTGGCATAGGAGATTTGTACAACTTTAAACTGCAACCATCATTATCACTTGGATGCGGTTCTTGGGGAGGTAATGCTGTGTCTGGAAATATTGGTGTAGAACATTTATTAAATTACAAAACTGTAGCCGAAAGGAGAGAAAATATGTTATGGTTCAAAGTTCCTCCAATGATTTATTTTAAAAGAGGATGTACCGACCTGGCACTTAAAGAACTTAAAGGAAAAAAACGTGCGTTCATTGTAACTGGCAGACATTTATTTGGATCAGGCGCAGTTGATAATGTTACAAAAGTTCTAGATGAAGCAGGGATTGATCATCAAGTATTCTTTAATGTCAAACCAGAGCCTACACTTGATACAATCAATGAGGCACTGGCGATTGTACGGCCGTATGAACCTGATGTAATTATTGCTTTTGGCGGTGGTTCTCCTATGGATGCGGCTAAAATTATTTGGTTACTGTACGAGCAACCAGAGACCAACTTTGAAGACATTTCCATGCGGTTCATGGATATAAGAAAAAGAATATGCGATATTCCAGCATTAGGCAAAAAAGCAATGATGGTAGCGATCCCAACAACATCGGGAACTGGTTCTGAAGTCACACCATTCTCTATCATTACAGACGAAAATACTCATTACAAATATGCTATCGCTGATTATGCATTGACTCCTAATATGGTAATTGTCGATCCAGACCTAGTTGATAACATGCCGAAAGGATTGACAGCAACATCAGGAATTGATGCATTAGTCCACTCTCTAGAAGCATATGTCTCATGTTTGGCAACAGACTTCACAAATGCAAATGCACTAGAAGCAACTAAATTAATATTCAAATATTTAGTCCGTTCATATAATAACGGTGCTGATGATCCAGAAGCAAGAGAAAAGATGCATTATGCCGCCACAATAGCAGGCATGGCATTTGCTAATGCTTTCTTGGGATTATGTCATTCAATGGCACATAAATTAGGTGCGATGTATAATATCCCACATGGTATCGCAAATGCATTATTAATTCGTCAAATTATTAAATTTAATGCTACTGACAATCCTACAAAACAAGCAATTTTCCCGCAGTACAAATATCCTTGTGCTAAAGAAAAATATGGCCAAATCGTAGATAATTTGGGATTAGGTGGCAAAAACGATGATGAGAAAGTAGAAATACTAATAAATGCAATCGGTAATATGATGTCGGATTTAAATCTTCCACAATCAATCAAAGAATTTGGTGTCAATGAGGAAGAGTTCATGAACAACTTGGACATTCTGACTGAGCGAGCATTTGATGATCAATGTACAGGAGGCAATCCAAGATATCCTCTAATGAGTGAAATTAAACAACTTTTCCTTAATGCGTATCAAGGGATTGTTTAAAATCGCAATAGCTCTGCTGTTTCATTTCTCCCAGCAGAGCCACTCCTACTTTTGAAAAACATAAATCACAGCGAATACGCACAAAAGAAATTAAAATAATTACACCTGAACAAACTTACATTCATACAACATAAAGGACCTTAATATGATTGATTGGAAACAAGAGTTAAACATTAACAATGTTATCGAAATACGAACAAAGACCAATGTCTATTTCGGGTGTGGTGCAATTCAAAAAATTCACGGCATTGCGCAAATTTATTCTCAACGAGGTATAGATAAAGTCATAGTTGTTTCTGGAAAAAATTCATATAAAACAACAGGGGCTTGGGCAATCGTAGAAAAGGCATTAAAAACCAATAATATACAATATATAAACTACGACAATGTCACCCCTAATCCAACAACAGACACTGTCGATGAAGCAACAAAAATCGCACGTGATTTCGATGCAAAAGCAGTAATAGCTATTGGTGGTGGCTCACCAATCGATACAGGAAAATCTGTGGCAATTCTTTTAAAATACCCAAATGAAACAGGAAGCAGCTTATATGAATTTAAATTCAATCCAACAAAAGCAGTTCCCATTATCGCAATTAATTTAACACACGGAACAGGGTCAGAGACCAATAGATTCGCCGTGGCAACTATTCTAGATAAAGGTTATAAACCTGCAATTGCTTATGACTGCATTTATCCTGAATTTGCGATAGATGATCCTGATTTAATGATCAGACTGTCTCCTAATCAAACACGATACGTCTCTATTGATGCCGTAAACCATGTTATTGAAGCAGCAACATCGACTGTCGCATCACCATATTCTGTCACTCTTGCACGACAAGTAATCGAACTCGTTGCACAATATTTGCCGAAAGCTATCGAAGATCCAATGTACAAAGAAGCACGATATTATTTATGTTATGCAGCAATGGTAGCAGGCGTTTGTTTCGACAATGGATTATTGCATTATACCCATGCATTAGAACATCCTTTGAGTGCTATAAAGCCAGATTTATCACATGGGTTAGGATTAGCTATTATTCTCCCAGCGGTAATTAAAAATATTTATTCAGTAAAATCACAAACACTGAATTATATATTAGAACCGATTGTAAAAAACATCAATGACCCTGAAATTGCAGCAAACGGAGTATATGAATGGTTAAGATCAGTTGATGTTCCAAATAAATTAACAGATGAAGGGTTTAATAAAAATGATGTCAAAAAATTAACGGAGCTTGCGTTTACAACTCCGTCTTTGGATGGTCTGCTTTCATTAGCTCCAACAAAAGCCACAAAAGAAGCAGTTGAAACCATATACAGAGAATCATTATAACTAAAAAATATTTCGATTGTTTAAAATTTTTATCTCGCAGAAATAAAATTTTATACTGCGAGATAATTTTTTTAACAAATACGCAAAATCTGAAAACCAATCAAAATCATGGCAAGTCCAAAACAGGCACTGTTGACACAGCGCTTAAAAAGCAACATTTGGAATGATAAAACAAAAAATCGGATAATCAAACATCAGAAAGATAAACTAATATTGAGACTGTAACAAAATGTTGAAGCATGATGTTTTGATCGTAAGCTTTCAATAGATAGATACTTCTGTTAGCAAACATAAAATCACACAATCGACAATATGAGATTATGACAAATATCAAAATGTCGACAATGTGCTAAGCCGTACTGCAAATACAAAATCTAGACAAAACACCATTGCAATCATCGGATGCAACTAAGCACAACTGATACATCTTACAGCAACCGACAGAAGATGGTGGCGAGACCCAGAATCGAACTGGGGACACAAGGATTTTCAGTCCTCTGCTCTACCAACTGAGCTATCTCGCCAAATGAACGTCATCACTAATGCAAGTGTAAAAAAATAAGTCAATGATTTTAGTCACTATTTTTTAGTAACAACAATATAAGATTTTTAAACGTCACTATTTTAAAAACTAATTTTTAGTATTAGAATATATGTATCCCATCTACAATCCTAATTCGATAAACATTCGCTCAACCAACTATCGACGATAAGAGTTTGGTCGTTATGGCATTTCTTTCTTGACTTTATTTGGCAATTGTTGCCTCTTGGTAATATTACTATGCTATCCATCGTTCAATCATGTGCACTTTCTGGAATTGAAGCTGTCGAGATCATAATCGAGGTCAATGCTGGTGAACGTGGAGATTTGCGATTTGTAATTGTTGGCCTTCCAGATGCTGCCATAAGAGAGTCATATGACAGAATATTTTCAGCGCTTACAAACAGTGGGTTCCAAACACCGCATACACGAACTACCGTCAATTTGGCACCATCTGACATTCGAAAAGAGGGATCGTTTTATGACCTCCCAATCGCACTCGGAGTAATTCATGGCACAGGACAAGCATATTTACATAACTTACCTGAATTTGTCATCGCTGGCGAATTAGGATTGTCTGGAAAAATTCGACCAGTCAAGGGCGGTATTGCATTTGCTACTTATGCCAAAAAACATGGTAAAAAATTACTTCTGCCGACAAAATCAGCACAAGAAGCAGCATTTATCAACGATATAGAAATATATCCAGTAGATACTTTATGCGATGCGGTAAAATTTTTAACAGGACAGATGTCTAAACCACCACTTCCTACGCATTCTTTTAAAACAAATGAATCATCGTATCCATCAGATATCGACTTTTCAGAAATCAAAGGACAATATGCCTTACGTCGTGCTGTTGAAATCGCTGTTGCCGGTGGTCATAATTTATTAATGGTAGGATCCCCTGGATCAGGAAAATCAATGATAGCCAAGCGAATACCAACTATCATGCCAGAGTTATCATTTGATGAATTCATGGAAACTATGAGCATATATTCTACTGCTGGCATGTTGATGAATGATGACATACCATCCCTTTTACGACCATTTCGCGCACCGCACCATTCTATCAGCAATGCTGGACTATTGGGAGGTGGTAGTATTCCTGTACCAGGAGAAATTTCATTAGCGCATAACGGAGTATTGTTTTTAGATGAATTGGCAGAATTCCGACGCACTACATTGGATTCTTTGCGACAACCAATGGAAGATAGCTATCTTACCATTTCACGTGGGTCAGGGAAAATTAAATTCCCATGTAAAACAATGATTGTCGGAGCAATGAATCCATGCCCTTGCGGATATTTCGGTGATAAAAACCATAAATGTAAATGTTCATTGAATGAAATCTCGCGGTACCGTGCAAAAATTAGTGGACCGATGCTTGACAGATTTGATATTCAGTTACATGTCCCAACAGTGACAATCGATGAGATTCAATCAACAACCCCTGCGGAATCATCTAAGGATATCAGAAAAAGAATATACCATGCCACAGCATTACAACAGCAACGATTTCAATCATCACAACGGAATGCTAATATGTCGCACGGAGATATTATAAAATATTGTCCATTAGACACGCCATCTAATGAATTATTAATCACTGCCATGCGAGAATTACCATTGTCTGCACGGGCTTATGATAAAATATTAAAAGTAGCACGTACAATCGCAGACATCGACAACACAGCCAACATTCAACAACAACATATATTGGAAGCTATACAATATAGACTGTTTGATCGACAATAAATAATCATACAAATGTTCAAAAAACGACCTAGCAAGTCACCGCCATTTTTAAACGACACAATAGAAATAACATACAAATTATGTCTTGTTATATTATATTAATGTAATACACTTTTCCTAAGTGGAAGTGTTGTCCCATGATGTTAATCTCTGCATAAATGTGTATAAATCCATGGTTCATGATGTTATATTTGTAAAATTATCACAATAATTCAAACAATTCATCAACATCCAATTATTCAAACCAAACACTCACGCATTATATAAAAACCTGATACAATGTTCCCATCATGTGCAAAAAGATGGGAACTGAACATGAAGGCTATAATTGTCATAGTACGATAGAACATTTAATCGTACAACAATTAGAAGCAGCAAGCCCAGCAAGCCTGCCTGTCGATTTTATAACATGTGGCATTTTATGTGCTGGTATTCAATTTTCACACAATACTATTTCATGTGCACTACGAAAACTTTGTGCTTCCCATATCATTATAAAAATTACAGAAGACGGATTAACAGATCGGTATAAATTAATATCATCAACAATCGCAAATAATCATTCGGAGGACAAATAACATGAATTCCTCTAATGACAATTTTGACAATCACATCTCTCATATAAATTACGCTAAAAAACATGCTTCTAAGTTATTGTCTAAATTTTCACCAGCTACAGAAACGGCAATGGCGTCTTTAGCCTATGCCTGGGAATTATTATTTGATGCAATCTGTCAAAATAAATCCACATCATTGGATGATTTAAAGGACATTTCAGCAGTCATACAAAAATTATCTGCGAGTCATGAAAAGATCCAATCAATAGAATCATCTCACGTTCTCGACATGATAGCAGAAGAGAGAAAAGAACTATCTAAAGATCGCGAACAATTACACCAACAAAAATTGCCAGCAGAAATTGTTCAAGCTGTCGAGGAGCAACTAATGTTATTATGACAACATTAACAGATAATGCATTTTTTCTTCCATATCAAAGCGCATGGATCACTGATCAATCACGCATAAAAATAATGGAAAAATCTCGACAAATTGGAATGTCATTAGCGACTGCATATGGTGCTGTACGGGCTCATACTGTTAAAACATGTAATTACGACACCTGGGTAGCATCTCGTGATGAAATACAAGCAAAACTATTTATTGATGATTGTAAAAAATTTGCCAAAATTCTTTCCCCGGCATGTGATTTTTTCGGGAATCGTATGCTGGCAGAACATAAAGCATACAATTCTTCATCATTAAAATTTTCCAACGACACTGCAATACACTCATTAACATCTAGTACAGATGCACAAGCAGGGAAACGTGGCACGCGAATATTGGATGAATTTGCGCTCCATAATGATCCGAAACAATTGTATATCATAGCATTGCCTGGTATTACATGGGGCGGACAGTTGGCCATTTTGTCGACACATCGTGGCAGCAATAATTTTTTCAATAAGTTGATAGATGATATTCTCTATAATGGTAATCCTAAAAATATATCACATCATAAAACAACTTTGCAAGATGCATTGGATCAGGGCTTTTTAGAAAAATTACAAACACGGCTGCCAGAAAATGATCCACGAAGGCATATGTCACAATCGGAATATTTCGATAATATAAAAAATTCATGTCCTGATGAAGAATCATTTTTGCAAGAATACATGTGTATACCATCAGATGATCGATCAGCATTCCTCAGCAGTGATTTGATCGCAAAATGCGAATATGATACAAATACCGACTGGGAACGCACCATATCAGAAATGCAACAATCTTCCAATTCATTCTTTCTAGGAATTGATGTTGGAAGGAATAATGACCTTACAGTATTCTGGATATTAGAATTGATAAACGATATTCTAATGACGCGAAAAATCATCTGTCTACAAAATACTAGATTTTCGGAACAAGAAGACCGTTTACATGATTTTTTGAACATAAAAAATTTGCGAAGAATATGTATCGATCAAACTGGAATCGGGCGACAATTTGCAGAACGAGCAGAAGAATACTTCGGACATTATCGTGTAGAAGGGATAACGTTTTCACATGCAGTCAAAGAACAGCTCGCTTATCCTCTGCGTACATTGTTTGAAGATAACAAAATAAAAATTCCAGATGATGATATCATTCGTGCAGATTTACATTCTGTACGCCGCGAAACTACATTCGCTGGCAATATACGATTTGCAGGGGACCGCACAAGGAACGGACATGCTGATAGATTCTGGGCATTAGCATTGGCTGTCCATGCCGCTGGAATAAATAAAGAGATTCCATGCCAACATTTTGAAACAATAGAACGAAAATCCAACAGGAAAATGCCACAATTTTTATGAAAACAGTCTCTCAAATTTCAGAAATGCGTGTCAAGAATTCTATGCGCGCACGTTTCAATCCGATCAAGACATTAACACCAGATTCTTTGTCACAAATGTTAGATGCTTTCACAGCAGGGTATTTAAAAGCTGCTGCAATGACATGGGATGCTATTGAGCGTAGAGATGATGTCATACAAGGAGTATCTGCCAAACGGAAAAAATCAGTAGCTCGTCTGAACTGGGAAATCTTGCCGATTGATGATTCGGAACTAGCACAACAACAAAAATCTGCACTGGAACATTTTTATAACAATATTCATGCGACAAATGCATGTGATAATAATGAAAAAGGAGGTATTGCACTGCTCATTCGCCAAATGATGGACGCTGTCGGAAAAAAATATGCCGTTCATGAAATCATATTCAAGCCGACTGAACACTCCGATACAAAATTTTCTCAAAATGCTGGACAAAACTGCCTAGCACAAAACATGTCGTTAACTGCTACATTTCGGTTCGTCCCGTTATGGTTTTTTGAAAATCATGATGGCTCACTGAAGTTTTTGACAAATGAATGTGCTAATTCTGGCATTGCGTTGGAAGAAGGCGCTTGGATGGTGACCGTTGGAGATGGCCTAATGGAAGCTTGTTCAATCGCCTATCTATTTAAACATCTGCCATTGCGCGACTGGTTAGTGTACTGCGAACGCAATGGTATGCCAGGTGTAAAAGGAATCACTGATGCAGCACCACACTCCGAACAATGGGAAGCAGCACGTGATGCTGTAGAAGATTTCGGGGCAGAGTTTAATGCACTCATGTCAAAAGGAACAGATATCGAAGCGATCGACCTGACAACACGTGGGGAATTACCATATCCTTCTTTAATTGATAGAATGGACCGTGCAATATCGGCATTATGGAGAGGGTCAGACCTTGCAACATTATCACGGAGCAATGGTGCTGGTGCATCATTACAAACTGATGAATCAGAATTGTTGGAAGAAGATGATGCTAATATGATCTCAGAAACATTGAATGAACAGGTAGATAAATATGTAATAAAATATCTTTTTGGCGATGTTCCTGTACTAGCATATTTCAGATTACTTCCAAAAACACGAAGAAATATCACATCAGAATTAAACCTATATCGCGAATTATATCATATGGGAATGCCATTATCAATCAATGATGTACGTGAACGATTTGGCATACCTACACCTAATGACGAGGATACATTATTGTACATATCAAATGATAACAATGAATAAATTTGAGGGAAATTAAACATGCACCAAGAATGGATAAAACTTGCTGATTTTGGAAAATATCATCATGAAAAGGGCATTCAAATTCTAGATGAAACTACCGCACAAAATATAATATCATCATTCCGGTCACTCTCTGGACGAATCATTCGAAAATTCATTGGATTACCAATTTATATCGGACATCCCGATGATGCTAACTTCCAATCAACAAATAAAAAAATCTATGGAAGAATTATAGACTTTAAGACAGAAGCAAATGCCCTGTGGATATTATCAAAATGGACAGATATCGGATATGCGTTGTTCAAAAATGGAATATTAAAACATTTATCACCACGTTGGCTAACGAAACAATCTTCTGATGGGACATTATTGCCACAACGAATGATTTCTGTCGGAATGACCAATCATCCCAATATGTTCTGTCAACATGTATCACAAGACATTAATGTCGAAATGAATGACATCTCCGATGAAAATATATCAAAAGATATCAACGATGATATATCAAATCCAATAACCAATGATGCATCTTCAATCGATGAGACGATGATATTGAACGATAACAAACAACAAACTACCAACAACGACAGTCAACAGAACATCACAACGAATATCGAACACATCATCCCTAATAACACCATTGTCACATTAAACACAACATCGCAAACATCGAACCTAGCAACGTTGAACCATGACAGTTCAAACGGTGAAAAAATATTAGCAATGGTACATGATCGCATGCAATCATTTTCTGAAAATTATACAGATGCATGGATGGCAGTAAGACGGCTGCATCCATCATTGTTTTATAAAAATTTTTAACCTAACGAAAACTATGAAAAAACAAACTCTATCGAATATGAGCGTTGGTACACATACATCACATATTACCAAAATAGCAGAATCTGAAATATCACAAAAATACTTATTGGCCACATTGGGATCATCTCCCGATAAGATTAATATTTGTGATTCTGCACATTTACCAATTGCAATTATCACAGATGAAGCGACTGAAGGGAATATTGTTGATATTGCACTGTTGGGATCACCCGATACATTAAATGCCGTATCAAGTGGGACCATTGACGCTGGCGACATATTAATACCTGCAGAATCAGGAAAAGTACAGGCATTGCCACAACCAAGTGAAACTGCTGCGACTTATACCATGATAGGTATCGCCCTATCATCAACAACAGCTGATAATGGCATTATTGAATTTATGAGCTGTGTACCACAACAATATACCATCCCAGCAAAATCATAATATGTAAATCTTTAATAAAAACTTTTACCAAGAGAAATATATGAACACAGAAATTTTACCAAAAGATGACGGTTTTCAATCATGCGGGCTAGTGTGTGCTGCTAATGAAGCTCGATTTACTGCCGCAACATATTCTGAACCATTGACAGCATTTACTGTAGGATGGAAAGACCCTGAACATATTGAAGATCTCTTGAACTTTATCGCACCAACTATCCCAGTAGCAAAACGGTTCGAATTCAAAGTATCCAACAATGAACAATGTTTTATGTCAGAAACTGATGACATACGATCCATTGGATCATCGTTTAAACGTATAGAATTTGTCGGAACATCTGTAACATCAAGAACATACAATAAGGGATTAACAATTCGTGTTGATCATGATGATATCGCAGGAGATGATTGGCGTGAACGATATGTTCAATTATTATTACAACGACTATTGCGCAATGAATTACGTCGTGCAATAGCAGCACTGGAAAGCAACGCTATTACACAACAATCTGACGGATACGTATGGGATACTACAAAAAATCCTGATGCGGACGTCCGTGCTGAATTATCAGCTGCTGCAGACATTACTGGTGTACGTCCAAATCGTGCTGTATATGGAGAAGCAGCGTGGGATATGCGTAGTGATGCATATGATGGCCAAAATACTGCTGGCGCATCCCGTGCTGCTGGTATGTTGCCGGAAGATGTCGCACGTAAATTGTTCATCGATGGTGTAAAAGTCATGAGTGCACGGTACCAAAATGGTACGTCGAAAAGTGATCTATTAGGCAATAAGATATATTTGTTCTATACTAAAAATGATATCATGAAAGATGAACCAGCAAACATTAAACGATTTGTTACACCTATTGATGGTGGTGGTTCCTTCCGCGTATATGCTGATGAACATAGTAAATTTACGGATTTGACGGTTGAGCATTATAGCAATGTCGTCATTACATCAGCTGAAGGCATTAGAAAACTAACAATATCAGCTGAGTAACTCCTCATACAAACATAATTCCCTATACCACAACTCACTATGGGGGTTGTTGATAATATTCAGCAATCCCCAACACTCAAAAACAACAAAATATTTACTGCATTATGGCGACATGGATAACATTACAAATATCTGACCTGAATGACTACTTAGCTGCCAATCAAGTACAAGCACTACAAACAATTGCATTGGCCAATGATCAAGGCAACCCTATTAATGAAATCATTGATGATATCACTGCTCGTATACGTGCTGAAATCAGTGGCAATCATAATAATATTCTTAGCACAAATAAAACAGAGATCCCACATGAACTAAAAAGTTGTGCCTGTTATTTGATATTAGAAGCCGCACAAACACGACTAACTGGCCTGCAATTGTCAAATGACCAGGTAAGAATGGCTAATGAGTCACGTGAATATTTAAAACGAATTGCACAGGGAGAAATCCCTGTCTCATTGCCTGACAACGCACAATCGATCTCTGATTTTTCCAGTAGCGCTGGATGTGAAGTCGTCCATCATCGAATACCATTAGCAACATCACATTCTTTACAAGGATTTTAATCATGCATATCGAAAGTAATTTAGAAAAACTACAAAATATTATTGAAAAGCGATTATTACAGATTCATGAATTAAGAAATATTCCTGTTCTGAATTATAAACAAAGTGATTTCACATCAATATTATCTAATAATGCCAAAATCGGTATCGGGATTGCAATATTATTAATGCCACCAATTCCATCACATGCAAATCCGTACATCGAAGGCCCTATATTCGATCATGCAACATTAGAGATTAATGTGATAGAAAATACAGCAACCAACCAAAATGGACCAAGTTTATTATGTGTTGCTGAAACTATCATGCGACATCTTCATATGTGGCATCATAATAACGATGATCAAAATGATTATATTCAATTAGCAAGCGGCACATCATGTTGTTCTGTCGAACGCAAAGACAATAACAATTATTTCATCATGCGATTCATCGCACCGTGTAATATAACATCTCCTCAGCTATGAAAATTTCAATCGGAAACATCTCCCTTGCCAATGGTCATGATCACAAAGAAGAACCATATGACTTTTCACTACATCATACACGGCAAACACAAATGGCAACACCATTACGTTCAAATTCGTCGAAATGGTATGATCGCGGCAATCAAACTATTACTATTACATTTTCTGTTACAAAACAACATACCTCAGTTGAAGCAGCACAACAATATGTCATTCAACATGCTATCGAACTAAATAATCTATCATCACAATTAATCATTGTAGAAGAACCATCACAAAAACAGTTCATATTGTTAGATGCTGTTATGTCAGAAATCACATCATCGAGCACAGGAATAACATCTACACATTTTTATAAAATTATTGGAGGCAATCTTTCATCAGATCAATCATGAACAACTTTGAAAAAATCACCATAAGAATCCAAGCCGACACCCTCAGTTTTGACAATCCAACAGATATCATTCGAAATTCTCTTCCGCAATTTTGGCGTGGGAATGATCTTCAATTTGAAATCGGTGTATTTGCTGGTGACGAATTATTGAGCGTGTCGAACTACGCATCGATAACATTAGCAATACGGCAAATGACACCAAGTGGACAAATTCCATCATCATCCGACCAAGCTGTCATGCAAAAATCATGCAATATATTAGATGATACTGCCACATTAGAAACATGGAATAATAATACTCAGCAACACGCATGTATAATATTTTCCGCAACAGAAAGCAACATTTCACCAGGCGACCATTGGTTATCTATCTGGGCAACAACAAATGATGAACTCCCAAAAACTGTCACACTATGTGCAGGAATTATTCGTGTGTCAGAGAATGGCGGTGGAATAACATCACAACCGCCGACACAGCAAATACCATATTATACAGCCGAACAATGCAATGCAACATTCGTCCAATTAACCAGCATTGATACCAATCAATCATTAGGAACATCCGATGAAAAAATCCCTACCCAACACGCTGTAAAAAATTACGTTGATTCACATTCATCATCTGGTGAAAGCAATACTGCCAGTAATATTGGTACTGGACATGGCATTTTTGCAAATAAAAACGGAGTAGATTTACAATTTAAAAGTATCGTAGCTGGCAACAATATTGACATCCAATCTGCCACAGACTCTATCATAATTGCAACATCCTCAAGCCAACTAGTAAACCCTATGACCGACACCGGAGATCTTATCGTAGGTGGTGATAATGGCAGCCCAACAAAGCTTCCCATCGGGACTGCTGGTCAAGTACTTACGACAAATGATTCTGAAAATGGAATTCAGTGGTCAGATGTTGAATCGTACGAACTCCCTGTTGCATCAGTGAATAATCTGGGCGGAATCAAGCCAGATGGCACAACAATAGTAGTCGATGCGGACACTGGTATCGCTAGTGCTGTCATATCAGGAGAATCCGGAATGCCAAACCCTATGACCGATGCCGGAGATCTCATCGTAGGTGGTGATAATGGCAGCCCAACAAAGCTTCCCATCGGGACTGCTGGTCAAGTACTTACGACAAATGATTCTGAAAATGGAATTCAGTGGTCAGATGTTGAATCGTACGAACTCCCTGTTGCATCAGTGAATAATCTAGGCGGGATCAAGCCAGATGGTACAACAATAGTAGTCGATGCGGACACTGGTATCGCTAGTGCTGTCGTGTCAGGTAGTACAGAATATGCAGTCACAACGTATTACACTTCCAACAATGCATGGTATCGCATATGGACAAATAATTGGATAGAACAAGGCGGTACAGGAATGGCAACAGGAACATTGATATTCCCTATAGCATTCGCCGATACGAACTATACATTTGTATGCACACCTATTCGTGTTGATTCAAGCGATGGAACAAACGACATTTGTTGGCATACTAAAACAACATCAAAAATAGGGGTAGAAATCAGGTTCGATGGAACGTGTCAAATTGGGCAGCAATATTCCTGGTATGCTTGTGGATTTGTCGCTCAATGATCAATCAAAACTACAATCCCATCAACACATAACAATCATCATCATAAAACATACTAATATTATATGGCCATTCGTTGCGGTGAATCATTCATTCGTAACATGGTCATCATAATGAAAACAGCACTTCAAAAACAGCAATATAAATAAAAGAAAAATATAGATACAAAACACTATGAATGCACCATCAATGGATGATATAAATAAATTAAACGAGCTGGATATTAAAATCGAACGTATGATGGCATATTGCGATCAAAAATTCGATGATATCGTCAATACATTGGAAGAATTAGAATCACGTATAAATAATTTAAGGTAATTTTATGACATGGACATTATCTTACAATGGCGTCACCGCTAATTTCGCTGATTATAATATAACAAATGTCCGTAGAGTACGAAAAAATTTATTAACGGACAAAGTAAGATTTGATATTCCAAAACATTCTTTATTAGAACCATCAACATTTGAACCAAATTCAACCATCGCAATATTTCATGATAATATCAAGTGGTTCGAAGGTGTCGTAACACAAATACCATTATATTGTTCTCATGACCAAGAAACTGACAAATATGAACTGTCTGGAGCATGGTGGTATTTGGAAAATTTGATATATCAACAAGCATGGAAAGAACCTGTCGACCCAACTAATACATCATCTGATCTTTATGATGTATATAAAAGCAGAGTAATTTTAGGACAAGATATCTCTGGCAAATCTATAACTATTGGAGAACAAATTTCCGATGTTATACAATATGCTAATGCTTGTGGTGCTAAAATAGCTGCAGGAAATATTTCATTACCTGTCAATATTCCACTTGATGAATGCAAGGACCTATCATGTGCAGAAATTATTAGAAGGTTATTAAGATGGATACCAGACACTATCGCAATGATTGATTATTCGACGGATATTCCAGTAATAAATTTTAAACGCAGGCAACAGTTAGAAACTATAACAATTGATCTACAACAACAAATAACATCGTTAACAATACAACCGCGATATGACCTGCAAGTATCATCCGTCATTTTAACATTTGAAACAACAAACACAACAAATGGGAAGTCATGGAAAGAAGCAGTCGTACAAAAATGGCCAATAAATTCATCTGGGAAAGAACTGAAATCATTGATTTTAACGATTAATTTAGAAGGCACAAAATCAACATACATCATACAAGATATTGAAACAAGCCAAATATTGATAACATCGATAGAATGGTGGAAATCTCATGTTCCAAGCCTATCGAACATCGACACACAGAATATAACAATCAATAATATTACTCGTACAAATGAATTACCAAATGAATTAATCAGTGGTAATATCGCCACATGGATGGATAAAACAACTACGGCAGATATTATACGGTGTAAAATATCATATAAGGATGATAACCAAGCAGTAATTGATCGTGAAGTCGCTGTAAGAATAAATGCAACAGATGCAGAAACAGGGACATATAAAAAACTTTTATCATTAACAACGGCAGAAACTATACCAAATGATCTTGCAGAACAAATTTACTATTCTGTCAATACGTTGCAATACGATGGTAATTTCACAACAATTTCCAAAGAAGCGACGCAAGATTTTTTCGGAAAAACAATAAATATTATCAATGGGAAGCAAGAATGGCAGACAATGTTTGCTCTTGTACAAGAAGTAATAGAATATTTAGACGATGGGAAAATAATGGTAAAATTAGGACCTGCAAAACATCTTGGTGCAGCGGATTTAGCAGAACTTACACGATCTGGCAGATTATTATATTCTACAAGAAATGCCAGTGAACGTACAACCGCAGAAGCTACAGGAAATGGCACAGTAGAGCAAGGACAATATGGCCGTGTAGATAATACATCATTCGGGACAGGACGATATAAGATGATAAAATTCTCTGACCCGGAATATAGCAATAAAACCGTTCAAATCGACACTTCTGATGTTAATACCACATCTGCAACAGTAAAATTCCGACAAGAGGATGTGTGCGAATCTGGCGTTCTAAAAAAACGATACACTTTGGCGAGCGAACCGTTCGAATAGTAAAGATCAGGAATCAGCTTTGGCAAAAAAATGAGCGGGCACGAAAAATCCCACATACAATCACTAGATGCTCCCAGGAGGTGCTTTTTCTCCCCTTTACACCTCCTACGAACGGACTGCATAAGAACATGCAGATATCACTTTGTCAACTCAAAAATATGTTTTTCCAAAAAATCCGTAACTAAACATTAATTAACATGAACAATGATTTTTTATGCCGTGTTAGTTTTGCTGGAGTGCCACACGCTTTACAACATATTGCTTCGGCAACAACAGAGAACCTTTTTCCATTATCACCAACAGATGCCTGTCGTATATACTGGTTATTGAAATCAATGCATGTCAAATACCAATATTCTATCAATGGAATAAATGTCACACGAGATTTTACTGTATCATCATCTGTCATTCCCAAAAATCGACTGATATCTCCTGCAATATTTTACGCTACAGAATATGATTCTAACACTCAAACAGCATACATGGCACAACTCGACATGCAAAAAATTTATTTCGATCAATCAAATCAAGAACATGTTGGGTTTAATTTTACACTGTCAGAAACTGATAATTTTGGTATAATGAACTTATGTTTAGAAGCATTACCAAATATGAAAAATATCCAACGATCATTTTCATTAGCTGGTCTCACAATAACAGCATATCTTAATTATAACTCCTCAATGGTATCATCTGCGGCATTTAATAACATCTCAATTGAAGAAACATATTATCAATTATAAATCAACACCATACCAACCGATCAACACGACAAAAACGTCATTAGCAAATCATTTTTGTTGATTTTCATATAAAAAACTTTTTTCTGAATCGCAGTCAGTGCTCAGGTGGTGGAATTGGCAGACACGCACGCTTGAGGGGCGTGTGCTTACGGCGTATGGGTTCGAATCCCATCCCGAGCACCAGTTTGCACATGACAAATGTTATCAACGGGGCGTAGCTCAGTCTGGTAGAGCGCTTGCTTTGGGAGCAAGACGTCGTCGGTTCGAGTCCGGCCGCCCCGACCATAATTTTGATAGATAATATGTGTTTCTCTTGTTAAGATGTAGAGTAGTGTTGTGTGTTAGCACATAGACAGATGTTCGCTGTAGCTGTAAAAGATATTGCACGATCAAGTATAAGAAGTATCGCATTTTTATATCAAAAACGATAATCGACAGTTGATGTTTCAATTTATGCTTGCGTCATTTAACAAATCATCGCTTGGATTGAAGTTCAAAAGAAATAGCAATTTATCAAAATCAACGGGCAGTTTGTCTCTCAAAAAAATCATTTGTATAAAACATTGATATTTATCGTACTTCCATAAAAGTTTTCAAACAAACGATATAATTGCCCGCGTACGCAAATTGACATCTGTTTCCGAAACTGTTTAATACAATTGCAAAGGTGGTTTTTCGCTACTATTTTGAAAGTTTTGATTTATTGCTATTTTTGAGATACCCTAGGTGAATTTTCATAAAATTTTTAAACAACGTCAAACGCAAAACTTCTCCCGTTGCAATGACTTTAACCTGTCAAACAATGAATATAATTGCTTGATACTAAAATCAAAAAGCTAATAACTTAAGACCTATAATTCCCGCCAAAATCATCAATATGCAAATAAACCGCATAACTGTTGCAGGCTCATTAAATAGCAGTATTCCAAAGATGACTGTTCCAATAACTCCAATGCCTGTCCATATTGCATATGCTACTCCTAGAGGAATGTGTTTCAAAGCAAGTGCCAAAAAATAATAACTCGCTATCATTCCTATAGCTGTTAATATGCTAGCACAAGGTTTTGAAAATCCATTGCTTATTTTTAACCCTACAGCCCAACCTATTTCAAATAATCCTGCTATTAACAAAAAAACCCAATGCATTTTAACGATAAATATTAAAAAATTTTAATTTGATCACCTCAACGCAATCAGGCGGAAACTTGACCAATTTTTCCTGAAAAGCAACATTTAACACTCTAAAAATATTTTTTATTTTCGTAATTTTTAACCAAAACACCAAATTTAGATATTGTAATCGCAGGCATTACGATAACATCTACTGTTAGGTAAATTTTATGCAAAAACGCATCAACTAACATGACATAAATCATGCTTGCAATGATGTTTGTTCAGTCTTATCAGATAATACAGTGCATGAACGAATTACAGTAATTGATATCGGCAGCGGGTCGATGAAAGCATCTGTGTTTGGATGCTCTGATAATCAGTTACAAACATTATCTAGCCTGTCATGTGGTATTCGCTTGTGCAACAACATTGGATGTAATATATCATCTCGGAAAGCACGATTGACAAATGGGTTTATTGAAAAAATCATTGAATTGTCAGAAAAAAATCAATCGAATAAAATTATTGCTGTTGCAACACAAGCAGCACGTATGGCAAATAATTTCCGGCAATTACAACAACAAATTGCGACAAGATTCGGAATAGAAATAGTTGCAATTTCCGGTGAAGACGAAGCAAAATTATTCGCATTGACAATAAATCATACTCTCGGGATAGATAAATTTTTATCATTTGATATGGGATGTGGCAGTATAGAATTTGCAGAGTTTGATAAAAAAATATTGAATGTTTGGAGCCTGCCAATTAGCCCACTAGAATTACGTGATATGAACGATCAATCACACATTGAATCACATATCAACGAACTTCTTTCAAAAGTAATATTGGACAACCAATCAAAACATGCTTATCCTGTTATTGGGAATGGTGGAATTTTGCATGTCGCCAAAACATTATTACACCGGCAAGATGAAATAGGATTGCCATACGATGCACTGAATAAATTATATCATGTACTGATCAATAAATCGGAAAAAGAAAAACTTGCCATGGGAGTGCCTCGCACCCGCGTTGATATAATCCAATACTCCATTCTAATATTATTAAAAATTATGCAGTATATGGACACCAATGAAATCGCAGTGACTAATGGAAATTTGAGGACAGGACTAGCATTAAAATATTTTAAAAGGTTCTGATGACAGAAACACCACATATTTTTACTGTCAATGAACAAGATAACAATCTTCGCGTAGATAAGTTTTTAGCCATTCATGTTACTGAACTTAGTCGCTCTCAAATAAAAAAGTCATTTATACATAATAATATTAGAATCAATGATATCGTAGTTCACGCTGACACAATCGTTCATACAGGAGATACTATCGTTGCTAATTTAATACATCCACCAGAAACAGCATTACAACCATCCCAAATAGCATTAAAAATTCTATTCGAAGATGATGATATCATTATCATCGATAAACAACCGAACATTGTTGTTCACCCTGGAAATGGCACTACATCACCGACATTGGTAGAAGGTGTTTTAGCTCATACACATTTGAGTACTTTAGGCGGTAATTTACGACCAGGTGTAGTACATAGATTAGATAAAGATACTAGTGGAATAATAGTATTTGCAAAGTCTGACATCGCATATTTAAATATGATAAAAATGTTCTCAGAACGTCGATTACAAAAGTCATATTATGCCATCGTTTGCGGAACATTTGATAAACAACATGGAATAATTGAATGTCCTATTGGACGGCATACTACACAACGAACAAAAATGGCAGTAATCACGTCTGGAAGACAAGCAGTAACACATTGGCAATTCGACAAGAAATTATCGTATAATTTATCAGCATTGAAAATAAAAATACTAACAGGACGAACACATCAAATCCGTGTACATCTATCTCATATAGGACATCCATTATTGGGCGATACTACTTATGGATATAAAACAAATTATATAACAAATATAGTTCCACCACGTGTAATGTTGCATGCCAGTAATCTTGAATTTTGTCATCCAATAACAGGAGATAAAATATCGATTGAATCACCATTGTCAGATGATTTCTGTACTGTCATAAATGAATTATCATGTTAATTTCATATCAAATTTAGTCTTATATCCTGAAATATTCCGAACGATATTTTGTTATTCTGCAGATTGAAAATTTATTCTAATATCGTTTTATTGTTTGTTTTTGTAGTAACCGATCGATTGCTTGTTGAATTTTTAATAATTGTGGTACAGAACGATTTTTTAAAATTTCTGTCAATCGATCAATAAAGTCCTCTGGTGAAAAATTTGCAGTTTCTAATAGAAATAATAATACATTTTCGCGAGAAATTAAATATGTCTTCTTCTTTTCCTTTCCCTTTGGTGCACTAGCATTATGAACATGTCCTAGAATTTTTTGATTATCGAATGCATTCCGTACATATTGGTCAGTTTTTCCAATGATGGACGCCATTTCTTTTGGGGAAAACCATTGTTGCGATGATGGTAACAAATTTCCAAAATGTTCTAATGCTTGTTGTTTCTGCCGATAGTTTGTTGTAGTATTTTCCATGTTATCATCTGCTATGCGTTCTTAACGACTAGTGAATAGCCGCATAAACTTTTCGTTTCATGACAAATGATATCGAATGCACAAACTGCCAATGGCATGAGATATCGCAAAAAGAGGATTTCAACCACTTTCTACACGGCATATTGATAATCATTTCCTTCAAAATGTCAAAAGTTTTACATGCCGCTGGCTATGGTATTTATTATTTTTATAATAAAGTAATGCCTTTTGCTTGAAACTTTTATCAAAAATCATGTCATGACGATCATCAATCAATTATGATTTCATTTTTACAAAATATTCTGCAAAAACATCACAAATGGTTGTTTAGCATATTACTTGTCATCATTGTCGTCGCGTTTGTTTTCACTATTGGAGCAGCTCCTGGAATCGGAAACAAACGTATGAAACATCGATATTTTTATGGCTATGATCTTAATGATCGTAAGATGATGGATACTGTCGCAGAGAACGTCATGTACTCGGCAATTTTGAATAAAGATGATATCGCTATGGCCAAACATACATTGAATATTGGTATGCTACGTCGTATGATGTTACTTGGACTGGCAGATTCTTTCAATGTACCATTACCATCAAATGAAACATTATCTTCATATACTCGCTCATTGCCAGTATTTCTCGATGAGGATGGGAATTTTTCTGCAGATATTTATGGTGCGATACTTGAAATGTTTAATCGTACTGGTGCAGGAGAAGACCGCCTAAAACAAGTGCTATGTGAACATTGGAGAATTCAATGTGTAGAAAATGCAATCATTGGTAAAAATGATTATATCAATCATCAATTGGAACAATTCATTTCAGAGCAATATACAGAATATGACTTTTCTGTACTATCCATAAAAAATAATATTAAGTCGGACAGTATTCAAATATCTGAAGATGAAATTGAGCGGGAATTTGGTGATAATCCTACAAAATATCAACAGCCAGAAATGTTCGCTGTATCAATGATAAAATTCGATAATTCACAGTTCATATCACAGGTAAAGGAACCTACAGATGATCTGCTGTTAGAATACTTCAATGCTAACAGAGAAAAATTTTCTAACAATGCTAAGTTAGAAGATATCAAGGATACTGTCCGTGACAGTTATATAAAGTCAGAAAGCATACAATTGTCCGCCGTTGCAGCAGATAATTTTGTGCATGATTTATATGATGATAATGTGTTATTGAACAGTGATTCTTTTAATGAATTATTGAAAAAATATAATACACAAAAAGAACCAGTTGCATTATATTCCAGGAAAAAATTACCGGTTGTAAATGGTGTAAATCCGCGAGATTTATTAATGGCATGTAATCTTGATGATGAACGATATTTTTCTGACCCATGTCAAACAACATTCGGAGCATGTGTGCTTATTCTTGAAGGGAAGAAACCATCCCGCACATTGAACCTACAAGAAGCAACCTCTGCCATCCGGGAATTATTATCACATAATAAACAACAACAACAATTTGCAGATCATATCGAACATCTTCGTCAACGCGTACAGAATGGTGATATAGAAAATGTTTGCAAAGAAGATGGTATTACCCGTGAATCTTTTCAAAATATTTCATTAGCACATGTCGCAGAACAAGAAATCGACCCATTATATATTCGTGCACTAGCATCATTGAATAAAAATGATAAAATACGAATAATGGCATTAAACGATGATGAAGTATTGTTATTCTGTGTTACTGATGTTCATGAACGTACGATATCAGATTTGAACAGCGCTGATGTCATATCCGCACGGAATACATTATGTTCTTCTCATAATCAATTTTGGAACAGCATATTTTTGGAAAATCAATTACAGAAAATTAAATAATTTTTCATTGCTTTGCGGCATAATATTGTGCAGTCGGACAGAGAAATCTTGATCATTACAATAAATACTGCCGCAAAATCATTTCTAATTTTGTCATTAAATTCTATTGTGGTGTTCGTTAAAAGTTTTCTGTAAAATGTTGCCACATAATTTGTAAAAGTATAAACGGCGCCATAAAATCATATGTATCTAGATCTATTTTTTTGATTACACAATTATATTCGCGCAAACAAACATGCGCTTGCCAGATTATTACAATTAAAAAGATAGGTATTATAATATAACAATCTGTTCAAATGCTAAAAATATTAGTCGTTCGACATAGCATTCAAAAAATCTTGTAAGATTATGACAGCGGATTGAGAATCAATCACTCCTGATTTCCTACGTTTTATTGTACGTGCTGCTGATTGATGACCAATGTCAGAGTTTAATGTCTTTGTCGCTTCTTCACTCGTCAATCGTTCATCAGAACGAACAATATTAATATCAGGCAATGCTTGTTCTAATTCTTGTATAAATTTATCAACATGATTGGCTTGTTGACCTACCGTACCATCCATGTTTAAGGGATATCCAATGACTATTGTCTTTACACGTTCCTGATCAACTATTGTCGCTATTTTAGAAATCTTAATATTATCATCATTTGATACTATCGCAGGAAGCGGAAGGACCATGTCAACATCATAATGATAAATGCTCAATCCAACCCGCTTATTACCATAATCAACGCCCAATATCGTCTTCATTGAAATCTATGATCAATGTTTCGATTTTATCAACTTTTTCGCCATTTGATATTTTACTTTTGCATCCAATCGTTCAATCTCAGCAGGGTCTAAAACATCACGTCGTGCACGGGCATCTTCCAATGCTTTCTGCGCACGTATTGTTGCTTGTTCGATCTCTTCTAAATCAGCATCATTTATGCTCAATGACTCATCGGTTAACACTGACACAACATCACCAGAAACACGAACAAACCCAAAATCGATTGCACAATATTCTTGATGATCACTATATTTTGCTACCAATTCTCCAGGTTGAATAATTGAAACCAATGGCATATGACCAGCAAATATTTCAATTTCCCCATTCTTCGCTGGCAAAACAACTGACATCACCTCTTTTTCAAGGACAACACCAGCAGGAGTAACAATCTTTAACATTAACATAGCAATGACCTCATTCTAACTATATTCTCACAACCCATCGCTACAATCCAAAATTGCAATATCGTGTATTCCAGCAGAAATAATTCTTCCTTCTAGATAGTACTAACAAACAACAACATAGTTGTGCATTTATATCCAAACAATATCGTACAATCACCAATATGAACTTTTGAACAATATCTGACAGCATATTAAAATAGTTGTACAATATTGAATAACACATGCATCCAAACACCAACATGGTTATATTCGAGATTACAAAATAAGCACCCATAGTGCTTATGGTTAAATTGGATAAAAGACACACCATTAGCTACTGGCCATGGAATGAACAATATTATGACACAGCAACTATTATCAATAGTAACGCTATCGGGAGATCCCCACGACCAGCACGATGAATTTACTCTACCACTATAATTCGTCAAGGAATAAAAACCATGCAATGATGACATAAACAGTCTTTGTAACTTGTTTATTAAGACATTCATATGCATGGACTACTTATCATAAAACACAATGACTATTTATTTTTCACGACTGGCAATGACCTCTTCTATCGTCCCTTTCATATAAAAATCATTTTCAGAAATATCATCGACCTGGCCATCAAGGATCATTGCAAACCCTTTGATAGTATCCTCTGTCTTGACATACTTTCCTGCAAACCCTGTAAACACTTCTGCCACATGGAATGGTTGCGATAAAAACTTTTGAATCTTACGTGCTCTTGCAACTGCGAGCTTATCATCTTCTGACAATTCATCCATTCCCAATATCGCAATGATATCTTGTAGATCCTTATATCTTTGCAATAATGCTTGTACCCCACGTGCTACCCTAAAATGTTCTTCTCCGACAATATCTGCTGATAATGCTTTTGATGTTGATGCTAATGGATCAACAGCAGGATAAATTGCTAATGATGCGATCTTTCTGTCCAAAACGATTGTAGAATCCAAATGAGCGAATGTATTCGCAGGTGCTGGATCTGTCAAATCGTCTGCAGGAACGTATACTGCTTGGAATGATGTAATCGATCCATTTTTTGTGGAAGCTATACGTTCTTGGAACTCTCCCATCTCCTGGCTCAATGTCGGTTGATATCCTACCGCCGATGGGGATCGTCCCAACAATGCTGATACTTCTGACCCCGCTTGTGAAAACCGGAAAATATTATCAATAAATAGTAGGACATCCTGATGTTTTTCATCACGAAAATACTCTGCTATCGTCAATCCGGTCAACCCAACGCGCATACGTGCTCCAGGTGGCTCATTCATCTGTCCGAATACCAATGCTACTTTCGAATCTTCAATATTTTCTGTATTGATTACTTTCGATTCACACATCTCATGGAATAAATCATTCCCTTCACGAGAACGTTCTCCAACACCAGCAAACACAGAATATCCACCATGCTCATTGGCAATATTATGGATCAATTCCATAATGACTACTGTCTTCCCAACGCCAGCACCACCAAATGCCCCGACTTTGCCTCCTTTTATAAATGGGCAGATCAAATCAATTACTTTTATTCCTGTTTCTAAAATTTGAGACCCTGTGTCTTGATCTGTTAATGCTGGAGCATGTCGATGAATTGGATATCGTTTTTCTGTATGAATATCTCCACGGCCATCAACTGGATCTCCTGTAACATTTAAAATTCTTCCCAATACTTCTGTACCAACAGGCACTTCTATAGGATGGCCAGTATTTTCTACTGACATCCCTCTTGCCATACCATCAGTTGCTGACATCGCAACAGTACGAACACGACCATCTCCCAATTGTTGTTGTACTTCTAATGTCACCCGCTCTTCTATCCCATCTCTCGTGACATTTACTACCAGTGCATTATAAATGTCTGGTACTGCATCAGTGTCAAATGCAACATCCACTACCGCACCGACAATTTGTACAATTTTTCCAATATTTTTCATTATAAACCCTGTATTGCTGCTGATATTTCAATAATTTCATTTGTAATTGCAGACTGTCGCAATTTATTATACTCTAATGATAGTTGTTTCGATAATTCTTCTGCATTGTCTGTTGCTCCTTTCATCGCTATAGTACGGGCACTATGCTCTGATGCTTTCGCTTCCAATAATAAACGATAAACATTCTGACTAAGGAACATACGGGATAACATCGCTACAACAGATGATATATCTGGCTCAATTATCGTTGGCCGTTCATCATCAATAACATCCACTGCTTGCACATGCATCATTTCACGAAATTTATTCAATTCCACACGGAAATCCACCATTGGTAAAATATGTTGTATTTCTGGCTCTTGTACCAATGGATTGACATATTTTGCATATACTACTTCCAATGTATCAATTTCACCAGCTAAATATGCATTTTTTACAAATTCAATAATTGGGGATAATTCATGATATTCTGTACGATCACTAACATTGAAATGTGCTGTGATATTTTTTTTAGCATTAGATAATAACTGTGTGGCTTTCTTTCCAACAGTAATATATTTTGCAGGAATATCACCAATTACATTGGCATTAATAAACTTTAATACGTTTTGATTCAATGACCCACATAATCCTTTATCTGTCCCGATGACTAATATTCCACGATTATGAATTTCCCGATTGTCGAAAAATGGATGTTTTAAATGTTCTGGCCCGATTTTCGCGATTTCATCTGCAATCTCCGTAAGTAATAACATATACGGCCTACCAAAAATTGCCAATTGTTGTGCTTTCTTCATTTTAGAAGAAGCCACCAATTGCATCGCTCGCGTGATTTTCGCTGTGTTTTGCACAGCCTTTATTCTGCTACGAATCTCTTTTACACCCTTCATTGCACCGCCACTTTACCATTTGCCTGCAACCATTCTTTCGCCATGACATGCAATTGTTCTTCATCAGAATCTTCCAATTTATTCTTAATTGCTATGCCATCCATCAATGATTTGGCGTGTATCTCTGCATATTCTTCTAATGTTACTGCTGCTTCTGATACTTTTTCAACAGGTATGCTGTCAAAATATCCATTTTTCATCGCCCATAGTAACATTATTTGTACTTCTACTGACTTAGGATGTAATGTAGGTTGTTTAAATAATTCTACTATTCGGGCTCCACGTGCTAATTTCTGTTTTGTTTTCTCGTCCAGATCAGAACCAAATTGTGCAAAAGCAGATAATTCATAATATTGACCAAGTTCCAATTTTATTTGACCAGCGACTTGCTTAAATCCCTTTACTTGTGCTGCAGATCCTACACGAGAGACCGATATTCCGACAGATATTGCAGGGCGCACTCCTCGATTGAACAGATCCGTATCGAGGAATATTTGCCCATCTGTTATAGAAATTACATTCGTCGGAATATATGCTGAGACATCACCCGCTTGTGTTTCAATAAATGGCAATGCTGTCAACGACCCACCACCATGTTCCTCACTTAATCGTGCTGCACGTTCCAATAATCGAGAATGCAAATAGAAAACATCTCCTGGAAATGCTTCACGACCAGCAGGACGTTTCAATACCAATGAAATTTGACGATATGCTACCGCATGTTTCGATAAGTCATCATATACAATTAATGCATCCATCCCATTTTGCATGAACCATTCACCCATTGCACATCCTGCGTACGGGGCAATATATTGATTCGATGCACTAGTCGATGCAGGTGCTGACACGACGATAGTATATGGCATAGCGTTATGTTCTTCCAGTGTCTGTATCGTACGTGCGATAGTAGAATTTTTTTGTCCAATCGCGACATATATCGAATAAACCGGTCGGAAATTCGGATCACCACTGGCTATTCCTTTACGATTAATATTTGCTTGATTTATTATTGTATCAATCGCAATGGCACCCTTTCCTGTTGCACGATCCCCAATTATCAATTCACGCTGCCCACGTCCAATCGGGATCATAGAATCTATTGCTAAAATACCAGTCTGCAGCGGCTGATTAACTGACTGACGCGGCATGATACCAGGAGCAACGCGCTCCACTGGAAAATAATCCTCACACTCAATGTTGCCCTTACCGTCCAATGGTTTTCCAATGGCATCAACAACCCGCCCTAAAAGATTCATTCCAACTGGGACTGACAATAATCTTCCAGTAGTGCGAGCTTCATCTCCTACTTTCAATCGTGAAGAATCTCCTAAAAAAACAACACCGACTTCATCCTCTTCAATGTTCAATGCAATCCCAAAAACATCATTCGGAAATGCTATCATTTCATTATACATCGCTTGTGACAGCCCACTAACACGAGCTACCCCATCCGCCAATGTCAAAATTTTTCCAATATTTTTCTTTTCTGGACGACAAGATAATTTTGCAATCTCATCACGTATTTCATTTAAAATTTTCTCAGACATCTCTATGCCGACGCATTCTGAAAAATTCGAAAAAAAATACAATAATAAATCATGGAAGAAACATTTTCTATGTGATGAAAAATGTTTTAACAGTTTGTTGATAAAATGTTTTTATGTTGACACATTTGACATTTCTAACTAAAATGCCAACACATGGAAGGTAGCAAAGTAAATGACGTGCGCAGATGCAATCCGGGCAGTCCTATGCAAAGGACTTCTAGTATAACGCCAACGTCGCAAACAATGAATCAACCTACTAACAAGACACAAAAACATAATTTGCACATGAGACGCGCAAGCACAGATAAAGTTCTCGGCGAACACGATGCCAAAGCAATATCATGTATGGGAAGCACTGTAAAGAAATGCGTAACATCGAATGATGGAGCAATAGCAACAAAAGCATCGCCAAACACAGACCACATATCCAAGATTTTTCCGATTAAGAAAGAACAGGCCCAAGCAATCCACGCGGAATTTATTGAAAATTTGGAAACAGCCAAAAAGAAAATCAAAACGTATCACGACGATCTGCAGCCAAAAATCAAAGAGTACGAAAAACAGCTTGAAGAAGTAATGACAAATTACAATCTTTCGGATCAAGCCAAAGAAGATTTGAGGAACAAATTCCACAGTTACTTCAACAGTTCTATTAATGCCGACGAGTTAGACGCAATATATAAGGAAAATAGCATAAATCAATCACAACAAACTCAAATTGACACTATAATCACGAAAGCACAGATTCTACTTCCAAACGCAGGAATATCATCTACACAAGATTATCAAGACGAAATATTAGAGTGTGATATGATCAAAACAAAATTGAATATGTTTTGCAATAATATGATCGGAGGGGTACAAGACCTTACACCGGAAATTATCAAATCAAATCCTATTGATGCCATACAACGAATAATCCAATCTTGCGAAAAATATGACAATACCTATGTCGATCAACCAGCATTAGAATTTGTAGAAAAATTTTCTCTAAAGATGGTTTTTAACGCCAGATTTGACACAAGCGAAAGTAATCCACACAAGGAATTAACTGACAAGGTTCACGAAGGCAATATGTTTTTAGGCTATGAATATTCTGCGATAGAAACTTTAATTGCTAAGATCATCTCTAGCACAACCAACATCGATACAGAGACAATAACTGCCAATATTGAGCAATACAAAAAAAATTTATCCGGCCAAAAGCTCGGAGCTGCACAATATGGTACCACAGGTGGA
The DNA here is from genome assembly GCA_964577805.1 of uncultured Opitutales bacterium. GTDB lineage: Bacteria > Verrucomicrobiota > Verrucomicrobiia > Opitutales > JAIRKQ01 > CAZPRW01. Next base: position 29,941 of record CAZOAG010000005.1, read on the forward strand.
TTACGCGGACGCATTGATTTAAGAAAAACCAATAATCCCTCAACTCAACTGCCGCCATTTCCGCAAGGCGACAGCCTTGAATTTGTCACAAATCAATCATTTGCTTTAACATCCGATCAAAAAGGCTACAAGCCAGACGACTACAAACAACTATCGCAAAAAGCAACTGGACTGAACGAACAACAGTACGGTAATCTTTTTAATCCAAACATTACACGCACAGAAAAAAGCCGCTATAGAACATGCGCTACTGCAGAAAGTGTCCCGCCATATTTGATGGACATAATCAATAATCCAAAATTAGTGCGCGAAGGGATGGACAATGATCAGATAGACAGTTTCAAACAACAGTTATTAAATAATTTGGATCATACGACCACAAAAGATTATAAAATTTTCAAGAGCTGCATCGATACATCAAGTGCCCAATGGACAGCCAAACCATCTTTCGCAGCCAGCATGATAAACAACGGTATACGAACCGTATGTTCATGCTCTGGAACAACAACAGTTATAGCAGGGCAACTATTAAAACACATGGAACTTGCGAAAGAAAACCGTGACGGAATTTTGAACAGTTTGTACAATTTGTCAAAGAGCAGTGAGTCTGACACAAAACCAACATTAGATACAAACTTGGTAAAATTAATTAGCTCAATTTCATTATGCATGCAATTACAACAAGCACATTCTGCTGGTGAAGTGATAGCTGCTTTCTATCAAATGGCATGTTGCATTCAAGTACAACAACCTGGCATAGATGATATGCTTAAAGGATTCGATAAAATTATGAAACTTTTTGCAAAATACCCAGAAGCATTTTTACAAATACCAGACGAAAAAACACATGATATCTAGGTATATCATGAAAAGTCTTGAGAAAAACAATAAAAACAAAAAAGGACGACGGTATGGATATTAACTCGCTTAACACTCAACTAACACAACTGAATTCGATGAACGACGTTTCTTGTATAATGCGCGGACGCACAATAATAAATGAGCTATCAACAAATATTCGGTCAGCGAATGCTGAAGACATGAAATCGATAATGACTTGCTGTGACAAAATATTACAAAAATCACTGTGTAAACGTGGTAATTTATTTCAAGTGATGTCGTTTTTTTCGGCTACTGCACCAAAGTTCATAGTATTTCTAGAAGAACTGTTAAAAAAAGACGTGCCTTTAGCGGTGTGTAATATATTGTTATATCAAGGCAATGATATTGGCTCTGAACCTGCTGGGTACACATTAGCACATGGAGAATACCGCGATCGATTTTTTGAAAAAATAATAAACAAATTGCCAGAAGACCTCGCTAAAAACTTACGAAACGCTGCTTTTGTGATATACTTAGACGAAGCCCGAACAGAAGCAGTAGAATACGATCTTTTGGGCGATGGCGTCCGCTATTTGCTGTAAAAACATTGATGTATCCTCCAGATTAATGATGATAATTTTCGTCACTGATCTGGTTGGTTGTGGCTTTTTTAAATCTATTAAATTCGTGTTGCGAAGCATCTTTCACTTTCAGACTCGGGTTACTATGCAAGTAACTTTAATATTAAACAAACCTCAATCATTTACTCCCCATCTGCTACTTGTTTAGCATGCAAATATTGTTTGCGGAACTTTTCACTGACAACTCCTTGATGTTTCAATGATGGCAATAATTCATTACCTTTCTTTATCGCACAATATCCATTTTTTATATTATCATATGATAATTCTGGCATGTCCGATAGAATGGCATAGGCAGCATCTGCTGCTTCATGTCGGCCCTGTTCATGTGCACGAATGATCGCACCCATTGCATCAGACAACTCCGCACTGGAATTTAAAAATGCCAACCGAATGACCGCACCAATAGAATTAAACACAGGGTTCGTCCATTCTTCATGCGACATAAAATCTTTGGCAGATTTATACGGATTAATCGTAGCGTCACATCGACAATCATCATATTGTTCTTGATATATCGTCTTCAAAATCGGCATACGCCGCATTGTTGTCTTTTTAGGACCACCTTCTTCACCTACCTTAAAATCCAACAATTTTTGACCATCTAACGACAATACAAACTCTATAAATAATTTTGCCAATTCAGGGTGTGGTGCACCACGGAAAACACCAATTGGATCTGGAGAAGGCGCCCCACCGCCAACTGGCATAACAAACTTAAACCGTTTGCTGCCGCTACGTTCTTCTAAATGTTTCGCTTCAGCGAATCCATAAAAATCTACTGATATCCCTACTATACAATTCCCAGCAGAAACATCAACAATAGGACGTGTGGCAGATTCTGTAAAATAGCGTCCATTCGCAACAATACGTTGTATTAATTGCAGACCATTTAACCATCCTTGCGAAATTGCAAGATGTTCATCTTCTTCGGACAATGTCATAACCCCACGTTCCAACAACAACTTATCATACGCCATTTGCATCTGCTGCTGTATCAACATTACAAATGCTTTTTGTGTAGAACTGCTCTTCGTCGGGTCAACGATTGCTAATTTTTTATAAAATTCTGGACGTCCAATATCCATCCATGTTTGTGGAATAATACCAATACCATCCTCCTTCAATGCATCAATATTATAAATAATTCCAAATGCTGAAAGAGATCCTCCAAACCATCGTCCTTGCTCATCCCATAATCGTTCACCGGATAAAGTTGCAGGAATGGTATCATCACCAAACATTTCAGGATGTTCTTGTAAGACATCACATGTGACTAAATTTCCACGTGCTGCTTGAGAAATAAATTCATAAACACCACCTCCAAAATAAACATCCATACCACAAGTGACATCAGAATCAAAAAATGATTGCACAACTGAACGTTGTAATCCATCCTCACTGGCCACATGCGATTCATTTCTTGCATTGAAACATGATGCTACTTTTGATGACCATTCTTTATGCAAATCCTGTTCCCAAAACAATCGATAATTGTTAGAATACATCGACTCAATATATCGTGCGGCATCACGGCCACCTCCTTGATATCGCCAGTCGACGTAAACATCCTTCCCTGTCCTTTTTTTATACCACTCTTGAAACCCTAGAGCATATTCTCGTCGTAATGCTTCATTATGTGCTGTCAGTACAACTACCGTATCAACTCCAGTAACCGGGACAACGCCATTCCCCTTTTCACGGAAAATAAATGGCGCGCCAACAACAATCAATATCAACGCAACAATGGTGATTTTTTTTGCATCTAACATCATCATGCCCCAAGTATTACAACATCATTATGTTCAACATGAGCGTAAATTGTCTTGTTCTGAACATCTCCAAAATGCCGCGGGTTCAATTCTGATATTCGCAATATTACATCATTCCTCTCAAATTCATAATGTGCCACCTCTCCAAAATATGTCACATTACCAATAACTCCCTCTATACTGTTTTCTCCGACTGGAAAATCTGTCAATTGCAAACATTCTGGCCGTATGGAAATCGCTACCCGCTGTCCTGGTTTTGGATCTCGCAATAACGATGTAAGAATACCACGGAAATTACCAATAGTAGTGCGTACAATCGCCTCACCTGACCCTACTTGTACAATAACACCATGTAAAATATTCGTCTCCCCGACAAACTCAGCTGTAAATCTAGTATTTGGTGTTTTGTATAATTGAACCGGTGTTCCGATCTGATTAATTTTTCCTTTCGAGAAAACTGCTATCCTATCAGCTATTGATAACGCTTCTTTTTGGTCATGCGTGACATAAACTGTCGTCAATTTATGTTCTTTACAAATTTTTCGTATTTCACACCGCATATCATTTCGCAATTGAGCATCTAAATTCGACAACGGCTCATCTAACAATAAACATCGCGGACGAACGACCAATGCACGTGCCAATGCTACACGTTGTTGCTGACCACCTGATAATTCATTTGGCTTACGTGTGGCATAACCGTCTAATTGCACCTTGGCCAAAATGTCCATGACCATATCTTTTATTTTGGACTTTGGAAACTTATTATTTTCCAATCCAAAAGCAACATTCTGGAACACTGTCATATGCGGCCATAACGCATAATTTTGGAACACCATACCGACCTTCCGTTTATGCGGCGGCAGCGTCGTAACATTGTGTTTTCCAAAAACAATTTCACCAGAAGTTGGTGTATAAAACCCAGCAATAGAACGTAACAATGTTGTCTTTCCACATCCACTTGGGCCAAGCAAAAAAAATAATTCTCCGCTCTTTACATATAAATTTATATTATCAAGTGCGACGGTAGTACCAAAACACTTCGTAAGGTTTTGAATCCTTATATCAGTCATCAATGCATCACCTAGTTGCAATTATTATATGTATTGTCAAAAAAAAAGTTTTTTATTTTCGCAGCACCCAACCCAGATCAAAACCTCTAACGAATGCCACTCACACCGACAATATACACAAACATCATCTAACACACTCCAAAAACACTGAAAAATCTTAATGAAGTAATCTGGGAACACCAATGCATCTTAAGAACGATAACTGTTTTATCATATACAAAATATTAGAGTTGTTCGAAATTTTTGACCTCGCTTCCCCGGCGAGTTCGATTATCCCTGGTGAGTTCGATTATCCCTGGTGAGTTCGATTATCCCTGGTGAGTTCGATTATCC
>CAZOAG010000005.1:34681-52724 GCA_964577805.1 uncultured Opitutales bacterium
GAGTTCGATTATCCCCGGCGAGTTCGATTATCCCCGGCGAGTTCGATTATCCCCGGCGAGTTCGATTATCCCTGGTGAGTTGAACGTCTATAAAAAATTTTATGATACAACAACGAACGCAATGAGCAACATCTTGATCGATATAACAACAATATTTTTTCATTGAGAAAATCATTACACTTTACACAATGCTTTCGCCAGGATGAAATTTTGTTATAAGGGCATGGGGATTAGTGGGATCATTTCATCAGAAATCGATGCTACCACCAAAAATGAAGCATTGTCAATACTGGTTTCAAAAGGGATACGAGTAATTTCATTAGAGCCACAACAGAGCTTAAGTTCTCGCAGTTCAATACTGTCCGCTATAAATGGATTGTTGGGAAATAAAAAACAACAAAAAGTACAAATTACTACAAATGTCTTACTAAAATTTTTTGAAAAATTGCACAAAATGACATCATGTGGGTTGACATTAGCAGATGCCATAGGGTCCATCAATAAACGTACTGGTGATGCTTCAGAACGAGAATTAACACGACAACTGCTTGACGATATTTCATCTGGCGAAACATTATCAAATGCCATAAAAAAATTTGGTGACAAAATCGACAGCAGTATATACAGCATGACTTTAATCGGTGAATCTAGCGGGAATTTAGCAAATGTTATCGGTGATGTTGTGGTACTATTGCGTTCGCAAAATGAATTAAAGAAAAAAATGATATCTGCCGTAGCATATCCATCATTCATCATTTCATTAGCATTTGTAGTAATGTTATTGTTTTCTTTCATCATCATGCCACAAATGGAAGCATTCATAAAGGACCTAGGCGGTGAAATCCCAACATTAACACGTGTATTAAAGACCACTGCGAATGGGTTCGTTGCTGTATCTCCGATCATTGCAATAGTAATTGTCGCAGCAATAATTGCTATTCCCAAAATACGACGGACACAAATCGGACAGTATAAAATTGATAAATTGTTATTACAAATGCCGATAGCATCTACTATCTTGCCATTGTTTATGAGGACAAATCTGTCAAATTTATTGGCAACATTATTGGGCAATGGTGTTAACACGTCCGAAGCACTAACATTGGCAGAAACATCGATCAATAACAAAATATTGTTAGGAAGATTCATGCAAGCAAAGGCTGATATTTTGGATGGGAAAAGTGTGTGCGAATCATTCGAAAAACATGGAATATTTGATGGTGAAACATGCGATCTATTAGCAGTTGGTGAAAAAGTAGGAGATTTAGCATCAGCCTTTCGAGATGTTAATAGGATGTGCGATGACAATCTGAAAGCAGGATTGAAAAAAATGACAGTAACAGTATCCAGTGCTGCTATGTTTTTTGCATTTGCATTGATTGGATTACTAGCGTTTGGCATAGTACAATCGATGATGGGCGCAACAAATGCTGCTTCCATGCAATAATTTTATTAAAAACACATTAGTATGAAATAACCTGGCTTGCATGAATTAATGTGGCCAGGATTTTATATTCACAGAAAGTAATACATAGTCATGTATTCAATATCAAGACAAGCATCAAACAAATAATATTATTTTCTATTTAGAATGGCCGGCATCTGGCAATAATAAGCATCCTTTAAGGATATCTTCATTAAATATTTGAACGCAATTATTATGCCACAATGGCTCTAATCATAGCATATCTTATGCCATCTGTTTTAACAAACTCACCAATCTAATATCGTTTGGAGTGCACTTTTGTACTATCATGAATGCAACAAGAATAGTCATCAAAACAGTAATAACTTGACTGGCTTCACACAAATGCCACATTCTGTTTAAATGAGCACAGTTGTATCGCCTTTATTACAACGCATATCATTATTAAATGAAAATACTTTAGTGGCAGAATATGACAGAGACGTCACAATCAATGACTTAGAATATGCACAACCAATATTTTTGGAAACGTTGCACAACAATACATTGTCATTAACAAAAGAAATTTACGACAAAAATATATTTTCAGAAAAAAATGGATATTGCTCTCATCAAAATGATATCATCTTCATATTACCTAAAAGGCTATACCCAATAACCGGGCATAATTCAATTTATTTGGCATGCCCTTTAAACAATTGGGGAGATGCGTTATTGTCACCACAATGGAAATTACGGCCGATAGTAATCAATGGCAATCATGTCCTCGGAATTATTATTCCGAATAAAGAACTGCCAAAACAAATGCCATTCAAATTTATCACAGATAATGGAATATGGATATCACCTGACGATAGCACACCAAATACCACAACTGATGACAAACAATGTCGCAATTTCGTATTCAATCGTGATAGGACAGGGAATCATTATTTGCAATACCATTTATCATCGACGGCAAACTGGCATGATACAATATCTGCGCAATGTTCAGATAATCAAACAAGGCCAGTTGACATGTCAGATTGGATATCGAATATGTATAGTGACACAACATTCGGTGCTACCATTTTAAAAAACATGACAACATTCAGGTTGTTCGCCCCACGCGCAAAAAATGTACGCGTATCAATTTTTCACCCACAACGTCCTGAAAAAAAATATTTTACCATGCAACCACAGGCAAATGGAGTATGGTATGTTGCTGTCCCTAAAACTTTACACAAATATTATTACCAGTATCAATTGTTATTCGACCATACAAATGATTGGTCATCAGCGACAACAATATCAGACCCATATGCAAAGGCTACTGCTAAAAACAACTCCATTGGAATCATTTTAAAAGAACGGTGTTTTCGGCCATTACGCGATCATTTTATTCCACCACAACCAAAGAATGCTGTCATTCTGGAAGCACATCTTCGAGATATTCTTGCAAAAACACATTATGCTATATCGCCATCTAACAGACTACATTTTTCTGGACTAAGAAAATATCTCAAAAAAGCCAATTGTTATTTGCGTGTTCTCGGAACAAATGTTGTTGAATTACAACCGATCCAAGAATTCGATTATAACCAACCTTCGGATTATCACTGGGGATATATGCCATCGAATTGGTTTGCACCATCTAGTACGTACACTGCACGTCCAGAATCTGGACAACAAATAAAGGAATTCAAAAAATTAATAAAAGCATTCCATCAGGCAGGGATTGCTGTAATTCTAGATGTCGTTTATAATCATTTGGGCGAATCCCATGTTCTACAAAAGATCGATATCAAATATTACTGCCGACATAATGACCAACAATATTTATTAAATTATAGTGGATGTGGCAATGATACCAAATCAGAACACCCTATGACACAAAAGATCATTATCGATAGTTTAAAACATTTAGTAAAAACATATAATGTTGATGGGTTCCGATTTGATCTTGCTGAACTTTTGGACAAAAATTTGTTAAATAATTTACAAAAAGAATTGAAGTCTATAAAACAATCACTTTTGTTCATAGCCGAGCCTTGGAGTTTTCGAAGCAATGCAGGAATTGCAATGAACACTACGGAATATTCATTATGGAATGATGAATATCGTGAGTTCGTAAAAAAATATGTTCGTGGCAATGGGAACTCTGAAGGGTTGAGATATTTTTTATGCGGAAGTCTTGATTTCCGATCAACATTTCCCAGTCAGAGTGTGAACTATGTAGCATCACATGATGACCGGGGCTGGGTGGATAACATTACAGAAAATCCGCACAATAACGGTAATGCGCCGACAGAAAATGATTGTCGGCGCACGCACTTATCCGCTGCCATCATGATGATGTCGGTCGGCATTCCTATGCTGACAGCTGGTCAAGATTTCTTATTTTCAAAACAAGGAATCTCTAATACTTACAATCGTGGAGATATTAATGCACTGGATTACAATCGATTAAAACGATATCATGCTACACATAAATATTTTCGCAGATTGATAAAATTGCGACTGTCCAAACGTGGCGAAGTAATACGATTAGCGTCTACTCCAAAAAAATCTTACTTCAGGTTATTGACTTCAAATAACAGTGCGTGTGCCATGGTCTACAATGCAGATAAATCACTCGATCGTCCTATGATGATATTTGCAATAAATCCACATACATCGACTGCATTGATAGATTTCGACAACATTGATGTTCGTCGCTGTCGTATGTTGGCGGATGAACGACGTGTATTTACTATGTCAAAACGGTTGCGCGATGAAGTGATTGATAATAAGCTAGTATTGCCACCGATGAGCTGTCGTATATTTTTATTAAAATAAATTCTGTCACACCAATATGATAGATATAAATAAATTTTTGCACAATGACAGTCGGTTGACAGTTATTAAACAAAAAATACTATCATATTGGAAGACCAGAAAATATAATAAATCCCAGCAACAATGTTTCGAAAACATTAATAAATTATCATTTCTAGAACGTTGGCATTATAAACATGTACAAAACGTCATCAATAATCTTTATTTACAGCATGTTAAGCGGTTGCGACAAGAAGTTATCGCGCGTAAACTTAAAGTATGTTTTTTAGTGTCAAGCATAGAGAAATGGCACTGTGATCTCCTGTATCATTTATTTAAAAACCATAAACATTTTGAACCACATATAATATTATCTGCAAGTGCTGATAATATTGACCGAATGCACGACCTTTTCAACATATTCAAGCAACAATATGATAATGTTCATTTAGGATATGATTATGATAAAAAGGAATATATCCCATGGGATGCCTTCACACCTGATGTTGTATTTTTTCAAGAACCATGGGATATAGTACAACCCCATAGCATATTTTCAGCAGCACAATATGCTTTAACATGTTATACTCCATATTGTTTCCATTTGATGAACAGCCCATATAATTACTTAGCGAAATTTCACAGGTTTCTATGGGCATATTTCGTTGAAGAGCAGTCGTATGTCGATGATTATACAATAACATATAATGCTAATAATTGTATCGCTGTTGGTAGTTTACACCTCGATCGTTATCGATCAACGCAATCCCCCAATGACTCTTTTTGGAATGACCCAGGACATAAAAAATTACGAATAATTTATGCACCACATTTTTCATTCGACAATACACATCGCACAGCAACATTCCAACAAAACGGAATATTTTTGCAGCAATTAGCTAGCATGTATCCACAAACAACATGGATATTCAAGCCACATCCTACATTCAAACAACAACTCATCATGTCAAATATGATGTCGAAGGATGATGTTGATGAATATTACAACAATTGGGAACAATATGGCAGTGTATTTTCTGATATTGATTACCGTGATTTATTTTTGACATCTGATGCTTTAATCACTGATTGTATATCATTCCTTGCAGATTATTTACCGACAAAAAAACCAGTGTTCCATCTACGAAATGATTCCCAAGCAGTCCCATTCAATAAATTCGGACAAAATATAATTAATACATATTATCAAATTCATAATAATGCAGAATTAGAACGACTATTTTCACATGTATTAATTAATGGCAATGATGACATGCATCATCTTCGAGAAAAAATCGCATTATCAATATTTGACCGTCAAGAAAAATCTAGCAGTCAACGAGCAATTGATTATCTTGCCGAAAAATTGGGGATAGAATGAAACGATATGCAATAATATTGGCATCTGGAAAGGGAGAACGATTCGCAAATGATACACCAAAACAATTTCTAAAAATATCAGGAAAAACATTATTAGAACATTCTATTGATGCATTTGAACATCATCCATTGATCGATGATATTATTGTTGTCACACGGCCATCAGATCTCGAAAAAACAATAGAACTATTACGACCAAATAATTATAAAAAATTATATACCATTATTCCAGGTGGTTCAACACGACAAGAAAGCGCATATAATGGTATCAAATCGATCCTTGATGATGATGCATATATATTGATCCATGATGCTGTACGGCCATTGATCGATCAAGCAACAATATCACGATGTTTGGATGCATTATTACACAATGATGCTGTTGATGTAGCAATCCCTGCTTCTGACACAATAGTCAAAGCAAATGATCAAATGATAATAACTGATATCCCGGAACGAAAATATTATTTCCGTGGGCAGACACCACAAGGGTTCTCTTTAAAAATTATTAAAAAAGCACATCAAATGGCATGTAATCATCCGGAAATACCATTTACAGATGATTGCGGGATAGTACATCATTTTAAACTATCACCGATTTATATCGTCGAGGGAAATCCAGCAAATATTAAAGTGACATATCCTATTGACATAGACATTGCTGATAAATTGTTTCAAACACGACAGACAAAACAACAGTCATATGATTTCTCATTATTAGAAAATAAGGTCATTGTTGTCATTGGTGGTACTCGCGGCATTGGAAAATCTATTGTTGAACAATCACGTACATATGGGACGACAACATATAGTTTATCTCGGTCGACAGGAGTGGATGTAACACAACCACAAACATTAAAAAATGCATTTGATAGTATTTATCAACAGACAGGTCATATTGATTATATTATCAACTGTGCTGGAATATTGGACCACTGTGATTTTATGCAACAGTCCGATGCAATGATTTCTGATATGATCATGACAAATTATATCGGAACTATCAATGTTGCCAAATCCGGATATGATTTTTTAAAATCTTCAAATGGATGTTTAATATTATTTGCATCAAGTTCTTATACTCATGGCCGTGCAAAATTAGCAATATATTCTTCTACAAAATCTGCTGTAGTAAATTTCGCACAAGCAATGTCTGATGAATGGTCATGTGATAAAATTCGTGTCAATGTTATAGTTCCACAACGAACTGCTACAGATATGCGAACCAATGCATTCGGAGAAGAACCACAAAATACATTATTGTCACCTGATGTTGTCGCGAAACATACTATCAATACATTATTACAAGATTTTACTGGCCAGGTGATTGATGTTCGTATCGAACAATCATGATATTCGATTTTCTCCGCGATATCTTATGATAGTATATTTTAATGTTTTTCATAATAAAAAACCGATTGACCGTTTCATGTTCTTATGTTTGATACTATTCTATCAGCATTGATGAAAATATGAAACTTGCACAACAACAGACTATAAACAGTTCGTTCTCTAGCATTTTTCGTATAATCTTACCATTAATATTATCATCATTGTCGACGAATTTAATGTTTCTTATCGACCGGTTCGTACTGGCATATTATTCCATTGATTCGATGAATGCAGCGATGATGGGAGGAAATCTCGCTGGTATTTTTACATTATTATTGATGTCGATCGCTGGGACGACTGAGATCTTTGTAGGGCAATATAATGGAGGAAATCACGATGAAAAAATCGCTGCTCCAATCTGGCAGATGATATATTTTTCCATAATTTCGCTAATTATCTTTATTCCAATAGGATATTTTTCTGATATTATTAATTTGATCCCGCCATATTACGAGTCAGATGGAGTGCCATATCAACGCATATTGACATATTTCTGTTGGCTACCATGTTTAGTCGCTGCATTTACAGGATTTTTTGTCGGCCGCGGAAAGACAAGTTTCATCACACATGTTGTAATTATAGGAAATGTTTTAAATGTATTTTTAGACATTTTATTGGTATTTGGATATAAGAATATTATTCCTATGATGGGATGTCGTGGTGCTGCTATCGCTACTGTCATTTCCGAAGCGGCACAAGCGATCATTTTAGCCATTGCATTTTGGAACCGATATAATCGTACACGATATTCTACGCATAAAAACTACCATTTTAATAAAAAAATATTTTTTCAATGTATTCATATTGGCAGCCCATTAGCGATTGGTAAGAGCATAGAACTATTTGCATGGTATTTGGTATACGCTGCTTTGAGCCATGTTTCGAAAGATCTCGCAACGATACATGGTATCGCGGTGACAATATATTGTTTTTTTATTTTTATCTGCGACGGAATAACAAAAGGGTCGGCAGCTTTGTCATCAAATTTTATTGGCCAACGCGACCTTACTGCCATCCATGATCTTTTTCGAAAACTTATATGGATAGTAGCCATTCTTTGTAGTTGTCTTGTCCTACCATTATTAATTTTTCCAGATAAAATATTATCATTGGTCGGTACATTAAATAATGACCTTACTTATTTATACTCACAATTGTTCATGGTATTACGACTACAATTCATTTGTATAGTGATAGAAACATTATGTGCTATTCCTTTAGGAATTTTGATGTCCGGTGGTGATACACGCTATCCTAACATCATCAATTTGGCATTATTATGGATGTTCGTTGTCATCCCAGTATTATCATTGTTCTTTTGCGGACATCTCAACTCTGTCGTCATACCGCATGCATTATGCAATATTAACATGACGTTATTTGCAATCATTGTATACAGGCGTTATCGATCATTAAAATGGTACAATGATGTAGAAAATGGGAATGCTATCAAATTGTAAAAATGTTGACAAACAGTCTGTTGCGTCCACGTGGTTATAGTCAACTATTTTGCATAATGTTTTGGTCTACATCTCCCTTATATTCTACAATGGTTTTGTGACATTTTATTACAATCGCACCTAAACAATTTATTGCCAAATGTAAAAACACATTTGACTATTGCCATTTTTGTATATTCTATCGTGTTTGGGACCAAGACAATAATAACATCAATATGAATACTGTAAAACAGCAACCAAATATCAACAGTTCATTATCTTGCATATTGCGTATAACATTGCCATTAATGCTGTCAGCACTGTCATCTGGAGCTATGCTCTTTGTAGACCGTTGTGTTCTAGCATATTATTCTATTGATTCTATGAATGCAGCGATGATTGCAGGCAATTTAGTTGGCATTTTTTCGTTTGTCTTAGGAAGTATTGCATACACTACTGAAATTTTTGTCGGTCAATTTAATGGAAGCGCACAAAACAACAAAATTGCGATACCAGTCTGGCAAATGATTTATTTTTCTATCGGCGCTGGTATAGTATTGCTTCCAATAGGATATTTTGCCGACGTCATCAATTTAATACCATCATATTATTTGGATGAAGCAGTTCCGTATCAACGACTGCTGACATATTTTTGTTGGCTATCATGTTTAATTGTTACATTTTCTGGCTTTTTTGTTGGCCGTGGCAATAGTGCTTTTGTAACCAATGTAGTAATAATCGGCAATATTATTAATCTTATTTTAGATGTTGTTTTCGTATTTGGATATAAAAATATTATTCCTAGCTTGGGGTGCCAAGGAGCAGCAATCGCAACTGTTGTTTCTCAGGCAGCGCAAGTAATTATTTTTGCATGCGTATTTTGGAACCGTCAAAATCGTACACAATACGCTACTCACAAAAATTATCATTTTAACAAGCCATTGTTTATGCAAGCTGTTCGAATTGGGTCTCCATTAGCAATTGGAAAATTCGTCGAACTTATAGCATGGTATTTAATATATGCCGCTTTGGGACATGCTTCAAAGGACCTAGTCACAATTCATGGTGTGGCACTCAATATATACTCTTTTTTCATTTTTATCTGTGCAGGGATGTCCAAAGGCTCTGCTGCCCTATCAGCAAATTTCATTGGGCAGCGCAACTTGCGATCAATCTACACTATTTTCCGCAAACAAATATGGATTGTCATTGCCCTTTGTAGTATCACCATGCTTCCTTTCTTGATTGATCCGAACAAAATATTGTCGTTAGTAGGAGCATTGAAAGACGACCTAAGTCATCTCTATCCAGAAATGCGCATAGTGTTGCGCTTACAATTTATTTGCATGATCATTGATTCATTATGTGCCATTCCACTAGGAATTTTAATGTCTGGTGGTGACACACGTTACCCTAACATCATTAACTTGGCATTATTATGGGGATTGGTCGTCATTCCTGTATTATCACTGTTCTGCTGCGGACATTTAACCTCCGTCTCCATACTATACGCACTCTCTATTGTACGAATGATCTGTTACGCCTTCTTGTTATACAGACGCTATCGATCATTAAAATGGTACAACGATGTAGAAAATGGCAATGCCATTGAATTGTAAAAATGTTGACAAATGGCTGCGTTATTTTACTCGTCAGCCAATATCATGGATAGGAGTACACGCGTTGATGTTACGCGAAAAACACATAACGGTACTGTCATTAAAATGTACTTCAAAGACGATCAAGGTCGTTGCAATACTAAGCCAGACATTACCATTTCTACTTCAAAGAATGTAAAACAGATAGGAGTTGCAATAAAACCATCGTTAGATGAACAATCTCTCGACTCCCGTCAATTGCATGTAATGAACATTCCAGCAGCCGACACATCAGCAGATGAAATGATCGCAAATGAAGAAATAAAAAATAATGACATAGAAAACGAAGCATACGTCAAAAATATTAACTACAACAACAAAGGCCAAGATCATCAATCAAGCCATCTTTCGTCTTTGTCGAAATCATTACCATATTCTTCCGAAGAAACGCTCAAAGTAATGCATGATCCAAATACTGATATGCAAATATATATTCCAACTCCAATAAGGGCATGTGATGACCTAAGTTATAATCCATTTAATATTCCACCACCAAATACATCCCCAGAAGATCAAAATTGTGCGCCACAAAATATTTCAACGCCCAAAACGAGACTAAATAATGGCAATGATGACTACGCAGACTATCATTCAACGCCAAGAACATCAATTCAGAATATTGCATCACCAAAGCTTCCAACATTTGAAACATTTTTCGAAAACTCTTGGAAGTCAGACTATAAAGATGAACTTGCAGATCATCCAAAAATACACCAACAAAACTTAGATATCAAACAACAGCAATTAGGAAAAGGGCAAGAAGTGTCCGATAAACAATTAGATGACGATAACGAAGATGACAATAAACCAAAGCAAAAGAAAGAATTGTCTACATTGTTTATCAATGATATTGATCAACAAAACCACGACTATGATCAACTCGACAGTTCATCTTCGTCTGAATGAAGCAAGTTGCTTGGTTCATGATTTAATTGCATTATTTAATAATTTTTTACCGAAATGATTATATGCACATTTTCCAAAAATAGCATCATTTTCATTTGACTGACATGATATCATATCTAGCTTCGCACGAAAATTGGGGAAACAATATTGATGAACGAAATATCACAGAACTCTTTTCCACAACAACATATTGCCAGCCAGACAACAACACCACCGCTAACAGAAACACAGCCAATTCCAATACAACGCGAAATGACACCACAACAAGCAGAAGAAATGTGCGGATCGTTTCATGATCATTCAGTTAGATATGTTCCGTCTGAAATCATGCGCAGTATGGCAACTTATTTTTATCCAAATTGGAGGACGGAAGATAATCACAATTAGAACAACAAGTAGCGGAATTTTTACATAAATCGTATTTGAGCGATTGATTTGCAAATAAGCATGTTCGGTCGCCGCGTTCATATAACTGGATAAATACTATTGGTAAGCTGTGGTGTATTTATGTTAGACGTATGATATTCGTTTTACATACATAAAATATGCAATTCTCTTTCAATACCTGTTGTTCGATTTTCAAGGAAATGCTTGCGTTTTCTCGTACATGACATACCTGTTCTATCAGCTATTAAACACAATGGATAAGTTGGATAAAATTTTTGAAATGCAAGCAGCGCTGAATGATCGTATCGGAGTATCTGCAAAAAATCTTACAGACGAAGAAAAAATAAAGTGGATATTGAATTATGCTCGTGCACTGCAACAAGAAACATCTGAATTGATCGATTCTGTACCGTGGAAATGGTGGGCAAAATATCAAAAGTTTGATGAACAGAATGCTCGTGTTGAAGTGATCGACATGATACATTTCTTAGTGTCAATTGCACAAGTATTAGGAATGACAGCAGATGATATTTACGAAATATATTGCAAAAAAAATGCTATCAACCATCAACGACAAGATTCTGGATATACTGTAAAAGATAAAGATGATTCTCGTAATATCTGATCATTTACAAAAATAATGTTAGATTATATTATTATCGCGCGTAATGTTGTGATTATTCTTTTGTGCTTGCAAATTTTCTACAAGCAAGAATCTTTGCAATAAATTGTGAAAGATAGAAATCAAATAATTGGCGTATTACTCATTGTTTGCGCCATATTTTTAATGTTCAATATCGGGCAGCGACAACAGGAATCTTTTAAAACTACTGCCAATAATATTGTATTGTCTGAGAATCAGGAACATGAAATACAACAACCTGCAACATTAGGGCATGAAATATCATCAGAACAAAAACAAGAAGCAACAATCATAAACCTGTACAATGATGTAATTGACATCTCGCTCTCAAATGCTGGTGGAACAATCCACAATGCTGCTTTAAAAAAATATCCAGCACATCAAGATTCTGACCAACCGATCGTATTCAACGATGGCAGCAATATGAATGCACTAGCATATGCTACAGGGAAATGGGATGTTAAAAAGTTCCAACAGCCGGTAATATTTGATATCATAGCAAAAGATGATAACCGTGTCATCTTTTCCAAAAAATTTCCAGAAGGATATGTTGTAACCCGAGAATATAGCATCCCACAACATGACAGCACTACAACTGATGGGTATGTAATATCTCATACAACAACAATAGAAAATGTCTCATCGAATAAATTATCATTCGGTGATATTTATATACTGCTTGGAACAATGCCAGCATCAAAAAGTGATATATTGGGAGAACATTTGAGCTTCGGATACTTTAACGGAAATAAGGACCACTTTGTTTCCAGTCCAGATTTCAAAGCACGTAATGGTATTTTCGGAATGGGGAAACGGGAGGCAAAAGAATATATTGTTTCTCATGAACCAACACAATGGGGAGCGATAAAAAATCAATTCTTCGCTACTGTTTTTACTCCACGATCTCCTGCTGATGGTTGTGTATCATTTCCTGTAACACTATTAGATGATAATAATAAAGAAATCGATGGGATTGCTGGTGCACTATTGTTCGAACCGGACATTCTTATGCCTGGTGAAAAAATAACAATAACATCGGACATGTACATCGGGCCAAAAAACTTTTCTCGATTGTCATCCATGCACAACGAACAAGGTCGAGTCATGCAATTTGGATTTTTTGGCGCGATCAGTGAACTGTTATTGAGATTGATGCTGAAAATACATGCTGTCATTCCTAACTGGGGATGGACAATCATTGTTCTTACAACATTGGTAAAATTATTATTATGGCCGTTGACAAATGCACAAGTACGATCATCCAAAAAAATGGCAGCTGTACAACAGCCATTAAAAATATTAAAAGAAAAGTACAAAAATAACCCACAAAAGCTGCAAGCAGAAACATTGAAATTATTTAAAGCAAATAGTATAAATCCTGCAGCTGGATGTTTACCAATTTTTATACAAATACCAATATTCTTTGGATTGTACTATATGTTGCGTACAGCATCTGATCTACGATTTGCACATTTTTTATGGATACAAGATTTATCCATGCCAGATACAATTGGTCATATCGGACATTTCCAAATTAATTTATTACCGATAATCATGGGAATAACAATGTTCTGGCAGATGCATATGACACCAATGCCAACTGCTGATAAATCTCAAAAATTAATGTTCAAACTGATGCCAGCGATATTTTTATTATGTTGTTATCAATTCCCGTCAGGACTGGTATTATATTGGACTGTTCAAAATTTATTAACTATCATTCAACAATGGATTGTGGTAAGAAAGCATGAACCATTAACAATAATAGAAGATTCCATTTCTAAAGTAACGAAACATACAAAAAATACAAAACCACGAAAAAACGGAGATAAGAAAAATGTCAGGGCATAGTAAATGGGCAACAACAAAACGACATAAAGCAGCAGTTGACGCCAAACGAGGAAAAATATTTAGCACATTGAGCAAAGATATTTCTTTAGCTGCGCGTGATGGTGGTGGTGATCCGAATTTTAATGCTAAATTGCGCATGGTAATTTTAAAGGCG
This sequence comes from uncultured Opitutales bacterium, assembly GCA_964577805.1. Lineage (GTDB taxonomy): Bacteria > Verrucomicrobiota > Verrucomicrobiia > Opitutales > JAIRKQ01 > CAZPRW01. The sequence continues at coordinate 48,714 of CAZOAG010000005.1, forward strand.
AAAGAAGTAAACATGCCATCCGACAATATCAAAAAAGCTATTCAAAAAGGAACTGGTGAATTGCCAGGGTTGTCTATTGAAGAAATAACATATGAAGCATATGCTGTCGGTGGTGTTGGCCTTATAATTGAAGTCACTACTGATAATAAAAACCGTGCTGCTAGTGATGTTCGTAGCACATTGACCAAATGTGGTGGAAATTTAGCATCACCTGGTGCTTTAATGTTCAATTTTCAACGCATGGGACAAATTTTTATATCGAAAGATGCTGTAACCGAAGATCGATTGATGGAGATCGCATTAGAAGCTGGCGCAGAAGATATTAAAACGGAAGATGATGATTTTGAAGTATTATGTCCTATAGCATCATTTTATTCAGTACAGCAAGCATTCGAAACTGCCAATATTAAATGTTTGTCATCGGAATTAGCATATATTCCTAGCATATTAGTACCGATATCAGATCAAGAAACAGCAGATAAAATATTAAAAACAATTGATAAATTGGAAGATCTCGATGATGTCCGTAATGTCTTTGCAAATTTTGACTTTGATGAGTCTATAAAAATAGACGATATCAATAGTTAATAAAACACATAGTTGATATATTCATAAAATAATCTAAAAAAGCAGCTGTATATTTTACAGCTGTTTTTCTTTTTAATATGCAATATAATCGAAATTTACGCCATTGTTTTATGGATATATGACTGATAATGGCCAGGTATATGTTTTACGCAGATTACATCTTTATTCTTAACAAGTCCACTCAATACCTCTGCTACAGTAGCATCTTGATCTTTTACGTCAGAATATTGCCACATAATATCTCGAATTTCTTGTTCCGCGACAGTACTATTTTTCCATAATACTACATGTTCTGACTGTTTTATGTCCAATGTTGCACAAAGATCATCCTTATGTGCAGCAAATACTTGTATTGTCATATCCTTTCCATGCTCAACAAACATCATCAATGGCTGTTTGATATGCCGTAACAACGGTGCCATGTGTGTATCAGTATCAAATTGTGTACTTCCCTTCGCACCAACGATATCTCTCAATTCCTGTGCAGAATATTTTTCCCCATCTGCTTTTATTGGGATTTGTACACGAATGGCATTAAATCCACAATTATTACGACCATCTCCACTAGCATCACGGAAAACACGGTGCTGATTAATTGTATTTCGTACTAGCTGCTTTTGCACACCTACTGTACGATTTGTTAATGATGTTTCTGCCACTTTCGATTGAGGACATGACATCTCTGGTTTCGTCGCTTGTACTTTCTTAGACGGTTCTTGTGTTATTTTTTTCTGGTTCTGTTGCTGTGCAACACGTTGCATTTGCTGTTTTTTTAAGATTGTAATTCTATTCATAAGAAGAAGATATTGTAAACAATTTGTTGATCTTGCGCAATAAAAATTAGAAAAGACTTATAATAAAGCAACAAAACGATATTCTGACAATATATTTTCTACAAAATTATCATAAAATTTCGTAAAAAATATATATTGTCCGGTCAACAGTATTAAAAAAGAAAAATATTGTATTTTATTACTCTCGTCGTCCAAACCATGACTTATCGTACCACGTATTTTTTATTCCAATTATAGATGTTATTAAATATGCCCCGAATAAAAATGCTTGTGAATATTCTTTTATCAAAAAATTATGAATACATAAGCAGACATTACTTACCATCCATAACACATAACTTAACTTCATACGCAATGTAGCATTATAAAACGATCCCAATAATGCTATCGCAACAAAAATACTTACTAACGTCATACCTCTCAATTCGTCAAACAATACTGAATATATCATTTCGCAAGCAAATATTTTCTATCAATAATTATATTCTATAATAGCACTAATGCAAACCAATCACACATTATTACACTGATCAACTATTATTGTAAAAGCGCTAAAACAATTGCAATCATCCATAATCGTAGATATTAAAAGCTAGCAAAATTTTTTAATTCATTTTTGAACATATCAAGATCGCATAAAAATATACACATAATCATAGCACACTAAAGAGACAACGTCGTTAACAACTAATAAAGATTGTATGACAGACCTTTACCGTGTGCTCTGTTGTATCATCGCTTGCAAAGATTCTACTGTTCTCTTGATCGCGGAATCTTGTTCCATTGAGTTTTCTACTGCCTTGCACGCATGAATTACCGTACCGTGGTCACGTCCACCAAAACAATTTCCTATCTCCGACAATGATCGCGTTGTCAATAATCGACATAGATACATTGCAATCTGTCGTGGAAAAGCAATATTAGCCGGCCGTTTTTTACCAGTAATATCTTCCATAGTCAACCTGAAATGAGAACATATTTTCTGTTGTATCATTTCAATAGTAATTTCTATCGTCTGTTCTTCAGCAAATAAATCATGTAAAATGTGCTCTATTAAATCAGTATTGATCGGTGCATGTGTCAATGAGACATAACTTGCAATGCGATTTAATGCACCCTCTAATTTTCTGACATTTCGTGAGACTTTATTGGCCAATCGTTCTATTACATCATGCGGAAGAACAAGATTCATTGCAGCTGCTTTTTTATCCAATATCGCCATGCGTGTTTCTAGATCTGGTGCTTGAATATCCGTCACCAATCCCCATTGAAACCGTGAGACTAACCTGCTTTCCAATTTTGCAATTTCAGACGCTGGACGATCACTGCTTAAAATTATTTGTTTTTGTGATTCAAATAATTCATTAAATGTGTGGAAAAATTCTTCTTGTATACGTTCTTTTCCTGAAAGAAAATGTACATCGTCGATCAATAAGACATCAACATTACGATATTTTTTGCGAAATTCTCCCAGATTATTTTTCTGCAACTCTGCAATAAATTCATTAGTAAACCTCTCTGTCGACGTATATACTACATTGGCACGTTTCGACTGACTAAGAACATGATGTGCGACTGCTTGCATTAAGTGAGTTTTTCCCAATCCAGTATCACCATAAATAAATAATGGATTATACGCCCGGCCAGGCATACTAGCTACTGCCATACATGCCGCATGTGCCATTTGATTCCCTGATCCAACAACAAAATTATCGAATGTATTCTGTTTGTTTAAGTGTATTGCTGTACGTTCTTGCTGTTCCTCTTGCCTACGCTGTACAAATGTTTTCGCATGAGACGGTGTATTCTGATGAGGAATATTATCATGCCGTGCTTGTACCTGAAACGATACCGATACTGGATGTCCAGCCTCTAACAATAATCGTTTTGACAATACATCAATATAATTTTCTTGCAACCAAATCGCTGTAAAATCATTAACAACTCCAAAAACAATCGAATTATCAGTCTCTGAAACAACGTACAATGGCTCAAACCATGAACGGTAAATATCCGGCGGAAATGTATGTGCAAAATCTGCACGTACTGATTCCCATAGCTTTGACACTATACCATTCTGCGTATCCATGCTGTAATTATTAACAAGTTATTCACAACCCTATGTGCATATTTACACCAATAATACCAGCAAAATTTCATGGCATTAATTTGATGATATAAAACCACATTGGCCGCGATAAGTTACACCAATAAATCGCTGTATTTAAAAGGGTTGGCGCATTCACCGAACAAAATTCTCAAACACAACATTTTTGCATAACGCACACTTAACTTGAGAAAAATTCTTATAAATCAAGGAGAATAAGTTCACAAGTTATTCACTATGTGATGTGAATAACCTACTCTGTGCTTTTATTATAGCGATATAGCACGTATGATCCTCATATTAAAAATAATGAAAATTTTTTTGGAAACATTTACATCACGCAGGTTAAATCTTTCAAAATACAAAATCGGCATGCAAACGATAACTTATAACACCAGCATTGCATGGCAAACAAAACACTGTAATTAAATAGTTACATAGCCCCCATCCAGGGAACTCCAACTCTCCCAGGGAACTCCAACTCTCCCAGGGAACTCCAACTCTCCCAGGGAACTCCAACTC
>CAZOAG010000005.1:52824-55058 GCA_964577805.1 uncultured Opitutales bacterium
TCCCAGGGAACTCCAACCAAAGCTTTGAATACTATTATACTGAATTTTTGTAAAAAAATAAAAATATATCATCAATATGATGAAATTATTTTTACTATTATTAATTTCATTAATACATTGTTCAATGTTTGGAAGTAATGTGTTAGTATACAATGACGAAGGCGTTGATCAGACTGGCTTGCAATGGACATTGACATTTTTTAAAAATCGAGGAGATGATGTGAGTGCCGTAGATGCTGATTTCTTGATTAACGACACTGCCTGGATTTATCAATATAACACGCTCATAATCCACGGATGGGCTGACCGCCAATATCATAAGAATTTAAAAGGAACGGGATGTGATAATATAAAAAAATTCGTTAAAAATGGCGGGACATACATTGGCATTTGCGCTGGAGGATATTTCGGATGTCAAAAAATTGAATTTGCTAAAGGGACAGAACTAGAAATTTGCGAAGATAGAGAATTGGGATTTTTCCCAGGTGTTGCTCGTGGACCGATGTTAAAGCAATATGTATACAACAGCGACGAAGACGCCAGTGCTGCAAAAATTCGATCATCTATCGATGGAAGCATATTTTATGCTTATTATAATGGCGGATCAACATTCATACTCGATGGAATCGATACCGACGATGTAGCAGTATTGGCAGAATACGTCGACACAGAAAAATATGCCTGCAGTCATTAACTGCAAATACGGCAACTGAACAGCTATTTTATGTGGTATCCATTTCGAAGCGATGTTTGAAAATGACTCAATCACCACCAATTCAATCGCAGAAAAAATCTCAAGTACATCAAATATTATGAAAAAATTTTTAGCCAATATATTGAATCCTTAAAACTGATTCTTGAAAATGCTAACGACTTGGGTCTTATTTCACTACAAAAGATATATCGGTAAATTTTTCGCCGATGTTTTTATAAAATATCGTTGGTATAACATACAACACTAAAAATAACATTGGTATATAATAATATTTTTGTCATATACCGATTCTATGAAAAATGCACGTCAGTTATGGACAGAAAAATTGACAAATACATGTTATCATACTTCAAATAAGCAGCAACATATTCAAGCAATCCGTGGCGTAAAAGGTATCATTCTCGGGATAGATCCAAGCCTGCGTGGAACTGGCCTAGCTATCATTGATAATACGAGCAATAAAATAAAATTATTAACGTCACAGCGAATAACCTGCCCGTCGAAAATGTCATTTTTTGAATGTATAGAAAAAATTTTTACAACAATTGATAATGTCGTGACAAAATATCACATTGATGCAGCAGCGATTGAACAGACAATATATGTACAAAATGTAAAAACATCACATATTTTAGGGGCTGCCAAAGGGGCAGCTATCGCTGCCATCGCGAAACAACATATTTTTATATCAGAATATGCTCCTTTGAGGATTAAACAAGCTGTCACTGGAATCGGCCGTGCATCGAAAGAACAAGTACAACGTACTGTATGTTCTATTTTAAAATGCTCAGCATCTGTATCATTCGATGAAAGTGATGCTATGGCAGTTGCATGCTGCCACGCTTTGACAGGACATCACCAATAATCTTGATTATAGCTACTACAATTATCTTGTCTCGCAACATTTAAAAGTACATTTTTATCAACAATATTTACTTGACAGCATTTATGAAATGAACTAGAAGACTGCTTGTTATTTTCATAGGAGAGATAGATGGCGAATAAAAAGGCAGCTTTAAAATCAATTGCTCAAACACAGAAGCGTACATCCCGCAATGTAGCAATTCGTAGTGAGTTAAAGACATTGGCCAAGAAGGTAATAGCCGCTGCTGGTACTGATGCTGTCAAGGATATTGCGATTGAATATGTTTCTGCCCTAGATAAAGCCGCCAAAAAACGTATTATTCATGCCAACAATGCTAACCGCCATAAGAAGGCAGTAGCAAAGTATATCTTCTAATAGAATTTCTCCCATCCCAATCCCATCCAGCCCTCGGTAGCACATACGTTCTGTCGGGGGCCTTTCCGTTTTTTAATTCTTGTCTCTTTCATCTTTTTTCGGCGATTTCAGGACCCTCGGCGATTTCAGGACCCTCGGCGATTTCAGGACCCTCGGCGATTTCAGGACCCTCGGCGATTTCAGGACCCTCGGCGATTTCAGGACCCTCGGCGATTTCAGGACCCTCGGCGATTTCAGGACCCTCGGCGATTTCAGGACCCTCGGCGATTTCAGGACCCT
>CAZOAG010000006.1:0-7674 GCA_964577805.1 uncultured Opitutales bacterium
TAGGCTCGTAAGGCCTTGGATTGGCAATGCTGTTAGTTTGTTGCAATTGCTTACTACCAAACTCGTTAGGCTCGTAAGGCCTTGGATTGGCAATGCTGTTAGTTTGTTGCAATTGATTACTTCCAAACTCTCTAGGCTCGTAAGGCCTTGGATTGGCAATGCTGTTAGTTCGCTGCAACGATTTACTTCCAAATTCTCTAGGCTCGTAAGGCCTTGGATTGGCAATGCTGTTAATTCGTCGCAATCACATACTCCCAACCTCGTTAGGCTCGTAAGATTTTCGATTGGCAATGCTGTTAGTTTGTTGCAATTGCTTACTACCAACCTCGTTAGGCTCGTAAGATCTTGTATTGGCAATGCTGTTAGTTTGTTGCAATTGCTTACTTCCAACCTCGTTAGGCTCGTAAGGCCTTGGATTGGCAATTCTGTTAGTTCGTCGCAACTGTCTACTTTTAACTTACTTATGTTGACATCTTTGAATGCCTCAAGGATTTCTTGTGCCTTTTCGTTTGAAATGCCTCCGCCATAAAGCGTAAGTTCGTACTTACCACCACAAATATATTTGCATTCAATCAAGTCTTGATATTGCCGTATCAATGCACCAACATTAACAACAGGATTTTGATCAGGTTGCTCTAATCTTCGTTGGTCAAGTGGCATATCATTAATGGCGCCTTGATTAACTGGTAAATTGTTTTCATTCGCAACACCAACAATTTGCTGATTTATATCAAATTCAATGACTTGATCATCATTATTTGTCGTTACTTCTGGTTGTACACCACTATCATTTCTTATAACATTCATAATCCTAATCTTGTTATGCATGACAATGGCATATCGACAATCAGAAGTCAATGCTTTTTTATTTTTTGCAAAATTTTTAATATCATTATATTGGCGATCGAATGTTATGTTAGTGTACATGAAATTTGAACAATAATATGCAATAAAGTGCTAAACATTAGCGCAATAGACAATTTGTCATTTTCACAGCTTCCTGAAATAGACTTAATTTTAACATATACTACTGAATAAGACTACATAGTGCCACATTCAATAAACGCACAAAACAATAATCACTTAGCTTTGCCACAACAAAAAACATGGTGGAGCCGATCGGGATCGAACCGACGACCCCCACAATGCCATTGTGGTGCTCTTCCAACTGAGCTACGGCCCCGACGATAAAACAAAAATGGCACGCCACGCAGGAGTCGAACCCGCAACCTTCTGATCCGTAGTCAGACGCTCTATCCAATTGAGCTAGTGGCGCATCACACCAATGGTAATTACACAAAAAATAATTTTTGGCAAATCAAGCATTTTTATAACATCATAAAAAATGTCTGAAATCATCATGGCAATGTGCTCATTTTTTCTTTAAAAAACTTATCTTTTTTCTAAATGGTAATACCGTATTTGTATCAATATGAAGTATTTCGGCACTGATGGTATTCGTGGACGTTTCGGAACAGATTTTATATCAGAAAAATTTTTTAAAAATCTTGGAAGTTCTGTTGAGAAATATTTGAACAGAAAATATAGTAAGTCTGCATACAAAATCGCGATAGGAAGAGATACAAGATATAGCGGACAAGATTTATTAAATGCATTTATTAATGGATTGTCATCAAATGTAAGCGTTATAGATTGCGGAGTGTTGCCAACACCTGCAATTGCCGAAGTAGTAATAAAAGAGTCGTGCGATCTTGGTGCAGCAATAACAGCATCTCATAATAAATATACAGATAATGGAATAAAGTTTTTTAACAGTCATGGCGAAAAACTAACGACAGAAAAGGAACAAGAAATTGAAGACATTATCGATAATAACAGTGCTGAAAATGTCACTCAATCTTCAGTGATAGAATATCACGATGATGCAAAAAAAATATATCAACAGAAATATAATAATTTTTTATTAGCAAATGCTTTGAATGGAATAAAAATTGCCATTGATTCTGCAAATGGTGCAACATCACATGTTGTTAAAGAAATATTACAATCATATAATGCTGTCATTAAACACATTGGCAACACACCGAATGGAACAAATATCAATGAACAATGTGGAAGCGAATATCCTGATAATATGTCAAAATTTATACAAGGATGTGGTGTATGTGTCGGGTTTTCGTATGACGGAGATGGGGATCGTGTAATTGTATTCGATGAAAATGGTGAAAAAATCGATGGCGATATCTTAATCGGAATATTGGCAGAATATATGATACGAAATGATCTTTTGCCAAACAAATCAATTGTTGTCACTCATCAAAGCAACTTGGCATTAGACAATTATATTAAACAGCTCGGTGGAAATGTCATACGATGTGATATTGGTGATCGGAATGTTTATCAAACGATGAAACAACATAATGTTTGGTTCGGAGGAGAAAATTCTGGGCATTTGATATTTCGACAATTTTCACCAATTGGTGATGGAATAACAGCAACATTGTTCATATTAAAATTGCTTCTAACATCTGGCCAAAAACTTTCTTCTCTGAGAAGAAAGTTTGCATTGTTGCCGCAAAAAACTTTTAATATAATCGTGGATAAAAAGATACCTCTTGAAAAGATTCCTGGATTGCAAGATGATATTGCAAAAATTGATGATCAACTGCCTTCTCCGCATAGAATTGTAGTAAGATATTCTGGTACTGAGCCAAAATTGCGTGCATTGATAGAGGCACAAGAAAAAAGTGCCATTGATCATTGTTGGAAAAATTTGAGCGACACTATTATTGATAGATTATCAGAAAATGGAATTTCTGCATCTTTAATGTAATATTATGACAGAAGAGCTCCAGTCTGAATGCGAAGACTATGTCTTGACACGTGCCAAACAAGCGCTTCAAGAAGGCAATGTAGCATATGCTAAGTTTTTGTGTCAAGAAGCAATAACAATCGACCCGCAGCATGTTGCTGCATGGAAATTGTTGTTCAAATTACAAACACAATCGAATGTAAATAAGGCGATAAAAATAGCGCAATTCATTTATTTTTCATTAAAATTATTAATACATAATGCATTAAAAGATTATAGAGCGGCATTATATGATGCATGTCATATTCTTAATATAGCTCAAAATAGCAATTTTGCAATGTTGCAAATAATACGTGCAGCAAGCAAAGCACAATATTATAAATTAGTTGTTGCTATATATGAAAATGAAGAAAACCTTATAAATGAGGTTGATGATTTAATCATCGTTGCCAAATCGTATTTGGCAGAAAAAATATTCGACAGTGCCGCTAAAATTGCAAAAGAAGCAACAGTCATTGCACCAGATAATGAAGAATTAAAGGATATTTTATGGAAAGCATCTGTCGAAAAACATATGAATTCCAATGTTTCTCTTGTGACTTCAGATAATAATACAAGGTTTGTACCTCCTAAAATAGATACAGAGAAAATTTTTATATCGTCACATAAAGATGATTCTAGCAAAAGCACTATAAAATCAAATAAAGATCCAAAACCATGACAATTCGCGACAAAATTGTAATAGGATTGTGTACATTTAATCGTAATGAACAGTTAAAAGAAGCACTTGATAGTCTGTCTAACATTATCCTTCCTGAGAACGCAGAATGTATATTATTATTAATAGACAATAATCCACATGGTAATGCAAAATATATTTTTGATGCATATCATGATGATTTTCCATTTAAATCATATTATGTGCATGAAGCACAAACTGGGTTATGTCATGCAAGAAATTGTTTGTTAAAACATGCATTATTGCATGAAGCTACCGTTGTTGCCATGGTAGACGATGACGAAATAGTCACACAAGAATGGTTGAGTGAGCTTCATAAAGCATATAAAGAAAATAATTGTAATGGCGTATCAGGAACTGTTTATAGATTATTACAACAAGACAGTTCCAAGTTTATAAAAACTATCTGGAAAAATTGTAAAGAAGAACGTAATAAGCAAATAAAATTTCTTGGCACAGGGAATTGCATGTTCTCGTCGAAAATCATTCATCCAGACCATATGGGGTTACAATTTGACAATTCTTTTGGATTCTCTGGACGAGAAGATGTTGTATTTTCATTTGATGCACAATTAAAAGGTGCTAGATTTTTTTCAGCACCTGACGCTATTGTTATAGAAAAATTTCCAAAAAAACGGTGTACATTTTACTATCTTCTTCGCAGATGGATGGAAAATGGAATGTCAGATGTTGCTATTGCCAAACGGTTTAAATTTCCTCGTGAAATAAGAACACTGAAAGAAATAATTAGTATAATTTTGCGACCGATCGCTTGTGTATTCTGTGCTCCATTTGATAAGGTCAAATCAGCTAAACATATATTGTATACCGCCGCATCGCTCGGGTGGTTATTAGGAATGTTAAATTTTAAAGCGACATTCTATGACCCTGATAAAATATCATTTCAGTAGAACAATATCGCATCGTCTATCACGTGCGCCATCAGTCTTTTGACAAATTTTGCAGTCAGCCCTTGACGATCCCAATGATGCTGTTTTTATGCGGGACTGTTCTATTCCAAGCTCCAATAAAGCATCACGAACAGACTCTGACCGCAATTTTCCTAGCCTTAAATTGTATTGTTCTTTGCCAAATTTGTCACAATGCCCGACTAATAGGACCGATACATCAGGGTTTTTTGCCAAAATTTTTGAAACATCTATCATGTGTTGTTGATATGATGGCATCAATATGCTGGAGTCAAAATTGAAGTAAATAGTTGATAAAACATCTGCTTGTGTATAATTATATTCTGTCGTTTGATCATCGAGACCACGAGCGACATAATGACAATTTTCATTTAAAAAACATTCATCACTACCATCATCAGCAACAACAGTATCACTTGGTGACAATTGCACAATTTCTTTTTTTGGTGTGAATTGACATCCTGTTAATAATACCGCACAAAATAATAGCGTATATAATTTTTTAATTCCACCTGTCATATTTTAATCAATGGTTAATTTGGAGGTAAATATGTCAATTATAAATAATATTTTATACCGCTGTTTATTGTGCAAATTTCAAAGCAATGTTTTTTAAAATATTTGAGACATCGTTTGGTCGATTCATACACATTTGCAGACCATCACATAACATTGTTTGTAAAGCCAGTAATTTATGCAATGGAAATTTTACTGCCTCTTGTATTAATTTGCTCAAATACCATGGATTTTGTGAAAATACATTAAAGCCACTTTTTTCAAAATTTTCCATATGATAGTATTGAGCAGCATGATCAATATCATTTTTTCTTATGCCATGAGCAGAAATATTGAATGATTTTTGCTGTATCAATGATTTCAATTGTATTAATAAACGATTGCGAGATTGTAGTGCAGCGATTAATGGCCGTATTTCTTGTGTTCCAAATAGGTAAACATCTATCGATCTCGTACAATCTGATAATTTACCGCTAAAAAACAGTTCAACTGGCTCAAAAAAATTGTCTGATGCATAATCGTCTACCAATAACATGACATCATCACGCGATATTGATTGTTTGCGATTCCAAATGAATGCTGATAATTTGTCTATTTCATTTTTTAATGCACGATAATGATTTCCGCATTTATCTTGTAATAGTTCTATTGCATCATCGTCTATAGTTACATTATTTTCTTTTGCAAATCCACGTATAATTGTAGCAAGTGATATGTTTTTATTTTCTTCATCAACATCAATAACATCTGCAACATTTATCAATGTTTTAAATATACGTGTACGTTTATCTACATTCGATGCAGAGACTATGATTTTACGATCTGATATATTTGCTATTGCATTAAATAATTCATCAATTGCATTTTTTTCGACGTCAGAAGTTATACCATTAAGAAAATTTGCAGATCGTATCCATATTACATTTTCTTCAGAAAATAACGATGGTGTTATTATAATATCGATGATTTTATTTATAGTATCCAATATTGTTTTTGAAGTATGGTCGCATAAAAAAATTTCACCAATTCCAGATGATAATTGGTTGTAAATAACGCGAGCACGACGATCCACTAAGAAATCGTCGCTTCCATAAACAAAAGTCTTGCTTTTGTTCGTGTTGTTCATATTATTTAGCTTCGCGCAATTCTGCTGGAGTAATAGCATTCATCTTATTGGTGATGTAATCTTTTACTTTCGCATTGGCATTATTTATCACTTTTTCAACTACTGAAGCTGGTGTATCTTTGCTAAATGTCAGGTTCTTGATTATACCATCCCCTTGTACTTCTAGATGAACACCATCTTCATCATATGGTTGAGAAAATGATGCTAGCTCTTTTTGCATAGCTTCCATACCTTCTTTCATTTGCGTCATGCTCTGAAGCAATTTCTCCATATCCTCCATGATTTATCCTTTCTTTTTTTCATATGGTGGAACAACAACTCCACCAGAAATTATCAATTTCATGCCATCAGCTACTGACATGTCCAAATCAATGATCTTATCTTTTGGGACCATCAATAAAAATCCACTTGTTGGGTTTGGTGTAGTTGGCAAAAAAACATTGACGACGAACTGTCCTGTTTTGTCCTGAACTTCACCCTCTGCTTCACTCGTCAAAAACGCTATAGCATAACAATCTTCTTTAGGGTATTCAATGAGTACAGTCTTGCTGAATATTTCTTTATGATTGGCACCGAATGTATCAACTACTTGTTTTACACTTTTGTATACACTACGAACAAACGGGACATGATTGATAAATCGTTCTGTCAGAACTATTGCCCATTTTCCAAGTACCAGTTTTGAAACCGCCCCAATGACAATGATCGACAGTATAACAAACACGATAGAAATCGTATTTATCGTCAACCAGATTAGTGTGCTGTTCCTGATGTCCAAATCCAACCAATAGAATAGAACATTGCTGGCTGGCTCACCAACATATCGTAATAATAAACAAACAACAAACAAAGTAATCCCTATAGGCAATGTTAAAACTAACCCAGTAAAGAATGACCGTTTCAGATGCCTTAACATGATATTCTATGGTGGAACGTAATTGACTATCAACAATTTGCAAGAGAAAAGCATTGATGTTTTTCGCAGAAGACATACAATTTGAGCAGTTGACTTATTAAGTTGTTTTATGCGTAATGGCGTACAACCAAATAATGATAATGGAGCGTCTGAACCTCAATATCAGACACTATCAATGAGATGCATACTGAGCATTGCGTCTGCGTTTAGATGTATCTTTATCCTGGTTGTCAATTGTTTTCTGTGATAAGAAGTTTGCGGTCACGAAGTGCGCAGGCAGAAGTAAGTGTCGCTGCATTGATGCAACAATATCAAGGCTTGATTGAATGCGAAGATATCGGCAATGGTAATTACAAACTTTCAATTGTTGACAAAAATATTTCAAATAGTGAGGTACAAAAAATTCTTGTGGAATTCGAAAAGGTCAACGTAGAAAGTTTGGACGTAGCCAATTGCAACTGTATGACTAAATTGGACTTAAAACATTTCGCAAAACTACGTGAGTTGAGCGTTAGTAATTTTGCACAAGCTTGACAGAATTGGATGTGGGCTGATGCAAAGAACTGACAAAATTGAGCGTTACAAATTGCAGCAGCCTGACAGGACTGAACGTGACTAACTGCACCAAACTGGAAACATTGGACGTTAGTGAGTGCGAAAAACTACACGGCGAGC